>NZ_CP026304.1:1937561-2583415 GCF_003054555.1 Streptomyces lunaelactis | reverse complement strand
GCTACCACGCCTTCGTGATCGGCGCCCTCACCGGCGAGGTCGTGCGGCGGGTCACAGGGCGCTCGATCCAGGAGCTGTTCGAGGAGCGGGTGAGGGCTCCGTACGGGCTCGACTTCCATCTCGGGCTGCCCGAGGCGCTCGAAGCGCGCTACGCGGACGTGCTGCCGATGCGGCCCACGCCGGAGCAGCTCGCCGAGCTCCAGGCCAATGCCCCGGATCCGAACAGCCTGCTGGGGATCGCCTTCGGCTTCAACGCCACCCCGCCCACCGACCTGGTGGAGTTCGCCAACACCCGTGCGGTGCGGGCACTCGGCCAGGCATCGGCAGGCGGGGTCGGGAGCGCGCGAGGGGTCGCGGGGATGTACGCCGCCGCCATCAGCGAGGTGGACGGCAGGGCGCCGTTGCTGAAGGCGGACACGATCGCGGAGTTCTGCCCGCTGTACGCGGTGGGCACCGATGCGGTCACCGGTGAGCAGGACCAGTTCGGCCTCGGCTTCCAGGCGATGGGGGTGCGGTACCGGTTCCTGGGTGCGGACGCCTTCGGTCACAGCGGTGCGGCGGGGGCGCTGGCGTTCGCCGATCCGGGCAGCGGTGTCGCGTACGGCTACGTCCGGCGCCGGTACGCCTACCCGGGCGGCGCCGCCGAGGAGAACGACCGGCTGACGGCGGCGGTCGTACGGGCGGCCACTTCGTAGTCCCCGTCCCCTGTAGGCGCATGTCAGAGGCCCCTCTGCCAACAGGCGGAGGGGCCTCCGGCATGGGCGGCGCCGCTTTCCCCGGCACATCGACTGCCTCGCCCCGAGGCAGTCGCACGGGGCACACTGAACTCATGTGCCGCAGTATCAAGACCCTCCGCCCGCCCGTGCTCCCCGAAGAGGCCACCGAGGAGGACTTCCACGCCGCTGCCCTGCAGTACGTGCGCAAGGTGTCCGGCTTCCGTGCCCCTGCCGCGCACAACCGCGAGGTCTTCGAGCAGGCCGTCGACGAGATCACCGAGGCGACCCGCAAGCTGCTCGAAGGGATCGAGGTGCGCGGGGCCGCCGCTAAGCAGCCGGCTCAGGTGCCGGAACCGGCGTCGGCGTAGCGGCCGGACGCCGCATGACGTACCCGGCCACGGCTCCCGCCGCGAACAGTGCGAGCACGGAGACGGCCGCGCCGACCCAGCTCGCGCCCAGCCACTGGCCGCCGAAGTAGCCGAGGCCCACGCTGTAGCCCGCCCAGGCCACGCCCGCCAGGGCCGACCAGGGCAGGAAGTCCTTCACCTTGCGGTGTGCCGCGCCCGCGCCCAGGGAGACGACCGAGCGGCCGGCAGGGGCGAAGCGGGCGATCACGACGAGCGCGCCGCCGCCGCGGCTGAGGGCCGCTCCGAGACGTTCCTGCGCGGTGGTCAGCTTGCGCGAGCGGGCGATCGCCCGGTCCAGCCGGTCGCCGCCGCGCCAGGCCAGCCGGTAGGCGACGAGGTCGCCGAGCACGGAGGCGGTGGCCGCACACAGGATCAGGACGAGCAGCGAGGGCACCTCGCGCTGCACCTGCGCGGCCGCGACGGAGGCGGTGGCCGTGGTCGAGCCCGCGGCGGCTGCGGTGGCCGCGGTGATCACCAGGACGCCGCTGGGGAGTACGGGCAGGAACACGTCGAGGAGTACGGACAGCGCCACGACGGCGTAGATCCATGGGCTGCCGGTCAGCGACCCAATACTCTCGAGCACCTTTAACTCCCCGGTTCGTAAAGAACGCCGCGACGTCGCAGGGGAGCGGCAGGGGCGGCAGTACAGCTGTACAGCGTACGCCTGGGGTTTACCTCGAGATCGCCAGGGGGTCGCCGATGTTGTACGTCTCACGTCCCCCGGGAAGACGAACGCGAAGACGAACGGGGAGGCGAACGGGGAGACGAACGTCGAGACGAACGGCCGGACGAACGATGAGACTTAACGAAGCCGAAGCGCCCGGTCCCTCGTCCTACGGGGCCGGGCGCTCGCGTGCTTCGGGTGCTTCCGGCGGGGCAGCCCGGGGTCAGACCGCGACGGCCGTGGCCTGCTCCTTGCGCTCCTCGTCCGCCGCCCGGCTCTTGCCGCGCGGGGCGAACACCCGGTCCAGCGCCAGCGCGCCCGGCCCGGTGAAGACCAGCAGCAGGAACGCCCAGCAGTAGAGCACGGATCCCTCGCCGCTGTTCTGCAGCGGGAAGAGCCCCTCGGGCTGGTGGACCGTGAAGTACGCGTACGCCATCGAGCCCGAGGCGACGAACGCGGCGCTGCGGGTGCCGAGGCCGAGCAGCACCAGAACGCCGCCGACCAGCTCGATCACCCCGGCGTACCAGCCGGGCCAGGTGCCGGCCGGGATGGTGCCGCCGCCACCGCCCGCGCCGCCGAGGACGCCGAAGAGCGAGGCGGCGCCCTGGCAGGCGAAGAGCAGGCCGACGACTGTGCGGAACAGGCCGAGCACGTAGGGCTGGGCCTGGTTCAGACGGCTGGGAAGGGTGGGAAGGGGGCGATTGGCCATGGGGGGACTCCTTGCGGTCTGGGGACGTGAACCGACGAGGGAGGCCCTAGGCTAGGCAGACCTAATCAATGCTTGCAAGTTCAACATTAGGTTGGCGGTCGTTCTTCGCCCTGGATTCCGCTTCCGGCCGCGTGCCCGGGTGCCTGCGCGGTGTTCCGAGCGTGCGCAGTGCGGCGCGCGCCACCGCGTCCGCGTCCGCGAGCGTCACCGAGTCGACTCCCGGCCTGGCCCCGGCCGCGGTCACCCAGTGCACGCCCTCGGTGGGCACCCCGATCGCGAAGCGCCGGGGATGCGGACGGCCTTGACGGTTGATCAGACGGTACGGGCGCGGGGTTACGTCCAGCCCTCCGGTTTCGTAACCGTCGATCGAGTGCGGGCGGCACTGGCCCGCCGCCAGCAGCCGGCCGAGCAGCTCGTCACAGGTCCGCCGGAGGTCCGGTTCCGGCAGCCGTGCCTCGATGAGCGTGGTCGCCGTGACGAAGGAGCCGGGGACATCGGGCGATTCGGCGGTGAAGGCTCCCTCCAAGACCCCGTCCGCCATCCCGATCGTCGTGCGCGGGCCGACCACATCCAGGACGCCCGCCTCGATCAGTGCCGTCATCTCCTCGATCCGGCGGCGCGGCGGGCCGATGGAGAGGAACGCGTTCAACGGGGTGTACCAGCGGTCGAGATGATCGCGGCGTGAGGTGCCGGACAGGCCGTCGTGGTCCACGATCTGACGCAGCTCGTTACGGAGGTCGCGCAGTACGTCGAGGGCGGCCTTCAGCGGTCCCGCGACATTGCCGAGTGCGGCCTGGACGGCGTCCCGGCGCAGATGGGCGAGGAGCCAGGCGCGGTGCTCGGCGGGGGAGCCGAAGTTCTCACCGGCGTACGGGCGAGAGATCCGGTCCCAGGACCAGCGGTCCGCGTCCGCGACGCCGAACGCGTCCAGTACGGCGGCCTCTTGGGCGCTGCCGTGCGCTGTGCCGAGGAACCTGTCCCGGAAGGCGTCGTGCCGGAACGCACCGAGCGGCGCGGCGTCTTCGCGATCCGCGAGCAGCGCCTCGTAGTGGACCGTCTCCACCTCCTTGGCAACGAGCGGCCATATCTCCGAAAGGAAGTCCGGCGGATCGCCCTCGGCCGCGCGCTTGCGGAAGACGGCGATCACATCCTGGGTCAGCACGAGCGGTTCGTGCCGTCCGGAGGGCCCCTTGGCGTTGTCGCCGCGTGCCTGGTACGGGACGCCGCGCCGCGACCCCGCGTACAACCGGGGCTCGCGGCCGGAGGGGCGGTAGGCGAGCGTGCCGCCGTCGGTGCGTACGAAGGTGCCGCCGCGGCCGGTCGTCAACAGGGCCATGTGGTCGAAGAAGTTGAGGCCGAGGCCACGCAGCAGAACCGGTTCTCCAGGGGCGACGGCCGAGAGGTCGAGATCCGCGGGGCTGGCGGGCGCGAAGTAGTGCAGGCGCGGGTGGCGGGCTGCGTACTCGGCGAGATGCGCCTGCGTCTGGCGGGAGATCACCGGGAGATGGCCCTGCGCGAGGATCACCGCGCTGAGCCCGGCGAGGATGGTCCCGTCATCGAGGGTGAGGGTCTGCCGGGGCGCGGCAGGACCGTCGGGCGACGCTTCCGCCACCCCGTCGTGCGCCTCCGGCGGCAGCTCGTCCTCCAGGCGCACCGCACGCGCCCCGTGGACCTCCACCCGCACCGTCTCCGGTGCGCCGGTGACCGTCTCGCGGAACGCCCACTCCAGGTAGCGGCCGTAACAGGCCCGCGTCGGGTAGTCGTCCGGGCCGAGGGCCTCGCCGGTGTGGGCGGCCGCCCACTCGTACAGGCTCGGACCCGGGCGTACCGGCCCCTCGCACTCCACGCTGTCGTCCGTGAACAGGGTCACCTGCGAAGCCACCGTGTTCATCAGCAGCTCGGCGGGCTGGTCCGTACGCCAGACGCAGCCGGCGCCCGGCGGTGCGGGGTCAACGAGGTGAACCGTGAGCCGGGCCCCCGGGGCCAGCTCGGGGGCCGAGGCGCAGAGTCTTTCCAGTACGGAGGTACCGCGGGGCCCTGCGCCGACGACCGCGACGGCGCGGGCACGGGCGGGCGGAACTGCGGACAGTACGTCGCGTACGTCGGACAAAGCGGGAACTCCCGGGGCATGTGGGGTGCTTGGAAGCTGAGCGTCCGCCTCATCATGCCGTTGGCGGGCCCGGAGTCGAACCCCTGGGTCGAGGATCACCTTCCGCTGTGTGAAGGATCACGGTCCGCGGTCAGCTCCCGCTCCTCCACCGTCACCAGTCGCGCGCCCGTGCTCCTGCCGTTCCCGGCGGCCCCGGCCACCCGTGCCTGGTCCAGCCTGAGCTCCGCCGAACGCCCGCGCAGCGTCAGCGTCATCAGCTGGTTGCCGAACCACGGACCGCCCGTCCGGTGCCAGCTGACCGGCGGCCTGCCCGCCCGGCCGTGGCGGGCCAGGGCGTGGCCGAGCCGCCGTCCCGCCCGGCTCCAGCCGAAACGGAAGCCGAGCCGGACCACGCGGGGAATGGAGTTGTGCACGGGCGAGCAGGTCAGCTGCAGCACGCGCGCGTCCGGCTGCGCGGCATCCCGCCAGAGCGGCTCCGCCACGTACGCGTGGTGCACATCGCCCGACAGCACACACACGGTCGCCGGGGCTCCCTCCCCGCTCGCCGCCTCCGCGATCAGCTGCGTCAGTTTCCCGAAGGAGTCGGGGAAGGCCGCCCAGTGCTCCAGGTCGGCACGTCTGCGCAGGTCCTCGCCGAAGCGCGCCCATCTCCCGCCGCGCTCGCCCCGGCACAGCGCGGCGTTCCAGCTCTCGGCGTCATGGATCAGCGGCGGCAGCAGCCAGGGCAGCGAGGTGCCGATCAGGAGGTGGTCGTACGATCCGGGCCCCTCCAGCGCCTGGTCGCGCACCCACTGGGCCTCGGCCTCGTCGAGCATCGCCCGCTTCTGCTCGTCCAGGACGCGGGCGGCGCGGGTGTCGACCATCAGCAGCCTGGTCCGGCCGAAGTCGCGGCGGTAGCTCCAGCGGACACAGGCCGGGTCGGAATCGGCCTGGGCGGCGAACTGCCTGAGCCGGTCGGTGCCGTCCGGGGCGGCCCGTACCGCCGCGTACAGCTCGTCCGACTCCAGCGCCGCCGGAGAGAGATTGCCGAGGTGCTGATAGACCCAGTACGACATCAGCCCGCTGAGCACCCGCTCCTGCCACCAGGCGGTCGTCCGCATCTCGGCCAGCCATGACGCGCTGGTGTTCCAGTCGTCGATCACGTCGTGGTCGTCGAAGATCATGGAACTGGGGACGGTGGAGAGCAGCCAGCGGACCTCGGGGTCGAGCCAGGACTCGTCGTAGAGGCGGGTGTACTCCTCGTAGTCCGCGACCTCCGCGCCGGGCGGCTCGCTCAGATCCCGGCGGGCGGCGAGCCATGCCTGCGTCGCCTTGGAGGTCGCGTCCGCGTACACCTGGTCGCCCAGCAGGAGCAGCACATCGGGGCGTGCGGCGGTGGGGTCGGCGGCGAGCTTGGTCGCGAGGGTGTCGAGGGCGTCCGGGCCGACCGGGTCGTGTTCACCGGCGGGGGCGGCCGACCAGCGGCAGGAGCCGAAGGAGACGGTGACGCCGTCGGAGGGCACGTCGGGCGTACGGATCGTGCTCGCCGGGAACGTGGAGCCCTCCAGCGGCCAGACCTGGCGGCCGTCGAGCAGCACGTCGTACGCGGTCGCGGTGCCGGGCGTCAGGCCGGTCACCGGCACCAGCGCGTAGTGGTGGCCGGCGATCTGGAATGTCCGCGAAGCCCCTTGTGCGCCGTCCGCGCACCGGACCTCGGCTGTGCAGGGGCGGTCGGCCTCGATCCAGACGGTCGCGCTCCCGCCGGATTCCCAGTCGACGTACCTCAGCAGTGGTCCCAGCCGCAGCCCGGCCATGTGTGCCCTCCTCTGTCGCCCCGTACCGTACGGAACGACAGGGGAGGTCGGCCAGGTTCCGGCCGTGATCGTGGCCGGACTGTCAGGCCCTGGCCAGCAGTCGTTCAGCTGGTCAGCAGCCGTTGAGGATGCCCTGGAGCGCGCTCTTCTCGGCGGAGTCCACCTTCAGGCCCCAGTAGTACTTCACGTGCACCCACATCCGGGCGTACGTGCAGCGGTACGAGGTGCGCGACGGCAGCCACTCCGCCGGGTCCTGGTCGCCCTTGGACTGGTTCACGTTGTCGGTGACGGCGATCAGCTGCGGACGGGTCAGGTCGTTGGCGAACTGCTGGCGCTTGGACGTGGTCCAGCTGTTCGCGCCGGACTTCCAGGCCTCGGAGAGCGCGACCACGTGGTCGATGTCGAGGTCGGAGGCCAGGGTCCAGGTGGCGCCGTCGTACTCGGAGTACCAACTGCCGCTGACCGCCGCACAGCTGGAGTCCTGCTGGACGTTCGAGCCGTCGCGCTTGAGGACGACCTCGCGGGTGTTGCACGTGCCCGACTGGGTGATCCAGTGCGGGAACAGGTCGCGGCTGTAGCCGGAGGAGGAACCTTCCGCCGCCACGGTCAGCTGGCTGAGGTAGGTGCGGGCGGTGGCGGCGCTGACCGGGGTGGGCGGGGAGGCCTGGGCGGCGGGAGCGGTGGCCAGCAGACCCGTGGTGGCGAGGGCGGCGGTGGCGGCGAGTACGGCTATGCGGCGGGTTTGACGCGCGTAGACACCAGACATGCGAACTCCTTTGATGTGGGGGGAGCTTGGCCGTTCGGGCGTGGCCATGCTCGCGGCGCCAGGTTTCCTTGGGGGGTGCGCCAGGTAACAGGGTGGCGACATGGGCACGTCACATCAAGGGTTCTGACGCCCCGGCACATACCGGACAGCGGCGTAGGGTTGCCGCGTGCTGCTGACGGTCAATGTCACATTTGGGGTCGTACTGGCCGTACTGCTGGCCGTCGCGGCGACCGTGGCCGCCGTCGCTCACCTCGGACGGGCCCGCGAAATCGCCGTCGCCGGCGTACGCGCGGCGGTCCAACTCGGGGCCGTCTCCCTGGTGATCGGGTGGGTGGTCCGCTCCGTATCGCTGCTGCTCGCCTTTCTGCTGCTGATGTACGCCGTGGCTGTATGGACGGCCGGCCGCCGCATCACCGGGAACCGCACCTGGTGGTGGGCGTGGCTGCCGATCGCCGCGGGTGTCGTGCCCGTCGTCGCCGCACTGCTGCTCACCGGCCTGGTGCCGCTGAAGGGCATCGCGCTGATCCCGGTGACCGGCATCCTCATCGGCGGGGCGCTCACGGCGACCGTGCTCGGCGGGCGGCGGGCACTGGACGAGCTGGGGCTGCGGCGGGGAGAGGTGGAGGCGGGGATGGCGCTCGGCCTGCTCGACCGCGACGCGCGGCTCGAGGTGGCGCGCGGCCCCGCGGCCGACGCGCTGCTGCCGGGGCTCGACCAGACCAGGACCGTGGGCCTTGTCACGCTGCCGGGCGCGTTCGTCGGCATGCTGCTGGGCGGGGCCTCACCGGCGCTGGCGGGCGCGGTGCAGCTGTTCGTGCTGGTCGCGCTGATGGCGGTGCAGGCGGTGGCGGTGTCGCTGGTGCTCGAGCTGGTGGCGCGGGGGCGGCTGTACCGGGATCCGGCCTGAGGGGCCCGTCCCGTACCCTGGACGGAGCAGAAGGGGAGTAGCTCTTCGCCGGATTCGTCGACATACTGCTGGGACTCGTTCCGGCCGGCGCCCGGAGGCGGACCTTCCAAGGCCCGCCAGCGAGACCTTCGGCCGCAGTGTCCTGCATGTTCATGTGACGCTGCCGTGCCGGAGCGACCCCTCTTATTGCCAGGTCTCTCGGTACGGGCAGCCCGACCGATTGAGGAACTCCCACCCATGATCAGCTTCACCGTCATGGCGATCACCTTCGGCGTCGTCTTCCTTGCCGAACTCCCCGACAAGACCGCGCTCGCCGGTCTGATGCTCGGGACCCGTTACCGCGCCTCGTACGTCTTCGCGGGCGTCGCGGCCGCCTTCGCCGTTCATGTCGCGCTCGCCATCGCGGCGGGCAGCGTACTGACCCTGCTGCCGCACCGGCTGGTCCAGGCGGTGGTCGGCCTCCTCTTCCTCGCGGGCGCGCTGATGCTGCTCCTGAAGAGGGGCGACGGCGACGCGGACAGCGTCAAGCCCCCGGCGGACCAGTCCTTCTGGAAGGTCTCGGGGGCGGGCTTCATGCTCATCCTGGTCGCGGAGTTCGGCGACCTGACCCAGATCATGACGGCCAACCTCGCGGCGCGCTACGACAACCCGGTCTCGGTGGGGGTCGGGGCGGTGCTGGCGCTGTGGGCGGTGGCGGCGATCGGGATCCTCGGCGGGAGGACGCTGATGCGGTATGTGCCGCTGCGGCTGATCACGAGGGTGGCGGCGGGGCTGATGCTGGTCCTGGCGGGCGTGAGCCTTTACGAGGCGCTTGCGTAGCCGGTGCCCGGGCAGGGGAGCAAGCCCGCTGCGGGCGGCCCGAGGTTCAGGCCCCCCGGCGCGCCACCCGCAGCGCGATCGTGCCGTCCCGCCCCGCGGACACTGTCAGCCCGGTGAGGTCAGGGACATGCACGTCCGGGCCCAGCGCCGCCGCCCGCGGCCCCACGCCCACCACGCGCATACCCGCCGCCCGCGCCGCCTGGATGCCCGCCTCGGAGTCCTCGAATGCCACGCAGTCCGCCGGGTCGAACCCCAGCTCGGCCGCGCCCTTGAGGAAGCCCTCCGGGTCCGGCTTGCTCGCGCCGACGTGCTCCGCGGTGACCCGGATCCGCGGCATCGGGAGACCGGCCGCCGTCATCCGGGCCTGGGCGAGCGCCTCGTCCGCCGACGTCACCAGGGCGTGCGGGAGGCCCGCGACGGCGGCCATGAAGGCGGGCGCGCCCGCGACGGGCACGACGCCGTCCGTGTCCGCGGTCTCCTGGGCGAGCATCACGCGGTTGTCGGCGTAGTTCTGCTCCATGGGGCGGTCCGGCAGGAGCACCGCCATGGTGGCGTATCCCTGACGGCCGTGGACGACCTTCAGCGCCTCGTCCGGGTCCAGGCGGTGCTCGGTCGCCCAGAGGCGCCAGCAGCGCTCCACCACGGCGTCCGAGTTGACGATGGTGCCGTCCATGTCCAGCAGGAGGGCGCGGGCGGTCAGATCGGACGGGGTGACTGCCGGCATCGGCGTACTCCAGGGCGCGGAAGGAGGAGAAGAAGCGGCTCCGCCCGCCGGTCAGGGAGTACGGGCGAAGCCACTTTGTTCCACCACGATACAAAGAGTGGGTGCCCGCGTCCACCCCGGCCTCGTCCCGAGCGACCGACCATGCTCCTCGAGGCGGTCACGGCTACTGCGTCTCCGCCTCCAGCGCCCGCCGCGTCTTCGGGCCGTAGACGCCCGCGGGATCGCCCTTGATGTCCCGGCTGTCCTGGAAGAACCGCACCGAGTCCTCGACGGACCCGTCGTACTCCCCGTCCATCGGGCCCCCGTACAGCAACACCTTGGCCAGCCGCTGCTGGAGCTCCACGACCGCCGGTCCGCTGTCCCCGCTGCGCAGCGTGCCCGACCCCGGCGCCGGTGGCGCCTCGGACACCGAGCCCGTGGCCCGCACGGTCGAGAGCGGGGTCGACGGGTCGGCGGTTGCGGTCGAGCCGGGGGACGTACGGGAGGCGGACTGCTCCGCCGATGCCGTACCGGTCGGCGAGGCCGACGCATCGGCCGTCGCGGATCCGGACCGGTCCGGCGACGCTGTGGGCGCGTCCGGCAGGGCGCTCACGGTCGGCGCGCCGGTCTCCCTGTCCGGCAGCGCCCTCTCGCGCTTGTCGTCCCCGGAGAACAGCCCTCCGGCGAACGCCGCCGTCCCGGCCACCGTCACCGCCGCCGCGACCACCATGAGCCCCTTGTACGGCCTCCGGCGCCGGCTGTGCCGGCTGTGCCGGCTGCGCCGCACCGGGGTGAGGTCGAGAGGGGCGAGTGTGGCCGTCTCGTCGTGCCGCGCCGGATCCACCGCGTGCTGCGCCGGATCCACCGCGTCCGCCAGCGGCAGCGGCACCGTCGCCCCGTCCGGCACCGCCCCCGGCGCCGCACCCGGCACCGTTCCCCGGTCCGGCATGGCTACCCGGCCCCGCGCCGTCCCCCGGTCCGGCGCGGCGCCGCTCTCCGCCACGTTCTGCAGCGTCACATACGGCCGTACGCGCAGCGGATCGAAATCCGCCGCCGCCGCGACCTCCGCCTGCCGTTCTGCCTGTACCGCGTCGGCGACCCGATCCGCACAGACGCAGCCGGGCCCGGCTCTGCCCTCGGCATCGCGCGGCGTACCGCATTCAGGACACAGGTGTCCGGTCATCGCTGGTTCCCTCCCCTTGTGCTGCGAGCGATTATGCAGCGGCCCCTCGCGACGCCGAACGGAGCCCGGCCCTGCGCGCCCACGCTCGGCAGGCCATAACCGGTCACACCCGCCAGGATGGGGACGACAGTGTTCAGAGCGGCTGAGGTGGGCGCGGAACCGAGGAGATCGGCATGGCTCAGGAAGTGGGCACCCCCGCCGTGAGTCCGGCCCCGGGCGAGGGGCAGAACCGGCAGACCGTCATGGTCGCCATCGGTGCACTGCTGCTGGGACTGCTGCTCGCCGCCCTCGACACGACCATCGTCTCCACCGCCCTGCCGACCATCGTCAGTGACCTCGGCGGCCTGGAGCATCTGTCGTGGGTGGTCACGGCGTACATGCTGGCCGCGACCGCCGCCACGCCACTGTGGGGCAAACTGGGCGATCAGTACGGCCGAAAGAAGCTGTTCCAGACCGCCATCGTCATCTTCCTCATCGGCTCCGCCCTCTGCGGCATCGCCCAGAACATGCCCCAGCTCATCGGCTTCCGCGCGCTCCAGGGCCTCGGCGGCGGCGGGCTGATCGTGCTGTCGATGGCGATCGTCGGCGATATCGTCTCGCCGCGCGAACGCGGCAAGTACCAGGGCCTGTTCGGCGTGGTCTTCGGCGCCACCAGCGTGCTGGGCCCGCTGCTCGGCGGCTTCTTCACCCAGCACCTCAGCTGGCGCTGGGTCTTCTACATCAACCTGCCCGTCGGCGTCATCGCGCTGATAGTCATCGCCGCCGTACTGCACATCCCCGTACGCAAGACCAAGCACACGATCGACTACCTCGGCACCTTCCTCATCGCCTCCGTCGCCACCTGCCTGGTCCTCGTCGCCTCCCTCGGCGGCACCACCTGGGCGTGGGGCTCGGCGCAGATCGTCGGCCTCGCCGTCCTCGGAGCCGTACTCCTCGTCGTGTTCGTGTACGTCGAACGGGGCGTCGCCGAACCCGTACTGCCGCTCAACCTCTTCCGGATCCGCACCTTCAGCCTCGTCGCCGTCATCAGCTTCATCGTCGGCTTCGCGATGTTCGGCGCGCTGACCTATCTGCCGACCTTCCTGCAGGTCGTCCATGGCATCACACCGACCCTGTCCGGCGTGTACATGCTGCCGATGGTGCTCGGCATGCTGATCACCTCCACCGGCTCCGGCCAGATCGTCAGCCGTACCGGCCGCTGGAAGGTCTTCCCCATCGCGGGCACGGGCGTCACCGCCATCGGCCTGGTGCTGCTCCACCTGCTCGACGAGACCAGCTCCACCTGGGAGATGAGTGCGTGCTTCTTCGTCTTCGGCTCCGGACTCGGCCTGGTCATGCAGGTGCTCGTGGTGGTCGTGCAGAACGCCGTCAGCTACCAGGACCTTGGCGTCGCCACCGCCGGTGCGACCTTCTTCCGGTCCATCGGAGCGTCGTTCGGTGTCGCCATCTTCGGCATGCTCTTCACCTACGGGCTCCAGGACAAGCTCGCCGGCGCACTCGCCGGTCAGCCGGTGCCGTCCGGTGTCAGCGCCGGGCAGCTGGCCGCCGACCCGCGCGCCATCGCCGAACTGCCGCCCGCGCTGCGCCCGTCGGTGCTCCACGCGTACTCGTCGGCCATCACCAACGTCTTCCTGTACGCCGTACCCGTGGTGATGCTCGCCTTCGTCGTCGCCTGGTTCCTGAAGGAGGACAAGCTGCGCGGCTCGGTGACCGCACCGGATCCCAGCGAGACCCTGGCCTCCAACCCGGTCACCCGCTCCTCGCACGAGGAGGTGGCCCGCGCCCTGTCGGTGCTGGGCTCCCGCGAAGGCCGTCGCAAGATCTACGAGAAGATCACCGTGAAGGCGGGGTACGACATGCTGCCCGCGGCCAGTTGGCTGCTGCTGAGGATGAGACGGCACGGCACGGTGGAGCCCGGCCTGCTCGCCGACACCACGCCCGTGCCGCTGAGCGTCATCACCGACGCCGGCCGGCAGGTGGAGGAGCGGGGTCTGGCCCGCCGCGAGGGGGTACAACTGATGCTCACCGAGCGGGGACTCGAGGCCGCCATGAAGCTGGCGAAGGCCAGGGAGGAGTCCCTCTCGGAGCTGCTCGGCGACTGGTGGGGGCCGGACCGGCCGACCGATCTGGTGCAGCTGGTGGAGGAGTTGAACGCGGAGCTGTGCGGCTCGGACGCGGAGCGGCCCTACGGCCCGCCGCCGAAACGGGACCACGCGGCCTGACCGACCGGACAGGTCTCAGACACGGCCTAAAGCTCCTTGCCGTACCAGATCTCCATGTACGGACCGGAGCAGTACGCCGGGATCTCCGCGTAGCCGTGCCGGACGTACAGCGTGCGTGCCTCGATCAGATCGAGCCGGGTGTTCAGGACCATCCGCCGGGCGCCGAGTTGGCGCGCCTCGCTCTCCAGGATCTCCATCAGCAGGCCGGCGCCCTTCCTGCCGCGGAAGGCGGGGCGCATGTACACGCGCGTCAGCTCGGCGCGCTCGTCGTCGAGCATCAGCACCCCGCCGCAGGCCGCGGCCTTGTCGCCGTACCTGCCGACGGCGAACTGGCCGGTGGGCGGCGTGAGTTGCTCGACCCCGTCCCCATCGAGCCCCTGGTCGATCTCCTCGACGGTCGCGGGCCGCTTCCAGTAGCGGCTCGCGACCTCGTCGTAGTACTCGCGCCGCAGAGCACTCGCGTCGGGCGAGTCGAACGCCTCGGGAGCCAGGGTCCAGGTCGTCATGTCGATCTCTCTACCGTAGGGGCGGGCCGTTTGGCCGGCGGCCCGGTTCTTGAGCCTGGACCTGGGGCCTGTCCTCCGAGTCTTGCGGGGCACGCGTGCCCCGCAAGATCCAAACGAGAGGCGGCCCTAGGCCTTCGGAGCGGCCTGTTGGACCACCTCGAACGACCACAGCGTGGACCCGGAGGCGGCGGGCTTGGGACGCTCGCCGCCGCCCGGACCGCCGCCGCGGTGTGCCGCCTGCATCGACCCCGACATCCAGTTCTGGAAGTCCTCTTCACTGCGCCAGCGCGTGTAGACGAGGTACTGGTCGGTCCCCTCGACGGGGCGCAGCAGCTCGAACCACTCGAAGCCGTCGGAGTTCTCCACCGCGCCCGCGCGGGACGCGAAGCGCTTCTCCAGCACCTCGCGCTGCTCCTCGGGCACAGTCAGGACGTTGATCTTCACAATGCTCATGCGGCCATCCTGCCGTACGGCCCGCGCCCGAGCCGAGGGGCTCAGGCCACCACCCGCGCCAGCAGGAACCCGTCGTACCCCTTCGTGCCGACCGTCTGCACCGCCGTCGCGTCCAGCCGCGGCTCCCGGGCCACCAGCTCGTACATCTCCCGCGTGCCCACGATCGCCGGATCGGTGCTCTCCGCGTCGAGGACCGACCCGCCCCGTACCGCGTTGTCGACGATGATCACGCTGCCCGGACGGGTCAGCTTCAGCGACCACTCCACGTAATGCGGGTTGTTCGCCTTGTCCGCGTCGATGAAGACCAGGTCGAACGGGCCCGCGCCCGGCTCCGCCACCAGCTTCGGCAGGGTCTCCAGCGCCGGGCCGGTCCTGACCTCAGCGATCTTGTCGAGGCCCGCGTGGGCGAGATTCGCGCGGGCCACCTCGGCGTGCGCCGGGTCGTACTCCAGCGAGATCAGCCTGCCTCCCTCGGGCAGCGCCCTGGCCAGCCAGATCGTGCTGTAGCCGCCCAGCGTGCCGATCTCGAGGACCGTGCGGGCGCCCTGCATCTGCGCCAGCAGGTGCAGCAGCTTGCCCTGGTTCGGGGCGACGTTGATGGCGGGCAGTCCGGCCGCCTCGCTCGCCGCGAGGGCGGCGGTCAGGGCTTCGTCGGCCGGGGCGAGACGGTCGGTGACATAGCGGTCTACGGCGGTCCACTGCTCGTGGTTCTCCTGGGTCATACGCCTCAACCTATTTCAGGCGATCGGCGGCGGCACATGTATCGCCGGAGGCGGTACGACAGGCCTGCGCCGCCGCGCCCGTACGGCCAGCAGCGCCACCGCCGCCGACACGGCCAGACCCCCGCCGACCGTCAGCAGCCACACCGGGAATCCGCCCGCCGTCAACAGCTCGTCGTCGTACACCACCCGCCGGAAGGGGGTGTCCTTCGCGGCGGCCCGCAGCTCATGGTCGCCGTCGATCCGCCGCGGCTCGGGAAACTCCTGGTCCAGCGCCGTCAGGAAGGTCTCGCCGCCGCTCCCGCCCGTGAACGAGTCGATCACGCCGCTCGGCCGCACCTTCCCCGCGTACGTCACCTCCGGCGCGTCCCCGCCGATCGGGCTGCGCGGCTCCATGCGGTGCGGCGCCAGCACGAACAGCCCCAGCGACTGCGGGGTCCTGGCCAGCCGCGACAGCCGCATCGGATAGATCAGCCGGTCGCTGGCGAAGCGCAGCCGCAGCGGATCGAGCGTGCCGCGCAGCACCGAGCCCTCCGCCTCGGGGGCCAGGCGTACCGCCACGTACTCCCACTTCTGCGCGACATACGGCTTCAGCTCGGCCGTCAGACCGTCCGGCAGCTCAAAACCGTTCTGTTCGAGCCAGCCGCGCAAGGCGCCCGGATCCGTCGCCGTCAGCCGTGCGACATCGAAGTCGCCGAGGCGCTCACGGCCGACCACGCCCACCTCCGGCGCCCCCTTCCCGGGGGCTGGCGCGCCCGCGTAAACGCGGGAGTCCGACGAGAGGGGCCAGTCGTCGCCCCGGGGCCAGAAGTAGTGCCGGGTCCGGTGCTCCGGCGCGATGACCGTCTCCAGCTCGTCGAAGAGGGCGTTGTCGCCGAGCTCGACCGTGGCGCGGTTCGGCACCGGCATGATCCAGGCAGCCTTGGGCGCGTCTCCGTCAACCGTGAAGCGCATCAGGATCTGTTCCGTACGGCCGTCCCAGCCGACCACCGAGGTCTCCCGGTCGACCGACATATGAGACTGCCCGTCCAGGACCATCGCACCGCACCCACAGGCGTACGCCGGGCTGATCAGCGATCCGAGCTGCAGCGCGAGCAGCGCCAGCACCACCAGCAGGACCTGTCGCTGTCTTGGCGCGCGGACCTGCGCTGTGTCTTGTATGTTCCCCCGCATGCCCCCTGTGACGATGCTGTGGGCCTCTCGGTTCCGGCAACGCCAAACGAGACTTTCGGTCAAAACAGGGTGACAGTCAGGCGAAGAGGGGGTTGCCTGAGTCTCCTTCATGGAGCAGTGCGAGGCTCTGAGGGGTGTCTTATGGATCAGACCGGATCAGGGAGCGGGTCTGATCCATAAGACACCCCTAGGAAGCCGGCTACCCGGAACGGCCGGGATAAACAACACGAACCAGGAACACAGAACGTGGGGAGGCGCGGCGCGACGTGGCGAACGCGGAGCAGAGCGTGCACGGGAGTGCGACGACCGAGACGAGGATGGGCGCCGCCAGGGCCGCCCTGTGGCTCGTCACCGCCGTGCTCGCGATACGGCAGACAGCGGCAGTGCTCCGGCAGCCGCCCGGCGAGCGGCTCACCGAACTGGAGACCTGGATCGGTGACAACGGCGTCCTGCATGTGAAGGGCTCTCTGTACGACGCCGACAAGTTCACCGGCACGCCGTTCGCCGGACTGGTGCTGAAGCCACTGACCCGGGCCGCCGAGCAGGCGCTCGGCATCGCCTGGACCTTCGGCACGCTGCTGCTCGTCGTCGTACTCGGCCTGGTCGTCGCCCGCGCCCTGCCCGGCCCCGTGTCCCGCCGCAGCCGCCTGCTGGCGGCGCCCGTGGCCATCAGCCTGCTGATGCTCTCGCTGCCCGTGCGCAACAGCTTCAGCCTCGGCCAGACCAGCATCATCCCGGTCCTGCTGGTGCTGCTCGGCTGCTTCGCCGCGCGCGGGGAGAGATCCTCGGGCGTACTGATCGGCTTCGGCGCGGCCCTCCAGCCCACGGTGCTCCTCTTCGCCCCGCTGCTCTGGTACACCGGCCGCAAACGCGCCGCCGTCACCTCGGCGGGCACATTCGCCGCCAGCTCGGCGCTCGCCTGGGCCGCGCTGCCGAGCGACTCCTGGGCGTACTGGGTGCACCACGTCGCCGGCGCCGGGCTCGGCGCCCGCCCCGACAGCCTCGCCAACCAGTCGCTGCACGGCGCGCTGCTCCGTCTCGGCCTGGAGGGCCCGCTCGAGATCGCGCTCTTCGCCGCCCTCGCCGCGGCTGTCTGCTACTTCGGGCTGCGCCGGGCCGTCCGCTACGCCCAGGACGGCCAGTTGCTCCTCGCCGTCGCCCTGACCGGCTGTGTGGCCGTCGCCGTCTCGCCCACCGCCTGGCAGCACCAGCTGCTGTGGGTGCTCCTCGCGGTCGTCGGCCGCGTCGGCAAGCGCGCGTCGGACCGCATGCTGTGGCCCGTCCTGGTGATCCTGGCGATGACGCTGCCGGGCACGATGCTGCTGCCCAACATGGCGGTGATGCACCCCGTACGCGACAACGTCCTGCTGGTCGCGGCGCTGGCCGCGGCGGTCGCGGTGCCGTTCCTGCCGCGCACGTCGCCGTACTTCCGCCGGCCCGTGCCGACCGAGTACGCCGTGCCCCTGGCGGCCCGCTGGAGCCGGGTGCCGCTGCTGCCGTTCTGGCGGCGCGTGCTCAGCCGCCCGAACCTGCTGCTCGAACTGCTGGTGATACGGGTCGGCTACTCCGCCTACTCACACATCCGCACCGCCGCGACCGGCGGTGTGACCGCGGCGGAGGAGCACGGCCGGCAGATCTTCTCCATCGAGCAGGCGCTCGGCATCGACGTCGAACACTGGATCAACCACGCGATGGTGAAGGTGGACTGGGCCGAGTCCTTCTTCAACTTCTACTACACGTCCTTCCACTTCGTGGTGCCGCTGACCATCATGGGTGTGCTGTACGTCCGCCGCCCCAGCGACTACCGCTGGGCGCGCTCGTCGCTCGCGTTCGCGACGGTGCTGGCGCTGCTCGGCTTCTGGCTGTACCCGCTGGCCCCGCCGCGACTGATGCCCGGCATGGGCTTCATCGACACGGTGCACGGCCCGCAGGACCTGGCCAACCCCGACTACGGGGCGATGACGGCGGTCACCAACCAGTACGCGGCGATGCCGTCGCTGCACTTCGGCTGGTCGCTCTGGTGCGGCCTGGTCGTGCTCGTCCTCGCGCCGAAACTGTGGATGAAGCTGCTCGGCCTGCTCCACCCGCTGTTCACGGTCTGCGCGATCGTGGCCACGGCCAACCACTGGGTCCTGGACGCGGCGGGAGGCGCGGCGGTGGTGGGCGCGGGCTTCGGCCTGACCTACCTGCTGGCGGGCCGGCGACAGCTGCGGGTGCCGGCGGGGTCGGTGCCGGTCGCAAGAGCGGACACCCAGGTGGAAGCCCCGGTTCCGGCCGCCCCGAAGTAACACGCGCGCACCCAGGGAGTACGGGTCTTCCCCGCACCCCCTGGGGTGGATCGTCGCGTTCAGGCCAGCATCCGCCCACGGGGGCCGTTCCGCCACTTGGGGGAGTGGTGCATACCCTCGGCGCATGATCCGCCGCTTCGCCGAACGCCTGCTGCACACCCTTGCCCGCGACGACGAGGACCTGGTGTGCTCACCGGCCGGGCTGTGGCAGGGGCTTGCCGTCATGGCGGCCGGTGCGCGCGCCGAGACCGCCGACGAACTGCGAGAACTCCTGGGCGTGGCGGGCCCCGTCGCGGCCGAGGCGGTCCGTGAACTCGCCGTACGCCGTGAACCGGCGCTCGCCGCCGCGGTATGGAGCAGGAAGCCGATGCGCGAGGACTTCCGGGCCCGGCTCCCGCATGTCGGCTACGGCGGGCTGGACGACGCTGCGGCGATCGACGCATGGGTGCACGGGGCGACGTCGGGCCTCGTTGAACGCCTGCCTCTCGCACCGGACCCAGATACCTCGTTTCTCCTGGTCAGCGCCTTCGGGGTACGGGAGGCGTGGGCGACGCCCTTCGAGGACGAGGACACCGAGTACCGGCCCTTCACGGACGCGCGGGGCAATCGGGACAGGGTGCCCATGATGACGCGGAAGGTGCCGGCGGCCGGCGCGTGATGGATGGTCTTGTCGGGGTTCTGGTGGGGCCGCCCTCTGGGTCTTGATGGTTGCGACTTCGGGCCGGGTGTCAAGGGCGCTCCTGCGTCGCGTCGGCTGCGCCGATTGCGCTGCGCTTCACCCTTGACTCCCGTCCCTGCGCCGCTGAAGGGGCCTTGGGAGGGCGGCCGGGGAGCGGGGCGGTCCGCTGCTCGCGCGCGGTGCGGCGCCGTGGCCGTCTGCGGCGCGGTTCGCCCTGCGGGGCTGCGCGGTAGTGGAGTGGGGTGACGCGGGCTGGCTTAGCGGCCGTCCGTCGGGGAGCAGTTGGCGTTCAGACCCTCGCTTCGGTGGGCGGGTGGAGCCCTCCGGTCCCGGCGAAGGGGCTGTCGGCGGCTGTCGGGCCGGTGGGGATGTGACGGGTGGGGTGTTGGGGGCGGGTGTGGTGGCCCTGGGCCTGATCCTGTACACGGATTCCGGCTCCACCGGAATCCGTGTACGGGATCTGTTCTGGCGGGGTCCCGGTGGCCCCGCCGGCTGTCCTGATGCCCCGCCGACCGGCCTCGTCCGGTACCGGAGGGGCGCCACCCGCCCACGGTAGCGAGGGTCTGAACGCCAACTGCCCTCCGGCGGGCGGTCGCTGAGCCGGGTCGCCACCACCCCATTCCACTGCTGCGCAGCCCCGCAGGGCGAACCCGGCCGCAGTCGCCGACGGCGAATCGCGCCCGACCACCCCTTGCGCCGACCCTTCCCCGGCCGCCCTCCCAAGGTCCCTTTCAGCGGCGCAGGGGCGGGGGTCAGGGGTGGGCGGAGCCCATCGCGCAGCGACGCGACGCAGGAGCGCCCTTGACGCACGGTCCGGAGCCGCGACCATCAAGACCCAGAGGGCGGCCCTTGCCAGGAACAGCCGGGGCGCAGGAACCGCCAGGCCCCAGCAACCCCGGGGTCCGGCGGGAGGCAGGGGCGTGGCGGGGGGTGAGTGGCCCCTGCCTCCCACGGCAGGCCGGGTCAGCCGTGCGTGACCTGGAGCTCCTTGATGCCGTTGAGCCAGGCCGAGCGCAGCCGCCGCGGGTCGCCGGCCAGGCGCAGGCCGGGGAGGACGTCCGCTATCGCGTTGAAGATCAGGTTGATCTCCATCACGGCCAGGGACTTGCCGAGGCAGAAGTGCGGGCCTCCGCCGCCGAAGCCGAGGTGGGGGTTCGGGTCGCGGGTGACGTTGAACTGCTCGGGTGCGTCGAAGGCTTCGGGGTCGTTGTTGGCCGAGGAGTAGAAGATCCCGACCCGGTCGCCCTTCTTGATCTGCCGGCCGCCCAGCTCGAGGTCCTGGGTTGCCGTGCGCTGGAAGGAGACCACGGGCGTGGCCCAGCGCACGATCTCCTCGGCCGCCGTCTCCGGCCGCTCCCGCTTGTAGAGCTCCCACTGCTCGGGGTGGGTGAGAAACGCGTGCATGCCGTGGCTGATGGCGTTGCGGGTGGTCTCGTTGCCCGCGACCGCCAGCAGGATGACGAAGAAGCCGAACTCGTCGTTCGACAGGTTGCCTTCGTCCTCCGCCGCGACCAGCTGGGACACGATGTCCTTGGCCGGGCACTCCTTGCGGGCGGCGGCGAGGTTCATCGAGTACGAGACGATCTCCATCGCCGCCTCGGCGCCGATCTCCTCGGTGATCGCGTACTCCGGATCGTCGTACGCCGCCATCTTGTTGGACCAGTCGAAGATCTTGGCTCGGTCCTCCTGCGGTACGCCGATGAGTTCGGCGATCGCCTGGAGCGGGAGCTCCACCGCGATGTTGGTGACGAAGTCGAAGCTGCCGTCGTCCTTCGCGCCTGCCAGCGCGGTCTCGACGATCGTGCGGGCGCGGTTGCGGAGCGCCTTCTCCAGGGACCGGATCGCCCGGGGTGTGAAGCCGCGCTGGACGATCTGGCGTACGCGGGTGTGCTCCGGCGGGTCCATGTTGAGCATGATCAGCTTCTGGACCTCGATCTGGTCACGGCTGATCGACTCGTTGAACCGGATGACGGCGGTGTTGGTGTTGGAGGAGAAGAGCTCGGGGTGCGTGGAGACGTGCTTGACGTCGGCGTGCCGGGTGACGGCCCAGTAGCCGTCGTCCTGGAAGCCGGAGATACCGGACGGCTGGGTGCACCACCAGACCGGGGCGGTCTTGCGCATCTCGGCGAACTCCGGGTGGGGGACCCGGGCTTGGAGCAGATCGGGATCGGTGAAGTCGAACCCTTCGGGCAGATGGGGGCAGTCCTTCGGCAGCTTCAAGGTCAACTCCAGGTCTGGCGGTGGTGTCGGTGACACGGGTGGTCACGGGGGTGTTGATGACACGGCTTGTCTGACGACCCATCAGAAGTTGACCGAAAGGTAGTAACGAGTTCTACAAGTGGCAAGGGTCACGGCGGGATCTGTTGCGGGCAAGGGGTGCGGTAGGGGCGTGCAAGACCCTTGCGTACCGGGGGTAGCACTCATAAGACTGCTCTGAGAACTAGAACGCGTACTAGTTCGGCCGTAGGGCGCCGGGACGCTCAGCGGCTGAGTGAGGAGAGGACGAGCTCATGGCCGCGGAACCCGTCATCGTCGAAGCCGTACGCACCCCCATCGGCAAGCGCGGAGGCGCGCTCGCCAACCTGCACCCCGCCTATCTGCTGGGCGAGACCTACCGCGAACTCCTCGGCCGCACCGGCATCCACGCCGACTGCGTCGAGCAGGTGGTGGGTGGCACGGTCACCCACGCCGGCGAACAGTCCATGAACCCCGCGCGCAACGCCTGGCTGGCGATGGGGCTTCCGTACGAGACCGCGGCGACGACCGTGGACTGCCAGTGCGGTTCCTCGCAGCAGGCCGGCCATATGGTCGCGAACATGATCTCGGCCGGTGTCATCGACATCGGCATCAGCTGCGGGGTCGAGGCGATGTCACGGGTGCCGCTGGGCAGCGGGTCCAAACACGGCCCCGGCAAGCCGTTCCCCGACGAGTGGAACGTGGATCTGCCGAACCAGTTCGAGGCGGCCGAGCGCATCGCCCGTAATCGTGGGCTGACCCGCGAACGGGTCGACTCCCTGGGGCTGCTGTCGCAGGAGCGGGCGGCCGCGGCGTGGTCCGAGGAGCGCTTCAAGCGCGAGACGTTCGCCGTGCAGGTGCCCACGACCGAGGAGGAACAGTCCGCCGGGCAGGGCATGTGGCGGCTCGTCGACCGTGACGAGGGGCTGCGGGACACCAGCATGGAGGCGCTCGCCAAACTGAAGCCGGTCATGCCGACCGCTGTGCACACCGCCGGCAACTCCTCGCAGATTTCGGACGGAGCGGCCGCCATCATGTGGTCGTCCAAGCGGATGGCGCGCGCCCTGAAGCTCAGGCCGCGCGCCCGGATCGTCGCGCAGGCGCTCGTCGGCTCGGACCCGCACTACCACCTCGACGGGCCGATCGACGCGACGCGCGCGGTGCTCGGCAAGGCGGGCATGTCGCTCAGGGACATCGACGTGGTGGAGATCAACGAGGCGTTCGCATCGGTGGTGCTGAGCTGGGCGCAGGTCTTCGAGCAGGACCTGGAGAAGGTCAACGTCAACGGCGGCGGGATCGCGCTCGGGCATCCGGTGGGCGCGACGGGGGCAAGGCTGATCACCACGGCTCTGCACGAGCTGGAGCGCAGGGACAAGGAGTTCGCACTCATCACGATGTGCGCGGGCGGGGCGCTGGCGACCGGAACCATCATTCAGCGGCTCTGAGCGGCCACGAGCACGAAGGCCCCGAGTTGCTCGACCAGGGGAAAGGCCGAGCATCTCGGGGCCTTCAAGAAAGCCCTGTGGGGCGCCTCACCCTCCAGGGACCCTGTCCGGGGTCTCGAATGTGACCTGCGCCTCGAAGGCGGCCCGTCGTGTGGCGCGGCGCAGCGCCTTGAGGACCGTCGAGCCGATGGTCAGGGTCAGTACGACGGTGAGCACCGCGCGCCCCAGGTCCCAGCCGAACGAGGTCGCCGCGCAGTAGGCGAGGAAGCGGACCAGGTTCTCGTGGACCGGGTCGCCGGGGTGGAACGAGATGCCGGTGGAGAGGCCGCCGATGTACGTCCAGCCCTGGAGGTTCATGACCGTGCCGTAGGCGAAGGCGGCGAGGGCCCCGTACGCCCCGAGCATCAGCAGCTCGGCGCGGCCGCGCAGCCGGTCCGGCCCCGGCAGCAGTCCGGCGCCCATCGTGAACCAGCCCATCGACAGCATCTGGAACGGCATCCACGGGCCGACACCGCCGGTGAGCAGCGCGGACGCGAACATCGTGACCGAGCCGAGTACGAAGCCGAAGCCGGGTCCAAGGACGCGGCCGCTCAGCACCATCAGGAAGAACATGGGCTCCAGGCCCGCGGTGCCCGCGCCGAGAGGCCGCAGCGCGGCGCCGACCGCGGCGAGCACGCCGAGCATCGCCACCGCCTTGGCGTCCAGCCCGGTGTCGGCGATCGTCGCGACGACGACGGCCACCAGGAGCGGGAGCAGCGCGGCGAAGAGCCAGGGGGCGTCGGCGGAGTGGGCGAGACCGGAGTCGGCGTCGGCGAGGAGCGGCCAGCCGAAGGCGATGACGCCGATCGCGCTGATCAGGGCGAGGGCGGCGATGGAGCGCGGACCGAGCCTGATCGGGCGGGCGCTCACAGGGCGTCCCTGACCTGGGCGACGGTCAGCCACTTCTGCGGGGCGAGGATCTTGGCGACCTGGGGTGCGAAGGCGGGGGACGAGACGACGACCTCGGCGGTCGGGCCGTCGGCGACGACCTCGCCGTCGGCCAGGATCACGACCCGGTGCGCGAGGTCGGCGGCCAGCTCCACGTCGTGGGTGGCCAGGACGATGGCGTGGCCCTCGGCGGCCAGATCCTTGAGGACGGCGACCAGCCGGGCCTTCGCCGCGTAGTCCAGACCGCGGGTCGGCTCGTCGAGGAGGAGGAGCGGGGGCCGCCCGGTGAGCACGATGGCCAGGGCGAGGGCGAGGCGCTGCCCCTCGGAGAGATCACGTGGGTGGGTCGCGTCCGGTACGTCGGGGAGCAGCTCGCTCACCAGGGCACGGCAGGAGCCGGGCACGGCGCCCGCGTCGTCATCGGCCGCGGCGCACTCGGCGGCGACGGTGTCCGCGTACAGCAGATCGCGCGGCTCCTGCGGTACGAGGCCGACCTGGCGGACGAGCTCGCGGGGGTGGGTGCGGTGCGGGGTGAGTCCGCTGACGAGGACGGTGCCGGAGGTGGGCTCGACCATGCCGACGAGGGTGGCGAGGAGGGTCGACTTACCGGCGCCGTTGCGCCCCATGAGGGCGACGGTTTCGCCGGGGGCGACGGTGAGGGTGAGGCGGCGGAGAGCGTCGACGCGGTCGCGACGGACGGTGAGGGCTCGGGCCTCGGCGAGCGGGATGCCGCCGTCCGGGCCGGAGCGCGCCGCCCTTGCCGGGGCGCTGCCCCGGACCGCGAGCCTCCATCGCCGGCGGGGCTCGAGGTTGCCGGCTGCGGCGGCAACGTGAGCCTGTCCGGCGTTCGAGGACACGCCCGAAGGGTGCGCGGGGTCTGGGGCGAAGCCCCGGTTACGGGAAGGGGCGGGGTGGGGAAACGCCCCGCCAGGCGCTCCCGCAGCGCACCCGCCCGCCGCCTCGCGTCCCGCACCGACAGTGCCACCGGATCCCACCCCGCCAGCCGGCCCAGCGCCACCACCGGCGGGTGCACCGGCGAGACCGCCATGATCTCGGCCGGGGCCCCGACGACCGGCGGCGTACCGGGCGCGGGCAGCAGGATGACCTGGTCGGCGTACTGCACCACCCGCTCCAGTCGGTGCTCGGCCATCAGCACCGTCGTGCCGAGGTCGTGGACCAGCCGCTGCAGCACTGCCAGCACCTCCTCCGCCGCCGCCGGGTCCAGCGCGGACGTCGGCTCGTCGAGCACCAGCACCTTGGGGTGCGGGGTCAGCACCGAGCCGATCGCGACGCGCTGCTGCTGGCCGCCGGAGAGCGTCGCGATCGGGCGGTCGCGCAGCTCGGCGAGACCCAGCAGGTCCAGCGTCTCCTCGACGCGGCGGCGCATCACCTCGGGGGCGAGGCCCAGCGACTCCATGCCGTACGCCAGCTCGTCCTCGACCGTGTCCGTGACGAAGTGGGCGAGCGGGTCCTGGCCCACCGTGCCGACGAGATCGGCGAGTTCGCGCGGCCTGTGCGTACGGGTGTCGCGGCCGTCGACGGTGACGCGGCCGCGCAGGGTGCCGCCGGTGAAGTGCGGGACCAGTCCGCACACGGCACCCAGGAGTGTCGACTTGCCGACACCGGACGGGCCGACGAGGAGCACCAACTCGCCTTCGGGGACGGTGAGATCGACCCCGCTGATCGCGGGCGCGCCGGCGTCGCCGTACGTCACCGACACGTTGTCGAAGCGGATCACGGGGTCGACTCCTTGGGTGGTACGGGGGCCACGAAGGCGGGCAGCAGCCCGATGAGGATGCTCGCGGCGGGCCACAGCGGCAGGGTCGGCGCGGTCAGCGGTACGACTGGGGGGTGCAGGGCCTCCGGATCGTAGGTACCCGCCCGGATCATCAGCACCGCGACGACCGCACCCGATCCGGCCACGAGCCAGGACCGCGGGCCCCAGCGGTCCGGGCGGTACCGGGTGCGTACGGAGCGGCGGCCGCCGAGCCGCAGCCCCGCCATCGCTGCGAGGAGCCCGGCGATGAGGAGAGGCAGCCCGTACGAAGCGCCCGCCGCGGCGAGCAGCCCGTAGGAACCGGCGCACACGCCGAGGAGCCCGCCGAGGGTGAGGACGGTGGTGGTACGGCGGACGGCGGGCGGGACGTCGGCCGTCCGCCCGTAGCCGCGCGCGTCCATCGAGGCGGCGACGGCGACGGACCGCTCCAGCGCGCCCTCCAGGACGGGCAGCCCGATCTGCACGATCGCCTTGACGCCGCCGGTGGGGCGGCCGCGCAGCCGGCGGGCGGTACGCAGCCGGACGACGTCCGCGACCATGTTCGGCGCGAAGGTCATGGCGACGACTACGGCGACGCCGGCCTCGTAGAGCGCGCCGGGGAGGGACTTGAGCAGGCGGGCGGGGTTCGCGAGGGCGTTGGCGGCGCCCACACAGATGAGGAGCGTGGCCAGCTTCGCGCCGTCGTACAGGGCGAAGAGGACCTGCTCGGCGGAGACCCGGCCGCCGATCCGGACGCCTCGGGCCCAGTCGGGCAGCGGGACTTCGGGGAGGGCGAAGAGGACGTGCGTGCCGGGGATCGGGGAGCCGAGGACGACGGAGAAGAGGACGCGGACGGCGATGACGAGCAGCCCGAGCTTGACGAAGGCCCCGTAGGAACGGGCCCAGGGCGCGTCGGTGCGCCGGGCGGCGACGACGTACCCGGCGACGCCGACGAGGAGCCCGAGGAGGAGGGGATTGGTGGTCCGGGACGCGGCGGCGGCGAGCCCGAGCGCCCAGATCCACCAGGCCCCGGCGTGCAGGGCGTTGCTCCGGTTCGCCTCGGGCGTCCGCAGCCGCGTGCGCATTCTCCAGCCCGTCCGGCGATTGAGGACACCCGCAACGGTCGTACGGGAGTTTGCGGGCGCAGCCCCCGGTTCGGAGTCCATCGTCATCGCTTGCGGCGGCGGGACTGCCACACCGCCGCCGCGCCCAGCGCCAGGACAGCCGCGAGTCCGGCCAGCAGACCTGCCGACGGGCCGCCGCCCGCCGAGTCGCCGGCCCGGTCGCCGGCCGGCTGCCCGCCGGAGGAGGCCGGGGCCTTCGGCACGTCGCCGGAGCCGGACACCTGCTCGCCGCAGCCCGACCTCGGGTAGCCGGAGATCCCGCAGAGCAGCGCGTTGCTGTTGTACCGCAGCGGCTTGGCCACCGACGCCAGCGCCTCCGCGCTCGTCGCGTCCTCGCCGACCTGCGCGCACGCGGACCGCGACGCGGGCGGCGTCTCGCCCTTCGGGGCGTCCTCCGCCGTGCCGGGGTCGATCACGAGCGCGATCCGCTTCGTGCCGTCCTTCGGCGGCGTGCGCCCGCAGATCGCCTCGAAGTCCGGAGCGGTGCGCGGCTGCGCCGAGTCCCCGCTGTCCTCGCTCACCGAGAAGCGGAAGCCGTTCACCGAGCCGTCGGCCGGCCTCGCGGTGGCAGGGCCCTCGGTGGCGTACGTCCACTTCCCGCCGCCGCTCTGCCAGAACGACCAGTAGCGGTATCCGGCCGCCTGCGCCGGACCCGCGCCCAGCACCGTGAGCGCGGCGCCGAGCGCGAGGACGAGGGACAGGAGCCGGGTACGCGTCACAGCCGCTGGTTCTTCTTGCGGCCGCTGATGAGGAAACCGGCGCCGACGCTCGCGACGAAGAACACGCCGGCGATCCACCACACCCCGATGCCGGAGTCCGAGTCCGACTCCGAGGAGTCCTTCTTCTCGGCGGCAGCGGGCTTCTGGGACTCGGGCGCCGGGCCCGTCGCGTTGAGCGCCGACACCAGGTCCATGCCGCCGAAGCTCTTCGGGTCCGCCCCGCTGGCGTGTGCCGCGAAGATCAGCTGGGCGTAGGCCGCCGGACCGGACTCCTTCGCCCAGGCCGCCGCGTTCTGCCGCAGCCACTCCAGCGGCTTCTTCGCCTGGTCACCCAGCCCCTGCGCGGACAGCGCGACAACCGCGTCCGCCGTGTTCCCGAAGTCCGGCTTGGGCGTCGGATCCGTGGCGCCGGGCATGGGCGCCGTGTCCAGGTGCCCGGTCTTCGCGAGCGCGGCCGCCAGGTACACCGCGCCGTTGTGCGCCGCGCCTTCCGCCGTCGTGGCCTTCTCGCAGACCGTTCCCTTCGCGTCCTTCTCGCCCGCGGTCACGACCAGGCCCTTGCCGTGCGCGCCGAGCACGCCCGCCGCCGTGGAGTCGGCGACGATGCCGGGGGTCTTCTGCTGGTAGACGAACGCGCCGCCGTCCTTCCCGCCGCACGGCTTCGCGAACGTCAGCAGCGCGTCGTACGGCGTCTTCCCGCCCTTCGACTTCACCGTGTCCGGCTTCTCGCCCGCCGCGGCGAGCGCGCCGATCACGAGGGAGGTGGAGTTGGCGTCGCTTGCCCCGCCGGGGTTGTAGCCCCAGCCGCCGTCCGCGTTCTGTACGGACTTCAGCCAGCCGACGGTCTTGCGCACCGTGGCGTCCTGCCCGCCGAGCGCGGCCAGCGCCTGCACGGCGACCGCGGAGGCGTTGGAGTCCGGCGGCAGCTTGGCGTCGCACGGCTTGGCGGCGTCCGCGCGGTACGAGAGGAAGCCGCCGCTCGCGCACTGCTGTCCGGTCAGCCAGTCCACGGCCTTCGCGGCGGGCTTCACACCCACGGTGTCCTGCGCGAGCAGCGCGACCGACTGCCGCCAGACACCGTCGTACGTCGGATCGCCCGCCCCGTACAGACCGGACGGCATGAGGGCCGACGGCGTCGGCTTCGGGGACGGCGCCGCGAACGCGGTCGGCGCGGCGGCCGAGGCAATGGCTATGCCGAGCACGGCGGAGGCGGCGAGCGCTGCGGCGCTGCGGCGAAGGCGAACGGTGGTCATGACGGGCTGGGCCTCTCCTGCGGGAGCCGGGCACAGGCACGCTGACGCACCAGGGCTCCGGCGCCGTATTCCTCGACGGTGCCGGCCACCGGCGGGTGCCGGTGACGCGAGCCGGTCACGACCGCGTACGGGGCATTCCGGCTCACCGCCTGCGACGGCGGTTCACGGTTGCGGGTCAGCGCCGGATTTGCACCGGCTTTCCCCCGTACGGGCATGATGACGACTCGCACACTGTACCGGCCGGTCAGTGGCCCTCGACGGCCCCCTGCGGTCAGACGGCCACGTACGTCGTGGGGACGCTCCCCGTCAGCACCTCGGCGCGCCCCAGCTTCACCAGCCGGCGCAGATGTGCCTCCGCCTCCGAGACGGCGATGTTCCGCGATCCGTACGGGATCTGCTCCCAGGGCCGGTTCCACTCCATCCGCTCGGCGACCTGCCAGGGGGTGAGGGGCACGGCCAGCAGCGCGAGCAGCCCGGTGAGCCGGTCCTCGTGGTGGGCGAGCAACTCCCGTACCCGGGACGCCGCGTCGGGGAAGGCGTACTGGTGCGCCGGGAGCACCTCGGCCGGGGCGAGGCGGCCGATGCGCTCCAGGGAGTCGAGGTAGTCGCCGAGGGGGTCGCCGGCGGTGGCGTCGTCCGGGTCCTCGTAGAGGCCGATGTGCGGGGTGATCCCGGGGAGCAGATGGTCGCCGGAGAAGAGCCGGCCATGGCCGGGTCTGCCGGCGGGGTGGGCCTCCTCCAGGTGGAGGCAGACATGGCCGGGCGTGTGGCCCGGGGTCCAGATGGCGCGCAGCCGCCGGCCTGCCAGGCCGAGGAGCTCACCGGGGACGATCTCCCGGTCGGGCAGGGCGGCGCGCAGCCCGGGCAGCGTCCGTATCCGCCCCGATGTGCGGGCCTCGCGCAGCGGCGCGGTGTGCTCGTCGGGGGCGCCGGCCCGGGTGAGTTTGTCCGCCAAGTAGTCGAGCCAGAGGGCTGGTTCGGCGTCCCGGGTGCGGCGCACCACGGCGCTGTCGGCGGCGTGCATCGCGATCCAGGCGCCGGAGGCGTCCCGCACCTGCCCGGAGAGGCCGTGGTGGTCGGGGTGGTGATGGGTGATGACCACGCCGTGTATGTCGGCGACGGAAACGCCGAGGGAGCCGAGCCCGGCGACGAGGGTGTCCCAGGAGGCCGGGTCGTCCCAGCCGGTGTCGATGAGTACGGGCCCGCTGTCGGTGTCGAGCAGATGGACCAGGGTGTGGCCGAGCGGGTTGTCCGGTATGGGCACCTCGATGGACCAGACGCCCCCGCCGTGCTCGGTCACCTGGGTCATGGTGCTCTCATCTCTGCTCGGCGGCACGGCCATTGCTCACTATAACTAGAACTCGTTCCAATGGTCGCCCAAGTCGACTGTCATTCCAGGGGAGTTGACTGACCTGCGACGATCGCTCCACTGGCCGTCCTCGCTAGTCGACGCGCCGCCGCTGATGCGGACACTCCGGACCGAATCTAGACTGGCCCGAAGTGGGGAAAAGTCCTGACTTAGGGATGTGTGCACCATGGCCAAACGAGGAAACAAGCGACGCGCCCGTAAGAAGAAGAAGGCCAATCACGGCAAGCGTCCCAACGCCTGAGCCGGCCGAGCACGCCCGAGAGCGCCGGCCGGAGACTGCCAACCGCCCGTGACCTCGACGAACGTGCGCGATCGATGGTGCCCCCTGTGCTGGTCGGCTGACCGGCCCGGCGGTCGCACAACTCGAGCAGCAGCCCCCGCCCCGTGGGAAACCACTGGTCGGGGGCTCTTTCGTCGCTGCCATTGCTCCCTGTAACTAGAACTGATATCAGTTCTGAAACAGTGTCAGATAAGCGCCGGGTCGCAGGAGGCAGCAGCCATGACCGAGCTTGTGGAACACGGAAAGCTGTTCATCGGCGGGGAGTTGACCGATCCTCTCGGCAGCGACGCCATCGAGGTCGTATCGCCCCACACCGAGCAGGTCATCGGGCGCGTCCCGCACGCCTCGCCGGCGGATGTCGACCGGGCGGTGGCCGCGGCCCGCAAGGCCTTCGACGCGGGGCCCTGGCCGCGGATGACGCTCGATGAGCGGATCGCAGTCATCACGCGGATCAAGGACGCGATCGCGGTACGGCACGAGGAGATCGCCCGCTCCATCAGCTCCCAGAACGGCTCCCCGTACTCCTGGAGCGTGCTCGCGCAGGCGCTCGGCGCGATGATGGTGTGGGACTCGGCGATCACCGTCGCGCGCGGCTATGCGCACGAGGAGCGGCGGGCGGGAGTGCTCGGGCCGATCCTCGTCCGGCGTGAGCCGGTGGGTGTGGTGGCGGCCGTCATCCCGTGGAACGTCCCGCAGTTCACCGCCGCGGCCAAGCTCGGCCCCGCGCTGCTGGCCGGCTGCACGGTCGTGCTCAAGCCCTCGCCCGAGACGCCCCTGGACTCGTACATACTCGGCGAGATCGCCCAGGAGGCGGGGCTTCCGGAGGGCGTTCTCTCGATCCTCCCCGCGGACCGGGAGGTGAGCGAGTACCTGGTCGGGCACCCCGGTATCGACAAGGTCTCCTTCACCGGGTCCGTCGCGGCCGGCAGGCGGGTCATGGAGGTCGCCTCGCGCCATCTCACCCGCGTCACACTGGAGTTGGGCGGCAAGTCGGCGGCGGTGATCCTTCCGGACGCGGATCTGGCGTCGACGGTGGCCGGGATCGTCCCGGCGGCCTGGATGAACAACGGGCAGGCGTGCGTGGCCCAGACCCGTATCCTCGCGCCGCGCAGCCGCTACGACGAGATCGCCGAGGCGTTCGCGGCGGCCGCGAGCGCTCTGGTGGTGGGCGACCCGCTGGACGCGGCGACACAGGTCGGACCGCTGGTGGCCGGTCGGCAGCAGCAGCGCTCCCTCGACTACATCAGGATCGGGCAGGAGGAAGGCGCCAAGATCATTGCGGGCGGCGGGCGTCCGGCCGGCCTGGAGCAGGGCTGGTACGTCGAGCCGACGCTCTTCGGTGGGGTCGACAACTCCATGCGCATCGCCCGCGAGGAGATCTTCGGGCCGGTGATCTGTCTGCTGCCGTACGGGGACGAGAGCGATGCGGCGAAGATCGCGAACGACTCCGACTACGGGCTCAGCGGCAGCGTGTGGACGGCGGACGTCGAGCACGGCATCGACTTCGCGCGGCAGATCAGGACGGGGACGTACAACGTCAACACGTTCAGTCTCGACATGCTCGGGCCGTTCGGAGGCTACAAGAACTCAGGCCTGGGGCGGGAGTTCGGACCCGAGGGGTACGGCGCGTACCTGGAGCACAAGATGATCCACCTGCCGGCCGGGTACGGCGAGAACTGAGGGGCGAGGCGATGGGAGACCGCTGGCATGTGGAGGTCGACCGGAGCGTGTGCATCGGCTCCGGCCTGTGCGTCGGCAACGCGCCGGACGGCTTCGAGCTCGACTCGGCGCGGCAGTCGCATCCGCGGGCGGCCGACGCGGACGCGAATGAGCGGATCCTGGCGGCGGCGGAGAGCTGTCCGGTGGAGGCGATCGCGATCACGCTGGCGGAGAGCGGGGAGCCGGTGTTCCCGCCGGAGGAGTAGGGCCCCGGGGCCTTGCCGGGTCTCCGCCCCGGACCCCGCGCCTCAAACGCCGGCGGGGCCGTCTTCGGGCGCGGCCCAGGGTCTTTCGTTTGGATCAGGCCGGATGAGTGAGCGGGGTCTGGTGCGTGCGATCGCAAGGCGGAGGAGGGAGGCATGGCGGAGCCATGCCGACCGACGACAACGCGGCGAGCGTGCGTGCCAGGGCACGCGAGCCCGGCAAGATCCAAACGAGAGGCCCTAAGGGCGCCGCGGTGTCGTCAGGTCGATCAGGCGGCACACCATCTCGATGTCGATCTTCACCTGCGCGATCGACGCCCGCCCCGAGAGCCATGTGATCAGCGCCGAGTGCCAGGTGTGCTCGATCACGCGGACCGCCGACAGCTGCTCCGGCGTCGGGTTCTCCAGCCCCATCGCGTCCAGGATGATCGCCGTCGTCTGGCGCGAGACCGTGTCCACCTCGGGGCTCACGCTGCGGTCCGCGAAGGTCAGCGCCCGCACCATCGCGTCCGCGAGATGCGGCTCGCGCTGGAGCGCGCGGAAGGCGCGCATCAGCGTCTCGGCGACCCGCTCCGCCGCGCTGTCCCCGGCCGGGGGCCGTTTCCGCAGCGCCGTGTGCATGTGCTGGAGCTGGTCCTGCATCGTGGCGACCAGCAGATGGATCTTGGAGGGGAAGTACCGGTAGAGCGTGCCGAGCGCGACGCTCGAGGACTCGGCGACCTCGCGCATCTGCACCGCGTCGAAGCCGCCGCGGCTCGCCAGCTGCGCGCTGGCGTGCAGGATGCGACGGCGGCGCGCCTCCTGCCGTTCTGTCAGGGGCGGCGACGCCGGCCCCCCTGCCGGCTTGACTTCGGCTTTCATATGTCCCGTTCCATGCGCGAGTACGGATCGCACAGCATGGCATGCCCCCGTCGTGGCGCGAATCACCTGATCCGGCCCTTACAGCAGCGCTACCTGCCGGTAGATTCGAAGCTCCTTGAACGATCAAGTCTGAAACTTGTTCTAGATTAGCGCCAGCAGTTACGCTCCGGCGAAAACGCAGTGAGAAGGGGGCCGTGAGTGACCGCTGAGGCCATAGAGGCCGGCCCTCGTACGGGCCCGTCCGGCGGCGGTGACGATCCGCTGCGCATCGCCCTCCTCACCTACAAGGGAAACCCCTTCTGCGGTGGTCAGGGCGTCTATGTACGGCACCTCTCGCGCGAGCTCGCCCGCCTCGGTCACAGCGTCGAGGTGATCGGCGCCCAGCCCTATCCCGTACTCGACGAAGGCGTGCCGCTCACCGAGCTCGGCAGCCTCGATCTGTACCGGAGCCCTGACCCCTTCCGTACGCCGAAGCGCGGTGAGTACCGCGACTGGATCGACGCCGTCGAGGTCGCGACGATGTGGACCGGCGGCTTCCCGGAACCGCTGACCTTCTCGCTGCGCGCCCGGCGCCATCTGGCCGCGCGCCGCGGTGAGTTCGACGTCGTCCACGACAATCAGACACTCGGCTACGGGCTGCTCGGCGACCTCGGAGCGCCGCTGGTCACCACCATTCACCACCCGATCACCGTGGACCGGCAGCTCGAGCTGGACGCCGCGGACGGCTGGCGCAGGCGGGCGTCCGTACGCCGCTGGTACGGCTTCACGCGGATGCAGAAGCGGGTCGCGCGGCGGCTGCCGTCCGTGCTGACCGTCTCCGGCTCCTCGCAGCAGGAGATCGTCGACCACCTCGGGGTGCGGCGGGACCGCGTCCACGTCGTCCACATCGGTGCCGACACCGACCTTTTCTCGCCGAACCCGGCGGTCGCGGAGGTGCCCGGACGGATCGTCACCACCTCCAGCGCGGACGTGCCGCTCAAGGGCCTCGTCCATCTCGTCGAGGCACTGGCGAAGATCCGTACGGAGAACCCGGCCGCGCATCTCGTCGTCGTCGGCAAGCGCGCGGAGGACGGGCCGGTCGCCCAACTGATCGAGCGCTACGGGCTCGAGGGCGCGGTCGAGTTCGTCAAGGGCATCTCCGACGTGGAACTGGTCGACCTGGTGCGCAGCGCGCAGGTGGCGTGTGTGCCGTCGCTGTACGAGGGCTTCTCGCTGCCCGCGGCGGAGGCGATGGCGACGGGCACGCCGCTTCTCGCCACGACCGGCGGCGCGATCCCGGAGGTCGCGGGCCTGGACGGCGGCACATGCCTGGCGGTCCCGCCCGGCGACGCGGGCGCGCTCGCGGCCGGCCTGGGCCGCTTGCTGGGCGACCCCGGACTGCGGGCGCGGCTGGGGGCGGCGGGCCGGGAACGCGTGCTGGAGCGGTTCACCTGGCGACAGGCGGCGATCGGCACGGCGAACCACTACCGTGAGGCGATCGCGACGAAGGCGCTCGCGGGGGGTACGGGGTGACGTGTTCCGGGCGGGCTGCCCGCCCGTATGCTGCCCCCTCGGCGGCCCCGGGCCGGCCCCACCGCCCCGTACTCGATTCCTCGACCGAGAAAGCAGGACCTCGTGCTGACCGTCGACTTCTCCCGCTTCCCCCTCGCCGCGGGTGACCGTGTGCTCGACCTGGGGTGTGGTGCGGGGCGGCATGCGTTCGAGTGCTACCGGCGCGGGGCGCAGGTCGTGGCCCTCGATCAGAACGGCGACGAGATCCGCGAGGTCGCCAAGTGGTTCGCCGCGATGAAGGAGGCGGGTGAGGCGCCCGAGGGTGCCACCGCCACCGCCATGGAGGGCGACGCGCTCAACCTGCCCTTCCCCGACGAGTCGTTCGACGTCGTGATCATCTCCGAGGTCATGGAGCACATCCCGGACGACAAGGGCGTGCTCGCGGAGATGGTGCGGGTGCTCAGGCCCGGCGGACGGATCGCCGTCACCGTGCCCCGCTACGGCCCCGAGAAGATCTGCTGGGCGCTGAGCGACGCGTACCACGAGGTCGAGGGCGGCCACATCCGCATCTACAAGGCGGACGAGCTGCTCGGCAAGATGAAGGAAGCCGGTCTCAAGCCCTACGGCACCCACCACGCGCACGCGCTGCACTCGCCCTACTGGTGGCTCAAGTGCGCCTTCGGTGTCGACAACGACAAGGTCCTGCCCGTCAAGGCGTACCACCAGCTCCTGGTCTGGGACATCATGAAGAAGCCGCTGGCCACCCGGCTCGCCGAGCAGGCGCTCAACCCGCTGATCGGCAAGAGCTTCGTGGCGTACGCGACCAAGCCGCACCTGCCCGTGGCGGCTGCCAAGTGACAAGTCCCGAGCGGACCGAACACCTCGTCCTGCCCGGAGTCCTCACCGCAGAGGAAGCCGCCGAGACCGTTGCCGGGATACTCGCCGTGCAGCGCGAGGACGGCGCGATCCCCTGGTTCCGGGGCCACCACCTCGACCCGTGGGACCACACCGAGGCCGCCATGGCGCTGGACGCGGCCGGCGAGCACGAGGCCGCGGCCCGTGCGTACGAGTGGCTGATCCGGCATCAGAACGAGGACGGGTCCTGGTACGCCGCGTACGCGGACGGTGAGGCCGACCGGCCCACCGACCGGCCCACAGACCGCGGCCGTGAGACCAACTTCTGCGCGTACATCGCCGTCGGCGTCTGGCACCACTTCCTCGCCACGGGCGACGAGATATTCCTCGACCGGATGTGGCCCGCCGTCTTCGCCGCGATCGAGTTCGTACTGGCGCTGCAGCAGCCCGGCGGCCAGATCGGCTGGAAGCGGGAGGCGGACGGCAGCCCCGTCAACGACGCGCTGCTGACCGGCAGTTCATCGATCCACCAGGCGCTGCGCTGCGCGCTGGCGATCGCGGAGGAACGCGAAGAGCCGCAGCCCGACTGGGAGTTGGCGGCGGGCGCCCTCGCCCATGCGATCTGCCGGCACCCCGAGCGTTTCCTCGACAAGAACCACTACTCGATGGACTGGTACTACCCGGTCCTCGGCGGTGCGATGACGGGCGCGGACGCCAAGTCCCGTATCGAGGGCGGCTGGGACGATTTCGTCGTGCCGGGCCTCGGGGTACGGTGCGTGCTGCCCAACCCGTGGGTGACCGGCGGCGAGAGCTGCGAACTCGCCCTGGCGCTCTGGGTGATGGGCGAGTCCGACCGGGCGCTGGAGATCCTGCAGTCCGTCCAGCATCTGCGCGTCGAAGGCGGCATGTACTGGACGGGGTACGTCTTCGAGGGCAGCCGCGCGGTGTGGCCGGAGGAGCTGACCACGTGGACGGCGGGTTCGCTGCTGCTGGCGGTGGCGGCGCTGGGGGGCGACGAGGCGACGACGGCGGTGTTCGGGGGCGAGCGGCTGCCGCGCGGGCTGGCGCCGGACTGCTGCTAGCCCCTCCCGAACCTGGGGCTCCGCCCCGGACCCCGCGCCTCAAACGCCGGCGAGGCTTGAGTTGCCTAGTGTCGGCGCAGGCGGCCGGCCACCGCGTGGCCCACGAACAGGTACACCACGGCCGCCAGGCCGTAACCCGCCACCACCCGCGCCCACGCGTCGTCGAAGGTGAACAGGTCGTAGGACCAGCCGGCCAGCCAGCGCGCGGCGTCCTGGATGAAGCCGACCAGGTCGTTGGCCCTGTTGGCGTCCAGCAGGTACATCAGGATCCAGAGGCCGAGTATGACGGCCATGACATCGGCAACGATCATGATGACCGCTGCGGCCTGATTCGTTCCGTTGCGATGAGTAGGGCTCATAAGCATCAGGTTGCCGCTTGTGAGCGTGTGAAACCCTCAAGCACGGCCTAGGAGTTCAGCTCGGCCAGTACGCGCAGGGTGTGCGCGTCCGGGGCCGTCACCAGCAGATCCGTGACCGGGCCCTTGCGCCACAACTCCAGCCGTTCCGCGATCCGTTGGCGGGGCCCGACCAGCGAGATCTCGTCGGCGAAGGCGTCCGGCACCGCCAGCACCGCCTCCTCGCGTCGGCCCTCGGCGAACAGCCGCTGGATATGGCGGGCCTCGGACTCGAAGCCCATCCTGGCCATCAGATCCGCGTGGAAGTTACGGGCGGCGTGGCCCATGCCCCCGATGTAGAAGCCGAGCATCGCCTTCACCGGCAGCAGTCCTTCGGCGACGTCGTCGCAGACTTTGGCGCGGGCCATGGGGGCGATCAGGAAGCCTTCCGGAAGGTCGGTGAGCGAGGTCTCGTACACGTCCGTCCGCAGCGGGGACCAGTACAGCGGGAGCCAGCCGTCCGCGATGCGCGTCGTCTGGGCGATGTTCTTCGGGCCCTCGGCGCCGAGCAGCAGGGGCAGTGAGGCGCGCAGGGGATGCGTGATCGGCTTGAGGGGTTTGCCGATGCCGGTGGCGTCCTCGCCGCGGTAGGGATGGGAGTGGTAGCGGCCCGCCAGCTCAACAGGGGCCTCGCGCCTGAGGACTTGGCGGATCACCTCCACGTACTCGCGCGTCGCCGTCAGCGGGCTCTTCGGGAACGGGCGGCCGTACCAGCCCTCCACCACCTGCGGCCCCGACAGGCCGAGCCCGAGCATCATCCGCCCGCCGGAGAGATGGTCCAGGGTCAGCGCGTGCATCGCGGTGGCGGTGGGGGTGCGGGCGGCCATCTGTGCCACCGCCGTGCCGAGCCGGATCCGCGAGGTGTGCGCCGCGATCCAGGTGAGCGGGGTGAAGGCGTCGGAGCCCCAGGCCTCCGCCGTCCACACGGAGTCGTAGCCAAGACGCTCGGCCTCACGGGCGAGTTCGAGATGTCTGGGGTCCGGGCCGCGGCCCCAGTAGCCGAGAGCGAGTCCGAGTCGCATGCGGGGTCCCCTCCAGCCGTACGTTTCTGACGGTGCGTCAGAGTACGGCAACGGCCCCCCGCCCGGAAGGGCGAGGGGCCGTGCTGGACCAGTGCGCGGGATCAGCCGCGCTGGATGCCCGAGGTGTCCTGCAGCACGCCACGACGGCCGTCCTGCGTCTGGGCCACCAGGCCGGGACCGCGCTGCTCGACCGCCAGGTACCAGGTACCGGGCGCGAGTTCGGCGATCGGGGTCGGCGAACCGTCCTCGCCGTACAGCGGACGGGCCACCGGCACCGCGAACCAGAACGGCGTGAAGTCGGCGGGACCGCCCGCGGCCTGCGGCGCGGCCGGAGCCGGCTGCTGCTGCTGACCCGGCTGCGGCTGGGCGCCGTAGGGCTGGGGCTGACCCTGCTGAGCGCCGTAGGGCTGCTGCTGGGCACCCGGGTAGCCGTAGCCGGCTCCGGGGACGCCCGGCTGCGCGCCGTACGGAGTCGCCGCGGGCTTCGGGGCGCCGATGAGGGCGGCCTGGAGGGCCGGGACGAGCGGGGTGGCGACCGCGGCACCGACCAGCACGAGGCTGGCGATCAAGCCGAGGATGATCGCACCGCCCGCGTCCTCCGCCTCGAACATCCACATGAGGATGACCCAGGCGGAAGCGGCGGTGAGCGCGACACCGAGCTGTCCGAGGTCCAGACCCGCGACCTTGCGGGGCTGGGGCAGCCCGCGGTTGACCACGATCAGCGCTGCGCCGACCACGCCGGGGAAGTAGCTGCCCCACCCCATCGGCGTGAACTCCCAGGTGTTCGGGACAGCGTCGCAGAGGGAGCCGGAGCAGTCGCTCGTGTTGAGGAACGAGGCGATGAACAGCAGGACCGCTGCTCCGATCACCACGCCATCGCCTCGAGTGAGGGAGCGGATGTTCACGTAAAAGTCCTTCGTCGGTCGTCTCATCGGGGCGGTCGTCGCTGCCGCCGTTACGGCGGTGTGCACGGCGCGGAGCTCGGGGGTGACTCCCCATCGTAGAGGTGAATCTATCGTCTGCCCGTTCCGGACGTCTGCCGGGTATCGGAGTTACCGGTCGAGGTAGCTGCTGATGCCGTCCGCCATTCCCTGCGCCGCTTTCTGCCGCCAGTTGGAGCTTGTCAGCAGCGCGGCGTCCTTGGGGTCACGCATATTGCCGCATTCGATGAACACCTTGGGCACGGTGGACAGATTCAGGCCGCCGAGATCCGCCCGTACGTCCAACCCCGTGCCGCCGCCCACATAGTTGGAGGGGGCGCTGCCGGTCGCGCGTACGAACTTTCCGGCGATCCGCTCGCCGAGGTCGCGCGAGGGCCCGACGATCTTCGCGGTGTCGGCCGCGCCCCCCTTGACCAGGGCGGGGAGGATCAGATGGAAGCCGCGGTTGCCGGTGGCCGAGCCGTCGGCGTGGATGGAGATGACCGCATCTGCCTTGGCCTTGTTGCCGATTTGTGCGCGTTCGTCGACGCATGGACCGAAGGTGCGGTCGTTGTCGTAGGTGAATTTGACGGTTGCGCCCTGCTTTTCGAGCAGCGTGCGAAGACGGTGTGAAACATCGAGGGTGAATTCGGCCTCGGTGTAACCGGCGTTGGTGGACGTGCCCGTCGTGTCGCATTCCTTGCGGTTCGTGCCGATATCCACGAGTTTATTGATTTCGCTCGTGTGCTGGAAATTACGAGGATTGTGCCCGGGGTCCACGACCACGACCTTTCCTGCGAGCGGCCCCGGGAGGCCCGTGGGGGCCGTGGACGCGGCGGTGGGGGAGCCGGCGGGCGCCGACGGTGTCGCCGCGGAGGGTGTGGGCGCCGGGCCCGGCTTGCCCGCGGTGGTCGACTGGCTCGGCAGCGGCAGCACCTTCGGCGGCTCGGTCTCGTCCGGGCCGCTCATCGCCTGCCAGACCAGCCACCCCGCGAGGGCGGTCGGCACCAGCGCGGCGATGACGATCGTGAGATTGCCGCGCCCGTTGCGGCGCGGCTGGGTGTGGGCCTGGTTCTCGTCGTACGACACCCTCGCGATGCTAAGCGGTGTCGGGGAAGTCCGGGTGGGTGAAGGTGGGGGTACCTCCCGTGCCCGTAGGGCTACGGGGGAGGGTCGAGGGCCGAGTCTGGCAAGGCGGAGGAAGGAGTCCACGCGGAGCGTCGGCGACTGACGACAACGCAGCCAGGCGACAGCCATCGGCCCGCGACGCCGCCCGGACTTCCCCGGGGCCGCTTAGGCCCTGTCCGCCCGACCTTGCCGGGCTCGCGACTCAGACTCCCCGGCCGGTACGGCGCAGGACGCGCAGGGAGTCGGTCACCGAGACCTCGGTGAACGCGCCGGACGCCAGTGCCCTGAGGTAGACGCGGTACGGGGCCTGGCCGGTCCACTCGTCCGCCGGGTCGGGGAAGACGTCGTGGATGACGAGGAGGCCGCCCTCGGCGACATGAGGCGCCCAGCCCTCGTAGTCCCCGCCTGCGTGCTCGTCCGTGTGGCCACCGTCGATGAACACCAGACCGAGTGGTGAACCCCACACCTTCGCGACCTGCGGGGACCGGCCGACGACCGCAATGACGTGGTCCTCAAGTCCGGCCTGGTGCAGGGTGCGGCGGAAGGTCGGCAGCGTGTCCATCCGGCCGACCTCCGGGTCCACGGTCTCCGGGTCGTGGTAGTCCCAGCCCGGCTGCTGCTCCTCGCTGCCACGGTGGTGGTCGACCGTGATCGCCGTCGTGCCCGCCTCGCGGGCGGCGTCGGCGAGCAGGATCGTCGAGCGCCCGCAGTACGTGCCCACCTCAAGCAGCGGCAGGCCGAGCCCGCCCGCCTCGACAGCCGCGGCGTACAGGGCGAGACCCTCCCGTACGGGCATGAAGCCCTTGGCCGCCTCGAAAGCGGCCAGCGTCTCCGGCTTGGGCGCGGCGGCCATGGTTCCTCCTGGTCGTACGGGGTGTCCGGCCGCCCATCGTGCCTCACACGTCGCACTCGAACCACACCGTCTTGCCTCCCGGCAGCGGCACCGTGCCCCAGCGGTCGGTCACCGCCTCGACCAGGAGCAGCCCCCGCCCGCCCTCGTCGAGCTCCTCGCCCCTGCACTCGGGGCGCACCGGACGCGGGCACCCGGCGTGCTCGTCCGCCACTTCCACCCTCAGTCCGTCCGGCCGCCGCAGGATGAGCAGCGTGCAGTGCCTGCCGGGCACATGCTGGACGACATTGGCGACCAGCTCGGTCAGCGCCAGCTCGGCGTCGTCGGTGAGCCCGGCCATGTCCCAGCGGGTCAGGAACGTCCGCAGGATGCGCCGCAGATGCCGAGCCGAGTGAGCACCCACGGTGAAGCCCATGCGGTAGCTGTCGCTGATTCCCGCTGGTGGGCTGTCAGTTGCGTGATTCATGTCACCAGGGTGGAGGGGCGCGGTTACGCTCGGCTACGAACGGAAACGAACGCCGCGAGGCGTGAGCTTGGGGGTGACCGCCACATGGTCAATATCCGCGACCTTGATCCCAGCGCATCGCCGCTGGACTACTACGGCTCCGAATTACGCCGCCTGAGAGAGGACGCCGGGCTGAAGCAGGGCGAGCTCGGCTGCTGTGTCTTCTGTACGGCGTCACTGATCGGCCAGATCGAGACGGCGCGGAAGGTGCCGACGCGGGACTTCTCGGAACGGGTGGACGCGGCGCTGGGGACGGGCGGGGTGTTCTCGCGGCTGGTGGGGCTGGTGTTGCGCAGTCAGTTGCCGAACTGGTTCCAGGCGTACGCGGAGATGGAGGCGCGGGCGGCGTACATCTACTCCTACCAGGCTCAGTTGGTCGATGGCCTGGTGCAAACCGAGGTGTACGCACGGGCCGTGCTGGGTGTACGGAACGAGGAGAATCTCGACGCGAAGGTGGCCGCTCGGATGGAGCGGCAACGCATCCTCGACCGTGAAAGTCCGCCGCTGAGCTGGGTGGTGCTGAGCGAGGCAGTCCTGCATCAGGAGATTGGTGGCCCTGACGTCATGCGGAACCAACTGGCCCACCTGTTGGAACTGCGGGGGCGGGAGTGGGTGAAGGTGCAGATCCTGCCCTTCGATGCCGGTGCGCACGCGGGGCTGCCGGGCTCGTTCAGCCTCTTGCGATTCGAGGACGACCCGGATCTCGTCTACACCGAGGACTTCGTCCAGGGCCATATGACGGCCAATCCGCAAGTTCTCAGGGAGGGTTCACTCCGTTACGATCACTTGCAGGCCGCCGCGCTCTCCGTGGAGGATTCGGCGGCATTGATCGCCCGCGTAATGGAGGAGCGTTATGGGGACCAACCAGAACCTGACGGGCGCCCAGTGGCGTAAGTCGTCGTACAGCGGCGACACCGGCGGCGCCTGCGTCGAGTGCGCCCCGCTCGGCGCCGCCGCCTGGCGCAAGTCGTCGTACAGCTCTGACACCGGTGGCCAGTGCGTCGAGGTCGACGCTCAGCCCTGCCGTATCGCCGTTCGTGACTCCAAGAACCCTGACGGCCCCGCCTTCACCGTCACCCCCGCCGCCTTCGCGGCCTTCGTCGCTGCCCTGTCCGATCGAGTGTGACCTGCGATTCGCAAGGCGCGGAGTAGTGCTCCGCAAGCTGTGACCGGCCGCGACGGCCGGACCGGCGGCTACTTCGCGACCGACGGCTCCGGCTCCTCGTGGCCCGGCACGCTGGTGGCGTTGTCGAGGTTTTCCTCCACCCAGGTCCGCAGGAGACGCAGCGGCACGGCTGCGCCTTGGCCGAGCTCAGTCAGGGCGTACTCCACGTGCAGGGGCACGGCAGGGTAGACGGTGCGGTCGACGAGCCCGGTGTCCTCCAGGCGTCGCAGGGTCTGGGTGAGCACCTTGGGGCTGACGCCCTGCAGGAGCCGCTGCAGGGCGCCGAAACGCAGCGGGCCGTCTTCGAGAGCTCCGATGGCGAGGGCTGACCACTTGTTCGCCAGCAGGTCCAGCATGGCGCGGCAGGGGCACTGGGCCGCGTAGACGTCGTGGTGGGCGTGCTGCCCGTTCTGGCAGTCAATGGTCACGGGAACGCTCCTCAGCAGCATGCTTCCCATCGGGAAGTAGGTTCCCTTGATGGTAACTACCTCCCTGGGGATACGGTCAAGCCCACCGGGCGGAGGGCCGATAAAGGGGCCTTTCGGCATTTTTGTTCAAGGGAGAAGACTCATGTCCTCGATGCGCGCGGTCGTGCAGCACGCCTTCGGCGGCCCCGACGTCCTGCGGGTGGAGGAGGTGCCCCGGCCCGTGCCGCTTCCGACCGAGGTCCTGGTGCGGGTGCACGCCGCCGGGATCAACCCGGTCGACTGGAAGACCCGGGGTGGCGGCGGCATGGCCGGCGTGCTCGGCGAGCCGCCGCTGACCCTGGGCTGGGACGTCTCCGGCGTCGTGGAGGAGACCGGCTTCGGCGTGACCACCCTCAAGCCCGGCGACGAGGTCTACGGCATGCCGTGGTTCCCCCGCGCGGCCGGCGGCTACGCCGAGTACGTCACCGCCCCCGCCCGCCAGTTCGCCCGCAAGCCCGCGAGCATCAGCCACGAGCAGGCCGCCGCTGTACCGCTGGCAGCCCTCACCGCCTGGCAGGCCCTGGTCGACACCGCCGACGTCCGCCCCGGCCAGCGTGTGCTGATCCATGCCGCCGCCGGCGGCGTCGGACACTTCGCCGTCCAGTTCGCCAAGCACCTGGGCGCCCACGTCACCGGCACCGCCAGCAGTGCCCGCCACGACTGGCTCACCGCACTCGGCGCCGACGAACTCATCGACTACACCACCGTCCGCTTCGAGGACGCCGCCAAGGACATCGACGTCGTCATCGACCTCGTCGGTGACGGGCACTTCAACACCAGCACCCGCTCGTTGGACGTGCTGCGCCCCGGCGGACTGATCGTCGCGATCCCCGGCGGCGTCTCGCCCGAACTCCTCCAGGAGGCCCAGTCCCGGGGGCTGCGCACCAGCGCCTTCCTCGTCGAGCCCGACGGCCCGGCCCTGACCCGCATCGCCGAACTCATCGACGCCGGCGAGGTGAGCGTGGAGGTCGAGGAGGTCTTCCCGCTGGAGCAGGCCGCCCAGGCCCACACCCGCGGCGAGAGCGGCCGCACCCGCGGCAAGCTCGTCCTGCGCGTCACCTCCTGACCTCCGCTAGGGCGGGTTTTAGAAGTCCCGCCTGCCCCGCGACGCCTGGCACGCACACTCGCGATGTTGTCGGAGTCGCCCAAGTACGTCCAGTACGAGGGCGATCCTCCGCCTTGCGATTGCACGCACCAGACGCCGCAGGGCCCGCCCTCCGGGCGGACGGCGCTACTTCAAAAACCCGCCCTAGTCGCCGCCCACGCCACCCGGCGGCAGCACGGTGCACCACGCAAAGCCGCACAGGTCGGCCTTCATCCTCGCCACCTGAGCCGGGTCATGACCTGGGGGCGCTGAACGGCGCCCACTTCTTGATGGCGAAGGATGAGCCGTCACGGCGGACCTCAGCGGCTCCCGGGCCGGTGAAGTGCGCGGGGATGAGCAGGGCGTTGGTGTCCGCGGCGTACTCGAGGACACGCCGACGGGAGTTCGCCGCAGCCTGCTGATCCGCGCTCAGGCACGTATCGACGTGCGGCTCGAGGATCTGGAGGGGAGTGTGGATCAAGTCTCCGACAAACAGGGCCCGTTCGGTACCGGACCGCAGGTGAAGCACCGCTGAGCCCGGCGTGTGCCCAGGGGCGGGTTCCAGCCGGATATTGCCGTCGATGCGATGAGAGGTCTCCCACAGCAAGGTCTGGCCGGCGCGGTGAACGGGATCGATGCTGTCCTCGAACCGGCACCAGCAAGTGTCCTGTCCGACTGAACGTTGCGAGCACTGATGTCCACGAGAACGGGAGTCAGCTGCCGCAGGCTTTTCCCCGGGCTTGTCCGTCACTGCCCGGTCCGGTTGGTGAGGGGCTGTTGAGAGGCGGCCGGTGGTGCGAATAGTGCCTGGACGGTTGCGGTGGCCAGGTCTCGCAGCCAGGTGTGGGCGCGGTCGTTGTCGTAGCGCTGGTGCCACAGCAGGTACAGGGGGACGTCGGGCAGCGGGAGTGGCGGCGGCAGTGTGGCCAGGCCGAGTTGTTCCCGGGCCGTGCGGGTGACCGCGTCGGGGAGGGTGACGACCAGGTCGGAGTCGAGGGCGAGTTGCAGTGCGAAGGCGGCGGTGGGCCCGGCGGCGACGACGCGTCGTTCGAGGCCGCGTGTGGTCAGGGCATCATCGATCGGGTCGCGCAGGCTTCCGCGCCGCGAAACGGTGAGGTGTTCGGCGGCTGCGTAACGCTCAAGGCTCAGCGGGCCTGCGGTGAGCGGGTGGCCCGGGCGGACGGCGACGACCAGCCGGTCCCTGCCGACGAGGCGGTGGCGGATGTCGGGGAGCGTCGGAGCGCTGGAGCTTGATTCGAGGTCGACCTCACCCCGGCGCAGCTCGGCGTCGTCCGTCCCGGGTTCGGCGGACAGGCGCAGCCGGACGCCGGGGGCCTGATGGTGGACGGCCGTGGTCAAGGCGGTGCCGCGTGCGGCGGTCAGGGCGTCGTGCCAGCGCACGGTGAATACCCGCTCCAGAGCTGCCAGGTCGAGTTCCTGCTGTGCGGACAGAAGTTGGTGGGCCTGTTGCACGAGGGCGTGGACCTCGGCCCGCGTGGCCAGCGCGCGGGTGGTGGGGACCATGCTGCGGCCGGTGCGGACGAGGATCTGGTCACCGGTGGCTTTGCGGATGCGGCCCAGGGAGCGGCTCATCGCCGGTGCGGTGACGTGGAGGCGGGCTGCAGCGCCGGCAACGCTGCCCTCTTCCAGCAGGGCGTCCAGGGCCGTGAGCAGGTTCAGATCCAGTTGCATGACAGTAACTCTACAAGTAACAAGCGTGCACTTGTTGTTAATAACCAAGCGGCCTACCTTCGAAGTGCGGGGGCGAGTCAACCGCCCCGCTTCGACCGATCCAGGGAGCCCACCCATGAGCACAATCATGCCTTTCGCCGCCGACGCGACCCTCCTGTCCGACGTGACAGCTGCGGTGAAGACCGCCGGCGCCACGCTGCGCGACCGCCACACCTCGCACACCCGGGGCGTGACTATGGACGAGGTCGTCGGCGAGATCCACGCCAACGACGAAGCGGTGCTGGACGTGCTGCGGGAACCGCTGCTGCGGGCCCGGCAAGGGTCGCAGTGGGCCGAGGACGAGCTGGCCGGCGGCGCGCTCCCGCCCGGGGAGTGGTGGGTCGTCGACCCCGCCGAGGGCAACATCAACCACGTCCACGGCATGGACGACTGGGCCGTCACCGCCACCCTGGTCCGCGACAACCAGCCGGTACTCACCGTCGTCCACCTGCCGCTGACCGGCGACACCTACACCGCAGTCGCCGGCGGCGGTGCCCGCCTCAACGACCGTCCCCTGAAGGTGTCCGCCAAGACCGACCTGGGCGCCGCGCTCATCGGCACCGGCCAGGCCAAGCCCGGCGAGGACGAGCGAACCTTCCGGCGGATCGGTGACTCCGTCACCGCCATGCTCATCAACGGCCTGGTCGTGCGCGTGTCCGTTCCCGCCACGATGCAGCTCATCCACGTCGCCGCCGGACGCATGGACGCATTCTGGCAGTTCTCCGACGTCCGCTCCGGCCTGGTCGCCGGCGCCCTGCTGGTCTCCGAGGCCGGAGGCACCGTCACCGACCTGACGGGCGAACCCTGGAACACCGGCAGCCGCGACTTCCTGGCCGCCGCCCCCGGCATCCACGGCGCCGCCCTCAAGGTCCTCTCGCCGATCGCCTGACCGGAAGTCTCCGCTCTCTTCCCCACCCCGATACCGCAAGGAGCATCACCGCATGACCAACATCGGCATCCTGGGCGCCGGCCGCGTCGGCACCAACCTCGCCGGCAAGCTCTCCGCAGCCGGACACCATGTCACCCTCGGCGGCCGGAGCCCCGAAGACACCGCCGCCCGCACCATTGGGCTCGCCCCGCCGGTCGCCTTCGCCGACCAGCGCACCACTGCCCGCACCGCGGACATCGTGATCAACGCGACGCCCGGCGACAGCACCCTGGACCGCCTCACCGACCTGCGCACTGAGCTCTCCGGAAAGATCCTCATCGACGTCTCCAACGCCACCCGCGACGCCGCTGACGGCCTGCCCGGCGACCTGTGCTATCCCGGCAGCAGCCTCGCCGAGAAGCTCCAGGCCGCGCTCCCCGACACCCATGTGGTCAAGACTCTCAACACCATGCTTTTCATGGTCATGACCGCTCCCGAGGCCCTGGCCACCCCACCGACCGCCTATCTCTCGGGCGATGACGAACACGCGAAGAGGACTGTCACCGGCCTGCTCGGCGACCTGGGCTGGCGGCCCGAACGGATCGAGGACCTCGGCGACATCAGCACAGCCCGCGCCACCGAGGCCATGATCCTGGTCGTGCCCCACATCCTGCGCCGACACGGCTTCAAGCCCTTCGCCGTCTCCCTCGCCCGCTGACTCACCAAGACGGGCTTTCGACCAAAACCAGGTAGGGGTCTGTCCAATGCGATGCGCGGTGTATCTGACCTTCCGTCAGATTGGAACGTGTTCTAGTCTGCCCGCATGGGCATCGGAATCACGCATGAGCAGCGCGCGTTGGCCGAGTCGGTGCGTGGCTGGCTCGCCCGCGCCGTGCCGCCCGAGGAAGTGCGCAAGCTGCTCGACGCGCCCGGTGCAGAGGTCGGGCGGCCCGGGTACTGGGACGGTGCGGCGGAGCAGGGCATCCTCGGCCTGCACCTTGCCGAAAAGTACGGCGGCGGGGGCGGGACGGTGCTCGACCTCGCCGTCGTACTGGAGGAGACGGGCCGGGCCGCGCTGCCGGGGCCGTATCTGCCCAGCGTGCTCGCGTGCGCCGTGCTGGCCCGCGCCGGCCGGGGGGATCTGGCGGCCGCGCTCGCGGGAGGGGAGCGCATCGCGGCCGTCGCCCTCGGTCCCGGGACGCTGACCGCCACCGGGACCCCGGACGGCTTCCGGCTCGACGGCACCGCGCCGCCTGTCCTCGGCGGCGGGCAGGCCGATCTGCTCGTACTCGAAACCGGCACCGGCTGGCTCGTGGTGGACGCGGAGGCGCTCACCGTCCGCGTGCAGGAGAGCGCCGACCCGACCCGGCCGACCGCCGAGGTCACCGCCCATGGCGTGACCGTGCCCCGGGACCGCGCACTGGACATCGACACCGCTCTCGTACGGGACCTTGCCTGCGTGTTGTTCGCGGCCGAAGCGTGCGGAACTGCCGCCTGGGCCCTGCACGCCGCCGCCGAGTACGCCAAGGTTCGTGAGCAGTTCGGGCGGCCCATCGGACAGTTCCAGGCGGTCAAGCATCTGTGCGCCGACATGCTGGTGCGCGTCGAGCAGGCCCGCGCGCTGGCGTGGGACGCGGCACGCGCCGTGGACGAGGCCGCCGACGTACGGGGTCTGGTGGCATCGCTCGCCGCCGGGGCCGCGCTGGACGCCGCGTACTCCTGCGCCAAGGACTGCATCCAGGTGCTCGGCGGGATCGGCTTCACCTGGGAGCACGACGCGCATCTGTATCTGCGCCGGGCTCTCGTCGCGCGCCAGTTGCTGGGGCCGGGGGACAGCCATCGGCTGCGGGCGGTCCGGCTCGCGGCGGGCGGGGCGCGGCGGGAGCTGCGGCTGGAGCTGCCGGCGGAGGCCGCGAGCTACCGGGGACCGGCCCGGGCGGTGGCCGAGAGCGTACGAGGGCTCGACCCGGCCGCCGTACGCAGGGAGCTCGCACCCACCGGGTATGCCGCCCCGCATCTGCCGGCGCCGTACGGACTCGGCGCGGGAGCGGTCCAGCAGCTCGTCGTACAGGAGGAGTTGCGGGCCGCCGGGGTGCAGGTGAGCGACCTCGGGATCGCGACCTGGGTGGTGCCCTCGCTCCTCGCGTACGGGACGCCCGCCCAGCAGGAGCGATACCTGCGGCCGACACTGCGCGGCGAACTGCGCTGGTGCCAGTTGTTCTCCGAGCCGGGAGCCGGATCGGACCTGGCGAGTCTGCGGACCCGGGCCGAGAAGACCCCGGACGGCTGGCTCGTCAGCGGCCAGAAGGTGTGGACTAGCTCCGCCCAGCGGGCCGACTACGGCATTCTGCTGGCCCGTACCGACCCCGAGGCACCCAAGCACAAGGGGCTCACCTACTTCGTCGTCGACATGAAGCGGACGGACGGAATCGACATCCGGCCGCTGAAGGAGATCACCGGGGACTCCCTCTTCAACGAGGTGTACTTCGACGGTGCGCTGCTGCCCGACGACGCGGTCGTGGGGACGATCGGGGAGGGCTGGAAGGTCGCCCGCAACACCCTCGGCAACGAACGCGTCCACATGGCCGACCAGATGGCCTTCGACACGGGTCTTGAGGCACTGCTCGCGCGGGCGCCCGGCCTGGGCGGCGCGGACCGCCTGCGGATCGGGGCGGTGGCCGCAGAGGCGCACGCCCTCGCCTGCATCGGACTGAGGACCACGATGCGGCAGGTGTCCGGGCTCGAACCGGGCGCGGGCGCGTCCGTACGCAAACTCGTCCAGACCGTGCACCAGCAGAAGACCGCCGAGCTCGGACTCGAACTGCTCGGACCCGCAGGCGCGTTGAGCGAGGGCGCGGGCGCGCGGGCCGTGCACGGCTTTCTCATGTCGCGTTGCCTGACCATCGCGGGCGGCACCACGCAGGTACAGCTCAATGTCGTCGCCGAGCGCATCCTCGGCCTGCCCAGGGACTGAGAGGAAGACCATGAAGGCGTACATCGTCGGGGTCGGGACGACGAAGTTCGAGAAGCCCGAGTCGAGGGACTGGCAGTACTGGGACATGGCGAGGGAGGCGGGGACGCAGGCGCTTGCCGATGCGGGGATCTCGTACGACCTCGTCGAGCAGGTGCCCGTCGGGTACTGCTTCCAGGCGTCGACAGCGGGCCAGCGGGCGGCGTACGAACTCGGCCTGACCGGTGTACCCGTCTACAACGTCAACAACAACTGCGCGACCGGGGCGACGGTGCTGATGATGGCGCGGCAGTTCGTCGAGGGCGGCATCAGCGACTGCGTACTGGCGCTCGGGTTCGAGAAGATGACCCGCGGGGCGCTCGGGGCGGGTGCGGACGGCGGAAGCTTCGCCACGTCACCCGTCGCCCGGCACTACGGCGTCATGGCCGGCGCCCACGGCTTCGAGATGTCCCCGCCCACCGCGCAGATCTTCGGCAACGCCGCCCGCGAGCACATGGAGCGGTACGGCACGACCGAGGCGCAGCTCGCCGCCGTCGGCGCCAAGAACCACCGGCATTCGGCGAACAACCCAGACGCCCAGTTCCAGGACGTGTACTCGGTCGACGAGATCCTCGCCGCGAAGACGATCCACCGGCCGCTGACCAAGCTCCAGTGCTCGCCCACATCGGACGGCGCGGCTGCGGCTCTCGTCGTGTCCGAGCGTTTCGTGGTCCGGCACGGGCTGCACGACAAGGCCGTGGAGATCGCCGCCCAGGCCATGACCACCGACACCGAGGAGTCCTTCGCCTCCGGCTCCTGCATCGACGTCGTCGGCAAGCCGATGTCGCGGCAGGCCGCACGGAGCGTGTACGAGAAGTCCGGGCTCGGGATCGAGGACGTCGACGTCATCGAGCTGCACGACTGCTTCTCCATCAACGAGCTGCTGACGTATGAGGCGCTCGGCATGTGCGCGGACGGCGAGTCCGGCAAGCTCGTGGAGAGCGGGGCGACGACGTACGGCGGCCGGTGGGTGGTCAACCCCTCCGGCGGACTGATCTCCAAGGGCCATCCGCTCGGCGCGACCGGTCTGGCCCAGGCGGCCGAACTGGTCCGGCAGTTGAGGGGAGAGGCGGCGCGACGGCAGGTGGCGGACGCGCGGGTGGGGCTCGCGCACAACATCGGGCTGGGCGGGGCGGCGGTGGTGACGCTGCTGCGGAAGGGCTAAGCGGCCCCGGGGAGGTCCGGGCGGCGTCGCGGGCCGATGGCTGTCGCCTGGCTGCGTTGTCGTCAGTCGCCGACGCTCCGCGTGGACTCCTTCCTCCGCCTTGCCAGACTCGGCCCTCGACCCGCTCCTTCACCCACCCGGACTTCCCCGACACCGCTTAGTGCACATCTCGGAAGCGACGTCATCCGCCCTTTTAGCTCCTCGACGTGGTCGGCAACGACGTGTTGCCGGCGATCCGGCGCGAGCATGCTCGCGGTCCAGGTCGGCCAACTTCCCGATGGGCAGTGACCGTGTCGGCAGACGGTCACCGGGGTGCTGTTGGCGGACAGGTTCGGCCGTTGTGAAGCCAGTAAGCGACATGTTGCAGCGGGCGCGGTCCAGGTGTACTGGGATGGGCCGATTCACGGTAGTCGGCACGTCTGGGGCGGACATGAGTGACTTTGTTGGAGCGGCATCGGCCCGGTCCGCGGATGCGGCGGCCGGGAAGCATTGTCTGTGTGGTGCCGAGGCTCACGAAGGCGAGCCGGGAGGCGCCGAGGATCGGTTCCGGGGTCTGCTGGAGGCGGCACCGGACGCCATGATCATCGTCGACGACACCGGCACCATCAAGCTCGTCAACGCGCAGACGGAAGCTCTGTTCGGCTACCAGCGCGAGGAACTGCTGGGTCACCCTGTCGAGTTGCTTGTCCCGGGCCGTTTCCGCGTCCACCACGCCGACCATCGGGACGGCTACGCCAACAACCGCCAAGTGCGTCCCATGGGTGCGGGGTTGGAACTGCACGGACTGCGCAAGGACGGGACTGAGTTCCCTGTCGAAATCAGTCTCAGTCCGCTGGAAACCACTGACGGCCTTCTTGTGTCCGCCGCCGTCCGCGACGTCAGCGACCGCAAAGCCGCCGAGGATCGGTTCCGGGGTCTGCTGGAGGCGGCACCGGACGCCATGATCATCGTCGACGACACCGGCACCATCAAGCTCGTCAACGCGCAGACGGAAGCTCTGTTCGGCTACCAGCGCGAGGAACTGCTGGGTCACCCTGTCGAGTTGCTTGTCCCGGGCCGTTTCCGCGTCCACCACGCCGACCATCGGGACGGCTACGCCAACAACCGCCAAGTGCGTCCCATGGGTGCGGGGTTGGAACTGCACGGACTGCGCAAGGACGGGACTGAGTTCCCTGTCGAGATCAGTCTCAGTCCGCTGGAAACCACCGGCGGCCTTCTTGTGTCCGCCGCCGTCCGCGACGTCAGCGACCGCAAAGCCGCCGAGGAACGCATCGCCGAACTCGCCGCGCTCGTCGAGTCCTCCCAGGACGCGATCCTCGCCAAGACCCTCGACGGCCACATCACCTACTGGAACGCCGCCGCCCAGCGGCTGTACGGCTACACCCGGGCCGAGGTCATGGGCCAGCACGTGTCCCTGCTCGCCCCGCCCGAACGCCGGGACGAGATCACCGTACTCATGGACCGGCTGCGTAACGGAGAGAAGGTCGAGCACTTCGAGACCCTGCGCCTCACCCGCTCCGGCGGCCTGCTGGACGTCGACATCACCCTCTGGCCCACCCGCGCCGCGAACGGCACAGTCACCGGCACATGCGCCATCGTCCGCGACATCAGCGACCGCAAGCAGGCCGAGGCGGAACTGACCGTCCTCTACGAGCAGCAGCGCCACATTGCCCTCACCCTGCAGCGCAGCCTGATGGGTACCCCGCCCGCCATCCCAGGCCTTGCCACCGCCAGCCGCTACCGGCCCGCCACCCAGGGCGCCGGGGTCGGCGGCGACTGGTTCGACCTCGTCCCACTCGGGGCCGGCCGGGTAGGCGTCCTGATCGGCGACGTGATGGGCCGCGGCCTGGAAGCCGCCGCCGTCATGGGCCAGTTGCGCTCCGCCGCGCACGCCCTGGCCAAGACCGGCATGCAACCCCGACAGCTCATGCAGGCCCTGGACACGTGCGTCGCCGACCTGGACGTCCCCGACCAACTGGTCACCTGCTGCTATCTGGTCATCGCCGCCGACGCAGGCGAGGTCACGGTCTGCTCGGCCGGCCATCTGCCCACCCTGATCGCCACCCCCGGCGAAGGCGCCCGGGCGCTTCCGGCGCCCGTGAACGCACCCCTTGGCGTCGGGGACGTCCTTTACGAGCAGTCCAGCGCCGTCATACCGCCCGGCGCCACCCTCGTGCTCTACACCGACGGCCTGATCGAAACCCCCGGCAGCGACATCGAGGATCAACTCGCCGAGCTCACCACCACCCTGAGCGACCTCTTCGCCACCACCCCCGATCTGGAGGCCGCCGCCGATCACGTCCTGGCCACCCTGTTGCCCGACGTCGAGGGCCACAACGACGACGTCACCCTGCTGCTGACCCGGCTGCCCGACGCGCCCCTGGCCGCCGTCACCACCGACCTGCCCGCAGTCCCCGACTCCGTGCCCGAGGGCCGCGCCTTCCTCAGCAAGGCCCTCACCTCCTGGGACTGCACCGAAGTCGCGGACGAGGCACGGCTCCTGCTCTCCGAGGTCCTGACCAACGCCGTCCAGCACGCCCAGGGACCCATCGGCCTGCACCTGCGCCGCACCGCCACTGATCTCACCGTTGAGGTCGGCGACCGCAGCCCTCATCTGCCCCAGCCCCGGCTCGCGGCCGAGGACGAGGAGTCCGGCAGGGGACTGATCCTCGTCCGTGCCCTCGCCGACAGCTGGGGAGTGCGTCCCACCGACGATGGCAAGACCACCTGGTTCACCCTCGAGCTGTAAGTGGAAACGACACTCTGAGCCGCTGCCCGTTCGCACGGGCCGGATGTGTGGCCCCGCCCTACAGCCAGCCCTGCCGCCGTGCCGTCCGCACCGCCTCCGCGCGGTTCCGCGTGCCCGTCTTGCCGATCGCCGACGACAGATCGTTCCGTACCGTCGATTCGGACAGACGCAGCGTCCCCGCGATGCCGGACACCGTCGCCCCGTCCACCGACGCGTTCAGCACATCCCGCTCGCGCGCGGTGAGCGGGCTCGGGGCCGCGCTCAGGGCCGCCGCCGACAGGGCCGGGTCGATGACCGTCTCGCCGGTCAGGACCTTTCGGATCGCTCCGGCCAGTTCCTCCACGGGCCCGTCCTTGATCAGGAACCCCGCGGCCCCGGCCTCCATCGCACGGCGCAGATAGCCCGGCCGTCCGACGGTGGTGAGGATCAGTACCCGGCAGTCGGGCACCTCGTCCCGCAGATCGGCGGCCGCGTCCAGCCCGCTGCGGCCCGGCAGTTCGATGTCCAGCAGGGCCACATCGGGCCGTGAGGTGAGGGCCGCATCGACGATGGCGTCGCCCCTGCCGACCTGCGCGACCACCTCGATGTCCGGCTCAAGGCCGAGCAGCAGCGCGAGGGCGCCGCGCATCATGCCCTGGTCCTCGGCGAGGAGGACACGTACGGACTTGGCGGGCCGGTGGTCCTGGGGCATCTCCTCCACGACTCCAGGGTATGGCGGCCGGGCACTACACGAACGTCGAGATCGTCTACAGGAGGAAGAAGCAGGAAGGAGGACGGATGCTGGACGCCGATGACATGGTGAGGACACTCCGGAGGCTGAGAGCAGAAGGGGCGGGTTTCTGCGCCCTGATCGAAGCCCTCAGGCGCGACGAAGAGTTCCGGCTGACCCCGCTCCGCCTGATGTGGGCCTTCCAGGAGGCGCTCGGGCTCCCCTGGGTGCAGTTCCGCGATCACCTTCTGGAGTGCCTCGACGCCGACCTCCGGCCCCTCGTCCCCGAGGACGAGATCGACCGCAGGGCCGAGGCGCTGCTCTCCCGCTACGTGACCGGGGAGCGGTAGCCGACGGGACGGAAGGGGCCGGCGCGGTCCGCGTGAGATGCGCGGACCGAACCGACTCGATATCGGTGATCCGGGCGGATGATCTCGCTCCTGACCTACCATCACTTCATTTCTGACATGCAGTCAGGAGTCTTCCCAAGTATTGAGGGCTGCGTTATACATAGTGGCCATCGGCCTAGAACGCGTTCTAGAACGGGCGCCGGGGCCGGCCCCGTACGACCTCGGTGCGGCCGACGGTGCGGACGGCCGCGCCGAGGTCTTCCACTCCTCAAGGAGCAGCATCCTCATGCCCATTGATGCCGCCAAGGCCGTCGCCGCCGAACCCCGCAGCGCCGAGATCGCATGGGACCACAAGGACATCCAGCTCTACCACCTCGGCCTCGGCGCGGGCATCCCCGCCACCGACCCCGACGAGCTGCGCTACACCCTCGAGTCGAAGCTGCATGTCCTGCCCAGCTTCGCCACCGTCGCGGGCGCGGGCAAAGGCGTCATCGGCGGGCTCACCGGACCCGGCCTCGACATCAGCCTGGCATCCGTACTGCACGGCGGGCAGACCATCCTGCTCCACCGGCCGATCCCGGTCAGGGGCAGGGCCGTATCGACGTCCCGGATCGCGGCGGTCTACGACAAGGGCAAGGCCGCGATCCTCGTGCTGCGCACCGAAGCGGCCGACGACGAAGGCCCGCTGTGGACGAGCGACGCCCAGATCTTCGTACGCGGAGAAGGCGGCTTCGGCGGCGACCGCGGCCCCTCCGTCCGCCTCGAACTCCCGCCCCGCGAGCCGGACAAGGTGGTCGAGAAGGCCATCCGCGAGGATCAGGCGCTGCTCTACCGGCTCTCCGGCGACTGGAACCCGCTGCACGCCGACCCCGAGTTCGCCAGGCTCGCCGGCTTCGACCGGCCCATCCTGCACGGGCTCTGCTCGTACGGAATGGCGCTGAAGGCGGTCGTCGACACAGTGCTCGGCGGGGACGTCGGCCGCGTCCGCTCGTACACCACACGCTTCGCCGGCGTGGTCTTCCCCGGCGAGACCCTGCGTATCCGAATGTGGGCCGGAGACAGTCAGGTGCACGTATCGGTGACGGCCGTGGAGCGGGACGACGCGCCGGTCCTCGCCGACACCATCGTCGAACATTCGTGAGCACTTCCTGAGAGGAGCCGCACCGTGCGCGCAGCCGTACTGCACGAGATAGGGCAGGACAAGCTCGAAGTCCTCGACGACGTCGAGGCGGTGGGCTTCGGCCCCGGCAAGGTCAGGATCCGGGTCCGGGCCACCGGGCTGTGCCACTCGGACGTCTCCGCGATGAACGGCGTGCTGCCCCAGCCCGCGCCCTTCATCCCCGGGCACGAGGGCGCGGGCGAGATCATCGACATCGGCGACGGTGTGAGCGGCCTGAGCCAGGGCGACCGGGTGCTGCTGTGCTGGCTGCCCGCGTGCGGGGTCTGTCCCGCCTGCAAGCGCGGCCAGACCCAGCTCTGTCTCGCGGGCTTCATGAACGCAGGCACCCCCAACTTCAAGCGCCCCGGCGGCGATGTCTTCGGCTTCGCCGGCACCGGCACCTTCACCGAGGAGGTCGTCGTCGACGCGGGCTGCGCCGTGCCGATCCCCGACGATGTGCCCTTCGACATCGCCGCGCTGATCGGCTGCGGCGTCACCACGGGCCTCGGCGCCGCCATCAACACCGCGGATGTGGCGGCCGGTTCCTCGGTCGCCGTCATCGGCTGCGGCGGCGTCGGCATCTCGGCGATCCAGGGCGCGCGGCTCAAGGGCGCGGCCCAGATCGTCGCCGTCGACCCGGTCGCCTCGCGGCGCGAGGCCGCGCTCACCTTCGGTGCGACAGAGGCCGTCTCGCCGGACGAACTGGCCGACGCCAAGCAGCGCATCACCTCGGGTGAGGGCTTCGACTACGTCTTCGAGGTCGTCGGCAGGTCGGCGACGGCCCGTACCGCGTACGAGACGACCCGGCGCGGCGGCACGCTGTGCATCGTCGGCGCGGGCGCCATGGACGACTTCCTCCAGCTCAACATGTTCGAGCTGTTCTTCGACGAGAAGCGGATTCTGCCGTCGATGTACGGGGGCGGGGACGTGCTCACCTCGTACGAGCGGGCCATCGCCCTGTGGCGGGCGGGCCGGATCGACCTCGAAGGGCTGATCACCCACCGGGTGCGGCTCGCGGAGATCAACGACGCGCTGGCCCAGATGCGTTCGGGCGAGGCGCTGCGCACCTGCATCGAGATCTGAGAGGACTCGGAGTGTCTTTGATGTCACTGCCGCTTGAGGGCCTGTCCGCGATCGTGACGGGGGCGGGCCGCGGTCTCGGCCGCGCCGAAGCCCTTGAACTCGCCCGTCTCGGCGCGAGCGTCGTCGTCAACGACTATGGGCGTCCCGGCCGGGACGGTTCGGGCGACGCCTCGGCGACCCCGGCCGAGGAGGTCGCCGCGGAGATCCGCGCGGCGGGTGGCTCCGCCGTGGCCCACCAGGGCGATGTCTCCGACTTCGGGCAGGCCCGCGATCTGGTCGGGCTGGCCGTCTCCACGTACGGCAAGCTCGACATCCTGGTCAACAACGCGGGCATTCTGCGGGACCGGATGGTCTTCTCCATGAGCGAGGAGGAGTGGGACTCGGTGATACGGGTCCACCTCAAGGGCCACTTCAACACCACGCACTTCGCGTCGGTCCACTGGCGCGAGCGCTCCAAGGCGGCCGGGGGCCCGGTCTACGGCCGGATCGTGAACACCTCGTCGGAGGCGTTCCTCGCGGGCTCGGCGGGTCAGCCGAACTACGCGGCGGCGAAGGGCGGGATCGTCGGTCTGACCACGTCGACGGCGCTCGCGCTGTCCAAGTACGGCGTCACCGCGAATGTGATCTGCCCGCGCGCCCGGACGCGTATGACGCAGGACGTCTTCGCGGGCTTCCAGGAGCCGGAGGACGGCAGCCTCGACGCCCTCGCCCCGGAGCATGTGGCGCCACTGGTCGGCTATCTCGCCTCCCCGGCGGCGGCCAAGGCCAACGGGCAGCTGCTGGTGGTGCACGGGGGCATGGTCGCGGTGGTGGAACGGCCCAAGGTGGCGGCGAAGTTCGACACGTCGAAGGACGTGTTCAGCTATGAGGAGCTGGAGGGGGTGCTGGGCGCTTACTACGAGGACCGGCCGCTGAACGAGACGTTCGCGGCGGCGGAGGTCTTGGGCCTGAAGCGGGGCGGCGTGGCTTGACCGGGGTGGCTTGACCGGGGCTTGTCCTCAATCGCCGGACGGGCTGGATACTCCAGCCTCGCCGGCGTTAGGGCGTGTTCTAGAAGTCCCGCCTGCCCCGCGGCGCCTGGCACGCGCACTCGCGATGTTGTCGGAGTCGCCCAAGTACGTCCAGTACGAGGGCGATCCTCCGCCTTGCGATTGCACGCACCAGACGCCGCAGGGCCCGCCCTGCGGGCGGACGGCGCTACTTCAAAAACACGCCCTAGCGGCGCGGGGTCCGGGGCGGAGCCCCGGCAAGGGCGGTCAGGCCGGGCTGCTCACCTTCCCGGGCGGCGGTGGCGGCCGTGCGACGGAGTCGTCGAGTCCTCCGTCGTCGCCGCACCGCCCCGGTGCCTTCCGGCGCCACCGGCACCCGCACCGCTCGTACCGCAGGCGCCGCCGGCCCCCGCACCCCCCGGACGCTCCTCTGTCGTGTCGGTTCGTGCTTCATACATGTGGGAAGTCACCCCGTTGTGATCGCTGTAATACGTGTCGCAGGGCACCGGCAGCATCCCCAGCAGCCCCGGCCCCGCGCCAGAATTCAATCAGGGGCCGCACGGCCCGTGAGAGGCGCCTGCTGCAAAGGCATCGGCCTGCACACAAGAGGAGCCCCGGCGCCCACGGACGGTTCCCCACCTGCGTGTTCCGCTTGTGCCGGTTCTGTGATCATGTCACGTCTGGTGATCACATCCGGTACGCAAACGTCCTCGGGCGCCTCCATCCGCGCCACTCCACACCTCACCGCCCCCGTCGCGTACGGCAGGTGCAGCACCCCCTCCCGGCTCCACAGCCCAGCCCCCGCCAACCACCCCTCCGGGGCGGCCAGTTGGTGCAACCGTCGCCCGGCCGGGCGCCAGACGCCCAGCCGGCTCCCCGCCGCCCCGTCGATCCGCAGCGCCACCGCACAGCTCTCCGGCGTCAGCATCTGGCCCGGCTGCACGGCGAACGGCGTCACCGCGCAGTCCGCGAGCCGCAGGCACTCCGGGAAGCGCACCGGCCGCAGACTGCTCAGCACGCCCCAGCCGAGCCGGTCGTGACCCGGCGCGTTCGAGCGGATCAGCAGCAGTCCGCTGTCCGGCTCGGCGAGCAGCAGCCGGTCGTCGCTCTCCTCCGTGATCTGCAGCAGTGGCGTCACCTCCCCGCCCCGCTCCAGATCGACCGCCACCGCCTTCACCGGGCCGCCGTCCAGCTGTCGGTCCAGGGCGAGCATCCGCCCCGTGCGGTCCAGCCAGACCCCGCCGGAGCAGTGCCCCGGCACCTCGGCGACATGCTCCGGCCCGAACGCCCCGCCCGCCACCAGCCAGATCGCGGTGGACCCCTCGCCGGGTGCCAGGGCGTACGCGCTGACGCCGTCGGGCGAGGGCGGCAGCAGTGTCAGCCGCGCCGACTCGATCGCGCCGAGCGGCAGTTCACCCGTCCCCGGCCCTGTCGGGTAGAGCAGCGAGAAGGCGTGCCTGCCCTCCACCCGCCGCCGGATCAGGACCCGCCCGTCGGTCAGCGGCAGCACATCGGCGTCCCGCTCCTCCGGCTGGTCGAGCGGCAGCGGCACCGCGTACGGCTCGGGTCCGTCGAGCGTCCACCGCTCCGGGAACAGGGCCTCACCGTCCCCCGCCAGCCGGGCCGCGTACGTCCCGTCCGCGGTCATCGTGAATCCCGTACTCCCCACGGCTCCGTCCTCCGCGGCGGTCTCGATGGCACAGACTGTCATCGGATGCTCACCTCCGGCGACCGAAGCTAGTTTTCGCACTTCCTGCCGAACAACACGAGACCCAGCTCTTCACACATAAGGGTGGCCAAGGCGGGATTCGCCTGAGAGGGAGGGGGCGATTGTGCAGCGAGGTGCCGGTGCCTGAAGTCAGGCACCCCTGAGTTCGGATCAGGGGTACCCAGTGTCCCTACGCCGCCGCGGCACCTCCGCAGCAGCGATCCGCGCACGTATTTGATCAAGTAGGTCGCCTCGTCGGGCAAGTAGTGGCAAGTCTTCGGGCAAGTCGGCGGACAAGTCGGCAGATGAGCGATGGCCTGCGGGGCACGGACGGAAGGTAGCCTTTCCTCCGTGCCCCGTCTGTCTGAAGTCCTCGCCGCGCTCGACGCCCTGTGGCCCCCGGAGCGGGCCGAACAGTGGGACGCCGTCGGCACGGTCTGCGGGGACCCGGACGCCGAGGTCACCCGGGTCCTGTTCGCCGTCGACCCGGTAGGGGCGATCGCCGACGAGGCCATCGAGCTCGGCGCACAGCTGATCGTCGTCCACCACCCGCTCTATCTGCGCGGTACGACGACGGTCGCGGCCTCCACCTTCAAGGGCCGCGTCGTGCACACCCTGATCAAGCACGACATCGCCCTGCACGTCGCGCACACCAACGCCGACTCCGCCGACCCCGGTGTCTCCGACGCCCTCGCGGGCGCGCTCGACCTCCGGGTCGTACGCCCCCTGGTCCCGGACACGACGGATCCGAGCGGCCGCCGCGGCCTCGGCCGGATCTGTGAGCTCGACCATCCCGAGACCCTCGGCGAGTTCGCCGCACGCGCCGCGAAGCGGCTGCCCGCCACCGCGCAGGGCATCCGTATCGCCGGCGACCCCGACTCCCTCGTCCGTACCGTCGCGGTCAGCGGCGGCTCCGGCGACAGCCTCTTCGACCAGGTGCGGGCCGCGGGCGTGGACGCCTTCCTCACCGCCGACCTGCGCCACCACCCGGTCTCCGAAGCCACCCAGCACTCACCCCTGGGGCTGGTCGATGCCGCCCACTGGGCCACCGAGTGGCCCTGGTGCGAGCAGGCAGCCGCCCAGCTCGACGCGATTTCCGACCGGCACGGCTGGGGCCTTCGGGTCCACGTCTCGCACACGGTCACCGACCCCTGGTCCTCCCACCACACTTCTGGAGCCCCCAACTGAACGCCGATCCCGCCGACCAGATCCGACTGCTCGACGTCCAGGCCCTCGACGTACGTCTGTCGCAGCTCGCCCACAGGCGCAACTCGCTGCCCGAGCACGCCGAGATCGAGTCGCTCACCAAGGACCTCGCACAGCTGCGCGACCTGCTGGTCGCCTCGCAGACCGAGGAGAGCGACACCGCCCGCGAGCAGACCAAGGCGGAGCAGGACGTCGACCAGGTGCGCCAGCGCGCCGTCCGCGACCAGCAGCGGCTGGACTCGGGCGCGGCCGCCTCGCCCAAGGACCTGGAGAACCTGCAGCGCGAGATCGTCTCGCTCGCCAAGCGCCAGGGCGACCTGGAGGACGTCGTCCTCGAGGTCATGGAGCGCCGTGAGTCCGCGCAGGAACGCGTCACCGAGCTGACCGGACGGGTCTCCTCCGTCCAGGCCAAGCTCGACGACGCGACCGCGCGCCGGGACGCCGCGCAGGAGGAGATCGACACCGAGGTCGCCTCGGTCACCAAGGAGCGCGAGGTCGTGTCGGGCTCCGTGCCGGCCGATCTGCTCAAGCTGTACGAGAAGCTGCGCGTCCAGCAGGGCGGGGTGGGCGCGGCCCGCCTCTACCAGCGCCGCTGCGAGGGCTGCCGGCTGGAGCTGAACATCACCGAGGTGAACGAGGTCAAGGCGGCGTCCCCCGACACGGTGCTGCGCTGTGAGAACTGCCGTCGCATCCTGATCCGTACCTCCGAGTCGGGTCTGTAATGCGGGAGTTCGTCGTCGAGGCGGACGGCGGCTCCCGGGGGAATCCGGGCCCGGCCGGGTACGGCGCGGCCGTGATCGACCCCAGGACGGGGGAGACGCTGGCCGAGGCGGCCGAGTACATCGGTGTGGCGACGAACAATGTCGCCGAGTACAAGGGCCTGATCGCGGGGCTGAAGGCCGCGAAGGCCCTTGACGCGGATGCTTCGGTGCGGGTCCGGATGGACTCCAAGCTGGTCGTCGAGCAGATGTCGGGCCGCTGGAAGATCAAGCACCCGGACATGAAGCCGCTGGCGGCGGAGGCCGCCCGTATCCTCCCCTCCTCGCAGGTCACCTACGAGTGGATCCCGCGCGAGAACAACAAGCACGCGGACCGCCTGGCCAATGAGGCGATGGACGCGGGCAAGAAGGGCAAGCGGTGGGAGCCCTCGCGCTCCACCGCGGCGCTCGACTCGCGGGACGCGGAAGCGGCGCGGGTGGTGGGCGACGCGGCGGCGGGCGCGGCGAAGGCGAGGGCGGCGCTCGCGGGCCGGACGTCGGGCGGTTCGGCCGAGCTGCCGGACGCCGAGGCGGCCGGGACCAGCGAAGCCGAGACGGTCGGCTGGGGCCCCGCCGACCTGGGCGTGCCCGCGACCTTCGTCCTCCTCCGCCACGGCGAGACTCCGCTCACCCCGGAGAAGCGCTTCTCGGGCAGCGGCGGCACCGACCCGTCCCTTTCCCCGGTCGGGCTGCGCCAGGCGGAGGCGGTCGCAGCCGCCCTGGCTGCGCGTGGCACGATCCAGGAGATCGTCAGTTCGCCGCTGAAGCGCTGCCGCGAGACCGCGGAGGCCGTCGCCGCGCGCCTGAACCTCGATGTCCGCGTCGAGGACGGCCTGCGCGAGACGGACTTCGGCGCGTGGGAGGGCCTGACGTTCGCGGAGGTACGTGAGCGGTACGCCGAGGACCTGACGGCCTGGCTCGCCTCCCCGAAGGCGACCCCGACGGGTGGCGGCGAGAGCTTCGCCACGGTGGCCCGCCGCGTCTCGTCGACCCGCGACAAACTGCTCGCCCACTACCCGGGCCGCACCGTCCTGCTGGTCACCCACGTCACCCCGGTGAAGACCCTGGTCCGCCTGGCACTGGGCGCCCCGCCGGAGTCGCTGTTCCGCATGGAGCTGTCGGCGGCGTCGCTGTCGGTGGTGGCGTACTACGCGGACGGCAACGCGTCGCTGCGCCTGCTGAACGACACGTCGCACCTGCGCTGAGGGGCCCCGCCGTAATGCAGGTGCGCCGACGGGCCCGCCCGTAAGAGCATCTGGCATGACCTGGCATCTGACCGAGGACGTCGAGGAGTTCCGCCGCGCCGCCGACGGCTACCTCGCGCGCGATCCCGCCCGCAGCACCGCCCTGCTCACCATGAGCGAGATGGTGCGGCGGCACGGACCGCAGGCGTACGGGGACGCGGGGCCCGCGCGGTTCGGGTGGTGGCGGGAGGGCGGCGGCGCCGTCGAGGGCGCGTTCGTGCAGACGCAGCCGCGGCGGCCGCTGCTCGGGCCGATGCCGGAGAACCTCGCCCGCTCGCTCGCCCGGGAGCTGCGCGCCGTCGGGCCCGGGCTCAGTGGTGTGAGGGCCGCGGACGGCGCGGCCAAGACCTTCGCCGACGAGTGGACGGGCGGTGGCGACTGGCGCGTCGACGTGCGGCTGCGGCTGTTCACGCTCGGGGAGCTGACGCCGCAGGAACCCGCGCCGTCCGGCCGGGCGAGGCAGGCCGGCGCCGACGACATCGCGCACGCCGCCGCCTGGATGAAGAGCTTCGTCGCCGACGTCGGCGACCCGTCCGACGCGGACCATGACTACACGGAGAACGCCGCCCGCCGCATCGCCGACGGACTCCTGTACCTGTGGGAGGAGACGGACGGGCGGCCCGTCTCGATGGCCGCCCACTCGCCCCTCATCGCGGGACAGTCCCGGGTCGCCTCCGTCTACACCCCGGCGGGGCTCCGCGGACGCGGATACGCCGGCGCGATCACCGCCGCCGTCAGCCGCGCAGCCCTCGACGCGGGCGCCGAACACGTGCTGCTCTTCACCGACCTGGCCAACCCCACGAGCAACGCCCTCTACCAGCGCCTCGGTTACCGCCCTGTGGCGGACTACCTGGACGTGGAGTTCATCTAGGTCCTTGTCCGGCCGATCTTGCCGGGCTCGCGTGCCCTGGCACGCACGCTCGACTGATCCGGCCCGATCGACCGGACAGGACCTAAGGGCGGCCGCGCAGCGAGGCCGCTTCGGCGGCCAGCGCCTCGACCCGCGCCCAGTCCTTCGAGGCGATCGCGTCCGCCGGCACCATCCACGTACCGCCCACACACCCCACATTCCCCAGCCCCAGATACGACGGCGCCGAGGCGAGCGAGATACCGCCCGTCGGGCAGAAGCGAGCCTGCGGAAGCGGCCCGGCAAGGGACGTGAGATATGCCGTGCCGCCCGCGGCCTCCGCCGGGAAGAACTTCATCTCGCTCACCCCGCGCTCCAGCAGCGCCACGACCTCCGACGTCGTCGAGACACCCGGCAGGAACGGCACGCCCGACGCCTTCATCGCGTCCAGCAGACGTTCCGTCCAGCCGGGGCTGACCAGGAACCGCGCCCCCGCCGCCACCGCCGCGCCGACGCCCCCGGACGAGATCACCGTGCCCGCGCCGATCACCGCGTCCGGCACGTCAGCCGCGATCGCGCGGATCGCGTCGAGCGCGGCGGGCGTACGCAGCGTCACCTCGATCGCCGGCAGCCCGCCCGCGACCAGAGCCCGCGCGAGCGGTACGGCATCGGCGGCGTCCTCGATGACGACGACCGGAACGACGGGTGCGAGATCCAGGACAGAAGGCATGGCCCTCATCCTGCCCGGCACTCTGCGTACCGCACAACGAGCGTTGCAGACAGTGCAACGGAAGAAGGGGTGACGCCGAGAGTGGCAACGCAGGGAGTCGCAACGCGGGAGTGGCAACGCCAGAACGCAACACGTGCGCTCAGTGGATCTGCGCGACCACCACATCCAGCGCCCACGCCCGCCCCGCCCTGCCCGGCGCCTGCGCCTCCACCACGTACCCCAGCTCCCGCAGCACCTCCACCAGCTCACCCGGACCCGCCGGCTTCGCGCCCGCCATCAGCAGGTCCCGTACCAGCCGGCCCTTCGTCGCCTTGTTGAAGTGGCTGACTACCGACCGCTTCTCGACCCCGTCGACCACCTGCGAGTGCAGCACCCGCACCGTCGCCGTACGCCCCGCGACCTCGCCCTTCGGCTTCCACGCCGCCGCATACGCAGAGGACCGCAGGTCCAGTACGAGCCCGCTGCCCGCCGCCTCCGGCAGCACCGCCTCCATCGCGCCCCGCCAGTACGCGCCCAGCGCGCCGAGCCCCGGCAGCTTCACCCCCATCGAGCAGCGGTAGGACGGAATCCGGTCACCCACCCGGACCGCGCCCCACAGCCCCGAGAACACCAGCAGCGACTGCCGCGCCCGCCGCCGCGCGTCCGGCTCCAGCGTCGCCAGACCTAGCGCGTCGTACAGCACACCCGTGTAGATCTCCCCGGCCGGCCGGGTCCCCGCGGTCCGCAGCTCCACGTTCTTCGCGATCTCACCGCGCAGGCCCTCGCTCAGCCCGAGGACCTCCCGCGCCTTCTCCTCGTCGGCCGCGCACAGCTCGAGAAGTTCGTCCAGCACCGCGGCGCGCGCCCCGGCAAGACCCGGCAGCGACAGCGACTCCGCCTTCAGCGGAGCCCCACGCCCGGAAGCGGCCTTACCCTCCGACGGCGGCAACAGCACGAGCACGGCAAGTCTCCTTCGTACGTACGGGGACGGGGGTGCGGCCCCCGCGCCAGCCTACGGTCATCCCCGGCGCCACCGGGGTGCCCATCCGGGGTGCCGTCCGCCCCGGCCCGCCATACGCTCGGTCCATGCCCCGCCGCCATATGCATGTGACCGGCGCAGCCGAGGCTCCGCTGAGGGCCGCCCTGCGAGAGCTGCGTACGACGCTCGACGTGCCCGAGGACTTCGCGCCCGCCGTCCTCGCGGAGGCGGAGGCCGCCGCCAAGGCCCCGCGGCTGCCGGAGCATGACGCCACCGACATCCCGTTCTTCACCGTCGACCCGCCGGCCTCCGTCGACCTCGACCAGGCGATGCACCTCGCCCGCCGCGAGGGCGGCGGCTACCGCGTCCACTACGCGATCGCCGATGTCGCGGCCTTCGTCACCCCCGGCGGCGCGCTCGACGCCGAGGCCCACCGCCGTGTGCAGACCCTGTACTTCCCCGACGAGAAGGTCCCGCTGCATCCGCCGCTGCTCTCCGAGGGCGCCGCCAGTCTGCTGCCGGACCAGACCGCGCCCGCGCTGCTCTGGCGGATCGACCTCGACGCCGAGGGCCGCGCCGTGACGACCGAGGTGCGCCGTGCGCTCGTACGCAGCCGGGCCAGGCTCGACTACGAGGGCGCGCAGAAGCAGATCGACGCGGGCACCGCCGGGGAACCGCTCGCCCTGCTCAAGGACGTCGGCCTGCTGCGCGAGGCGCTGGAGCGCGAACGCGGCGGCATCTCCCTCAACGTCCCCGACCAGGAGATCGTCGAGCGCGACGGTGCCTACTTCCTCGCGTACCGGGCCCCGCTCCCCGCCGACGGCTGGAACGCCCAGATCTCCCTGCTCACCGGCATGGCCGCCGCCGACCTGATGACGGCATCGGGCGTGGGCATCCTGCGCACCCTGCCCACCGCCCCGGACGGCGCGGTGGCGAGGCTGCGCCGCTCGGCCAAGGCGCTGGGCATCGGCTGGCCGCACCATGTCTCGTACGCGGACGTGGTCCGCTCCCTCGACCCGCACAACGCCCGCCATGCCGCCTTCCTGGAGGAGTGCACCAGCCTGCTGCGCGGCGCCGGCTACAGCGCCTTCTCGGGCGGCAAGCTGCCCTCGCCCGCGGTCCACGCCGCCGTGGCCGACGAGTACACGCACTGCACCGCGCCGCTGCGGCGGCTCGTCGACCGGTACGCGGGCGAGCTGTGCGTGGCGGCGGTGGCCGGGCAGGCGCCGCCGGAGTGGGTGACGGCCGCGCTGGAGGAGCTCCCGCAGGAGATGGCGGACGGCTCCCGGCGTGCCAACACGGTGGAGCGCGAGTGCGTCGACATCGTCGAGGCGGCGCTGCTGAAGGAGCGGGTCGGCGAGGTCTTCGACGCGTTCGTGGTGGACGTGAAGGAGAGCGAACCGGCGGTCGGGACGATCCACTTGGAGGACCCGGCGGTGGTGGCCCGGATCGACGGCGGGACCACGAGGCTTCCGCTGGGGGAGCGCGTACGGGCCCGGCTCACACAGGCCGACCCGGGGACGGCGAAGGTACTGTTCGCTCTCGCGTGAGGGCGGCCACGACGCCCTTCGGTTCGGTCGGCGTGGAGCGGATGGTGTGCGTGCTCCCGCGCTTTCCCAGAGCCCCCGTGCGCCTGCGGTGAGTGCCGCCGGCATGCGTCAGGGGGACCGGCGATCGCCGCGGAGCGCCTCTGGATTCCCGTGATCGTGTGCCACGATCGAGGGAACGATCCCCATCTCACGGACGGGCGGTACGGCGATGTCCCAGTCTGACGAGCGACCGAGGAAGGAGCGCGACATGAGTGCCATGCCGCATGAACCGCTCACGCAGGCGGACGTCCTCCTGGAGGGCTTCCTGGCGCTGGACACGCCGGAGGGTTTCCGGGCGGAGCTGATCGAGGGGGAAATCGTTGTGACACCGCCGCCGGACGGGGATCATGAGGACTGCATCGGCCTGATCGTGGACCAGGTGATCAGGGGCTCGCGGACCGCCATGCAGTTCTCCGGAAACAAGGGCCTCAAGCTGCCGAGCGGGGGGAGATGCCCCAAGAGCCACGTGATCCCCGACGGCACCTTCGCCCCCATCGAGCTTCGGCTGTTCCGGGGCGCGAACCCCTGGATGCCGTGCGACGGTGTGGCACTCGTCGTCGAGGTCACCTCGACACGGGCGACGGTCGACCGTGAGGACAAGCGGCGCTGCTATGCCCGAGGGGGCATCCCGTTGTACCTGCTGGTCGACCGTGACGAGTCCTCGGTCACGCTGTTCGGCGAGCCGGAGGGCGAGGACTACAGCCAGCGGTGCTCCGTATCGTTCGGCAAGTCCCTGACGCTCCCCGAGCCATTCGCCTTCGACCTGGAAACGGCGGCCCTCACCTGAGGAACCCCTGGCGCCGCTCACGCCCGAGAGTCTCTGAGGCCCACACACGGCAGGTAGCATGGTCGCCACGGCAGACGAGCCGGGCGGACGGCCGCGTGGAGATCCTCACGGATCTCCCCGAGGAACGTCCGGGCTCCACAGGGCGAGGTGGTGGCTAACGGCCACCCGGGGTGACCCGCGGGACAGTGCCACAGAAAACAGACCGCCGGGGACCTCGGTCCTCGGTAAGGGTGAAACGGTGGTGTAAGAGACCACCAGCGCCTGAGGTGACTCAGGCGGCTAGGTAAACCCCACCTGGAGCAAGGTCAAGAGGGGCCGCTGTAAAAGGCGGCCCTGCGCGGACGTTCGAGGGCTGCCCGCCCGAGTCCGCGGGTAGACCGCACGAGACCGGCGGCAACGCCGGTCCTAGATGGATGGCCGTCTCCCCGGCCGCCGCGAGGCGACCGGGTGACAGAACCCGGCGTACAGCCCGACTCGTCTCTCGCCCTCGCAAGGGGGCCGACTCTAGGGCCTCTGACCAGGTAGTTTTCCTGGCCAGAGGCCCTTTGGCGTGTCCCGAAGCGGGCAAGCTGCACCCCGATACGTACCGGCTCAAACCGGACCGCGTGGCTACGCGAGTAGCCACGAGAGTAGCCAGGAAGGCGGTCGGGAGATGGCCGCCGCCGCGGTGAGATCGTCAGGCTGCGTTGTCTCCTCGACGGTGTCGCCCACCCATGCGCCGACCGTGTGCTCGGGGATGCCATTTTGGAGACGGTTCACTTGACGAGATGCATGAGCAGGGTCGCGAACCTGAGTTCGTCCGCCGGATGCATTCCACTCGCCGAGGTGTTCTTCCAGGTCATCGTGACCATCGGCATATCGCCTTCGGTCACAGAGACTTCAGTACCGGCGTAGCGCTTTCCCTTGGTGGTCTCGGTACGGAGCCTCTTCGCGATCTCCTGCGCCTTCTCGTCGTTCGTGGCAAGCGCGCACAGCGTCTCTGAGGGAGCGCCGTCATCGCCGATACGTCCACCGACCGCGAAGAGTCGAGAGATGGCGCGGGGCCTCTCCTTCCCGAAGAAGTTGGCTTCGTAGACGTCACTGCCGAGGCACTTGGCCACCGCCTTGTACAAGGAATCGTCGGCGAGCGTCTTCCCCTCCGGGACCAGCGGAGAGAGCCCTTCCTTCTTCGACTCACCCACGAGTACGTCCCCAGTGACCTCGTACTGCCGATCCTTCCCATTGCTCAGGCGCATGCCCCGCCCAGACTTCTCGGCCCGGTAGTCGCGCTTGGCCAGAGCCTTGCTGATGGCGTCCTTGTCGAAGTCCCCCGTAAGACGGTTGCTGAGGTCGCCTACAACGAGCGAGGTCTGGACGTCGCGCTCATCGAACCCCATCAGCGTCCGAAGTGAGTTGCTGGTGTAACCGATGGAGGCGTACTCCGGGATCCCATAACGATTGAAGTTCGCATACAGCTTCTCGTCCTTCTTGACGAGCGCACGTGCAGTGCGGACATTCAAGTAGCTCACGGTCGTGCCGGAGACGGCAGCCGGGGCGCTGTCCAGGACACCCATCAAACCTCTGCTACCGCTCGCGGACTTACCGTCCCCCTCCGACGAGCAGCCGACCACTGCTGTCGCTGTGACAGCAAGGACCACAAGTGCACTGAGTGACTGGAGAATCCGCATGGGCGGAAGTCTGGCACAGGCACTTCGCGTTGGTGAAGGGGAAAGCGGGTGCCCCCCCACGAGGGGCGCCTCGGCCGGACGTTGTTGCCATCGGGGAGCCTCAGTTAGGCGAATCCTGACTTATTCGCTACCTGTTCCCAGGCCGTAGTCCGACCGGATTTGGCTGCTGGCGGAATTGGCCAAGTCTTCCGCGCCTCCGGTCCAGTTCGGAGCGGATGTCCGGGTGATCCCTCGCGTGGCACCTCAGTGACCCGCGAGCAGCTTCACGCCCACGACCCCCACGCCGATCGCAGCGTCCACAAGGCCCGAGACGACTGCGCTCAGTGGCCCATTGCCCATCCGCAGGCCGGTCCGCCAGCCCCACAGGAACAGGCTCGCCACCAGCACTCCGGCACTGATCAGCAGCGCGGTGTCCAGATCCACCGCGCGCAGCGCCGACAGACCGATCAGTACCAGTGGCCCCACGGCGCTCAGCAGCAACGGGCTGGAGACATGCAACGCCGTTCGGATCTCCGCCCGGCTCGCCCCGCGCCCGCTCACAGCACGGTGCGACTGCTCGTCCGCGACCAGTGTGGCCAGCCAGACCCCGAGCGCTGTCACAGCTACGGTGAGCGCTGCTTCGGCGTGCTCGGTGTTGTCCTCGCCGGCGAGGGACACCACGACAGCGGCCAGCGTGATGGTCGCGTAGATGCGTTCCTTGAGCCGCGCGGCCGCGGTGTCGCCGCCGCGGGCGGCGGTGGCGGCGGGGTTCTGCTCGGAGTCGACCGGTCGGCGTTCCGGGTCCGGTGTCGTCATGCCGACACGGGGTCGGACACGACGAGGGCGGGATTCATACGCGCACCCTTCCGCCGTGAAGCCACTGTGCCCCCAAATGCGTACTTCAGGGGCAAACTGTAGTCGACCGGACGGAACGTCGACGCGTATCCGCGACTGCGCGCCGTCGGGCTAGACGGCTCCGTCGCTCAACGAACGCTCGGCGATACCGCGCAGATGTGCCGCGAAGACCTCCGACGCGTCCGGCGTGAGCGTACGCAGCGCCACCATCGCCGTGATGATCACGTCGCACAGCTCCGACTCCACGTCCTGCCAACTGTGCGTCGTCCCCTTGCGCGGGTTCTGGCCCGTCGCCCCGATGATGGCCCGGGCGACCTCGCCGACCTCCTCCGAGAGCTTCAACATCCGTAGCAGCGTCTCCTGTTCGCGTGCGCGGTCGCTCTCCGCCTCGAGCCAGGCGTGCAGGCGGTCGACGGTGTCCCAGGCGGGGTCCAGGGTGTGCTTCATGCGGGCAGCCTGCCATGCGGTGGGTGCCCGGCGAGGGGCGATTCCGGAACGCTGGGCAGAGCGAGCCCGGCGAGCCGCCCGGTCGCGCGGGTGGCCGTCGCCAAGGGGTGAGGCGGGGTGCGGCGGTGTAGGGATGGAGGTGGCTCTGCCCCGTCCCCGCAACGAAGGAGACATCGTGACCATTTCCGTGGACCGGCTCACCGAACCCGCCGTACGCGCCTTCGTCGGCGCACTCAACGCCAATGACCGCGAGAGCTTCCAGGCGGCCCTCGGGCCCGACGCGACCATGTCCGACGACGGAAGCGACCGCGACCTTCACGAGTGGACCGACCGCGAGATCTTCTCCTCGCGCGGGCGCATGGAGATCGAGTCGCAGTCCGCCGACGGGCTCTCCCTCGTCGCCCGCTATCGCAACGACACCTGGGGCGAGATGCGGACCGCGTGGACGTTCAAGGTCGAGGGCGGGAAGGTCGCCCGCTTCGAGACCGGGCAGGCCTGAGGCCTGTCCGGCCACGGTCTGCGCGCCGCGTTCCTCGTTACCGCGGGCGTCGCAGCCCTTGCCTTGGTGTGCGCTCCAACTCGTAACGTCCTTCCCCATGGACGCAATCCGGAACAGGACGCTGGGACGGTCCTCTCACGCCAAGCGGATTGACGGGTGCCGTCGGTGGCGCGGGACGCGGGGCCGCGCCGCCTGGTCTCAGGCGTCGGCCGCGTACCGCCAGAAGTCCCGCATCAGTGCGGGGAAGCTCGGTCCGGCCATTTCCAGCTGGCTGAGCAGGATGGTGACGGTGCCGGTGGACGCCGTGATGTGTGCTGCCGTGCCGGTGCCGCCGACCCAGCCGTAGCGTCCCGGCACGTTCCAGGGTTCGAGCGCCTCGACGTCGACCGAGGCGCCGAATCCCCAGCCCATGCCCTCGAGGAACAGCCCACTGTCCGTGCGCTGGGACGGGGTCAGGTGGTCGGTGGTCATCTGCCGCACCGAGTCGGGTGTGAGCAACCGGCGCTCGCCCGCGGTCCCTTCGGCGAGCAGCATCCGGCCGAAGGCGAGCCAGTCGTCGGCGGTGGAGACCAGACCACCGGCGCCGGAGGGGAAGGCGGGCGGTGTGCTCCACTGCCCGTCGGGGACGTCGACAAGTTCGAGTCCGCCCGCCGGATCGGTCCGGTAGTAGCTGGTGAACCGGTCGAGCTTGCCGACCGGTACCTCGAATGCGGTGTCGACCATGCCGAGCGGCTCGAAGATCCGCTCCGACAGGAACTCGGGCAGCGGCCGGCCCGAGACCCTGGCGATCAGGACGCCCTGGATGTCGGAGCTGGTGTTGTACAGCCAGGCATCACCCGGCTGGTGCAGCAGCGGAATGCGGGCGAGCGCCGCCATCCACTCGTCCGGGGGCGGGACGATCTGCGGCTGCGGCGGCCCCTGCTTCAGCTCGCTGAACAGCGGCGCGACGGCCGGCAGGGAGAAGTCGGACGGGAAGCCGTGCCCGGCGCGGGAGGTGAGCAGGTCGAACACGGTGATCGGCCTGGCGACTGGCACCACGTCGTCGACGGGACTGCCAGGTGTGCGCACGACGCTCGGTGACGCCAGCTCCGGCAGCCACTGCCCGACGGGGTCGTCCAGCGCGATCAGGCCGTCCTCGACCAGCATCATGACCGCCGCGGCGATGACGGGTTTGGTGATCGAAGCGATGCGGAAGATCGATTCCCTGGCCATCGGGGAGGTGCCGTCGGCGTCGACAGCGCCGACGGCCTGCACCTCGACCCCCTCGCCGCGAGCCACCAGGCCCACCGCTCCCGGCAATGATCCGTTGCTGACATGCTTCTGCAGGGTGTCGTGCAGGTCGGTCATCGGTCCACCTTCTCGTGTCCGGTCAGAAGGAAGACTCCCGCCGCGCCGCAGAATCATCGAGCCGGTGTCATCGAGTACACCCGACCTCAGGGCGCCCCGTGCACGGGCGGGCGACGCGCACCCAAGAGCCGGCACCCAAGAGCCCGCACCCCGGGCCTTGCGCCCCAAGTCGCTCAGCCCCGGCCGATATACGGCATCCCCGTCGCCATCACCGTCGCGAACTGCACATTCGCCTCCAGCGGCAGCTCCGCCATATGCCGCACCGTCCTCGCCACATCGCCCGCCGCCATCACCGGCTCCACCACCACCTCCCCGTTCGCCTGCAGAATCCCCGCCCGCATCCGCTTCGTCATCTCCGTCGCCGCGTTCCCGATGTCGATCTGGCCGCACGCGATCCCGTACGCCCTCCCGTCCAGCGACAGCGACTTCGTCAGGCCCGTCATCGCGTGCTTCGTCGACGTGTACGGAGCCGAGTTCGGGCGCGGCACATGCGCCGAGATCGAGCCGTTGTTGATGATCCGGCCGCCCTGCGGCGTCTGATCCTTCATCACCCGGAACGCCGCCTGCGCGCACAGGAACGCGCCGGTCAGGTTGACATCCACCACAGAACGCCAGTCCTCGTATGAAATGTCCTCGAAGCGGACGCCCCGAGGTCCGGACGTGCCCGCGTTGTTGAAGAGCAGGTCGATACGGCCGTAACGCTCGAGCACCGCCGCGAAGAGCGCCGCCACTCCATCCGGATCAGCCACATCCGTCGGGACACAAAGGACTTCCCCGCCCGCCGAACCGCCCGCCAGCGACGCCGTCTCCTCCAGCGCCTCCGCCCGGCGCCCCGCCAGCCCCACCGACCAGCCCGCCTCAGCCAGCGCAAGCGCGACGCTGCGGCCGATGCCCGAGCCCGCTCCCGTCACCACGGCAACCTTCACAACCGCGCTCGCAGCGCTCTCGGCGTTCATGGATGCGCAGCGTAGTCCCGTACCTGTACGGGGAACTCATCCGACCGACATACGGATGTTGTGTACTCGACAACGCAGAGTCGTCGGCCCCTACTCCAATGCGAGAGGACAACAGCCGTCAGGGGAGGGGCACATGACACACTCGCCGAACCGCCACGCGCACGCGCCCGAGTTGAGAGCCGCCGCCCAGCACCTCGGTCGCCGCAGATTCCTCACCGTCACCGGTGCCGCGGCCGCGCTCGCCTTCGCCGTCAATCTGCCCGGCACCGCCCACGCCGCCGAGCTCGACGCCAAGAAGATCACCGAGGACCCCTTCACGCTCGGCGTCGCGTCCGGAGACCCGCAGCCCGGATCCGTCACGCTGTGGACCCGACTCGCGACCCGCCCGTACGAGCCCGACAGCGGGCTGCCCCGAGCCAGGGTCCAGCTGCGCTGGGAGCTCGCCCACGACGCGCGGTTCACCCGTGTCGCCAGGCGCGGATCCGTCACCGCCCACCCCGAGTTCCACCACAGCGTCCACGTCGACGTCACCGGCCTCGACAACGACCGGCCCTACTTCTACCGCTTCCGCGCCGGCAGCTGGATCAGCCCGGCCGGACGGACCCGCACCGCGCCCGCCCGCAACGCCCGCATCAGCGAGCTGCGCCTCGGCGCCGTGTCCTGCCAGGCGTACCACGACGGCTACTTCACCGCGTACAAGCACCTCGCCGAGGAAGACCTCGACGCCGTGTTCCATCTCGGCGACTACCTCTACGAGTACGCCGTCAACGCCGTCGGCGGCGCGCGCAACTACCCCGACCGCGTCCTGCCCGCCCACTTCAACCGCGAGACGGTCACGCTCGAGGACTACCGGCTGCGCTACGGCCTCTACAAGTCGGACCCCGACCTCAGGGCCGCGCACGCCGCGCACGCCTTCATCCTCACGTGGGACGACCACGAGACCGAGAACAACTACGCGGGCGACATCCCCGAGAACGGCGTCCCGCCGGAGGAGTTCCTGCTGCGCAGGGCCGCCGCCTACCGCGCGTACTGGGAGAACCAGCCGCTGCGCAGGCCCCAGCGGCCCGCGGGAGCCGATATGCACCTCTACCGCCGGCTGCACTTCGGGCGGCTCGCGCAGTTCGACATCCTCGACACCCGCCAGTACCGCTCGGACCAGGCGTACGGCGACGGCTGGAAGGTGCCGGGCCCGGAGTCCCAGGACCCGGCACGCACCCTGACCGGCGCCACGCAGGAGCGCTGGCTGCTGAGCGGGTGGAAGAGCTCCCGCGCGCGGTGGAACGTCGTCCCGCAGCAGGTCACCTTCGCGCAGCGGCGCGATGTCCCCACGGCCGCGTACAAGGTGAGCATGGACGCCTGGGACGGCTACTCCGCATCCCGCGACCGGGTGCTCGCCGGCGCGGAAGCGGCGGGCATCGAGAACCTCATGGTCCTCACCGGCGATGTGCACGTCGGTTACGCCTTCGACCTGAAGCGGGACTTCAACGACCCGGCGTCCCCCACCGTCGGCACCGAACTCGTCGCCACCTCGATCAGCAGCGGCAAGGACGGCGCCGACAAGCCCGGCAACTGGGACAACCTCACCAAGGCCAACCCGCACATGAAGTTCTACAACGGCCGCCGCGGCTATGTGAACATCACGCTCGGCGAGCAGCAGGCGCGCGCCGACTTCAGGACGGTCAGCGCCGTCACCACACCGGGCGCGCCCATCACCACGGCCGCGTCCTTCGTCACGGAAGCGGGCAGCCCGGGCCTCAAGCCCGCGTAGCCTCCCCCGGGCAGCGGACGCCGATGCGGTCCCGTACCGCGTCGAGCGTCCGCTTCTCGCCCCCGGCCGCCGCGAAAAGGACTCGACCACTCCGGCTGAGCTGAGAGCATGGGGAGGGATTCAAGGACATGGAGACCTGATGCGGAAGCCGGACAGCGGCCAGAGAAACACAGCAGGACACATACCGGCCGCCGACCCGGCATCCGCCGCGGCACCCGCCCTCAGCGTGGAGGCATCCGCTCCCAGCGGGCGGGGCCCCGCCGACCGGGTGGCCGCCGAACAGGTACCCGCACCCCTGGCGGCAGCACGCCGCGCCGGCTTCCTGGTCACCCTCGTCCTCGGCGGCCTCACCGCACTGCCGCCGCTCTCCATGGACATGTACCTCCCGGCTCTTCCCGCGGTCACCAGCTCGCTCGGCTCACCCGCCGCCACCGTCCAGCTCACGCTGACCGCCTGCCTGCTGGGCATGGCGCTGGGCCAGCTCGTCGTCGGTCCGATGAGTGACAAGTGGGGCCGCCGCCGCCCGCTGCTCATCGGCATGATCGTGTACGTCGCCGCCACCGCGATCTGCGCGTTCGCCCCCACCGTCGAGTTGCTGATCGGCTTCCGGCTGCTGCAGGGACTGGCGGGCGCGGCCGGAATCGTCATCGCGCGCGCCGTGGTCCGTGACCTGTACGACGGTGTGGAGATGGCCCGGTTCTTCTCCACCCTGATGCTGATCTCCGGCGTCGCGCCGATCATCGCGCCGCTGATCGGCGGCCAGGTGCTGCGGATCACCGACTGGCGCGGCATCTTCGTCGTTCTCACCGCCATCGGGATTCTGCTCACCCTCGTCGTCGTGAAGTGGCTGCACGAGACCCTGCCCGAGGAGAAGCGGCACAGCGGCGGCGTCGTCCAGGCCCTGCGCACCATGCGCGGACTGCTCGCCGACCGGGCCTTCACCGGCTACATGCTCACCGGCGGCCTCGCCTTCGCCGCGCTCTTCGCCTACATCTCCGCCTCGCCCTTCGTCGTGCAGGAGATCTACGGCGCATCGCCGCAGACCTTCAGCCTGCTCTTCGGCGTCAACTCCATCGGCCTGATCGCGGTCGGCCAGATCAACGGCAAGCTGCTGGTGGGCCGGGTCAGCCTGGACAAGGCGCTCGGCTTCGGCCTTGCCGTGATCACGCTGGCCGCGACCGCTCTGCTGCTGATGACAGCAGGTGTCTTCGGGAAGGTGGGGCTGCTCCCGATCGCGGCCGGTCTGTTCGTACTGATGTCGGCGATGGGTCTGGCGATGCCCAACACCAACGCCCTCGCGCTGATGCGCACCCCGCACGCCGCGGGCTCCGCGTCGGCGCTGATCGGCACGGCCTCGTTCCTCATCGGTGCCGTCGCGTCCCCGCTCGTCGGGATCGCGGGCGAGGCGACGGCCGTCCCGATGGCCGTGGTCCAACTGGTGTGCGCGCTGGCCTCGGTGGGCTTCTTCCTCGGCCTGTGCCGCCCCTGGCAGCGCCGCGCCGAGGCCATCTGATCCAGCTGCCCAGCTACGGTTCGCGGCCCTGGGTCACTCCTCGCGGCGCGGGTACCCGATCAGATGCAGCCGGTCCTTCGCATCCGTCCAGCTGAAGATCCCGACGCCCGCGGCCTCCGCGCCCGGCAGCCGGACATTGGGGGAGAGCGCCTGGGGCACCGCGGTCGCCAGGTCCAGCTCGATCGGGTCGCCGCCGCCGGCCAGGGCGTCCGCCGGGCTGCGCGCGCTCGTCGCGCCGTACGCCGTACCCGCGTCGGTCACCGTGGTCAGGGTCAGCGGCTTGGAGCCGTCCGACTCCTCGAAGCAGTGCGCTTTGCGCTGCTCCAGGTCGAACGCGAGATTCCCGGCGACCAGATAGGCGCCCTCGGGCGAGAGCATCGCCTGCGGATACTCGCCCGGCTCGATCGCCGGCTTGTGGCACCGCGCCTGGACCAGCGGCTTCCCGGTGGTCACCTCGTGCACCGCCCAGATGTCGTACGTGCCGGCGTCCTTGCTCCCTTTCGCGGGCTGCCACTTGGCGAGTACGAACCCGGGGGCCACCGAGGTCGGCACGCCGGAGGCGGGGTCGGTACGGGAGGGGGCGACGTTCGCGCTGTACCAGCCGCCGCGCACCCAGAAGCCGGTGTCCCCGCTCAGCAGCAGCCCCTTCGCGGTCACCCCGCGCACCTCGGTCAGCCGGCGGCAGCCCCTGCAGTCCTTGGGGTGCCCGAGCGAGGCCGGCGGGATCTCGGTCACCTCACCGGAGACCGGGTCGACGACCGCGCTCCTGGTGCCGCCGTCGGAGACGAGGATGCCGGGGCCGGTGCCCGACACGGTCGGGGCGGTGGGCCAGGCGATCTCGAACCGCTGCCGGGTGCCGTCCACCGCGTCGTACACATCGAGGGCGACGAACGTGCCCGCCGTGTTCAGCGCGTCCTCGCCCGCCGTACCGAACGACCAGGTCACGAAGTACTCCCGGCCCTCCTTGGCGACCGCGAGCAGCCGCGGGAACCGGCCGGCGCCGGCCGGCGGGTGCCAGGGCGCGCCGGTCCACCCGGGCCTGCCGGTCGCGGCGTCCAGGGTGCGCAGCCGGAACCGCGACTCCTCGACCCGTTCCAGGTGGGCGATACGGCCGCTCTCCCGCGCGATGGCGTACTCGGGGGAGACGTTGGAGATCTCCCAGCCCTGCCCGGTGTCGTACGCGGAGGGGACGCTGAGCCGGGCCGGCGGAGCCGCGCTGTCCCGTACCGGCTTCTCGGGCCTGTCGTCGGCCGCCTTGCCGCCGCCCTCGCCACCGCCGCACATGCTCAGCAGGAGAAGCAGCGCCAGGGCGGCCACGCAGGCCACCAGTGTCACGCGCACCACCCTCTGTCTCATGGTTCCCCCGTGAGTGACGTGCGTGGCGTGTGCGCAGAGCGTGGTGTGTGCGTGCGGTAGGCAGCGTGGGCGTGCGGTACGCAGCGTGTGCGGCGAAGGCCGTCAGCGTAGCAACTGCCCCCGCACCCCCAGCAGTTCGATTCCGTCGCCGTTCCGTCCCGGTTCCGTGCCACCGCGCGGAGCCCGCCTGCGCCGGCGGCATGCCTGAGCGGCCCCGGGGAAGTCCGGGCGGCGTCGCGGGCCGATGGCTGTCGCCTGGCTGCGTTGTCGTCAGTCGCCGACGCTCCGCGTGGACTCCTTCCTCCGCCTTGCCAGACTCGGCCCTCGACCCTCCCCCGTAGCCCTACGGGCACGGGAGGTACCCCCACCTTCACCCACCCGGACTTCCCCGACACCGCTTAGAATCTGTTGGTGAACGCCACCCTCCCCACCGCGGAAGCCCTGCGCAGCGCCCTCGCCGGGCTCCTGGACGGGCTGCCGCCCACGCAGGCGGCGCAGGCCGTCGAGCGGCTGATCGCCAACTACCGGGGGACCACCCCGACCGACGCCCCGGTGCTCCGCGACCGCTCCGACGTGGCCGCGTACGCCGCGTACCGGATGCCCGCGACCTTCGAGGCCGTACGGTCCGCGCTCGCCGCTCTGCGCGCCGCGGCCCCCGAGTGGTCCCCGGCCACGCACACCGACATCGGCGGCGGTACGGGTGCGGCGAGCTGGGCGGTCGCAGAGGCGTGGGACGAGGACGGTCCGCGCACCACCGTCATCGACTGGGCCGAGCCCGCCCTGGCGCTGGGCCGTGAACTGGCCGTCGCCTCCGGGGTGCCGGCCCTGCGCGCCGTCGAGTGGCAGCGCTCGCGGATCAGCACGGCGCTCCGTATCGAGAGCACTGATCTCGTCACGGTCTCGTACGTACTCAACGAGCTCACCGCCAAGGACCGGGCCGCCATCGTCACCGAGGCCGCCCGCGCCGCCCGGGCCGTGGTGATCGTCGAACCCGGCACCCCCGACGGCTACGCCCGCATCATCGAGGCCCGCGACCAACTCGTCGAAGCGGGCCTGAAGATCGCCGCCCCCTGCCCGCACAGCGCCCGCTGCCCCATCACCGCGCTCAATGAAACGGGCGGCTCGGACTGGTGCCACTTCGCGGCCCGGGTCAGCCGTTCCTCGCTGCACCGCCAGGTGAAGGGCGGCTCGCTGCCGTACGAGGACGAGAAGTTCAGCTACGTCGCGGCGGTCCGCTTCCCGGCCGAGCCGGTGCCCGCCCGCGTCACCCGCAAGCCCCAGATCCGCAAGGGCCTGGTCCTGATCGAGCTGTGCACGGACGCGGAGGAGCTGCGCCGCGAGACGGTCACCAAGCGCCACGGCGCGCTGTACAAGGAGGCGCGTGATGTGGCGTGGGGCGACGAGTGGCCGCCCCACGCCGGGTGATCCTCAGCCGCGGAGCTCCTGCGTGCAGCACTTCACGCTGCCGCCGCCCTTGAGCAGCTCACCGAGGTCCATGCCGATCGGCTCGAACCCCCGCTCCCGCAGCGGCTCGAAGAGCCCGACCGCCGCCTGCGGCAGCAGCACATGGCGGCCGTCGCTCACCGCGTTCAGACCGAGAGCCGCGGCAGCCGGCTCCTCGGCGATCAGCGCGTCGGGGAAGAGCCGGGCCAGTACGGAACGGCTGCCCGGGGAGAACGCGCCCGGGTAGTACATGATCTCGTCGGCCGTGTCGTCCAGAACGCTGAGCGCGGTGTCCAGGTGGTAGTAGCGCGGGTCCACCAGATCGAGACCGATGACCGGCCGGCCGAAGAACTCCTGCGCCTCGGCGTGCGAGAGCGGACTGGACCGGAAGCCGCGCCCCGCCAGGATGTACGTGGCGGTGACGGCGAAGTCGCCCTCGCCCTCGTTGATGTGCCCGGGCTCGAGCACCTCGGTGAAGCCGTGGGCACGGAACCAGTCGAGATGGACCTCGGCCTCGGCGGTGCGCTCCGGATACGCGAAGCGGGCACCGAGCACACGGCCGTCGACGACGGTGGCGCCGTTCGCCGCGAAGACCATGTCGGGCAGCCCTTCCCGCGGGTCCAGCAGCTCGACGGTGTGGCCGAGCGAGCGGTAGCGGTCGCGCAGGTCCTCCCACTGGGCGAGGGCCAGCGGCAGATCCACCGGTTTCGCGGGATCCATCCAGGGATTGATCGAGTACGTGACCCGGTAATGGGCCGGCGGACACATCAGGTAGCGGCGTGGCGAGGCGTCACGAGGGGATGTGCGCAATGAGGGCTCCTCACGTACGACACGTACGGCAATGGGCACGCGGTCTGCGTGAGCCCATGGTGAGGCCTGGGGTGCCCTCGCGCATGAACCGATCGGGTGGTTCATCGTGTTGTACGGGTGGTTCATCGTTTCGTAGGTGACGCGCCCGGTGCCGTATGCCGGTACTTCACAGAAGTCGAGACGATACGTCTCGGTTCTCCCCGTTGGTAGATTGACGCCATGACCGACACCAGGGCGCCCGACTCCAGCCGCCGCAGTGAACGCTCCCGCCGCGCCATCTACGACGCCTCCCTCGCCCTCGTCGGCGAGGTCGGCTACGCCAGGACGACCATCGAGGCAATCGCCGCCCGCGCCGGTGTCGGCAAGCAGACGATCTACCGCTGGTGGCCGTCCAAGGCCGCCGTCCTCCTGGAGGCATTCCTCGACGTCGCCGCGCAGGCCGCCGACGGCGAGGCCGAGATCCCCGACACCGGTGATCTCGAGGCCGACCTCAAACTCGTGCTGCGCGCCACCGTCGACGAGATGAACAGTCCCGTCTACGACGCACCCGCCCGCGCGCTCACCGCCGAGGGTGTGGTCAGCCCGGAGCTCGGCGCCCAGTTCGTCGAGAAACTCCTCGAACCGCAGCTCCAGCTGTATGTGAGGCGGCTGCGAGCGGCCCAGGAGGCCGGGGAGGTGCGCGCCGGGATCGACCCCCGCATCGCCCTGGAACTGTTCACGGGACCGCTCGCCCACCGCTGGCTGCTGCGCACGCTGCCGCTCACCCACGAGTACGCGGACGCCATCGTCGAGTACGCACTCCACGGCATCGCCGCGAGGCGCTGAGCGTACCGACGGGTACCCCGGTTGGGGACTGTGGCCACCCGAGGAGCAGGATGGTGGGACCATGGCAGAGTCCGCCGGGGGCGAGCGTGAGGTGTGAGGGGATAGATGGGCGACGGTAACGGCCGCTACCGCGGCACGGAGAACAGGCTCTCCCGGGAGAGCAGGCTGCCCCAGTGGCTGCGCCGGCGCCCGAAGAACACCGACGCCGATGACTCCCGCCGTGTGACCCTGCTGCTGGCCGCCGCTGCCGCCGGACTGCCGCTCTCGCCCGCCGCGTACCCCGTGGCCTACCGATGTTCCTGCGAGCGCATCGGCTGTCCGACGCCCGGCAGGCACCCTGTCTCCTTCGCCTGGCAGACGCAGTCCACGACCGACCCCGCGCAGATCGAGCGCTGGGCGGTGGGGCAACCGCAGGCGAACTTCATCACCGCGACCGGCATGGTCCACGACGTGCTCGACGTCCCGCTGGAAGCCGGCCGCAGCGCTCTCGACCGTCTCCTCGAGCTGGACATCGAGGTCGGCCCGGTCGCGGAGTCCGGCGGGGACCGGATGCTGTTCTTCACCGCCACCCGAGGCACCCCCGAGGACGAGGACGAGTGGTGGCCGTGCGAGCTCGACTGCCATCCCGAGACGATGGACGAGCACCCGGGGCTGCGCTGGCACTGCCGCGGCAGCTACGTCCCCGTACCGCCGGCGCGGCTGCCCGGTGATCTCGAGGTCAGCTGGCTGCGCGGTCTTGAGTATCAGCTGCCGGATCCGCTGACGCTGCTGGAGACCCTGACGGACGCGTGCGCGAAGTATGCGGGCGAGAACGAGCAGCTGGACCAGCATGAGGTGGCCTGGCCGATAGGCCGCTGATTCCTGTGAGCCCCGCCGGCGTTCGAGGCGCGGGGTCCGGGGTGGAGCCCGGCTCGAAGTCCCTTACCGCTACGAGCCCTTCGCTGCGGTCAGGCCCGTCAGGCGGCCCAGCACCGTGACCTTCCCCGCCTCCGCGCCGCCCGCCGGCGGCACCGCCACCGCCTGCCCGGCGATCCGCTCCTTGGTGATCGTGGACTTCACCTCGCCCGTCAGCAGCGCCTTCACATCCGGGTGGACCTTCGGCCGCAGACCCTTCGCGGCCGTCTGCCGCTCGTAGTTGCGTACGGTGAAGAAGACCAGCGCACCGCCGTCCTCGGTGGCGAGAGCGAGTGGCGCGAAGTCGTCGGTTTCCAGCGGCTGGTCGATGTACTGCGTGGACATTCCCGGCACGTTCGCGTTCTTCTTGCGGTCGGCGCGCCAACCCGAGGTGTGCAGGCCGTCCTTGAAGTGCTCCGGCTTCCCGGTCTGGATGTACGAGGCGTACTCCTCGCTCAGATTGCGGGGAGCGACCGCCAGCGTCGCGCTGTCCGGGGCGACGGGCTCGGCCCAGCCGTCCTTGTCGGTCCTGAAGGCCGGGATCCTGGTGGGGGAGAGGATCGTCAGATACGCCGCCTCCCACAGCTGGTCCGCGCCGTTGCGCAGGAAGACGAGCACCCAGCGGTTGTCCGCGGTGCCGTTGTCCCGGTCGCGGTTGGAGTCGACGTCGGCGACGAACCAGCGCGGCCAGCCGGCCTTCTTCGGGATGGTGTACTTCGCGTCCGTCAGCTCCAGCGGCACATGCTGCGGGTTGCCGTCCGGGTAGTTGACGCTCCGTGCCCTCAGCCCGGCCTGGTTGATCGCACCGAGCGCACCGGTGACCCGGCCCGCGTCCAGGGCCGGGTCATAGGCCTTGTCGGCCGCGTTGTACGCCTCGGTGAACTCCTTGAGCGCCTCGGCGGCTTCAGCCTTCGTCGCCGCCGGTACGACTTCCCGCTCCCCGTGCACCGTCACGCACGCGCTCGCCGTCAAGGACAGCACCGTCATCGCCGCGAACCCCGTCGCCGCCCGGCGCGGACTTCCCACCCGACTCAGCCTTCTCATCGGTTGCCTTCTGCTCCTTGACCCCCACTGACCGTCCGAACCCTACCGGGGCGAGAAACAGCCCGAGCGTCGGGATCAGATACAGCGCCCACACCGTGACCTGGAGGACGGTCGGATCGGGCTGGAAGTTGAAGACGCCCTTCAGCAGCGTGCCGTACCAACTGTCCGGCGGGATCGTCGCGGTGATGTTGAAGGCCTTGTCCGCCAGACCGCCGAGGAAGCGGGCCTCCTGCAGGTCATGGACGCCGTACGCCAGCACGCCGGCCGCCACGATCACCAGCATTCCGCCGGTCCAGGTGAAGAACTTCGCCAGGTTGATCCTCAACGCGCCCCGGTAGAACAGCCAGCCCAGCAGCATCGCGGTGGCGATACCGAGCAGCACACCGACCAGCGGCGCGGACGAGCCGTCGCTGCTGGCCCGTACCGAGGCCCACACGAACAGCGCAGTCTCCAGGCCCTCGCGGCCCACCGCCAGGAACGCGGTGGCGACCAGGGCGCCCGTGCCCATCTGCAGCGCGGCGTCCAGCTTGCCGTGCAGCTCGGACCTCAGATGCCGCGCCGTGCGCCGCATCCAGAAGACCATCCAGGTCACCAGGCACACCGCGACGATCGACAGCGAGCCGCCGAGCAGCTCCTGCGCCTCGAACGTCAGCTCCTGCGAGCCGAATTCGAGCGCGAAGCCGAAGCCCAGCGAGATCGCGACCGCGACCCCGATGCCGATCCAGATCGGACGCAGCGCGTCACGCCGCTCCGTCTTCACCAGATACGCGATCAGGATGCAGACGACCAGGCTGGCCTCCAGACCCTCGCGCAGGCCGATCAGATAGTTTCCGAACACGTCGGGGGTCCTTCCGTTTCCTGGTCCGTCTACCAGTCGTCCACGAGTCCGGCTACGAGAACAGCGCCCGGCCCCACCAGTCGTCCTTGTCCCGGACGCCCGGCGGCACCGCGAACAGCGCGGAACCCACGTGCTGGATGTACTCGTTGAGGACGTCGGCGCGCGCCAGGCTGTTCTGCACCGGGATGAATCCGGTGCGCACATCGCGCTGGTACGCCAGGAAGAACAGGCCCGCGTCGAGGCGGCCGAGCCCGTCCGTGCCGTCCGTGAAGGAATAGCCGCGGCGCAGCAGCTTCGCGCCGTCGTTGGTGTCCGGGTGGGCGAGCCGCACATGCGCGGTCGGCAGCATGGCCTTCAGGAACGGCTCGTCGCGCTCCTTGGCCTTGCCGACCGGGGCACCCTCGCCCTTGTCGCGGCCGAAGATGTCCTCCTGCTCCTTGAGCGGGGTCCGGTCCCAGGTCTCGATGTTCATCCGGATCCGGCGGGCGACGAGATAGGAGCCGCCGGCCAGCCAGCCGGCGCCGTCCTTCGAGGCCACCCAGACATGCCTGTCGAGCGCCGCGTTGTCGGTGCCGGCGATGTTCCTGGTGCCGTCCTTGAAGCCCATCATGTTGCGCGGGGTCTGCGCCTCGGGCGTCGTCGACGACGTCTTGCCGAAGCCGAGCTGCGACCAGCGCACCGCGACCTTGCCGAAACCGATCCGGGCGAGGTTGCGGATCGCGTGCACCGCGACCTGCGGGTCGTCCGCGCACGCCTGGACACACAAGTCGCCGCCGCTGCGCGCCGGATCGAGATTGTCGCCGGGGAACGCCGGCAGCTCGAGCAGCGCCCCGGGGCGCTTGCCCTCAAGACCGAAGCGGCCCTTGGCGAAGAGGGACGGGCCGAAGCCGATGGTCAGCGTGAGCCGCGACGGCTTGAGTCCGAGCGCCTCGCCGGTGTCGTCCGGCGGGGCCTCCTCGAGACCGCCGAAGGCGCCTTCGCCGACCGCGTGGCCCGCTGCCATCCGCTCGGCCGCGCGCGTCCAGTCCTTGAGCAACTGGACCAGCTCGGCGCGGTCCTTGGTCTTCACGTCGAAGGCGGCGAAGTGCAGCCGGTCCTGGACGGCGCTGGCGATACCGGCCTGGTGCGTGCCGTGGAAGGGAATGGCCGCACCGCTGTCGGCGGCGGGCACGGCCTGGTCCCCGGTGCGTACGGCGGCCACCGCGCCGCCGGCCGCTGCCGCGCCGAGCGCGAGCCCGGCACCGCCCCAGCCGAGCAGCGAACGACGCGACGGCGCCCGGCCGCCGGTCTCCGCGGTCACCTGTGTTTCCTCGGCCACCTGTGTCTCCTCGGACATCTGCGGTGCCCCCCTTACTTCGTGACCGCGGCGGCGAGCTTGGAGAGCGGCTCGGCGAGCGCGTTGACCGCGTCGCTGAGCTCCTTGCGCTCCGCCTTGCCGACCTTGTCGTACGAGGTGAACTCGTACGAGCTGGTGTCCTTGCGGTACTTGTCGAGCAGCGTGTTCAGCGCCGCGAACTGCTTGTCCAGCTCGGCGACGAGCTTCGGGTCGTTCTTGGACGCGACCGGCTTGAGCAGCTCGTGCGACATCTGCGCACCCTCGACGTTCGCCTTGAAGTCGACGAGGTCGGTGTGGCTGTAGCGCTCCTCCTCACCGGTGACCTTGCCGGTGGCGACCTCGTCCAGGAGCTCCTTGGCGCCGTTGGCCACGGAGGTCGGGGAGATCTCGGCCGTACCGACCTTCTTCTGCCAGACGGTCAGGTCCTTGATGAGGGTGTCGGCGAGTGCCTTCTCCTCGGCGCCGAGCTTCTTGTCCTGCCACAGCGCCTTCTCGAGTGTGTGCCAGCCGGTCCACTTCTGGCCCTTCTCCACGCCGTCCTCGCGCAGGTCGACCTTCGGGTCGATGTCACCGAAGGACTCGGCGACCGGCTCGGTGCGCTCCCAGCCGATACGGGAGTCGGCGTACGCCTTCTTGGCCGCCTCGATGTCGCCCGCCTTGACGGCGTCCGCGAACACCTGGGCCTTCGGCAGCGTCTCGTCGGCCTGCGTCTGCACGTACTTGCGGTACGCGGCGACGGCGGCGTCCATCTCCGGGCTGCGCTTGGCGGCCTTGCCGGCGCCGGTGACGGTGACCTTCTGGCGGATGCCGTCGCCCTTCATGCCGGGCTTGCAGGCGATCTCGTAGTCACCGGCCTTCACTTCGGCGGTGAGCTTCTGCTTCGTGCCGGGGCCGATGTTCTCGCGCTCGGACACGATGCGGTCGTCCGGGAAGAGGATGTAGACCTCGGTGACCTTGGAGCCCTTGTTCTCGATGTCGAGCTGGACGTGCCCGGCCGGGAACTCCTTCTTCGACACCTCGCAGGCGTCGTCCTTCGCGGTGACCTGAACGGCACCGGCGGAGCCCTTGGCATCGCTCTTCTCGGCGCAGCCCGTGACGGCGGTCAGGGCAGCGGCGGTTGCGGCGGCGGTGACGACGGACAGACGGACGGCTCGCATACGGGCTCCACAAGGACGAGTACGGGGGGTACGGAGGTGAGGCGGACCTAACTTAACCGAGGCTTACCTCACCAATACCCACGGGTCCAGTGATGTAGCTCTCACATCCGGAGTTCGGCCACGGCGCCGTCACAGCAAGGTCAAGCGAACGTCACATTGCCGGACGACCCCTTCTGCCGGGAGCGGGAACGACAGGGCTACATGCCGAGTGAGCGAGGTCCGGTCCGGGCGAAGTGTTCGATCTGCTCCTGCAGAGAGCGACCGGCTCCAGGCGTGCGCCGGCCCGCATCGGCGAGTTGGCGGTGCGCCCGCATCACGCTGACGACAACGTCCTGGTTCCGGCAGCCGGCCGGGAGTTCAAGAACGGGGGCCAGGGCCTCCTGCGCCCCGTCGAGGTCCCCCGTCGCGATCCTCGTCACCGCTTGGTGGGCACGCGCACTCGCCTCGTTCGCGAAGTACCTGTCCCTGGGGGACGCCGCCGTCATCGCGGCAACCGCATAGTCCGCCGATCTCACGGCGTCGGCTGAAGCCGGGTCGAGCAGTACATGGGTCTCGGCGCGGAAGTACGCCTGCCGGCAGTGGGGGAAGTCGAACAGCCCACCCAAGCCGTCGAGGTCGGTCGTCTCATGCCGGTGGGCGGCCTCCTCTGCCGCCGCCAGCGCAGTCACGGCGGACTCGCGGTCGCCCAGTTCGGCATGGGCGCGGGCCTCGACGGCGGGCAAGAAGATGCTGACACGGCCCCCGGTGCCGAGCGAGGCGCCCTGCCGGGCGAAGTCAACGGCCTGCCGTGACCAGCCTGCCCAGTACGCGGTGAGGGCCTGCCAGGAAATTATCTTCGCGGCGAGTTCGTGGTGGCCGGCCCTCTCTGCACAGAGCAAGGCGACCTTGGCCTGGGTCAACGCGGCGCGGGGGTTGCCCAAATCCAAGCTGGCCTTGGCCATCAGCCCGGAGGCCACACCCGCCAGGAAGTGCAACTCCCGCGACCGGTCCGGCCGATGGCGGCCCTCAGTCAGTGTGAAGGTGATGTCCTGGAGGTCGAGAAGGTCCGCGATCAGATTCGGCGCGGGATCGACGGCGTAGGCCAGAGATATCCTCGTGGCTTCGTCGTGGAGTGTCCCGATGGTGTCCGAGGACAGCTCATCACTCAACACCAGAGTCGAGAATCGCAGGGCACGCTGAGCTGCCATGTGGATCTGCCTCTCTGCAGAAGGCCCGTTCGTCTCGCCAGGGGGAAGACCGGGCGCGGTCTCGCGCACCCCTTGGAACAACACGCTGATGGGCTGGTCGAATAGCGCTTCCAGGACGCGGACGACGTCCGGTCGGGGCTGAGTCCGCACCTGACCGGTAAGCCATCGCTTGAACGTCTTCTCCGAGATGGTCAAGGAGGCCAGCCGGGGATCGAAGTCACGCTCGGCGACGACTCGCGCGGCCCGGTGGAATTGGGCGAGGAACGCCGGGTAGGTGGTCCACCGGCGCGCCTGCACCAATTGGCGCAACTTGGTCTCCTGCATCGCCTCTCCTGACCTGTCCGTCGCCCTGTGATCAAACGTAGCCATCAGCTCCGCCACGGGAACCCCGGAGAGGGATATGCCCCCTGGGTGACCCCGGAATGTCCCGCCGGCGGGATATCCGTGGTCCAGGCAGTACCCGCACTCTGGAGTTCCGGGCGGACGCCACCACATGGCCGCACGGGAAGGCAGTCGCCCGTCACACGTGACGGCGGCAGGAATCACGCGCCCCGAGCACCCTCGGCGCCGGGCAGAACCGGTAGCTCAGACCACGGCCGTCTTCACGTGAACTGTCGAAGGAGAACTCATGGCAAGTGAAGCCCAGTTCACGCGTATGGCGGCCGCGATGCATGTCTTTTCGCTCGGGGTCGCAGTGTTCCTCTCGTCGGCCGACCACTCCGTGTTCGTGATCGCGCTGGCGATCCTTTCGAGCCCTCTGTCGATGTCGGTTTCATCGTTATGGACGCGCGGTAGCGGAAACGCCCACGGCGCTGGTCGCGCGGCCGGGCAGTGCCCGGAAGAACGGCAGTCCTGCGAAGCACGATGTGCGCATTGCGGTGATCGCGGTGAGGAGCGGAACGACTTCGCCGCACAGATCCTCGAGGCCGAGTAGGAACAAAGCAGAGGGCACCCATGCCAGGGTCTCGAAATGAAGCCGCCTTGACCCTGATGCCGCAGATGAGGGCGTTCATCGAAGCGAACGAGGACTGGCTGACGGTCTTCCAGTTTCCCTCCTACGCACCCGACCTCAACCCCCAGGAAGGCATCTGGTCGCTGGTCAAGCGGACCATCGGAAACCTTGCTGCCGCGAACCTCTCCCGCATGTCATAGGCGCCCTCGTGGCCGCTGACCGAGGGATGCCGTGCCTTCCACGCGGTGATGACCGGCCGCCCGATAGCGAGCCAGCACCAGGGCCGGCTCGGGCAGTCCAGGATGCGCGAAGCGCATCGCTTCAGCGATGCCGAAGGCGCCCTTGACGGAGCGATCCGGCCCGCACACTGATCGGGGTCCAGCCAAGGTGAGCCCCAAAGGGGCAGTGATCCGACGCCGACCGGCGGGCCCCGTGCCCGCTGTTCTGGACCCACCTGAACCCCTACGGCCGGTTCGAGCTGGACTTGGCCTCCCACCTCGAAATCTCGCTGCCCGTCGTGCCCGGCGCCCGCGCTGCGGGGACGCCGGCCTCAGACAGCCCCGGGGCGAAGACCGCATCGGAAGTAAATACGGGGTCGGTGACGCGGATCTGGCGCGCGGGATCCTCACCGATCAAACGGGGCCTTCGGGCGCTGGTGTGTGGTCCGCGGGTTCCGCCCCGTCACCGGCGACGGATTGGTCACGTCAGGCTTTCGAACGCCTCGTGCGCTGATCCAACTCTTTGAGTGAGTTTCACGGGTACGTGCCCGACTAGGCCCATGGTCCGCGCCGGAGGTGCGATCGAACGGGCCGACGCCTCCGCCATGTTGCCGCAACAATCCTTCCTGGTGAACGCACGAAGAGCGGATGTTCTGCCTGTCGTACGTACTGTTTCGTCTCCTGCGTTCTCCGGATCAAGGACAAGGACCAAGGGGAGCAGCCATGACCACCGAGAGTGTTCAGCACGGTCAGCAGAGCCTGAGTACCTCCGCCGCGAGGAACCTGGCCACGACCACCAAGACAGTGCCGCAGATGATGGGGATCACCCCTCGCTACCTGCTGCGCGCCCTGCCGTGGGTGGAGTTGGAGGCGGCTGTCTACCGGGTCAACCGCCGTCGGCACTTCCTCCTCGGCGACGGATTGATCGCCACCTACACCGACGGCGACGGCGAAGCCCGGGTGATCGCCGAGGACCTCCGCGAGATCGTCTTCCTCCGCGACCTGGACAGCCCGGTGCTGAGCGCCCTCGCCGGCGGTTTCGTGCAGCGCGAGGTCGCTCCCGGCGAGGTCATCGCCGGCGCGGATGCTCCCGCTGGGCAGTTGCACGTCATCGCGTTCGGCCGCGCTGAGAAGCGCGCCACCGGCCAGTACGGCGAGGACGCTCTGATCGGCGTCCTCGGGGATGGAGACTTCTTCGACGCCCGCGCCTGGGCGCGCGGCGAGACGCAGTCGTATCAGGTCAAAGCCGTCACACCGTGTACGGTGCTCTCCCTCGACCACCGGATGCTCTCCGAACTCGCCGACCAAGAGCCTGTCCTGCGCGCCCAGCTGGACGCGTACGCCGCCAACGGCCAGGGCCCCACCGAGCGTGAGCTTCCGATCGAGATGACTTCCGGCCACAGCGGCGAGCTCGACCTGCCGCAGACCTTCGTGGACTACGAGGAGAGCCCACGCGAGTACGAGCTGAGCATCGCGCAGACCGTGCTGAAGGTGCACACCCGCGTATCCGACATCTACAACTCCTCGATCGACCAGGTCCAGGCACAGCTGCGGCTGACATCGGAGGCCCTGCGCGAGCGCCAGGAATGGGAGATGCTCAACAACCCCGGCTACGGGCTGCTCCACAACGTTGTGCCCAGCCAGCGCGTGCACACCCGCAAGGGCGCGCCGACACCCGACGACCTGGACGAGCTCCTTACCCGGGTCTGGAAGCAGCCCGCGTTCTTCCTGGCCCACCCCAGGGCGATCGCTGCGTTCGGACGCGAATGCACCCGGCGCGGGGTACCGCCTCAGATCGTGGAACTCTTCGGCAGCCCGTTTTTGACCTGGCGCGGCGTGCCGCTGCTGCCCTGTGACAAGCTCGACCTCAGGGGCTCGGGCAACTCGGTGCCCGGAACCACCAACATCCTCCTGATGCGGGTCGGCGAGGCCGAGCAGGGTGTGGTGGGCCTGCGTCCGGCGAAGGTACCTGACGAGGTGGAGCCCGGCTTGTCCGTGCGTGCGATGGGTGTCGACCGCCAGGCCATCACCTCCTACCTGATGACCAGCTACTTCTCCGCCGCCGCGCTGGTTGACGACGCCATCGCCGTGCTCCAGAACGTCGAGGTGGCCAACTACTATGACTACTCCTGACGGCTGGCGGCGCAGCGCCGAAGCCAGCCGCGCCCCAGCTCCTCCGGTCGGTCCGACAACTGAGGACCCGGCCCAGGCAGCGGTGCCCACTGCAGGCGCGCCCACGGCAGCTGGTCTCCTCGCGGCACTCCCGCAGGGCGCACTCACGCAGCCTGGTGCCTTTCCGTTGCCGGCGGCGCTGGCCCATGCGGCCGCCGGCTCCCGGTACTGGCTGCCGCGGCAGAACGAGGCCCCCAGGACGCCTCCTTCAGCTCCACCCGCATCGCCACCGGGCGGCTTCGACGTCGAGGCCGTCAGGCGGGACTTCCCGCAACTGCACCGGGACGTGCACGGCCACCCGCTCATCTGGCTGGACAACGGTGCCACCACACTCAAGCCCCGCCAGGTCGTCGAAGCGGTCGCCGAGCACTACGCGAGGGAGACCTCCAACGTCCACCGCGGCGCCCACACCCTGGCCGAGCAGGCCACCCAGGTCTACGAGGAAGGACGCCAGGCAGCCGCCGAACTCCTCGGCACACCCGACCCCGACGAGATCGTCTTCGTCCGCGGAACCACCGAAGCCGTCAACCTCGTGGCGCAGAGTTGGGGTCGCGCCAACCTCGGCGTCGGCGACGAGATCGTGGTCTCCGCCGCCGAACACCACTCCAACCTGGTGCCTTGGCAGCTGATCGCCGAAGAACGCCGAGCACGGGTCCGCCCCATCCCGCTGCTGGCCGACGGACAGCTCGACCAGGACGCCTACCGCGACCTCCTCGGCTCCCGCACCAAACTGGTCGCAATCACCCACGCATCCAACGTGCTGGGAACTGTCCCACCGGTCGCCGAGATGACCGCGCTCGCCCACCGCTACGGCGCCAAAGTCCTCATCGACGGAGCCCAAGCGGTCAGCCACTTCCCCGTAGACGTCACCGCCCTCGACGCCGACTTCTACGCCTTCTCCGGACACAAGATCTTCGCTCCCACCGGCATCGGCGTGCTCTTCGGCAAGCGCGAACTGCTGGAAGCCATGCCCCCATGGCAAGGTGGCGGCAACATGATCGACTCGGTGAGCTTCCAGGAGACCACCTACGCCCCCATCCCGCACCGCCTCGAAGCCGGCACCGGCCACATCGCCGGAGTCGCAGGCCTCAGAGCAGCCCTGGACTACCTGGCTGGACTCGACCGCAAGAGCGCCACCGCATACGAGGAACAACTCACCCACTACGCGACGGGCGCACTCGCGACAGTCCCCGGGCTGCGGCTGATCGGGCAGGCACCCGGAAAGATCGGCGTCCTGACCTTCCTCCTCGAAGGAACCGACCCGACCGCACTGGCCGCCGCCCTCGACCAACAAGGCATCGCCCTCCGCGCCGGACACCACTGCGCACAGCCCGCGCTGGCTTCCTTCGGCCTGAGCAGCGCCGTCCGCGCCTCGCTGGCCCTTTACAACACGGTCCAGGACGTGGACGCCCTGGTAGCTGCCCTCCACAGCATCAAAGCCCCACCCTCCCCGAGCTCGAAGAGCTGAGCCTCGCTGCGGAACAAGGCTGGCTGACTTCGGGCACGAAGTCAGCGGTGTTCGGCCCGGCCAGCGGCGGCGGCGGCGTCATGCTGATCAATTGGTAGCCGTGACTCCCGGGCTGGCGTTGACCTCGTCACGGTCATGGCTACCGCGCCTGACGAGGCAATCTCGGAGGTAGTCGAGGGGGCGGGGAGCTGACCTCGCCACCAGCCAACCTGCGGTCCTCCGGCTGAGAGATCGCCTCTGACGAACCCCAGCCCGGGCCGCCACCACACCCGGTGGCGGCCCGAGCTGTCGTGTGTCCGGGGCCGGCCCCGGACACCCCGCAGGGGTGAATTTACCCCTCGTGTACGCGAGCGCGGATCTGGCGATGCGCCCCGAACTCGCCAAAAACAGGAGCTATTGATAAGAACCGGAATGCTCCGGGATGTTTCCGGCGTGTCCCGGTGGTCGGGCCGCGTACGGGGGCGTGACCGTGGTCCCGCTGTACTCCGCCGTCGACGTCGCCCTGCTGTCGCTGGTGCGCCCTCTGTCCGACAGGCCGCCACGCTCGCCCACGCTTCCCAGCAGACCGCATCCACGCCCGACCGCAAGACCCCGAACCGGACAACAATCCATCAACCCTCTCCAGGGCGCTGAAACTCGCAGAACGCCCTCTGACACCATCGTGGGTATGGAGCACTACCGGTACCCGCCGGTCGAGGCGGACCGCATCGACCCGTTCGACAGCGAGCAGGCCGGGCCGCAGTACGTGATCTTCGGCGGCCCTCGATCCACCTATGCGTTCGCCGACCCGGCGAAGAAGTACGACGGGCATCTGGCGGAATGGATCCCGATGGGCTACATGATCCTTCGGCATGCGCAGAAGGTGGCTGTCTTCAGCCACGGCGAGGTGGCGCGCGAATGGCCGGGGCTCCACCGCGCCCCGCGCGTCGATCCGCCGGAGACGCCGGCGCGCGCGGCGTCGCCCCACGCCGCGACGCTTCGTGAGCTGGCGTCGTCGCACGCCACGTGGCTGCGCAGCGTATGCGGATATCTGGTCAAGACCCCATCTGGTCCGGCGACGAGCTCTGAAGATGCCTACGATCGCGCTGCCGCGTTCGAGCTGGCGGCCGAGGCCTCCCGGAACGAGGGACGGGCGGCACTCTGGTTCGTCCACACGGCCGAGAACTGGCACTGACCCGGCCGGCGGCGACGGCGACCGGTGATCAGGACGGTGGGGTTGCCGGGTGAGCAGGGGTGTCGACGCCGGCGGCTGCGAACGGCTCGATCAGCACGCGGTAGTGCGCCTCGGCACACTTTGCGCGTGTGCGGATCGCCCTTGCCGCGATGCAGCACACAGCTTTGGCGTCCGAGTGCAGCCCGGTGCGGAACGCATCGAGCTGATCCGCGCGCGGAAGCAGCGTCGAACGGACCGCGTGGTCGATCTCGGAGAACTCCGATGCGGACAGCCGGAGCGCGCGGCTCGCCTCACGGCCGCCGCTGCGGTGCAGCCGCAGTGCGTGATCGAACACTGCGACGAGCGTGTCGGGCGGCAGCTTCCCGACAGCCTCGATGAACTGCGCGGTAGCGGAATCCAGCACGAACGTCTCCTCAAGCGGGCCGAGGAAGCAGCGCATCCGCGGGGTTGGACGGCAGGGCGCGACTACTCCCGCGCTTCCGGCCGCGAAGTCCACGGCTGGTACTCCAGCCGGACTTTGATGTCCTGCCTGGTCAGCCGCCGGGTGGTGGGGAGTGTACTGGGGTGGTGCCGAGTGCGCGGTGGGGGTCGCCCGGCCCGTCCGCGAACGAGTGCCCGCGCGGTGTGTTGGGACGGCGCGGAGGAGCGGATCCGCATTAGCCGGCGTCTCCTGTGTCGCCCAGGGGCGGTGGGCCCGGTCCCGTCGTCGCTAGTAGCTGCGGTGGGTTCGGCCGATGCCCAAGGGTGCCGCGGGCCGGGACACCTTGATGCTTGAATGCCGGGGTGAACGAACTCGACGTGCTCCACGTCTTCTGCGGTGGCGACGGCCGCCACGGCAACGCCCTCGGTGTCGTACGCGACCCCCGCGCCTTCCCCGACCAGGCGTCCCGCCAGGCCCTCGCCGCCGAACTCGGCTTCAGCGAGACCGTGTTCGTCGACGACCCCGAGCGCGGCGTCGTCGACATCTACACCCCCGGCCTCCGGCTGCCCTTCGCCGGGCATCCGCTCGTAGGCGCCGCCTGGCTGCTCGATCTGGAGGCGGTGAACCCTCCCGCGGGCGAGGTGTGGGTCCGGCAGGACGGCGAGTTCACCTGGATCACCGCGCGCGCCGAGTGGGCGCCACCGCGGCGGCTCGAGCAGTACGCATCCGTGGCCGAGGTCGACGCGCTGCCCGCCCCGCCGCCCGGCGAGGGCTGGCTCTACGCCTGGGCCTGGCAGGACGAGGCCGCCGGGCGCGTACGGGCCAGGGCCTTTCCGCGCCGGGACGACGGCATCGTCGAGGACGAGGCGACCGGGGCGGCGGCGCTGCTGCTCACCGAGCGGCTCGGCCGGGCGCTGAACATCACGCAGGGCCGGGGGTCACAGATCCTGACCGCCCCCGGCCCCGACGGCACGATCGAGATCGGCGGCCGCGTGCGGCTCGCTATTCCCGTCCCGGTCGCCTCTACGCGGCGCTGAGCGGGCCCCCTTGATCTGACGCAGTGGCCGCGCCCAGCTCCCGGAACACCGCCCCGTTGAGGTCGAACGCCCGCTTGCACTCTTCGATGATCCGCTGCTTCTCCAGATCGTCGGCGTTCACCGCGTCCAGCAGCTCGCGGTAACCGCGCTTGAACGCCGCCGGGTTGGCGATCCCCTCGAAGACGTAGAACCGCACCCCGTCGCCCTTGCGCGCGAAGCCCCAGGTCCGCTCCGCCTTGTCGCGGATGATCTGGCCGCCGGAGAGGTCCCCGAGGTACCGGGTGTAGTGGTGCGCCACATACCCCGCGGGCCAGCTGCGGGCGCACTCGGCGACCCGTGCGGCGTACGCGGCGGTGGCGGGCAGCGGCTCGAGACGCTCGCGCCAGTGGGCACCGCGCAGATGCGCGAGGTCGCGCTCCAGCTCGGCGGTGCGCATCAGCTCCGGCTGGATGAACGGCCCGGCCACCGGGTCGTCCCGCAACGACCCGGCCGCCTCCTCGAGCGCCCGGTACACGAACCACAGCTGCTCGGTGTAGCGCGCGTACGCAGCCACACCGAGCCGGCCACCGAGCAGATCGCTCATGAAGGTCGAGGTCTCCGCCTCGGTGTGCTGCTCGTGCGAGGCGACACGGATGAGCGTCGAGAACGGCGTTCCGGTGGCGGTGGCATCCAAGGCGGGCCTCCAGGGACCAGGGACCAGGGACCGATGGGACGGGAAAGGAAACGGCGACGGCACTCACATGCCAGCACCGATCTTCCTGGTTAGGCTTACCTAAGTCAATGCGTTCCCGACGGCCTGTCGGTAAAAACCTACCCCGTTCGACGCTCAGGGCAACGTGAGAATCTCGGCCCCGCTCTCCGTCACCAGCAGCGTGTGCTCGAACTGTGCGGTCCGCTTCCGGTCCTTGGTCACCACGGTCCAGCCGTCGTCCCACATGTCGTACTCATGCGTGCCGAGCGTGAGCATCGGCTCGATCGTGAAGGTCATACCCGGCTGGATCACGGTGGTCGCGTGCGCGGCGTCATAGTGCGGGATGATCAGCCCGGAGTGGAACGACGAGTTGATCCCGTGCCCGGTGAAGTCACGGACGACGCCGTAGCCGAAGCGCTTGGCGTACGACTCGATGACCCGCCCGATGACATTGACCTGGCGGCCCGGCCTGACCGCCTTGATGGCGCGGTTGAGGGACTCCCGGGTCCGCTCCACCAGCAGCCGCGACTCCTCGTCGACGTCGCCGCAGAGGTAGGTGGCGTTGTTGTCGCCGTGCACGCCGTTGATGTACGCGGTGACGTCGAGGTTCACGATGTCCCCGTCCTTGAGGACGGTGGAGTCCGGAATCCCGTGACAGATGACCTCGTTCACCGAGGAGCAGAGCGACTTGGGGAAACCGCGGTAGCCGAGTGTGGAGGGATAGGCGCCGTGGTCACACATGAACTCGTGCGCGACCCGGTCCAGTTCGTCCGTGGTCACGCCGGGCGAGATGTGCTTGGCGGCTTCCTCCATCGCCTGCGCGGCGATGCGCCCGGCGATGCGCATCCGCTCGACGGTGTCGGAGTCCTGGACCTCCGGCCCGGTGTACGGGGTCGGGGCGGGCTTCCCGACGTACTCGGGGCGCCGGATGTTTCCCGGGACTGAGCGGATGGGAGAGAGCTCCCCTGGTACGAGCAGCGACTGGCCAGACATGTCAGCGAGTCTAACCAGGGGCGATGGGGCAGCATGGCGGGAGAGGAAGGAGCCGACGATGGCCCTGTTCAAGAAGCGCACGGTCGGAAAGCCGGGCGAATGGTACTACTGCCTGGAGCACAAGAAGGTCGAGGAGGGCCCGGAGTGCCCGGCGAAGGACCGCTTCGGCCCGTACGCGTCGCGCGGGGAGGCGGAGCACGCGATGGAGACGGCGCAGGAGCGGAATCTGGAGTGGGAGACGGACCCGAAGTGGCACGACACGTCGGGCGCGACTGACGACGGCCCTGCGTAGGCGGCCCGCACGGCCTTCGGCCGGGTCCTCAATCGCCGGACGGGCTGGATACTCGAGCCTCGCGGCGGCGGTGGTGGCCCGCAGTAACCGTATTTCCGGGCGACAGGCGGCGCTACCAGCGCATCTGCGGCGGGGAAGTCAGCTGGTCCGCCAGGCGCGAGAGCCGGTCGCGGAAGCGGCGGGGGCCGCGCGGCGCGGGCAGGCTGTTCTCGCCGGCCGCCGCGCTGACCAGATGCTGCACGGTGTCCAGGTCCACATCCGCCGACTCCACCCCCGCGGGCACGGTGAGCGCCTCGTGCGCGAGTCCGTGCACCTCCGGGTCCCCGCCGTCCAGCGCCAGCACTGTCACCCCCGCCCGCCGCGCGTCGTGCACCCGCTCGAGCAGACCCGCGTCCGGCCGCTGCGGCGCCACCACCAGCAGCGTCTCGCCGCGTCGCGCCGCCTGCAGCCGGCCCAGGCCGACGGCCAGATGGGCGCCCGCGGCGGAGCCGCTGCCGGACACGGTGCCGGGGCGCGGCCGGTGCCGTACGAGCGTGGGGTTCAGCTCCGGCTGCCCGGACCACGCGGCCTCGTCCACGAGATGCGCGGCGAGATGCCACGGCTCGTACTCCTCGGTCCCCACCAGCAGCAGCCCGCCGCCCTGCGGCACCACGGAGGACCGCAGCACGCCGGCGAACCGCCGGGTCGCCGCCGGCCACTGCGTACCGGCCAGGACTTCGCGGAGCAGGGCGACGCGTACGGCATCCATGGCCCCGCATCCTGCCCCACGGCGGGGCCCGGCGTCGGCCGTTGGCACCGGCTCACCCGTTCAGGGCGCCCATACCAGCAAGTAAGGTCGAGCGCATGACTTCTACTGACAGTGCAGGCACCGCGCCGAAGGCTCCGGCGAAGGATCCCTGGGATCTCCCCGACGTCTCGGGCCTGGTCGTCGGTGTCCTCGGCGGCACCGGGGACCAGGGGCGCGGGCTCGCGTACCGGCTGGCCAGGGCCGGGCAGAAGGTGATCATCGGGTCCCGCGCCGTGGAGCGTGCCGAGACGGCGGCCGGGGAGCTCGGTCTCGGTATCGAGGGCGCCGACAACGCCGAGTGCGCGCGGCGCAGCGACATCGTGATCGTGGCCGTGCCGTGGGACGGTCACGCCAAGACCCTTGAGACGCTGCAGAAGGAGCTCGCGGGCAAGCTCGTCGTCGACTGTGTCAACCCGCTCGGCTTCGACAAGCAGGGCGCGTACGCGCTGAAGCCGGAGGAGGGCAGCGCCGCCGAGCAGGCCGCCGCCCTGCTGCCGGACTCGCGGGTGACCGCGGCCTTCCACCATCTGTCGGCCGTGCTGCTGCAGGACGAGTCGATCGAGGAGATCGACACGGATGTGATGGTGCTGGGCGAGGTGCGCGCGGACACCGATGTCGTGCAGGCGCTGGCGGGCCGTATCCCCGGCATGCGCGGAGTCTTCGCGGGGCGGCTGCGCAATGCCCACCAGGTGGAGTCGCTGGTCGCGAATCTGATCTCGGTGAACCGGCGCTACAAGGCGCACGCGGGTCTGCGCGTCACCGACGTGTAGGAACCGACGTGTAGGAACCGACGTGTAGGAACCGACGTGTAGGAACCGACGTGTAGGAACCGACGTGTAGGAACCGACGTGTAGGAACCGACGTGTAGGAACCGCCGTGCGGGACCGGCGGGGGGATGGGGGACACTGGACGGCGTACGTCATCAGTACCCCCGACAGGAGCCGTACCCCATGCCCCGCCTCGCTCTGTACTCCCTCACCGTCTGCGCCCTCGCCGTCGTCGCGGCCGTGGTCTCCTTCGCGCAGGGCAGCTGGCTCGGGGTCGTCTGGGTGCTTCTCGCCGGGCTCACGTCGAACATGGCCTGGTACTACCTGCGCCGGGCGAAGGCGGAGCGCCGGGCCGTCGGTCCTACTGGTTGAGGACCGACTCGCACGGACCGCCCGTCTGCCAGAAGCGGTAGAAGTCCTGGCCGCAGTACGTCTCCGCCTCACTGACGCCCAGCCCCCGGAGAATCGCGTTGATCGCGTCGAAGAACGCGTAGTTCACCTCCGGGATGAACAGCACGCCGAAGACCGCGAGCAGCCCGAAGGGCGCGTACGGCTCCACCTGCCGGCGGATCTTGTGCGAGAGCCAGGGCTCGATCACGCCGTAGCCGTCCAGTCCCGGCACCGGCAGGAAGTTCAGGATCGCGGCGGTGACCTGGAGCAGCGCGAGGAAGGCGAGCGCGAACCGGAAGCCGAGCGGCACCCCGTCCAGTGCGTTCAGCCAGAACGGCGCGGTGCACACGACCGCGAACAGGACGTTCGCCAGAGGCCCGGCCGCCGAGATCAGGCTGTGCTTCCAACGGCCCCTGATGCGGCCGCGCTCGATGAAGACCGCGCCGCCGGGCAGGCCGATGCCGCCCAGGATCACGAACACCACGGGAAGCACGATGCTCAGCAGGGCGTGTGTGTACTTGAGCGGATTGAGGGTCAGGTAGCCCTTCTCGCCGACCGAGATGTCGCCGCCGTGGAGTGCGGTGCGGGCGTGCGCGTACTCGTGCAGACAGAGCGAGACGACCCACGCCGAGGTGACGAAGAGGAACACCGCCACGCCCAGGCCGGCCGAGAAGTCGCTCCAGACCGCCCAGCCGGTCACCGCCATGACGGCGACGATCCCGAGGAAGACGGGACTGATCCGCCGATCGGCGTGGCGGGTGGTGTCGGTGGTCATGGGCGCGGCTCCTGACGGGGTGGCGGAACGTGCGGATCGACCGTACCGGTGACGTGGGGGGAACGTCCCACGGTTGCGCCTTGGTTCCTGCTGCGCGGGCCGGGCTCGGCACCAGGGACAATGGGCCGGTGCGCTATCAGGTACTCGGCACCACTTCGGCACTTCACGACGACGGCACGCCCGTCGCGCTCGGCGGCGCGCGGCTGCGTGCGCTGCTGGCCGTGCTGGCGCTGCGCCCAGGGCGTACGGTCCCGGTCGGCGTCCTGGTCGACGAGGTGTGGGACGGCGACCCGCCGGCCTACGCGGTGGGCGCGGTGCAGGCGCTCGTCGGCCGGCTGCGGCGGGCGCTGGGGCACGCGGCGGTGGCCTCGGCGGACGGCGGCTACCGGCTGTGCGCGGACGCCGAGGACGTGGACCTGCACCGGTTCGACCGGCTGGCGGGGGAGGGGGCGCGGGCGCTGGAGGAGGGCGACGCGGTGAAGGCGGCGACGCTCCTCGACGACGCGCTCGCGCTCTGGCAGGGCCCGGTGCTGGCGGACCTGCCGGACCGTACGACCGAGACGGCACGCTGGGACACCCGCCGCCTGGATGCCCGCCGTTCGCGCCTCGGGGCGGCGCTCGCGCTGGGCAGGGCGGAGGAGGCCCTGCCGGAACTCGTCGCGCTCTGCGAGGAGCATCCGCTGGACGAGCGGCTGCAGGTGCTGCGCATCCGCGCGCTGCGGGACGCGGGCCGGGCGGCGCAGGCGCTGGCGGCGTACGAGGCCGTGCGCAGGCTGCTGGCCGACAGCCTGGGCGCGGACCCGGGCCCGGAACTCCGGGCGCTGCACGGGGAGTTGCTTTCCCCCACCCAGCCCCTTCCCGTAACCAGGGCTTCGCCCCGGGCCCCCGCGCCTCGATCGCCGGCGGGGCTGGAACATCCAGCCCGTTCGGCGATTGAGGACACGGCCGAAGCCCGTACCCCCCGCCCCGGCAACCTGCGCGCCCGGCTCACCTCCTTCGTCGGCCGCGACGCCGACATCGCGGCCATCCACGGCGACCTCGCCACCGCCCGGCTCGTCACCCTCCTCGGCCCCGGCGGCGCCGGGAAGACCCGCCTCTCGCAGGAGGCCGCCGAGCGCGCCGCCGACAGCCCGTTGCCCGACCACCCCTGGCCCGACGGCGTCTGGCTCGCCGAGCTCGCGCCCGTGGACGACCCCGAGACCGTCCCCGAAGCCGTCCTCACCGCCCTCGGCGCCCGCGAGACCGTGCTGCGCGGCGCCGGTGCCGAGGAGATGCGGGCCGCCGAGCGGTACGCCGACAACGCCCTCGCCCGGCTGACGGAGCACTGCTCACGTCGGCGCATGCTCCTGCTCCTCGACAACTGCGAACACGTCATCGGCGCCGCCGCCGAACTCGCCGAGCGGCTGCTGGAGAGCTGCCCCGGCCTCACCGTCCTGGCCACCAGCCGTGAACCCCTGGGCGTACCAGGGGAGTTGGTGCGCCCCGTGGACCCGCTGCCCGACCCCATGGCGCTGCGGCTGCTCGCCGACCGCGGCGCGGCCGCCCGGCCGGGCTTCCGTATCGACGCCGACCCGGACGCCGCCGCCGAGATCTGCCGCCGCCTCGACGGCCTCCCGCTCGCCATCGAACTCGCCGCCGCCCGGCTGCGGATGCTCACCCCGCGCCAGATCGCCGACCGTCTCGACGACCGCTTCCGTCTGCTGACCAGCGGAAGCCGCACCGTACTGCCCCGCCAGCAGACACTGCGTGCCGTCGTCGACTGGTCCTGGGACCTGCTCGACGACCCCGAACGCGCCGTCCTGCGACGGCTTTCGGTCTTCGCCGGAGGCTGCGACCTGCCCGCCGCCGAGGCAGTGTGCGCTGAGCCGGGCGGCGGGCTCGACGTCGCCGACGCCCTCGGGTCGCTCATCGACAAGTCCCTCGTCACCGCGGCACCCGCCCCCGACGGGGAGATGCGCTACCGCCTCCTGGAGACCGTCGGCGAGTACGCCGCCGAGCGTCTCGGCGAGGCCGCCGAGCGCCCCGCCGTCGAGCGCCGGCACCTCGTCCACTACCGGGAGTTGGCCCGTACCACCGACCCCCTCCTGCGCGGCCACGGGCAGCGCGCCGCTGTCGACCGGTTCCAGCTCGAGTACGAGAATCTGCGCACCGCGCTCCGCCGCGCCGTCGCCGCCCGCGACGAGCACGAGGCGCTCTGCCTCGTCCTCTGCCTGTCCTGGTACTGGCAGATGAGGGATCTGCGTACCGAGGCCCGCCACTGGGCCGATGCCGCGGGCGGGCTCGGCCCCGACCCCTTCGCGCCGCCCGTCGAACCCGCCCCGCCGATCCCCGAACGGTTCACGGACGCGCCGCCGCCCATGTCGCCCGAGCTGTTGCAGGAGGCGCGGCGCGGTGCCGCGCTGATCCGGCTGGTCTTCATGGACTACGACACGGACAACTGGTCCGCGCCGGAGAAGACCGAGCGGCTGCGCGGGATCACCCAGGCTTACCGGCCCGGCCTGCCGCAGACGTGCCGCCCTCCGGGCTCGCTCTGGTTCTTCGCCGTCGTGATGACCGGAGAACCCGGCCAGCTCAAGGACCTGCTCGACAGGACGATCGAGGCCTGCCGCGCGTTCGGATACGAGTGGGAGCTCGCCGCCTCTCTCCAGGCGCGGGCCAATGTCCTCGCCAACCGCAGCGAGTGGGCGGGCGACGCGAACCGCGACGCCGACGAGGCGCTGGAGATCTTCACCCGGCTCGGCGATCTCTGGGGCGCGGCCGAGGCCCTGTCCGCGCGCGGTGAGGCGCGGGAGCGCAGCGGTGCCTACGCGCTCGCCGCCGAGGACTTCACGGCCGCCCTGAAGTACGCCGAGCAGATCGGCGCCCAGGCCCAGACGGCTGTGCTGCGCTCCCGCCTCGCCGGCGTCCTCATGGAGACGGGGGAGGGCGAGCGGGCCGAGGCCCTCATCCGTGAGGTGCTGGCCGAGCACGCGGGCGCGAACAGCGAGCCGTTGGCCGTCGCCCGGATGTTCCTCGCCCTGTGGCTGGGCCGGACCGGTCGCCGCCAGGAGGCCCGCGCGGAGGTCGAGCTGCTGATGGTGCAGTTCGAGTCCGGAACCCTCGCGATCTTCGAGGGCATGGTGAGGGGTTTTCTCGGCTGGCTGGACCTTCTCGACGGCGACTACGAACTGTCGCTGGAGAGGTTGCGCTTCGCGCTGGCCAAGGCGCAGGACCCGCTGACCGTGATGGTCGCTCCGCAGATGTCCTCGGTGCACATGGTGACCGCCGCCTGGGCGTTGGCCCTGGGCCGACCGGAGCGCGTGCGGGACGCGGCCCGGATCATCGGGGCGTCCGACGGCCTGCTGCCGCCCGGTCATTTCGCGCCCCGGTTCGAGCGGGAGAACAGGGCCGATGCCGAGGCGGCAGTACGTGCCGCGCTCGGGGACGCGGCGTACGAGTCCGCATACGCCGAAGGCGGCCGCCTCAGCGTCGAGGAGGCAGCCGCCCTCGTATGACACCTGGTCCGGCACCCAGCCGCGGTCAGGTCTTCTTGCGGAACTTGGCGACCGCGAGCGGTGCCGTGACGGCCGTGATCAGCGCCGCCCAGCCGAGCGTCATCCACACCGAGTGGGCGACCGGACCGCCGTTGATCAGGTTCCGGGCGGCGTCGGCGAGGTTGGACAGCGGGTTGTAGTCGGTGAAGCTCTGCAGCCAGCCGGGCATCGTGGTCGGCGGGGCGAAGATCGACGAGCCGAACTGGAGCGGCATCAGTACGAGCATGGCCACTCCCTGGACGGCCTGGGCCGTCTTCATGGTGAGGCCGAGCAGGATGAAGATCCACATCAGCGAGGCGCCGAAGGCCATGGAGAGGGCGATCGCCGCGGCCAGGCCGAGGACCGAGGTGTGGATCTGCAGGCCGAGCAGGAAGCCCATGGCGAGCAGGACGGTGGTGGCGACCATCATCCGGCCGACCTCGACCACGATCTTGGCGATGAGGACGGAGGACCGGGCGATCGGCATGGACCGGAAGCGGTCCATCACGCCCTTCTTGAAGTCGTCGTTGACACCGGTGCCGACGGCCATGGCGATGTTCAGGCCCATCATCGCCATCAGGCCGGGTATCACATAGTTGACGTACTCCTGCTGGTTGCCCTTGCCGGAGATCGCGCCGCCGAAGACGTACACGAACAGCAGCGTGAAGATGACCGGCATCAGCAGGGCGTCGAACATCGACTCCGGGTCCTGCTTGATCTGCAGGGCGTTGCGGCGCACCAGCGCGCCGATGTGCCGCAGATTGGCCCGCAGGCCGATCCGGCCCTCGTCGGCCGGCGCGCTCTTCACCGGGGCGGGCGCGGGCGCTTGAGCGGTGGTGGCAGTTGCCGTACTCATGCGGCGACCTCCTCGGAAATCGTGCCGGACACGGGTGTCTTCTCGCCGGTGATCGCCAGGAACACTTCGTCCAGGCTGGGCAGATGGGTGCCGATGTGCGCGATACCGAAGCCGCGCGAGCCCAACAGGCCGACCACGGCGGTCAGTTGCTCGTCACTGAGGATCGGCACGTAGAGCAGGCCATCGTCGGGGACGACCGTCGCACCGGCGATGCCGTCGAGTCCGGACTCGCCCAGCGCCCGCGCCATCGCGGGCAGCTGCGCCGGGTCGCTCGGCCGGATCTGCAGGGTGCGGCCGCCGACCCTGGCCTTGAGCTCGTCCACCTTGCCGCTGGCGATGACCCGTCCGCGGTCGATGACCGTGAGCTCGCTCGCGAGCTGCTCGGCCTCCTCCATGTACTGGGTGGTGAGCAGTACGGTCGCCCCCTCCGCGACCATCCGCTGCACCTCGTCCCAGACCTCGTTACGGGTACGGGGGTCGAGGCCCGTCGTGGGCTCGTCCAGATACAGCACGGCCGGCTGCCCGACCATCGATGCGGCCAGGTCGAGCCGGCGCCGCATACCGCCGGAGTACTGCATCGTGGGCCGCTTGGCGGCCTCGGTGAGCGAGAAGCGCTCCAGCAGCTCGTCGGACCGGCGGCGGGCGTCCTTGCGGGAGAGGTCGAGCAGCCGCCCGATCATGTAGAGGTTCTCCCAGCCGGAGAGCTTCTCGTCGACCGAGGCGTACTGGCCGGTTAGCCCGATGGTGCGGCGCAGCTGCCTGGGCTGCTTCACCACGTCGAAGCCGGCGACCGTGGCGTGGCCGGCGTCCGGGGCGACGAGGGTGGAGAGGCAGCGTACGAGCGTGGTCTTGCCGGCGCCGTTCGGGCCGAGGACACCGAGGACCGTGCCCTCGCGCACGTCCAGGTCCACCCCGTCCAGCGCCTTCGTCTCGCCGTAATGCTTTACGAGGCCTCGTACCTCGACGGCGTTCTTGTCGATTCGCGTCATGCCCCGCACGGTTCCAGCCGCCACCGACAGGCTGCCGACAGATCACCGACAAGCCGGTGACAGCCGCACCGACAACGGGGGACGGGCAGGTCAGGTCCCGTGAAACCATGCGGGAGCCAGCGCTACGCGGGCTTGGCGTAGTCCCCGAAACCGGCCCAGTCGAGCACGACGCACGGCTCGTCCCCCACCACCCACGCGTCATGCCCGGGCGCGACGGAGATGAAGTCGCCGGGTCCCGTGTCCACGGAATCGCCGTCGTCCATGACGATCTTCATCTGCCCGCTGATGACGTACCCGACGTGAGCGGCCTGACAACTCTCGGTGCCCGCAATGGGCTTGACGTGCTTGGACCACTGCCAGCCCGGCTCGAACACGGCCCTGCCCACCAGGCCCTGGTCGGTGGTGAGAAGGGCGACCTTCCCCTTGCCGTCCTCGAAGGGCCGGGTCTCGTCGGCCGCGTCGAAGTTCCTGGAAACGATTCCGGTCATGGTCATCCGCCTCCAGGCGGAGAGAGCGGCCCCGAGTGCCAGTTCCAGGCTACGCCGCGGCCCCTCTGCGGTCTCCCGCACGCCGACAGCCCGCCGATGGGGGATGTCGGCGGGCCGTCGTCCGTACCGGGAGTGGTCAGTGGAAGGTGTGCTCCTCCTGCGGGAACGCGCCGCCGACGACGTCCTGGGCGAACTCGCGGGCCGCGTCGCCGAGCGTCTGGCGGAGATTGGCGTACTGCTTGGTGAAGCGCGGCACCTTCCCGCCCGTCAGACCGGCCATGTCGGTCCAGACGAGGACCTGTGCGTCCGTGTCGGGGCCGGCGCCGATGCCGATGGTCGGGATGTGGAGGCTGCGGGTGACCTCGGCGGCGACCTCGGCCGGTACGAGCTCCAGGACGAGCGCGAACGCGCCGGCATCCTGTGCCGCCTTCGCGTCGTTCATCAGCCGGTGCGCGGCCTCGTCGCCGCGGCCCTGCACCCGGTAGCCCATGGTGTTGACGGACTGCGGGGTCAGACCCAGGTGCGACATGACCGGGATGCCGGCCTGGACCAGCAGCTCGGTCTGGGCCAGTGAGCGCTCGCCGCCCTCCAGCTTGACCGCGCCGACACCCGCCTCCTTGACCAGCCGGGTGGCGTTGCGCAGGGCCTGGACGGGCCCTTCCTGGTACGAGCCGAAGGGGAGGTCGCCGACGACGAGGGCGCGCTTGGTGCCCCGTACGACGGCGGCGGACAGCAGCGTCATCTCGTCCATCGTGACGGGAACGGTGGTCTCGTAGCCCAGATGGGTGTTGCCCATGGAGTCGCCGACGAGCATGACCGGGATACCGGCCTCGTCGAAGACGGACGCGGTCATCGCGTCGTAGGCGGTCAGCATGGGCCACTTCTCGCCGCGCTCCTTGGCGGCGGCGATGTCGTGCACGGTGATACGGCGAGTGCCCTTGCCGCCGTACAGCGCCTTGCTGCTGTCGGTGGGCTTCTGGGCAGCCTGAAGCGTCATGGCTCAACGGCTCCTTTTGTCATCTCGTGGCGCCCTGACGGCGTCCCCGGATCTCCTCCATGGTGGCACCTCGTGCCGCCCCTGGGGAAGGGGACCCGTCCGTTCGGTAAAGTGTTCCTATACGAGACGGTCTCGTATCGAAATGACGCTAGGCTGGGGATCATGTCGACTCCGTCCGGCGCAGCTGCCGTACCGCGCATATCCGAAGCCGTCCACCGCCGTCGCTGGGCGATCCTCGTCGTTCTGATGTTCAGCCTGCTCATCGTCGTGCTGGACAACTCGATCCTGAATGTCGCGGTCAAGACGATCGCCACCCCGGAGCCCGTCGGTATCGGCGCCACGCAGAGCGAGCTGGAGTGGGCGATCAACTCCTACACGCTCGTCTTCGCCGGACTCCTCTTCACGGCGGGCCTGCTCGGCGACCGCATCGGCCGCAAGAAGGTGCTGCTCTTCGGCATCCTCGTCTTCGGAGTCGGCTCGGCCCTCGCCGCGATGTCGGGATCGCCCACCGAACTCATCGCCTACCGCGCGGTGATGGGCTTCGGCGCGGCCTTTGTGATGCCCGCCACCCTCGCCGTACTGATGAATGTCTTCGAGCGTGACGAGCAGCCCAAGGCGATCGGCATCTGGGTGGGCGGTGTGGGCCTCGCCATCGCCATCGGCCCGGTCACCGGCGGAATCCTGCTCGAGCACTTCTGGTGGGGCTCGATCTTCCTGGTCAACGTCCCGATCGTGATCATTGCGCTGATCGCGATGATCCTGCTGGTCCCGGACTCCAAGGACCCGAACCCCGGCCGTATCGACCCCCTCGGCGTGGTGCTCTCCGTCGTCGGCCTGGTCCTGCTGGTGTACGGAATCATCCGCGGCGGTGAGCTCTCCGACTTCACCGCGGCCTCCGTGCTGCTCCCGCTGCTCGGGGGTCTCGTCGTGCTCGTCGCCTTTGTCCTGCACGAGAAGCGCAGCAGCCATCCGGCCATCGACATCGCGTACTTCAAGAAGCCGGCCTTCTCCGCGGCCGTCGCCGCCATCGCGCTGGTCTTCTTCGCGCTGATGGGCGTGACCTTCTTCGCCGCCTTCTATCTGCAGAGCGTGCGCGGTTACAGCGCGCTGGAGGCCGGACTGCTCATCGTGCCGCTGGCCGTGGCCCAGATGGTCTTCGCGCCGCGCGCCCGGCTGGTCGTGGACCGCTTCGGGGCCCGTGCGGTCTGCACGGCCGGCATGCTCTTGATCGCGGCCGGGCTCTCGGCCTTCGCGTTCTTCGACGCCTCCACCCCGGTATGGGTGCTCGAAGTGGTCTTCTTCGCCCAGGGCGCCGGAATGGCGCACATCATGCCGCCGGTGACCGTGGCCGTGATGCAGGCGCTGCCCCGCGAGAAGGCCGGTTCCGGCTCCGCGGTCACCAACACCTTCCGCCAGGTCGGCGGGGCGCTGGGCGTCGCCGTACTCGGCTCGCTGCTGTCCACGCAGTACCGCAGCCGGATCGAGGGGCACCTCGAGGTGCTCCCGAGCGGCGCCCGGGAGGCTGCGGGCGAGTCGATCGAGGCGACGCTCGGCGTCGCGGAGAAGCTCGGCCCCGCGGGCAAGGCCCTGATCGGCCCGGCGCACGAGGCGTTCCTGCACGCCATGCATCTGACGGCGCTCAGCGCGGCGGCGGTTGCGCTGATCGGCGCGGTGGTGGTCGCGCTCTTCCTGCCGGGCCGGCCGAAGGCGGAACAGGAGGACGGGAGCGAGCGGGTGGTGACCGGCGCCGGGCGCTGACCGGCGTTCGTACGCCCGTCATCAGCGAGAATCGAACGGCATTGACGACGGCGAGAGGCGGAGTGGACGTGCCCGTGAGGGAGCAGCACGAGAGGGGCCGGCGCGAGGGCGCCGACTCTGGCGCGGGGCGCGCACCGCGGCCGGCAGCGGAGGTCGCGCGGGGCCGTGGCGCCTCCGGTACTGGCGCCTCCGCTATTGGCGCCTCCGGTGCGAAATCCTCCTCGCCCGCGCAGCGGCGCGGGCGGCCCCGCAGTGAAGCCGTCGAGCGCTCGATCGTCGAGGCCGTGGTGCGCCTCTTCGAGGAGGGCCTGCCGCTCTCGGAGCTCTCCATCGAACGCATCGCCCGCACGGCAGGCGTCGGCAAGGCCACCATCTACCGCCGCTGGAAGGGCAAGGAAGCCCTCCTCGTCGACGTCGTCCGCTCCATGGAGCCGGTGGACCCGCCGCTGCCCGGCACGTCGGTCCGCGACGATCTGGTCGCGATGATCGAGATGCTGCGCCAACGCGGCCTCGCCAAACGCTCCTCCGCCCTGCTGCACAACGTCTTCGCGCAGATGCACGGTTACCCCGAGCTGTGGGACATGTACCACCGCACCTCGGTCCTCCCGCGCCGGCAGCTGATGGACGAAGTGCTGCGGCGGGGGATCGAAAACGGTGAGATCCGGGCGGACATCGACTTCGATCTGCTCGGCGACCTCTTCGTCGGCCCGATGCTCGTACGGACCGTGCTGCGGCCGGACGGCACGCCGGGGGAGGGCAGCGCGGAGCAGATCGTCGACGCGGTGCTGGCGGGCGTACGCGCGCCGCGCTGAACTGCCGTACAGAACGGTCTTTTCGCGCCGCCCGAAGTGTGCGGGTTCTGTCACAGCGTCCCCACCTGGCCCGATACGAGGAACCCCACGCGCCCCACTGTCGTCATCGAGGCAGAACGGCCGTCCGGTGACGGCAGGGAAAACGCCCGTCATCGCCTAGGGTCAACGGCGAGGGCGGCGTGACGGCAAGGCAGTGAGGACAGCTTCATGGCGCAGGCGGAAATGACGGAGACCGGGAACGGCGGCCCGGGGGACCGGCGCACCGGACCCCGGGTCCGGAGCCTGCTCGACCGCTGGAGCGGCGACCCCGGCATCTGGAAGCGCGGCCTCGTGCTCGCGGGCTTCGCCGTGCTGATCGCCCTGCTGATGATCTTCCACGCGCAGATCCCGAACCGCATCGGCAACCTGGGCAGCCTCACGGAGACCTTCCTGCCCTGGCTCGGGGTATTCGTTCCGGTGATCCTCGTCGTCGCGCTGGTGCGGCGCTCGGCCACCGCGCTGATCGCCCTGCTGGTGCCGCTGATCGTGTGGCTCAATCTCTTCGGCGGGCTGCTCACCGGCAAGTCGGGCGCGAGCGGCGGCAATCTGACGGTCGCCACGCACAACGTCAACGCGGACAACCCGGACCCGCAGGGCACGGCCAAACAGGTCGCCGCCTCGGGAGCGGACGTACTGGCGCTGCAGGAGCTGCCGGGCGGCCAAGTCTCCACGTACGAGGAGGCCTTGGCCGGGACGTACAAGTACCACTCGGTGCAGGGCACGGTCGGGCTGTGGAGCAAGTACCCGATGAGCGACACCCGCGCCGTGGACATCCGGCTGGGCTGGACCCGTGCGATGCGCTCCACGGTGACGACGCCCGCGGGCGAGGTCGCGGTGTTCAACGCCCATATGCCGTCCGTACGGGTCAAGCTCAACGCCGGCTTCACCGCCAACCAGCGCGACAACAGCGCGGACGCGCTGGGCGAGGCGATCGCCCGCGAACCGATCCGCAGGACGGTGCTGCTCGGTGACCTCAACGGCACGATGAACGACCGCTCGCTGAACGCCGTCACCTCCCAGATGCGCTCCACGCAGGGGGCGGCGGGCGACGGCTTCGGCTTCAGCTGGCCGGCGGGGTTCCCGATGGCGCGGATCGACCAGATCATGGTGAAGGGTGTCGAGCCGGTGTCGTCGTGGACGCTGCCGCGGACGGACAGCGACCACCTGCCGATCGCGGCGCGCATCAAGATGTGACCTGTGGCTCGAAAGCGAGCCACTCCGGCGTTCGAGGCGCGGGGGTCCGGGGCGCGCCGCCCCAGTTGTGTGACGGCAACCACGCGTTCACCGCGAGGAACAATCCGCGTGCGAGGATTTGTTTCGAAGGAGAACTAACTTCGAAAGGCCCTCCATGCCCCTCGCGCTGCTCGCGCTCGCCGTATCCGCCTTCGGCATCGGCACCACCGAGTTCGTGATGATGGGCCTCCTGCCCAACGTCGCCGACGACCTGCACACCTCGGTCCCCACGGCCGGCTACCTCGTCTCCGCGTACGCGATCGGCGTCGTCATCGGCGCCCCGCTGCTCACCGCCCTCGGCTCCCGCATACCGCGCAAGCGGATGCTCCTGCTCCTGATGGCGCTCTTCGTCGTCGGCAACCTCGCATCCGCCCTCGCCCCCGGCTTCGGCTGGCTGATCGCCGGGCGGGTGCTCGCCGGGCTGCCGCACGGCGCGTTCTTCGGCGTCGGCGCGGTCGTCGCGGCCAGGCTGGTCGCGGACGGGCGCCAGGCGCGCGCCGTGGCCACCATGTTCCTCGGCCTGACCGTCGCCAACATCGTCGGCGTACCCGCCGCCACCCTCCTCGGCCAGCACCTCGGCTGGCGGGCCACCTTCCTGGTCGTCACGGTGATCGGCCTCGTCGCGATGGCCGCGCTCGCCCGGCTCATTCCGTACGTACCCGTCGACGCGCACCAGAGCGTGGGCCGCGAGCTGCGCGCGCTGGGCAACCGTCAGGTGCTGCTCGGCCTGCTGACCGCGGTCCTCGGCTTCGCCGGAGTCTTCGCGGTGTACTCCTACCTGGCCTCCATGACCACCGAGGTGATGGGCTTCGGCGAGTCCTCGGTGACCCTCGTCCTCGCCCTCTTCGGCATCGGCATGACGCTGGGCGCGCTGGCCGCGGGCCCGCTCACCGACCGCGCCCTGCGCCCCACGCTGTACGGCTCGCTCGCCGCCCTCGCCCTGGTGCTGGTCGCCTTCCGCTTCACGCGCACATCCAGTGGGCCGCCCTGGCCCTGGTGGTGCTGCTGGGCGCGGTCGGCTTCATGACCACCACGCCGCTGCAGATGCTGGTCATGCAGAAGGCGCAGGACGCCCCGACGCTCGCCTCCGCCTCCAACCACTCGGCCTTCAACCTCGCCAACGCGGGCGGTGCCTGGCTCGGCGGCGTGGCCATCGCGGCGGGCTGGGGCTGGACGTCCCCGGCCCTGGTCGGCGCGGTCCTCGCGGCCGCCGGTCTGGCGATCGCGGTGACGGCGGGCCTGCCGGACCGCGGCGACGGCGGTACGACGAAGGGGGCCTCCCGCGTCATCGCCGCAGGAAGCCCCCGTACCGCTGAGCAGCAGGTCAGTGCGTCGTCTCGCGCCAGCGGTTCGTGATCGGCAGCCGCCGGTCCTTGCCGAAGCCCTTTGCCGAGATCTTGGTGCCCGGCGGGTACTGGCGCCGCTTGTACTCCGCCGTGTCCACCATCCGCAGTGTCTTCGCCACCAGCTCCTCGCCGAAGCCGGCCGCGACGATCGCGTCCTTGCCCTGGTCCCGGTCGACGTACAGCTCCAGGATCCGGTCCAGTACGTCGTAGTCCGGCAGCGAGTCGGTGTCGACCTGGCCGGGGCGCAGCTCCGCGCTCGGCGGCTTGGTGATGGAGGCCTCCGGGATCGGCAGGGTCTGGCCGCGCTGCTCCGCCGCCCGGTTGCGCCACTTCGCGAGCCGGAAGACCGTCGTCTTGTAGACGTCCTTGATCGGCCCGTACGCGCCGACCGAGTCGCCGTACAGCGTCGAATACCCCACCGCCAGCTCGGACTTGTTGCCCGGCGCGAGCACGATGTGGCCCTCCTGGTTGGAGAGCGCCATCAGCATCGTGCCGCGCAGCCGCGACTGCAGATTCTCCTCGGCCAGCCCGGTCAGCCCGAGCGAGCTCATGTACGCGTCGAACATCGGCTCGATCGGTACGGTGCGGAAGTTGAGCCCGGTACGGCGGGCCAGCTCGGCCGCGTCGCCCTTGGAGTGGTCCGACGAGTACTTCGAGGGCATGGAGATGCCGTACACGTTCTGCGCGCCGAGCGCGTCGCAGGCGATCGCCGCGACCAGGGCGGAGTCGATACCGCCGGAGAGTCCGATCAGCACGGACCGGAAGCCGTTCTTGGCGGCGTACGCGCGCAGGCCCACGACCAGCGCGGAGTAGACCTCCTCGTCGTCGTCGAGACGGTCGGCGTAGCCGCCGGCCAGCTCGGCCTCGTACGAGGGCAGCGGCTCCTCGGAGATGACGACGTGCTCGATGCGCAGCCCGTCGTCGACCACGCCGGAGGGGATGTCACCGGCCGCGGGGAGGTGCAGATCCAGGACGACGCTGCCCTCGGCGAACTGCGGGGCGCGCGCGACGACTTCGCCGTCGGCGCCGACGACGATCGAGTCGCCGTCGAAGACCAGCTCGTCCTGCCCGCCGATCATGGCGAGGTAGGCGGTGGTGCAGCCGGCCTCCTGGGCGCGCTTGCGCACCAGCTCCAGGCGGGTGTCGTCCTTCTCGCGCTCGTACGGCGAGGCGTTGATGGAGACCAGCAGCCCGGCATTCGCGCTGTGGGCCGCGGGCACGCGGCCGCCGTCCTGCCAGAGGTCCTCGCAGATCGCGAGCGCGACATCGACGCCGTGCACGCGGATCACCGGCATGGTGTCGCCCGGTACGAAGTAGCGGAACTCGTCGAAGACGCCGTAGTTGGGCAGATGGTGCTTGGCGAAGGTCAGCACCACCTCGCCGCGGTGCAGCACGGCGGCGGCGTTCTGCGGTGACCCGGCGGGCTGCCCGTAGCGGGGCTGGGCCCGCTCGGAGCGGTCGAGGTAGCCGACGATGACCGGCAGCTCGCCGAAGCCCTCGGCGTCGAGGCGTGCGGCGAGCGCGCGCAGGGCGGCCCGGGACGCTTCCACGAAGGACGACCGCAGCGCCAGGTCCTCGACGGGATAGCCGGTCAGCACCATCTCGGGGAAGGCGACGAGATGCGCCCCCTGCTCGGCGGAGTGCCGGGTCCAGTGCACGATCGCCTCGGCGTTGCCGGCGAGATCGCCGACGGTCGAGTCGATCTGATTCAGAGCGAGGCGTAGTTGAGGCACGCGGCCCAGTGTAATCGTCCTTCTGACGCGATGTCCCGGCGGAGTGGTGTGGGGCGCCCCACGTGCCGGTGTGGGGCGCCCCACGTGGCGGCGCGAGGCGCCCCGGCTCCTACTTCTGGTACCCCAGCACCGTCATCATTCCGGCCTCCGAGTGGTAGACGTTGTGGCAGTGGACCATCCACAAGCCCGGATTGTCGGCGTCGAAGTCCACCGTCAGCCTGCCGCGCGGCAGCAGGCTCGCGGTGTCCTTGCGGGCGCCGCCCGCGTCAGCTCCGAGGGCGAAGCTGTGGCCGTGGAGGTGGATCGGATGCCACATCTTCGTGTTGTTGGAGAAGACCAGCCGGACCCGCTCGCCCGCCCTGACCGGGTGGCGCTGATCGGGCGTGTACGGCACGGAGTCGAAGGCCCAGTTGTACTGCTCCATATTGCCCGTCAGTCGCAGTTCGATCGTGCGGTCCGGCTTGCGCGCGGGAAGCGCCACGGACTCGGCCGCCTTGAGCCGGTCGGCGGTCAGCAGCTTCCCGGCGAGCTCCTTCGGCCGTACGGACGCGGTGGGCGCCGTGCCGCCGCCCGTGCGGAGCAGCGCCATCGCGGCCGCCTTCCTGTCCTTCGCCTCCTTGCCCTCGGCGACCGCCGTGAGCGGGAAGACGCCGTCGCCCGCGGTGACCAGCACGTCGTACCGTTCGCCCATGCCGAGCAGCAGCGCGTCCGCCCGAGCATGCTGGACCGGGAAGCCGTCGGTGTGCGTCACCGTCAGCTGATGGCCGCCGAGCGCGACCCGGAACGCCGTGTCCCCGCCGGCGTTGATGATGCGCAGCCGGATCCGGTCGCCCGGCTTGGCGTCGAAGACCGAAGGGGCTTCCGCCGTGCGCCCGTTGACCAGGTAGTACGGGTACGCGACATCGCCCGCGTCGCCGCCGAGCAGCGGGCTGGTCGCGCCCATCAGCACCCTGGACGGCCCGTTCACCGTCCCGGTCGGGGACGCAGCGGCATGGCCCGCGTGGTCGGCCATGCCACCGCTCAGCTCCGCCAGGACCCCGTCCGGAGTGGAGCCGTCGATGCCGTCGACCCAGTCGTCCAGGATGACGACCCACTCCCTGTCGTACTTCAGGGGCTCCTTCGGGTCCTCCACGATCAGCGGGGCGTACAGCCCGCGGTCCTGCTGGACGCCCGAGTGCGGATGGAACCAGTACGTCCCGGGGTCCGGGACCGTGAAGCGGTAGTCGAAGGAGGCGCCGGCCTTGACGGGGCTCTGGGTGAGGCCGGGGACGCCGTCCATGTCGTTACGCATGGCCAGTCCGTGCCAGTGCACGGACGTGGACTGCGGCAGGTTGTTGGCGAGGCTGAGCGCGAGCGTGTCACCCGCCGTGACGCGGACCTCCTGGCCGGGCAGCCGGTCGCCGTACGCCCAGGACGTGACCGTACGGCCGCCGCCGAGATCGAGCGGGGTGGCCGTCGCGGTCAGCCTGACCGAGCGGACCGGGCCCGAGCCGCGCTTCGCCTCGGCGGCGGCGACCTCCGGGCCGTCGGGGGCGACATAGCCCGCCGGGGTCGCCTCCGTGGAGCTGCCGTGGTTCATCGGGCCGTGGTCCGTGCCCGGAGAGCCGGAGGCGTCGGAGCAGGCGGCAAGAACTCCCGTACCGGCGGCGGCGATCGCGGCGCCGAGCACGGCGCGGCGCGTGGGGTGAGTGGACATGCTCGTGTGGTGAAGGGGCATGACTGAGTGCACCTCGTGCTGTGTGGGGTGATGCGTGCAGATGGGCGCGTCTGCTGCTTCTGGTGCACCGCTCGGAGCGCGGAGGGTCCCATGCAGCAGTGCCCGGTTCTAGATCCGCAGTACCGACAGCCGGGCGAGGAGCGTCTTGCGGGGAGGCGGGTTGGGCCGCAGCGCGCGCAGTATCCGGGCCTGCCGGGCCGTGAGCAGGGCGACGGGGTCGGTCCGGAGCAGCCCCGCGGCCAGCAGGACGAGGGTGAAGGTGGCCAGCACGGCGAGACACACGGTCATCGGGTCCGTGCCCGGGCCGGGCAACTCCCTCCCGGCGGGCGGCAGATCGGCGGGATCGGCGGCGGGCTGGTGCCCGAGGGGCGCCATCTCCATCGCCATGTCCATCGCCATGTCCGTCGGCGAGTGCATCGTCGAGGACGCGACCGTGTGCTCCGGCGTCCCGCCGCCGTGACCGAGCACCGGGTGCCCCAGCGTGTGCATCGTGGCGATCCCGAACAGCAGCACCACGAACAGCAACAGCCGTCCGTACCGCGCGCGCCGACCGGTCTCCATGGCCGTCAGCCTACCCCCACCCGGTATATGCCGACGTGCGGCCCACCTCCACCCCGCCGATCATGACCCCATGCGGCTCCACGTGCTCCTCGTGGCAGGCTGGTCGGCGGTACCCGCGCTGTCCCCGGCGCGGGAGGGGGAGGAGAGACAGTGACCTTTGTACGGGTGGGAGGCGTGCCGCACCATGTGGTCGTCGAGGGCAGCGGCCCGGTCTGCGTACTGAGCGCGGGCCTCGCGATGAGCTGGTTCGACTGGGACCAGGTCGTGCCGCTGCTCGCGCCGTACCGCACCGTCGTCCGCTTCGACCGGCCGGGACACGGGCTGAGCGGCCCGGCCGCCGTACCGCCGTCCGCCGCCGGTGAGGGCCATCGCATCGCGGACATCCTCGACGCGCTCGGCCTGGACGGGCCCTCCACCGTCGTCGGCCACTCGATCGCCGGCTTCCACGCCGAGGCCTTCGCCCGCCTGCACCCCGCCCGTACCGCGGCCGTCGTCCTGCTCGACTCGTCCATCGAGGAGCACGCGCGCGTGCCCGCCGCGCCCGCGGTCCGCACCGCCGTGGCACACGGTGTCGGCAGCGCGCTCAGCGCCGCCGGAATCCCCGCCGCCCTGGGGCCGCTCACCCGCCGCGCCGTGGTCCGGCTCTCCCGCACCGGCGGCGGCGACCCGGCCCCGGCCGCACTCGTGCGCCGCTGCTACGCGACCTCCCGGGTGCTCCAGGGCGCCCTGCTGGAGAACACCCACTACCTCGCGGTCGCCGCCGAACTCCTCGCCCTGCGCGAGCGCCACGCCCTCCCCGGCGCCCCGGTCACCGTCCTCGCCGCGACGGCGGGCGGGGCGCGCTGGGTGGAGCGGCAGCGCACCCTGGCCCGGCAGCTCGGAGCCCGCTTCGAGGCGGTCGATCCGGCGGGCCACCTGATGATGCTGGACCGCCCGGACGCGGTGGCCCGGGCGGTCCTGGACGCAGGCGACGCACGGGACGCGGGGGAGGTCGTACGAGAAGAGCGGCCTCAGCCGTTCGCGTAGACCCGCTCCGCCCAGGCGGCGATCTGCTGGTCGCTCAGATGGTGGGCCAGATCGGCCTCGCTGATCATTCCCACCAGGCGCTTGTTCTCGATCACCGGGAGCCGGCGGATCTGGTGGCCCTGCATCTCCTGCAGCACCGCGTCCACGTCGGAACCGGCGTCGATCCAGCGCGGTGTGCCCTTGGCCATGTCGGCCGCGGTGACCTTCGACGGGTCGTGGCCCATGGCGACACAGCCGATGACGATGTCGCGGTCGGTGAGGATGCCACAGAGCCGTTCGTCGGCGTCGGCTATGGGCAGCGCCCCCACATCGAGCTGCCGCATCAGCTGCGCGGCCCGGTCGAGGGTCTCGTGGGCCGGGATCCACTGGGCCCCGGGGTGCATGATGTCTCTGGCGGTGGTCATGGGGTTCGTACCTCCTGAGTGCCGTACGCCCCGAGCCACCCCATTGTCATTGGGCCGTTCGGAGTACGCGACCGCAGCGGGTCGAACGTGTGGAAGGAGCCCTCCGGCATGGCAGAGCTGACCCTCCGGATCACCGGCCGAGAGCTGCCGGGCAGCGCCTGCGGCGAGTACCGGCACATCCATGTCGGCACGCAGCGCGGCAAGGACCCCGACCAGCTGGTGCCGGCCGACGCGGCCGAGGCGGTCTTCGAGATCCCCGTCGAGACCGTCACCGCCTCCGACGGCACCGCCGACTTCCGCGGTGCCTGAGGGCCTGTCTTCCGGATCTTGCCGGGCTCGCGTGCCCTGGCACGCACATCTGCTGCGTTGTCGTCAGTCGCCTACGCTCCGCGTGGACTCCTTCCTCCGCCTTGCATCTGCACGCACCGCAGTGACATCAGCCGCTCCGCGGCGGGCCGCTCCCTGATCCGGCCTGATCCAGAAGACAGGCCCTACGTCCAGGGCCGGCGCGGCGAGCGCTTCGTCTATCTGACCTGGGGCGAGCTGCCGCCGGGCCAAGCCGGTCTTCGGCCGTGTCCTCAATCGCCGGACGGGCTGACTTTGTCAGCCTCGCCGGCGATTGAGGCGCGGGGTCTGGGGCGGAGCCCCAGTTCGGGGAGAGCTCCGCCGGACGGACCTAGGACGTACGGGCCTCCGCGCCGCGCTTGTGCAGCAGGTCGACCATCAGCTCGATCTCCGAGCGCTGGGCGTCGACCATCCCCTGGGCGAGATTCCGCTCCGTATCGACCGTGCAGAGCTTCACACAGCCCTCGGCCATGGAGATCCCACCGTTGTGGTGGATGATCATCAGCTGGAGATACTCGATCTCGGCCTGCTTGCCGCCCGCCTTGCCGAGCCTCTCCAGATCGGTCCTGGTCGCCATGCCCGGCATCAGCGAGCCGTCCTTCACCTGATGCCCGCCGGTTCCGGCATGCGCGCCGTGCCCCCTCTGCGCACCGTCCTGCGCCATCCAGGCCATCGGCTCACTGTCCGTGGAGATCTTCGGCAGGCTCCACAGATCCAGCCAGCCCAGCATCATCCCGCGCTGGTTGGCCTGTGTGTTGGCGACGTCGTACGCGAGCCGGCGCACCTCGTCGTCCTTCGTACGGTCCCGCACGATGAACGACATCTCCACCGCCTGCTGGTGATGGACCGACATGTCGCGGGCGAAGCCGGCGTCCGCGGAACCGGCCGACGGCGTACGGGACGTGGCGTCCCCGCCGCCGCCCGCGGAGGCCACCGTGGCGGCCCCCGCGAAGAGCAGCGCGAGCACGACCGCCGTGATCGCCGCCCAGTGCGTACGGGTCATACCGGTCACTCGCCGGCCACACCGTTGGTGCACGCCGCGCCGGGCTCGGGAGTCTGCGCGCCCTGCACGTACTTGGTGAAGAACTGGTCCACGCGCGGGTCGTCGGCACTGTCGACCGTGACCTGCTTGCCCCAGGCGCTCAGCATGATCGCCCCGGACTGGTCCTTGACGGGGCTCATCAGCGAGTACGGCGTCTTCTTGACCTTCTCGCCGAGCTTGGTCACATCGCCTGCCGGCGCCTTGTCGTTGTACGTCACCCAGACCGCGCCGTGCTCCAGCGAGTGGACGGCGTTCCGGTCGGGGATCGCCTCCTTGTAGACGTCGCCGTTGCAGTTCATCCACGCCTGATCGTGGTCGCCGCCGACCGGCGGCTTCATCGGGTAGGTGACGGCCTTGGTGACATGGGTACGGCCGAGCTTCTTCGCGTCCCAGGTCTTCTCGCCGGTGACGGGAGCCTTGGCCGCGGCGGCCTCCTGATCCTTCTTGTCCGACTCCTTGTTGAGGGCGAAGAGGCCGAAGCCGACGAGGCCGGCGACGACGACGGCGCTGATGCTGATCGTGATGATGCGACTGCGGCGCTCGCGGGCCTGCTCGGCCTTGCGCATCTGCTCTATTCGGGCCCGGCGGTCGTTCGTGCGGGAAGCCATGGTGGTTGTCGTCCTTCGTGAAGTCTGCGGTGATCAAGAGGCTGGGGGAGGCGGGACCTGTTACGTCCGCAGCACTTGAAGAACGTGAAGGTCCGGGGCGCGAGGCTGCGCTCCGGAGCGGGTCGGCCGGCCGGCGGAGGCCGACGGGTCGAGCTGTGAGGGCAGTGCGCCGGCCTCGAGCGGGGCATCGTGCGGCGGCGCGGTGAGCACGGCCGCTTCGACGAGCGGCAGCAGACCGCAGGCGCCGTTGTCGTACGGGCAGGTGTACGCGGTCCGGATGTCCGGCGAGGCGTTGTGGTGCGGGGAGGGCGGGCTCACACAGATGAAGAGCGCGCCGAGGAGCGTCGCCGCGGCACTGAGGAGTGCCATGGGACGCGCGGTGCGCGCGATGTGGTTGAGCGGTGAACCCCCCATGGGCGCAGATGGTAGTGCGCGGCCGCGCTCCGCACCTCATACGGGGCTGCCAAGGCCGGTAAACAGCCACCGCACCGTCCGGGAAGGAGCCGCGGACAGGGTCCAAGGGGGCCTCAGGGTCGTCTCGCGGGAAGCTCTGACCCACAATGGGCTCAGCCGGTACAGCGGGCATCGGCCGGTACGGCGGTATCGGCGCGGTGGCACAGGACGCGGTCCGCAACGCGCCTGAAACTCTCGGATGGCATGCTCGTCCGTAGCAGGCGGCTTGACCAGCAAGGATGGGTGGAAATGGATAAGCAGCAGGAATTCGTGCTCCGTACGCTCGAGGAGCGCGACATCCGCTTCGTGCGCCTGTGGTTCACCGATGTGCTCGGCTTTCTGAAGTCGGTCGCGGTGGCTCCCGCCGAGCTGGAACAGGCCTTTGACGAGGGGATCGGCTTCGACGGCTCCGCGATCGAGGGCTTCGCGCGGGTCTACGAGTCCGACATGATCGCCAAGCCGGATCCGGGCACCTTCCAGATCCTGCCCTGGCGCGCCGAGGCCCCCGGCACGGCGCGGATGTTCTGCGACATCCTGATGCCGGACGGCTCCCCCTCCTTCGCGGACCCCCGCTACGTACTGAAGCGCATCCTCGCCAGGACCTCCGACCTGGGCTTCACCTTCTACACCCACCCGGAGATCGAGTTCTTCCTGCTGAAGAACAAGCCGCTGGACGGCAGCCGGCCCACCCCCGCCGACAACTCCGGCTACTTCGACCACACCCCGCAGAACGTCGGCATGGACTTCCGCCGGCAGGCGATCACCATGCTCGAATCCATGGGCATCTCGGTGGAGTTCAGCCACCACGAGGGCGCGCCGGGACAGCAGGAGATCGACCTGCGGTACGCGGACGCACTCTCCACCGCCGACAACATCATGACCTTCCGCCTGGTCATGAAGCAGGTCGCGCTGGAGCAGGGCGTCCAGGCGACCTTCATGCCGAAGCCGTTCAGCGAGTACCCGGGCTCCGGTATGCACACCCACCTCTCGCTCTTCGAGGGCGACCGGAACGCCTTCTACGAGTCGGGCGCGGAGTACCAGCTCTCCAAGGTCGGCCGCTCCTTCATCGCGGGCCTGCTCAAGCACGCGGCCGAGATCTCGGCCGTGACCAATCAGTGGGTGAACTCCTACAAGCGCATCTGGGGCGGCTCGGCCCGCAGCGCGGGCGCGGGCGGCGAGGCCCCTTCGTACATCTGCTGGGGCCACAACAACCGCTCGGCACTGATCCGCGTCCCGATGTACAAGCCGGGCAAGACGGGCTCGGCCCGGGTCGAGGTCCGCTCGATCGACTCCGGCGCCAACCCGTATCTGACGTACGCGGTGCTGCTGGCGGCGGGCCTGAAGGGCATCGAGGAGGGCTACGAACTCCCGGCCGGCGCGGACGACGACGTGTGGGCGCTCTCGGACGCCGAGCGCCGGGCGATGGGGATCGAGCCGCTGCCGCAGAACCTCGGCGAGGCCATCACACTGATGGAGCGCAGCGAGCTGGTCGCCGAAACGCTGGGTGAGCATGTCTTCGACTTCTTCCTGCGCAACAAGAAGCAGGAGTGGGAGGAGTACCGCAGCGAGGTCACGGCCTTCGAGCTGCGCAAGAGCCTGCCGGTGCTGTAAGCGCGACAGTGCCGGGGCCGACGGCCTGTCCGCCGTCGGCCCCGCCACCGTTGGGTGGCGTTCTCGGCTACCAGGCCGCCCCGGCGATCTGCCTGGTCGTCGCGTTGAGCCGGTTGAAGAGGTTGGTCACGCCGATCAGCAGGACCAGGGCCGCGAGCTGCTCCTCGTTGTAGTGGTCGGCGGCCGCGTTCCAGATCTCGTCGGGCACCGGATCGCTCCGGTCGCTGAGCCGGGTGGCGGCCTCGGTGAGGGCGAGGGCGGCGCGTTCGGCATCGGTGAAGTACGGCGCCTCGCGCCAGGCCGCCACCGTGAAGAGCCGCTCATCGGTCTCACCCGCCTTCTTGGCGGTGCGCGCACCCTGCTCGACGCAGGGGCTGCACCCGTTGATCTGGCTCGCGCGCAGGTGGACCAGCTCGAGCGTCGCCTCCGGTACGCCGCCCTGCTTGGTCGCCTTGAACACGTTGAGGATGGCCGGCATGGCCGCGGGAATGATCACTGCCGGGTTCTTCATCCGTGCTTCCATGATGTCGCCCTCCAGGGGCTCGGGGTGTGTCGTCACATCCGCTGGGGTTCGTCCGTCATAGCTCTGACGTAACGCGACGGGAGAGTGTGACCGATGGACGAGAAAGAGTTTCTGGCGGAGCGCTTCGAGGCCCACCGCACCCACCTGAGGGCGGTCGCCTACCGGATGCTCGGCTCGCTCAGCGAGGCCGACGACGCCGTCCAGGAGGCCTGGCTCAAGCTCGGCCGCTCCGACTCCAGCGAGGTCGAGAACCTGGGCGGATGGCTGACGACGGTCGTCGGGCGGGTGTGCCTCGACATGCTCCGTACGCGCGCCTCGCGCCGCGAGGACCCGCTCGATGTGTACGTGCCCGACCCGATCGTCAGCAGCATCGACGGAGTCGACCCCGAGCACGAGGTGCTCCTGGCCGACTCGGTCGGTCTGGCGCTGCTCGTGGTCCTGGAGACCCTGCCGCCGGCCGAGCGGCTCGCGTTCGTCCTGCACGACCTGTTCGCCGTGCCCTTCGACGAGATCGCGCCCATCGTGGACCGCACCCCGACGGCGGCGAGGCAGCTCGCGAGCCGCGCCCGCCGCCGGGTGCAGGGAGCCGCGCCGGCTCCCGAGCGCGACGTGACGCGTCAGCGCGAGGTCGTCGACGCCTTCCTCGCCGCCTCGCGCGGCGGCGACTTCGAGGCGCTCGTCGCACTGCTCGACCCGGATGTCGTGCTGCGGGCCGACACCGGGGCGATGGGGCCGGGCGTATCGAAACTGGTGCGCGGTGCGCGGGCGGTGGCCGGGCAGGCGCTCATGTTCGCGCGGTTCGCCACGTTCGCCCGGCCGGCACTCGTCAATGGGGTCCCGGGAGTTGTCACGGCTCCCGAGGGACAGCCGGTGTCGGTGATGGGCCTCACGTTCGGCGACGGGAAGATCGTCGAAATCGATATCCTGGCCGACCCGGTGCGCCTGGCACGGCTCGACCTGGAAGTCCTCGACGACTGATGCGACGACCGGAATGCGCCTTTGGACCAGTCCGGGATACCGGAAGGTGCGAGCCTGGACGAGGAGGTCCGACGCCCGGTCGTGGGTCCTCCGCAGCACCCCCGGGCGGCGGCCGTGGCGGGGCTGTCGCCCGACCGGCCGCTCACCGGATGCCGCCCCGCCGGGAAACCGGCAGGGTGGCCCTCACCAGGACTTTCCCGCACAGACGAGGACGGCCCATGTCCGTGACCGATCACCGGCGCCTCGGCGCAGCCGTCGGCGCAGCGCTCCTGACCCTCGCCGTCGCGGGCTGCTCCGGCCTCGGCCGCAATGCGGTGGGAACGATCTCCTACGGGACGGAGAGGGACGCCCTTGTGACCGTGTCGAACCCCTCGGTCAACGGCTGCCACCGCCTGGCGCCCTCGGGCGCGACCGTGGTCGTCAACAACACCATGATCGACATGGTCCTGTACCGGAACCGCGACTGCTCCGGCAGTGAGACGATCTACCTCCCGACCACCCTCACCGACAGCATCGTGCCGGGCGCCCAGCCGTGGCGCAGCTACACGCTCGTCCACTGAGGCGCACCGCTCAGGTCCTGTCCTTGGGGCGCAGCACCTCGTACAGCGGCCGAGTGGCTCGTACGCGGTACTCCTGCACCGCCCAGGCGTTCCCGTCCGGGTCCTCGAAGTACAGGAAGGTCCCGCCGTCGCCCGGTGCGACCTCGATCGGGTCGGAGACCTCCACGCCCCGCTCGACCAGCTCGGCGTGGGCCGCCTTGATGTCCGCGACAACGAGCTGGAGCCCGACGTAGGAGCCGGGCTCCGGGGCGCGGCCGCCAGGGGTGGGGATGCCCTCGCCGATGACGATGGAGCAGCCCGAGCCGGGCGGGGTGAGCTGGATGATGCGGATCTCCTTGGTCACATGGGTGTCGATGTCGACGTGGAAGCCGAGCTTGTCGCTGTAGAACTCCTTGGCCCGGTCCACGTCGGAGACGGGGACCACGATCACTTCGAGCGTCCAGTCCATGCCTGTGTCTCCTCAGCGCTCGGAGAGTGGCGCCGGGGCCTCCTGGAGGACCCAGCCGTTGCCGTCGGGGTCCTTGAAGAACGCGAACGAGTTCCACGTATCGCCCGGGCCGTCCTCCCAGCCCGTCGCGCCGACGTGCTGGACGGGGCTGACCTCCACGCCCCGCTCGGTGAACTCCGCGTGGGCCGCCGCGATGTCCGTCACGCACAGTTGGAGGCCCTGGAGCGAGCCGGGGGTCATGGCCGACTGGCCAGGCGGGTCGGGCAGGCCACTGCCCAGGGAGATCGAGCAGCGGGAGCCGGGCGGGGTCATCTGGATGATGCGGATGCCCGGGGCCACTTCCTGGTCGAGGTCGACGTTGAAGCCGCACCCCTTCTCGTAGAAGGTCTTCGTCCGGTCCAGGTCGGAGCTCGGGACCATGACCACTTCGAGGGTCAGTTCCATCGCGGTGTTCCCTTCACTGGGTGAACTGCCAGCGGGTCTGGGCGTACGGGTCGCCCTTGCCGAAACCGAACGCGGTACGCGGCTCCACCCGGAAGACCAGGGCGGGCCCGCCGTCGCCGGCGAACGCGCCGTCGCGGACCTCGAACGTCCAGTCCGTGCCGTACTTCTCGACGTACGCCGCGGCCAGCGCACGCAATCGCTTCTCGTCGCTCACGCGCGTCGCCGTGCCCTCCACCACCACGTCGTAGCCCTCATTGAGGGCATTGGCTCCGGTGGTGAGGACCACCTCCTGATTGTCGCGGAGATTCTTGGCTTTGCGCTCTTCGGCGCCGGTGCAGAAATGCAGCCCGCCGTCGTGCCAGACGGCGATCAGCGGGGTGACGTGCGGACGGCCCTCGGGCCGTACCGTCGACAGCCAGAAGACCTCGGCGCTGCTCAGGCGGGCGACCGCCTGGGACCAGTCGGAGGCGGTGGCCTTCTCGTCGCTGTACCGGGGGTCCAGCGTGGTCAGGGGAGCGATCGGGGGCATGGCGCGGTCCTTTCGATTCAGGGTCACCGAATGTGTAGACCGCGGCCGGCGCCCCTATTCATCGCTAAGCGGCCCCGGGGAAGTCCGGGCGGCAGTCCAGGCCGGCCGCACCGAGGTGACCCCGCTGTCGATCCCCTCGCCCGCAAGGAGTCGCGGACCGGTCCACGAGCCCCGCGTGGCCGGAACGCCGCGGATCACGGGGTTCCACCGCGCGCCCCTACCCGGCAGGATCGGCCGGACAGGGCCTAGGCTCGAATCCGGACCTTGATCGGTCGGCCGATCGTTCGGGACACGGTATGGACGGGAGACGACGGGATGACGGTGCCGGGGCGCAGAAGCAGTACCTTCACCCGACTGCTCCGACACGGCTTCACCGATCCCTCCGCCGCCGAGCGGCTCCTCGACCTCCCCGACATGTCGTCCGTACGCGGCGACCCGGTGCTCCTCGACGCACTCGGCGCCGCCTCCGACCCCGATCTCGCGCTGCGTGGTCTCGTACGCCTGGTGGAGGCGCAGGACCCCGTCGAGCGGCAGACCCTCCTCGGCACCCTCGTCTCCGCGAAACCGTTGCGCGACCGGCTGATCGGAGTGCTCGGCGCGTCCGAGGCGCTCGGTGACCATCTGGCCCGCCACCCGCGCGACTGGCATGCCCTGGTCACCTACGAGGCGGCCGATCTGCACCCGGGCGTCGAGGAGTTCGAACGCGGCCTCGCGGACGCGACCGACCCGGTCACGCTGCGGATCGCCTACCGGCGGTGCCTGCTGTCCATAGCGGCCCGCGATGTGTGCGGTACGACCGATGTCGCCCAGGCTGCCGCCGAACTGGCCGACCTCGCGACGGCCACACTGCGGGCTGCCCTCGCCATCGCCCGTACAGCCGCCCCCGCCGACGCGGCGCAGTGCCGGCTCGCCGTCATCGCCATGGGCAAGTGCGGCGGCCACGAGCTCAACTACGTCTCCGACGTGGACGTCATCTTCGTCGGCGAGCCGGTGGAGGGAGCCGACGAGAGCAAAGCCATGCAGGCCGCGACCCGGCTGGCCTCCCATCTGATGCGGATCTGCTCCGAGACGACGATCGAGGGCACCATCTGGCCGGTCGACGCCAATCTGCGGCCCGAGGGGCGCAACGGCCCGCTGGTGCGTACGCTCTCCAGCCATCTCGCCTACTACCAGCGCTGGGCCAAGACCTGGGAGTTCCAGGCGCTGCTCAAGGCGCGGCCGGTCGCCGGTGACCCGATGCTCGGCGAGGAGTACGTCGAGGCCGTCTCACCGCTGGTGTGGCAGGCCGCCGAACGCGAGAACTTCGTCGCCGACGTGCAGAAGATGCGCCGCCGCGTCGTCGACAACATCCCCGTCGCCGAGGTGCACCGCGAGCTCAAGCTGGGCCCAGGGGGGCTGCGGGACGTCGAATTCGCCGTACAGCTCCTGCAGTTGGTGCACGGGCGCAGCGACGCGACGCTGCACAGCGGCACCACGCTGAAGGCGCTGCAGTCGCTGGCGGCCGGCGGATACGTGGGCCGGGCGGACGCGGCGCAGCTCGATGCGGCGTACCGCTTCCTGCGCGCGATGGAGCACCGCATCCAGCTGTACCGGCTGCGGCGAACGCATCTGGTGCCGGAGGACGAAGCGGATCTGCGCCGTCTCGGGCGCTCACTGGGGCTGCGTACGGACCCGGTCGCCGAGCTCAACAAGGAGTGGAAGCGGCATGCGTCGGTGGTGCGGCGGCTGCACGAGAAGATCTTCTACCGGCCGCTGCTGGACGCGGTCGCGCAGCTCGCGCCCGGCGAGACCCGGCTCAGTCCGAAGGCGGCCGGGCAGCGGCTCGAAGCGCTGGGTTACGCGGATCCCGCCGCGGCCCTGCGCCATCTGGAGGCCCTGTCGTCCGGCGTCACCCGCAAGGCCGCGATCCAGCGGACCCTGCTGCCGGTCCTCCTCGGCTGGTTCGCGGACTCGGCCGACCCGGACGCCGGTCTGCTCGGCTTCCGCAAGGTGTCCGACGCGCTCGGCAAGACGCCCTGGTACTTGCGGCTGCTGCGGGACGAGGGCGCGGCCGCGGAGAACCTGGCGCGGGTCCTGTCCGCCGGGCGGCTCGCCCCCGATCTGCTGCTGCGGGCGCCGGAGGCGGTGGCCCTGCTCGGCGATCCGGAGGGCCTCGGGCCGCGCGGGAGGGACGCGCTGGAGCAGGAGATCCTGGCGGCGGTCGGACGCGCGGAGACGACGGAGGGCGGGGTCGCGTCGGCGCGTGGCGTGCGCAGGCGGGAGCTGTTCCGTACCGCCGCGGCGGATCTGATCGGCTCGTACGGCACCGAGGACAGCCCGGCGGAGGCCGACCCCGGGGCGCTGGTGGACCGGGTCGGGAACGCCGTGACCGACCTGAACGCGGCGACGCTCGCGGGCGCGCTGCGGGCCGCCGTGCGCGAGCAGTGGGACGACACCCTGCCGACCAGGTTCGCCGTCATCGGCATGGGGCGCTTCGGGGGCCACGAGCAGAGTTACGGCTCCGACGCGGATGTGCTCTTCGTCCACGAGCCGCGCGAGGGCGTGGACGACCAGGAGGCGACGCGGGCCGCGAACACGGTGATCGCGGAGATGCGGAGGCTGCTGCAACTCCCCACGGCGGACCCGCCGTTGCTGATCGACGTGGATCTGCGTCCCGAGGGCAAGAGCGGGCCCATGGTCCGTACGCTCGCTTCCTACGAGGCGTACTACCGGCGGTGGTCGCTGGTGTGGGAGAGCCAGGCGCTGCTGCGGGCGGAACCGATGGCGGGCGACGCGGACCTGGGGCGGCGCTTCGTGGAGCTGGTCGATCCGCTGCGGTATCCGGCGGAGGGACTGGGGGAGGACGCGGTACGCGAGATCCGCCGGCTCAAGGCGCGGATGGAGTCCGAACGGCTGCCGCGGGGCGCGGACCCCACCCTGCACACGAAGCTGGGCCGGGGCGGGCTGAGCGATGTGGAGTGGACGGTCCAGCTCTTCCAGATGCAGCACGGCTGGGCGGAGCCGGGCCTGCGGACGACCCGGACGCGGCACGCGCTCGCGGCCGCGCACGCGGCGGGACTGATCTCGACGGAGGACGCGCAGATCCTGGACGAGGCCTGGGTGCTGGCGACGCGGGTGCGGAACGGCGTGATGCTGGTGCGCGGTCGCGCGGGCGACACATTCCCCTCCGACGGGCGGGAACTGGGGGCGGTGGGGCGGTACTTGGGGTACGGCCCGGGGCGCGTGGGCGACATGCTGGACGACTACCGGCGTACGACACGGAGGGCGCGTGCGGTGGTGGAGGAGCTGTTCTACGGGGCGTAGGTCATCCCGGCGAGGAACCCTCGGCACGCTCGTACCGGAGCAGGACCACCCCGTTGCCGAAGGTCCGGGACTCGGCGAGCCGCAGACTGGTCATGGCATCCGACTCCCGGAACAGGGGTTTGCCCCGTCCGATGATCACGTACTGGAGTTGAGGAAGATCACGTACTGGCGTTGAAACGGGGCAGCAGGCGCCCGAGCCTGTCCGTGTCCTCCACCAGCTTCGGCAGCTGATGCGGCAGCGCCCGGTACCAGGCGTACGAGAGGGCGAAGCCGAACGCCAGGCAGATCATGCCGCCCACGGCGTCCAGCCAGAAGTGGTTGGCGGTGGCCACGATGACCACCAGCGTCGCCGTCGGGTAGAGCATGCCGAGGATCTTCGCCCAGGGCGCGGAGGCCACCGCGAAGATGATGAGCCCGCACCACAGGGACCAGCCGATGTGCATCGACGGCATCGCCGCGTACTGGTTCGACATGTTCTTGAGGTTGCCCGAGGCCATCGAGCCCCAGGTGTCGTGGACCAGGACCGTGTCGATGAAGTTCTGGCCGTTCATCAACCGAGGCGGCGCGAGCGGATACAGGTAGTAACCGACGAGTGCCACACCCGTCGTCGCGAAAAGGACAAGGCGGGCCGCCGCATAACGGCCCGGATGCCCGCGATAGAGCCACACCAGCACACCGATCGTCACAATGAAGTGCAGGGTGGCGTAGTAGTAGTTCATCGAAACGATCAGCCATGTCACCGAATTCACGGCCTGGTTGACCGACTGCTCCACCGCCAGGCCCAGCGAGCGCTCGACATCCCAGATCCAGTCCGCGTTGCGCAGCGCCTGCGCCTTCTGCTCCGGCACGGCATTGCGGACCAGCGAATACGTCCAGTAACTGACAGCGATCAGCAGGACTTCGAACCAGATCCGCGGGCGGCGGGGTGACCGTTGCGTGCGCAGCCGAGTACGCAGAGGTGCGTCGGTACGCAGAGGTGCGTCGGCGGCCTCGTCCACCATGGGATCCACCATGGGTGACGGGGTAGCCGTCCGGCCTTCCATAGTCTTCACGGTCGATTCACCCATGGGACGAGAGTCTGCCAGATACTGCCCACCGACCGATCATCCCCCGGTCGGGTTCCCGACGCACCTGCTACACCTTGCGGACGACTCAAGAACGCCCCACGGCTCCGGGTCCCGACGCCGTAGAGCCGCGAACCACCAGCTCAGGCATGAAGACGAACTCACTGTGCGGGGCAGGAGTGCCGCCGATCTCCTCCAGGAGGGTACGGACGGCGGCCTGCCCCATGGCCTGCACGGGCTGCCGGATGGTGGTCAGCGGCGGATCCGTGAACGCTATGAGCGGGGAGTCGTCGAAGCCCACCACGGACACGTCACGCGGCACTTTCAGGCCCAGCCCGCGGGCGGCCCGGATCGCGCCGAGCGCCATCATGTCGCTCGCGCAGACCACGGCGGTGCACCCGACCCCGATCAGGGCGCTTGCCGCGGCCTGACCGCCTTCGAGCGTGTAGAGGGAGTGCTGGATGAGGTCCTCGGACTCCTCGGGGGCGAGGCCGAGTTGGCTCTCCATGGCCTGCTGGAAGCCCTCGATCTTCCGCAGCACGGGGACGAAGCGCTTCGGGCCGACCGCCAGACCGATCCGGGTGTGGCCGAGCGAGACGAGATGGGTCACCGCGAGGTGCATCGCGGCCCGGTCGTCGGGCGAGACGAAGGGGGCCTTCACCTTGGACGAGAAGCCGCCCAGCAGGACATAGGGGACACCTTGGCCGCGCAGCTGGTCGTAGCGCTGCATATCGGCGGTGGTGTCCGCGTGCAGGCCCGAGACGAAGATGATTCCGGAGACCCCGCGGTCCACCAGCATTTCGGTGAGCTCGTCCTCGGTGGAGCCGCCCGGGGTCTGGGTGGCGAGGACCGGGGTGTAGCCCTGCCGCGTCAGGGCCTGGCCGATGACCTGGGCGAGTGCCGGGAAGATCGGGTTGTCGAGTTCCGGTGTTATGAGACCGACCAGGCCGGCGCTGCGGTGGCGCAGGCGCACCGGACGCTCGTAGCCGAGCACGTCGAGCGCCGCGAGTACGGATTCGCGGGTTGCCGCGGCCACACCGGGCTTGCCGTTGAGCACGCGGCTGACTGTGGCTTCGCTGACCCCCGCCTGGGCTGCGATGTCGGCAAGCCGTGCGGTCACGGGATTGGACTGTACCGGTCGCACGTCAGATTGCCCACCACGCACAGGAATCAGCCGGAATACGGGCTGTGTCACCCGTCGGCTCCAGAGGTGCTGTGTCACCCGTCGGCTCCAGCGGTACGGAGGAGAGCAGCGGCCGTCCCGGCAGCGGCAGTTCGATCTCCGACGCCGTGGTGTTGAGCGTGCAGACGATGCCCGGACGGGACAGGGCGAGCACTCCGTCCGGAGCCGGCAGCCATCGCATCGGGCCGCCCGGCAGTTCACGGCGCAGCGTCAGCGCGGAGCGGTAGAGCTCCAGCGTCGAGCAGGGGTCGCCGGTCTGGGCCTCGACGGAGAGCTCCCGCCAGCTGTCCGGCTGCGGCAGCCAGCTGGATCCGGGGCCGAAGCCGAACGGTGCCTTGTGGCCGGACCACGGGATCGGCACCCGGCAGCCGTCACGGAAACCGTCCTGCCCCGCCGCGCGGAAGAAGGCGGGGTCCTGGCGCACCTCGCTCGGCAGATCGGTGACCTCGGGCAGTCCGAGCTCCTCGCCCTGGTAGATGTACGTCGAGCCGGGCAGTGCGAGCATCAGCAGCGCGGCCGCGCGGGCGCGGCGCAGCCCCCGCTCCCCGCCGCCGTAGCGGGTGGGGTGGCGGACCACGTCGTGGTTGGAGAGCACCCAGGTGGTGGGCGCCCCCACCGAGGCGGTGGCGGCGAGTGACTCGTCGATCACGTTGCGCATCGCCTCCGGGTCCCACGGGCACCGCAGGAACTGGAAGTTGAAGGCCTGGTGCAGTTCGTCGGGACGTACGTACAGCGCGAGCCGGTCCGGGCTGGGCGCCCAGGCCTCGGCGACACCGATCCGCTCCCCGGGGTAGGAGTCGAGGAGCCTGCGCCAGGAGCGGTGGATCTCGTGCACCCCGTCCTGGTCGAAGAAGGGCAGCGTCTGGGAACCGATCAGCCTGGCCTGTTCCTTGTGGCCGATGTCCGGCAGTCCGGCGGCCTTGACCATGCCGTGCGCGACATCGATGCGGAAGCCGTCGACGCCGAGGTCCAGCCAGAAGCGCAGAACCGAGTCGAACTCCTCGTGCACCTCCGCGTTCTCCCAGTTGAGGTCGGGCTGCTCGGGTGCGAAGAGGTGGAGGTACCAGGCCCCGTCCGGCGTGCGGGTCCAGGCGGGACCGCCGAAGACCGACTCCCAGTCGTTCGGCGGCAGCTCGCCGGCCGCGCCCTTGCCGGGGCGGAAGTGATAGCGCTCGCGGGCCGCACCCCCGTCCCGGTCCGCGAGCGCGGCCGAGAACCACGGGTGCCGGTCCGATGTGTGGTTCGGGACGACGTCCACGATCACTTTCAGGCCCAGCTGGTGGGCGCTGCGTACGAGATCGTCGGCGTCGGCGAGATCCCCGAAGAGCGGGTCCACGGCCCGGTAGTCGGCCACGTCGTAGCCGCCGTCGGCCTGCGGGGAGGCGTAGAAGGGCGTGAGCCATACGGCGTCGATGCCGAGCTGGGCGAGATGGGGCAGGCGCCGGGTGGCTCCGCGCAGATCTCCTACGCCGTCGCCGTCGCTGTCGGCGAAGGAACGCACGTACACCTGGTAGATGACGGCATCGCGCCACCAGTCGCTGCTCTTGATGGAAGAGCTTGCAGGGCGCGGCGCCTCGGCTGCGGTGGGGCCGGGGAGACCGACCGCGGAAGTGAGTTCGTGTGTCATATGGGTCCCTCTCGTACGGTGCGGGGGCGGGGGGGACGTACAACTAACGAGGTCAACGTGGGTGCGGGCCCGGGGTGACGGTGCTTCGGGGACCAAAATATCAGCCCTGCAAGACCTTGCGAAAGACGTTTGCAGCACTCTGTGAAGCGCCTGGAGCGGCCGAAGTGGCCGCCGTCAAGCGATGCAATGGCAACTCTCAGGACACGTGGATGTAACGATCCCCCGCTCTTGCAGAAAATTGCCGCAAGGTCTTTCCGCTCTCTTTCATCCTTGTTACGTTCCTGCCGAACCCGGCGCCGCGAGGGAGCGGTCGGCAGGGGGCGTGGTCGCCTCCGCCATCTCGGGCATCTCTAAGGAGTTCACATGCGGCGTGGCATAGCGGCCACCGCGCTGGTAGCGGCACTGGCACTGGCAGCGACGGCGTGCGGCGGGGACGACAGCGGCGACAAGGCCGCCGGCCCGGTCACTCTGACCTGGTGGGACACGTCGAACGCGACGAACGAGGCGCCGACGTACAAGGCGATGATCGCCGAGTTCGAAAAGGCGAACAAGGACATCAAGGTCGAGTACGTCAACGTCCCCTTCGACCAGGCGCAGAACAAGTTCCAGACCGCGGCCGGCAGCAAGGGTGCTCCCGACATCATCCGCGCCGAGGTCGGCTGGACCGCCTCCTGGGCCAAGTCGCAGTTCCTGGCCCCGCTCGACGGCACGGACGCGCTCAAGAACACCGGGGACATCACTCCCTCGCTCCTGAAGCAGGCCCAGTACGAGGGCAAGACCTACGGTGCCCCCTTCGTCACCGACTCCCTCGGCCTGATGTGGAACAAGGAAATCCTGAAGAAGGCCGGCTTCGACAAGGCGCCGGCCACCTGGGACGAGGTGAAGGCCGTCTCCAAGGCGGTCAAGGAGAAGGCCGGGGTCGACGGCTTCGGGCTCCGCGCCGACGCCTACTTCGAGCTCCCGTTCCTCTTCGGTGAGGGCACCGACATGGTCGACGCCGGCGCGAAGAAGATCACGGTGAACTCGCCCGAGGCCGTCAAGGCCGTGGACGCGACCAAGGCTCTGCTCGCCTCGCCGGGTGTCGCCAAGCTCGATGTGACCGCCGACTCCTACGCCCACATGCAGGACGCGTTCACCACCGGCAAGGTCGCGATGATCGTCCAGGGCCCGTGGGAGCTGACGAACATCTACAAGGGCGCCGCCTTCAAGGACAAGGCCAACCTCGGCATCTCCAGCGTCCCGGCCGGCGCCACCGGCAAGGCCGGCGCCCCGACCGGCGGCCACAACCTCTCCGTCTACGCCGGCTCCGACAAGGCGCACCAGGCCGCGGCCCAGAAGTTCGTCGGCTTCATGACCTCGGGTGAGACCCAGGCCAAGATCGCGCTGAAGAACGGCACGCTGCCGACCCGCACCTCCGCCTACACCGCCGAGGTCAAGGCCACCCCGGGCATCACCGAGTTCCAGGCGGTCCTCGCCGGCTCCGCCCGGCCCCGTCCGGAGCTGCCCGAGTACAGCTCGCTCTTCGCCGACCTCGGCACCAACCTCACGGCGATCCTGCAGGGCAAGGTGACCACCCAGAAGGGCCTGGACACCACCGCCGAGTCCTACAAGAAGCTCCTCAAGGACTTCTCCTAAAGCTGCCACCCGTGGTGGTACGGCCCAGAACCCGGGCCGTACCACCACGGCGTCGTGAACCCTCCTGAGAATCTGTCGTAAAGGTGTCGAAGATGACCGTCGCCGTCGAGGGCGGAAGCGATAAGACCCAGCGTGGCGCCGGGCCGCGTCCCGGGCCGCGTCCCGGGCCGATCAGCCGTTTCAGGCAGTCGTACAACCGCAATTGGTACGCCTGGGCGATGGTGGCCCCCGTGGTCGCGGTCATCGGCGCGCTGGTGCTCTATCCCCTGGCCCGCGGCATCTATCTGTCGCTGACCGATGCCAACAGCAGCAACGTCGGCAAGACGATCGGCGTCAACGAGATCCCCGACAGCTTCTCGTGGGTGGGCTTCGACAACTACACGGAGATCCTCTCGGGGGGCGACCACCAGTTCTGGCCCCACTTCACCTGGACCATCGTCTGGACCGTCGTCTGTGTGGCCCTGCACTACGGCATAGGCATGAGCCTGGCCCTGCTGCTCAACCGCAAGCTCCGCGGCCGCACCTTCTACCGGATGGTCCTGATCCTGCCGTGGGCGGTGCCCACCTTCGTCACCGTCTTCGCCTGGCGGCTGATACTCGCCGACGACGGCGGCATCCTCAACATGGCTCTGGAATGGGCCCATCTGCCCACCCCGCCCTGGCTCAGTGAGCCGTTCTGGCAGCGGATCGCCGCCATCACGGTCAACACCTGGGTCGGCGTCCCCTTCATGATGGTCTCGCTGCTCGGCGGTCTGCAGTCGATCCCCTCGGAGCAGTACGAAGCCGCCGAGGTGGACGGGGCAACCCCCTGGCAGCGCTTCCGCCATGTGACGCTCCCCGGCCTGCGCTCGGTCAGCAGCACGGTCGTCCTGCTCGGGACCATCTGGACCTTCAACCAGTTCGTCGTGATCTTCCTGCTGTTCGGCGCGACCGGCGCGCCCGAGGCGCAGATCCTCGTCACCTGGGCCTACCGCCTGGGCTTCGGACAGGACCCGCGCGACTACGCCGGCTCCGCCGCTTACGGCGTCATCATCCTGTCGATGCTCATCGTCTTCGCCTCCTTCTACCGGCGCTGGCTGGCCCGCAACGAGAAGGCCGTCTGACGGCCGCCGAGGCCGTCGAGCAACAGCACCAGCCATGACGACAGAGAGGGCAGCCAACCCCATGAGCACCACAGCAGATCTCCCGGTCGCGGGAGCGGCCGCCGAACCGGCCGCCGTCCCGCCCCGCAAGCGACCGGCGGGCAAGCGGCAGTTGAAGCGCGGAGAGCGCCCCCGTTCCGCATCCGTGCTGATCCACGGCGCGCTGATCACCGCGAGTTTCGTCGCGGCCTTCCCGATCGGCTGGATCGCCTGGATCTCGCTCGGTCCGGACAAGACCGACTACCTTCACCCGGGCGACATCGCCGACAAGATCAGCTTCGAGAACTACACGACGGTCCTGAACGACACCGAGTTCCTGCAGTGGTTCGTCAACTCGCTGATCGTCGCGCTCGGTACGTGCCTGCTCGGCGTCTTCATCGCCGCCAGCTCCGGCTACGCGGTCTCCCGGATGCGCTTCCCCGGGCACCGGCAGCTGATGTGGACCTTCCTGGTCACCCAGATGTTCCCGGTCGCCATCCTCATGGTGCCGCTCTACAACATCCTGGCCGACATGGGTCTGCTCGACACCTACTGGGCGCTGATCCTGGTCTACTGCACCACGGCGATCCCGTACTGCGCCTGGCTGCTCAAGGGGTACTTCGACACCATCCCGCAGGAGATCGACGAAGCCGGCCGGATCGACGGCCTCAGCCCCTTCGGCACCTTCTACCGGCTGATCCTGCCCCTCGCCCGGCCGGGCCTGGCGGTGGCCGCGTTCTACACCTTCCTCACCGCCTGGGCCGAGGTCGCCTACGCGTCGGTCTTCATGCTCAGCGAGGAGAAGTACACCCTCGCCGTCGGCCTGACCAGCTTCATCAGCCAGCACGACACCCAGTGGGACCTGATGGCCGCGACCTCCGTGCTCATCGCCATCCCCGCCGCGCTGTTCTTCTATCTGGTCCAGCGCCACCTGGTCACCGGCCTCACCGCCGGCGCCGCCAAATCCTGACCCGTACGAAACCCGGGCACCCGGCCCGACCGGCCGGGTGCCCCGGTCTTGTCCCGCATCGCCGCACCGAGCCTCAGAGGGATCGAGAATGACCCAGTACCTGGCTGACGCCCATCACACCGCCGACAGGACCGCGGCCCGCGCGGACTGGTGGAGAGACGCCGTCATCTACCAGGTGTACCCCCGCAGCTTCGCCGACGGGAACGGCGACGGCATGGGGGACCTTCCGGGCATCCGCAGCCGACTGCCGTACCTCAGGGAACTCGGCGTCGACGCGGTGTGGCTGAGCCCCTTCTACGCCTCCCCGCAGGCCGACGCCGGCTACGACGTCGCCGACTACCGCGCGATCGACCCGATGTTCGGCACGCTGCTGGACGCCGACGCGCTGATCAGGGACGCGCACGACCTCGGGCTGCGCATCATCGTCGACCTGGTGCCCAACCACTCCTCCGACGCCCACGAGTGGTTCAAGCGCGCGCTGGAGGAGGGCCCGGGATCCGCGCTGCGCGACCGCTACCACTTCCGTCCCGGCAAGGGGGACCGCGGTGAACTCCCGCCCAACGACTGGGAGTCCATCTTCGGCGGCTCGGCCTGGACCCGTACCGAGAACCCCGACGGCACCCCCGGCGACTGGTATCTGCATCTCTTCGCGCCCGAGCAGCCCGACTTCAACTGGGAACACCCGGCCGTCGCCGACGAGTTCCGCTCGATCCTGCGCTTCTGGCTCGACATGGGCGTCGACGGTTTCCGGATCGACGTCGCCCACGGCCTGGTCAAGGCGGCCGGCCTGCCCGACATCGGCGGCAGCGAACAGCTGAAACTGCTGGGCAGCGATGTCATGCCGTTCTTCGACCAGGACGGCGTCCACGAGATCTACCGCGCCTGGCGCAAGATCCTCGACGAGTACCCGGGCGACCGGATCGCCGTGGCCGAGGCGTGGACGCCCACCGTGGAGCGCACCGCCAACTATGTGCGCCCCGACGAGCTGCACCAGGCCTTCAACTTTCAGTACCTGGGCACCCATTGGGACGCGGCCGAGCTCCGTCGGGTCATCGACGTGTCGCTGGACGCCATGCGGCCCGTCGGCGCCCCCGCGACCTGGGTGCTCTCCAACCACGATGTGACCCGCCACGCCACCCGCTTCGCGGGCCCGCCGGCGGGCACCCAGATCCGTGAGGCCGGCGACCGTGAACTCGGCCTGCGCCGGGCCCGCGCCGCCACCCTGCTGATGCTGGCGCTGCCCGGATCCGCCTATCTCTACCAGGGCGAGGAGCTCGGCCTCCCCGACGTCACCGACCTGCCCGACGAGGTCCGGCAGGACCCGGCCTTCGGGCGCACGGAGGGCCAGGACGGCTTCCGTGACGGCTGCCGGGTGCCAATCCCGTGGACCGCGGAGGGTTCGTCGTACGGCTTCGGCGCGGGCGGCAGCTGGCTGCCCCAGCCGGACAGCTGGGCCGGGCTCAGCGTCGAGGCACAGACCGGTGACCCGGACTCGACTCTGGAGCTGTACCGCAGCGCCCTCGCGGCGCGCCGTGAGCACGCCGCACTGGGGGCGGGTGACGCCGTCGAATGGCTGGACGCGCCCGAGGGTGTGCTCGCCTTCCGCCGGGACGGCGGCTTCGTCTGCACCGTCAACACGACGGGCACGGCCGTACGGATACCGGCACCCGGCCGCGTACTGCTGGCCAACAGCGTTGTCCGCACGGCCGAGGGCGAGGCCGAACTGCCCGCGGACACCGCTGTGTGGTGGACGGTGTGACGATTCCCCCGTCGCGGGGCGGCGCCGTCCGGACCGGCGTCGCCGCCCCGCGGCTCGCGGACATCGCCGCTCAGGCGTCGGTCAGCGAGGCGACCGCCAGCCGGGTGATGAACGGCAAACCGGGCGTTGCGAGCGGCACCCGCCAGCGGGTGCTCGCGGCGCTCGACGTGCTCGGATACGAGAGGCCCGTACGCCTGCGGCAGCGCAGCGCGGGCCTCATCGGGCTGCTGACCCCCGAGCTCACCAACCCGATCTTCCCGGCGTTCGCCCAGGCCGTCGAGCAGGTGCTGGCAGGGCACGGCTACACCCCGGTGCTCTGCACCCAGCTGCCGGGCGGCGCGACCGAGGACGAGCTCGTCGAGCAGCTCCAGGAGAGCGGTGTCAACGGCATCGTGTTCCTGTCGGGCAAGCACTCCGACACCTCGGCCGATCACACGCGGTACGCCGAACTCGTGGACCGGGGAGTTCCGTTCGTCCTCATCAACGGGTACAGCGAGCAGATCAGTGCGCCGTGCGTCTCCTGCGACGACCGGGCGGCGATGCGTATGGCCGTACACCATCTGGCCGAACTGGGGCACGAGCGGATCGGACTGGCGATCGGTCCCGGCCGCTATGTGCCGGCGCACCGCAAGACCGAGGGCTTCCTGGACGGTCTCGCCTCCATCCTGGGCTATACCGAAGCCGCGGCCGAACGGCTGGTCCAGCGCTCACTGTTCAGTGTCGAGGGCGGCCACGCGGCGGCCGGTGCGCTGCTGGACAAGGAGTGCACCGCCATCGTCTGCGGCAGCGACATGATGGCCCTCGGCGTGGTCCGGGCGGCCCGGGAACGCGGACTCGATGTGCCGTACGACCTCTCGGTGGTCGGGTTCGACGACTCGCAGCTGGTGGCGTTCACGGATCCGCCGCTGACGACGGTCCGCCAGCCGGTGAAGGCGATGGCCGCGGCGGCGGTGGGTGCGTTGCTCGAGGAACTGCAGGGAAGTCCGGTGCAGAGCACGGAGTATGTGTTCCAGCCGGAGCTCGTGGTCCGGGGCACCACCGCGCAGGCGCGGCGGTAGGTCCGGCGTGGGTTTCCCCTACCCGCCCTTTCCCGTAACTGGGGGCAAGCCCCCAGACCCCCACCGGGGCTTCGCCCCGGACCTCCGTATGCGACCTTCGGCCGCATGTCCTCAAGCGCCGGACGGGCTGAAATGTGCGGCCGAGCCGTACATTTCAGCCCCGCCGGCGTTTGAGGCGCGGGGGTTCGGGGGCGGAGCCCCGGGGGCGTGGCGATCCGCTCTGGGCTACGCGTCGGCGGTGGTGGCGAACTCCACCAGCCCGGCCCACCCCTCGGGGGAGAGCATCAGCACTGGGCCGGTGGGGTTCTTGCTGTCCCGTACGGGGACGACCTGGTGAGCTTTCGCGTAGGCGGGCGACCACTCGACGCACTGCCCGCCGTCGGGCCCGCTGTAGGACGACCGGACCCACTCCATGGCCGTCGGGTCGATACCGTCACTCATGTTGTGTGCTCCTTGGACATGTCCTTCATGCGGGCAACCGAAGCAGCGGGAGACAGAGCATCGGCCCGCAACCGATCGTAGGTCTCCTGGGCGGCAGCCACGGTCTTGGCTGTCTCGTACGGGCGTCCCCCCTGCGGTCCGTCCGCGTGGAGCACGGTAGGCGCGTCCTGGAACGCCAGCAACGTAAATGGCACGCCGAGGGCGGGTGCTCCTGCTGAGAAGGGTAGAAGTTGCAGCGTGACATGGGGCGACTCCGCTTCACCGACCCGACTGCTCGTGAGCGCCTGGTGCCCCGCATCGCTGAGGTCAACAAGGACAGCCGTTGGGGGCGGGGGTTGCTGTGAGTGTTCGTGAGGTGCACGCGTACGCAGAGTGGACGCTCAGCGCGGACAACCGGGAAGGGGTGCCGGTCGCGATCTTCCAAATGATGTGCATGTCATGCCACGTCATGTCTGACGCTGCTGACAACGACGGTTCGCGGCAACAGACTTGGGCGCTTGATCACACGGGCCGCAATCCCGGTCATCAGGGGTTCAAGCTGATCACTGAGACCTATTGGCGGGTGGAACCCGGACGGGGCAACCCCTACCGGGAGGTCGAAGCGTGAGGCGCCGCATGGGCAAGAGGTGGAGCTTTGCCCTACCTGCCCATATGGAGGGGACCCGTATGTGTTGACACGCCCCCCAGTATGATCACTCGAACTCAAGACCGATCGTTCACTTCTAGGGGAGATCATGTTCAGACGTTTCGTTGCCGTCGTTGCCGCCGCCGGCGCCGTCGCTCTGTCCGCCGCACCCGCCTCTGCCAGCCCCACCCACAACTGGCAGCCCGTCAAGACCAACAGCAACTGGGAATGCAGCGCCTACGGACAGCACAGCGCGTACGCAGGCGTATGGGGCGGGGTGAGGTTCAAGACCTGCACCGTCATGGGCAATACCTGGGACACCAAGGCCCAGGGAGTACTGGTGGTTCAGAACCTTGCCAATCAGGACATCTACATCGAGAAGGGCCGGATCGTCTTCGAGTCAAACATGGGCGGCGACGTGTGGTGCGCCGCCTCCAACCTGGCCGCAGGAGCCACCGCCGGCTGCTTCGCCCCATCGATCAGCCCCCTTAACTGCCAGCTCACCACCGGCGTGGATACCGAGCTGACCATCCTGGGCAGGACGGACACTGATTGGGTGCGCGGTCGCGAAGTGCCCTGCTAAGGCTGACACCGATCATGCTTGGCCGGGGTCCTCACCGAACCGCTGCGGCGGAGAAGCTCGGTACACCAACCGCCGACCGGGTGCGACCAATCGGACACCAGACTCTAAGGGCATGGTTCATGCCGACTGAAAGCCGCTGCACTATCGAGCTCTTCAGCTGCTACGCGACCAAGGTTCACGCGTGGGAGATCTTGTGCCCGACCGGTTAGAAGGCCTGACATACCGCGAGGGCCGAGGTTCAGACCTCGGCCCTCGCCGTATGCGCGGCGAGGCCACCAAGCTGTCGGTGGACGAGTCAGGACACGGCCCGCGGCTGGAGCCCGAGTTGTGGAGGCATCATGCAATGCCTCGGCTGGATGCGGCACCCGGAGCACGGCTCGCTTCGGCGTTATGGGCTTCCGCTCCTGAGGTGCCTGGCAGGGGTAACCCGGTGCTGTGATTCCGGGCCGGCGCTCGGCCGACTATCGAACGTCGTTCACGGGACTCTCCCTACCTGAGCGCGGGATCCCCTACTCCGGAAGTCGCGTTTCAGCAGGTCACAGAATTCCGTCGGTGGCCCAGTGGTGCCAGGCGTGGCCACACCCGTCGGCGCAAAAGCACGCCCGCCGCCGCTCATCGGCAACGCCAAGGAGCGCGACCAGCAGCCGGAACGCCTTGATTCGCTCGCCCTGCGGCAAGTTGATGATCTTTGTCAGTTGCTCAGTGAGACGTCCGCGTGTAATCAGCACGGCAGGGGTGTGGGTGGGCCGGATCTCGGCCCTGCGGATGCTCTCCGGTCCATCCTCGATGGTGGCGCGGGCCTGGATGCAGAACCCTGCGATGTCGCGCAGGACTTCGAACTGCCCGGTGTCGGTCAGGCCGTGATCGCAAAGCATGACTGGAGTACTAGTCCCACTGGCCCCGGTCATTGAGATCGCTGCCTCTTCGCCCGGCGTGATGGGCTGCCGGGGGCTCCGCCCCCGACCCGGACGGATTCTGGGGAGTTTGAGAAGCGGGGTCTGGGGCGGAGCCCCAGCTACGGGGCGGGGTGGGGGAGAAGCCCGCCGCAGGCGCCATGGGCCGCCGGACCGGACCGGCCGGCCGGGCGCGTGGGGCCCGGACCTGCCGGGCCCCCGGCCGGCCGGCCCGGAGTCATGGTTGAAAGTAACACCACTGCAAAACTTGCGAAAGGTCTTGCAGTTGGGAAACAGCAAGATTTCCGCGGTGCGACGAGAGTGTGTCCAGGGGGTTGACCGCGGACCGGGAGGCTCGTACGGTCGCGACCGCAATAACTTTCTGCTGCCTTGCAGCAAGAACCCTCATAGGCCTTACGGGCACGGCGCGTTGCCGGACAAGGCTGCACCGTCACCCGCACCTCCCCCCATGCAGGAGGAAAAATGGCCGGCAGATCTCTGGCCGCGGCGCTCGCCCTTGTGGCGGGCGCCGCGGTGAGTGTGGTTGCACCGGTGGGCCCCGCGCAGGCGGCCCCGCCGGGGGACAAGGACGTCACGGCCGTCCTTTTCGAGTGGAAGTTCGCCTCGGTCGCCACGGCGTGCACCAGCAGCCTGGGCCCGGCCGGTTACGGCTATGTTCAGGTCTCCCCGCCCCAGGAGCACGTCCAGGGCGGCCAGTGGTGGACCTCGTACCAGCCCGTCAGTTACAAGATCGCCGGCCGTCTCGGCGACCGCGCCGCGTTCAGCAGCATGGTGAACACCTGCCACGCGGCGGGCGTCAAGGTCGTCGTCGACAGCGTCATCAACCACATGGCTTCCGCGTCCGGTACCGGCACGGGCGGCTCGAGTTACGAGAAGTACACCTACCCCGGCATCTACTCCGGCGCCGACATGGACGACTGCCGGTCGACCATCACCAACTACCAGGACCGCGCCAACGTCCAGAACTGTGAGCTTGTCCAGCTCGCCGACCTGGACACCGGTGAGGACTACGTCCGCGGACGCATCGCCGCCTACCTGAACGATCTGCTCACGCTCGGCGTCGACGGCTTCCGTATCGACGCCGCCAAGCACATGCCCGCCGCCGACCTCGCCAACATCAAGTCCAGGCTGAGCAATCCGGGCGCGTACTGGAAGCAGGAGGCGATCTACGGCGCGGGCGAGGCGGTGTCGCCCAGCGAGTACCTCGGGACCGGGGATGTGCAGGAGTTCCGGTACGCCCGCGACCTCAAGCGCGTCTTCAACAACGAGAACCTCGCGTATCTGAAGAACTACGGCGAGGGCTGGGGGTACATGGAGTCCGGCAGGTCCGCGGTCTTCGTGGACAACCACGACACCGAGCGGGGCGGCGACACCCTGAGCTACAAGGACGGCGCGAACTACACGCTGGCGAACGTGTTCATGCTGGCCTGGCCGTACGGGGCGCCCGATGTGCACTCGGGCTACGAGTGGTCCGACCGGGACGCGGGCCCGCCTGGCGGCGGGACGGTCAACGCGTGCTGGCAGGACGGCTGGAAGTGCCAGCACGCGTGGCCGGAGATCAAGTCGATGGTCGCGTTCCGCAACACCGCCCGCGGCGAGTCGGTCACCAACTGGTGGGACAACGGGGGCGACCAGATCGCCTTCGGGCGCGGCAGCAAGGCGTACGTGGCGATCAACCACGAGGCCGGTTCGCTGACGCGCACGTTCCAGACGTCGCTGCCGGCGGGCGACTACTGCGATGTGCAGAACGGGAGGGGCGTGACGGTGAACGGCTCCGGTCAGTTCACGGCGACGCTGGGCCCCAACACGGCGGTGGCGCTGCACGCAGCTGCGCGCGCCTGCGGCTGAGTCCGGGGCTCCGCCCCAGGCCCCCCGCGCCTCAATCGCCGGCAACTCGAGCCCGTCCGGCGATTGAGGACCCGGCCGACGGCCGTAGGAAACGTCGATGAAGGAGAGCACGTCCATGCCCCGTACCCCCCGCCGCCGCACCCGCGCCGCGGCCATCGCGGCCGCCCTGTGCGCGGCGCTGATACCGGCCGTACCCGCGGCGTCGGCCGCTCCGCCGCCCGCTCCGCCGTCGGACGGGAGACTGGCCGCCGAGCCGGCCAGACACGATCTGACCCGCGAGCAGTTCTACTTCGTCCTGCCCGACCGGTTCGCCAACGGCGAGCGCTCCAACGACCGCGGCGGGCTCACCGGTTCGCGGCTGGAGACCGGGTACGACCCCGCCGACAAGGGCTTCTACCAGGGCGGCGACCTCAAGGGCCTGACGGGCAGGCTCGACTACATCAAGGGGCTCGGCACCACCGCCATCTGGCTCGCGCCCATCTTCAGGAACCGGCCCGTACAGGGCACCGGCAAGGACGCGTCGGCCGGCTACCACGGCTACTGGATCACCGACTTCACCCAGGTCGACCCCCACTTCGGCACCAACGCCGACCTCGAGAAGCTGATCGACAAGGCCCACGGCAAGGGCATGAAGGTCTTCTTCGACGTCATCACCAACCACACCGCCGACACCGTCGACTACGCCGAGCAGAAGTACGGCTACCGCCCCAAGGGCGCCTATCCATACCTGGACAGCAGCGGCCGCCCCTTCGACGACCGGGCGGGGATCGGCAAGGTCGACGCCGACTCCTTCCCGTACACCCCCAAGGCCACCGGCCAGAAGGTCCCCGCCTGGCTCAACGACCCCACGATGTACCACAACCGCGGCGACTCGACCTTCGCCGGCGAGAGCTCCGAGTACGGCGACTTCTCCGGGCTCGACGACCTGTGGACCGAGCGTCCCGAGGTCGTCGACGGCATGGAGAAGATCTACGAGAAGTGGGTCCGCGACTTCGACATCGACGGCTTCCGTATCGACACCGTCAAACACGTCGACCTGGACTTCTGGACCCAGTGGGCCACCGCGCTCGACGCGTACGCCGCCGAGCGCGGCCGCGACGACTTCTTCATGTTCGGCGAGATCTTCGCGGCGGACACGGCGATCACCTCGCCGTATGTCACCCGAGGCCGCCTCGACGCGACCCTCGACTTCCCCTTCCAGGACGCGGCCCGCGCCTACGCATCGCAGGGCGCACCCGCCGACCGCCTCGCCAAGGTCTTCGCCGACGACTACCGCTACACCACCGACAAGGCCAACGCCTATGAGCAGGTGACCTTCCTCGGCAACCACGACATGGGCCGCATCGGCACGTTCCTCAAGCAGGACAACCCGAAGGCCGACGACGCGGAGCTGCTGCAGCGCGCCCGGCTCGCAAACGAGCTGATGTTCCTCTCCCGGGGCAACCCCGTCATCTACTACGGCGACGAGCAGGGCTTCACCGGCGCGGGCGGCGACAAGGACGCCCGCCAGAGCCTCTTCGCCTCCAGGACCGCCGACTATCTGGACGACGACCAGCTCGGCACGGACCGTACGCACGCATCCGACGCGTACGACCCCACCCATCCCGTCTACCGGTCCATCGCCGCGCTGTCGAAGCTCACCAAGGACCACCCGGCGCTGCGCGACGGCATCCAGAGAGAGCGGTACGCCAAGGACTCGGTGTACGCCTTCTCCCGCACAGACGCCAGGACGCGCACGGAGTACGTCGTCGCCGCCAACAACGGCACCGCGCCCAAGGCCGTGACCATTCCGGTGGACGCCACCGACTTCCGTACGCTGTACGGCGGTTCGGGCCCGGTGCGGGCCGCCGACGGGAAGATCACCCTTACCCTTCCCGCGCTGTCCTCCCTCGTGCTTCAGGCCACCAAGCCCCTGGGCGCACCCACCTCCAAGCCCTCGATCACCCTCGACGCCCCGCCCGCCGGGGCCACCGGCACCGTCGAGATCACCGCGGACACCGAAGGCGGCGCACTCAACCGCGTCGTCTTCGCAGCCCAGGTCGGCAGCGGCAAGTGGCGCACCCTCGGTTCCGCCGATCACGCCCCGTACAAGGTCACCCAGTACATCGACGCCAAGGTGGCGGCCGGAACCCCCGTGCGCTACAAGGCAGTTGTGGTGGACAGCGCGGGACGTACGGCGAGTGACCTGGCGGAGACGACCGCCGGGCAGGCCCCGCCCCCCGAGAAGCCGGTGGCCGTCGAGCGGGACTACGCGGTCGTCCACTACCAGCGCCCGGACGGAGAGTACGACGGCTGGCAGCTGAGGACCGGCGGCGAGCAGGCCGTGTTCACCGGGCGGGACGCCTACGGCGCGTTCGCCTGGGTCAAGCTCCCCGAGGGCGCCGCGAGCCTTCCGTACACCGTCGAGAAGAACGGCACCGCCGACGGCCCGCAGCGCACCGTCGACCTCGCCCGCACCGGCCAGGTCTGGATCACCCAGGGCAAGGACGGCCAGTCGGACACCGCGCCCGACGGCGCCTACCCGCCGCAGGACAGGACCAGGGCCGTCCTCCACTACCACCGGCCCGACGGCGACTACGACGGCTGGGGTCTGCACACCTGGACCGGGGCCGCAACGCCCACCGACTGGTCCAAGCCGCTCCAGCCGGTCAGGCAGGACGCGTACGGAGTGACCTTCGAGGTGCCGCTCGCCGCGGGCGCGACCTCGCTCAGCTACATCCTCCACAAGGGCGACCAGAAGGACCTGCCGACCGACCAGTCCCTGGACCTCGCAACGTATACGAACGAGGTCTGGCTGCTGGCCGGGCAGCCGAAGTATCTGCTGCCGCAGACCGGCGGCGCGCCCTCGCTCGACCTCGCCAAGGCCGAGGCCCAGTGGATCGACCGGGACACCGTCGTCTGGAGGGTGAAGGCCACCGACGCCACCAGCCAGCAGCTGGTGTACGCGGCGAGCGGCGGGATCTCTGTCGTCGACGGCGCGCTGAGCGACGAGGGCCGCTGGCTGCGGTTGAACTCCGCCGCCCTGACCGACGCCCAGAAAGCCAAGTACCCCCACCTCAAGGACTATCCGGCCTTCACCGTCGACCCGCGCGACCGGGACCGGGTACGGGACTCCCTGCGCGGCCAGCTGATCGCCACCCAGCGAGCGGCCAATGGCGCACTGCTCGCAGCCACCGGCGTACAGATCTCGGGTGTCCTGGACGACCTGTACGACGCGACCGGGGCGAAGCTCGGCCCGGTCTTCGACCGAGGCCGCCCCACCCTCTCCCTCTGGGCACCCACCGCTCGGTCCGTCAGCCTCGAACTCGACGGCAGGACCGTCGCGATGCGCCGGGACGGCGCGAGCGGCGTCTGGTCCGTCACCGGGCCCAAGAGCTGGGCGGGCAAGCCGTACCGCTACTCCGTCACGGTCTGGGCGCCCAGCGTCCAAAAGCTCGTCACCAACAAGGTCACCGACCCGTACTCGACCGCGCTCACCACCGACTCGGCCCGCAGCCTCGCCGTCGACCTCACCGACCCGGAGCTGGCCCCCAAGGGCTGGTCCGGCCTCAGGAAACCGGCGGCCGTTCCGCTCCGCGACGCGCAGATCCAGGAGCTGCACATCCGTGACTTCTCCGTCGCGGACAGCACATCGAAGCACCCGGGGGAGTATCTGGCCTTCGCCGACCGCGACTCGCAGGGTATGAAGCACCTGCGCGCGCTCGCCGTCTCCGGCACCTCCTACGTCCACCTCCTGCCGGCCTTCGACATCGGCACCATCCCCGAGAAGAAGTCCGAACAGGCCGTCCCCGACTGCGACCTGAAGGTGTACGCCCCCGACTCCGACGAGCAGCAGGCGTGCATCGCCAAGGCCGCCGCGAAGGACGCGTACAACTGGGGCTACGACCCGCTGCACTACACCGTCCCCGAGGGCTCGTACGCCTCCGACCCCGAGGGAACGCGGCGCACGGTCGAGTTCCGGCAGATGGTCCAGTCCCTGAACGGCGCCGGCCTGCGCACCGTCATGGACGTCGTCTACAACCACACCGTGGCGAGCGGACAGGCCGACAAGTCCGTACTCGACAAGATCGTGCCCGGTTACTACCAGCGGCTCCTCGCCGACGGTACGGTCGCCACCTCCACCTGCTGCGCCAACACCGCGCCCGAGAACGCCATGATGGGCAAACTCGTCGTCGACTCGATCGTCACCTGGGCGAAGGAGTACAAGGTCGACGGCTTCCGCTTCGACCTGATGGGCCACCATCCGAAGGCCAACATCCTCGCGGTGCGCGCCGCCCTCGACGAGCTGACGCCCGCCCGCGACGGCGTCGACGGGAAGAAGATCATCCTTTATGGGGAGGGCTGGAACTTCGGGGAGATCGCGGATGACGCCCGCTTCGTCCAGGCCACCCAGAAGAACATGGCGGGGACGGGGGTGGCGACGTTCTCCGACCGGGCCCGTGACGCGGTGCGCGGCGGCGGCCCCTTCGACGAGGACCCGGGTGTGCAGGGCTTCGCATCGGGCCTGTTCACCGACCCCAACCCGGCCCCGGCGAACGGCACTCCGGCCGAGCAGAAGGCCCGGCTGCTGCACTACCAGGACCTGATCAAGGTGGGCCTGGCGGGCAATCTCGCCGGGTACTCCTTCACCGACAGCTCCGGCCGCAGCGTCAAGGGCTCCGAGGTCGACTACAACGGCGCCCCTGCCGGGTACGCCGCCGCCCCCGGTGACGCCCTCGCCTACGCCGACGCCCACGACAACGAGTCGCTGTACGACGCCCTCGCCTTCAAGCTGCCCCCGGCCACCTCTCCGGCCGACCGGGCACGTATGCAGGTGCTGGCGATGGCGACCGCCGCGCTCTCCCAGGGGCCCGCGCTCTCCCAGGCGGGGACGGACCTGCTCCGGTCCAAGTCACTGGACCGCAATTCGTACGACAACGGCGACTGGTTCAACGCGATCCACTGGGACTGCCGGGACGGCAACGGCTTCGGCCGCGGACTGCCGCCCGAGGCCGACAACAAGACCAAGTGGCCGTTCGCCGAACCACTGCTGACGGCGCCCTCGCTCACCGTCGGCTGTCCGCAGATCGACGGTGCGTCGGCCGCCTATCGCGACCTGCTGACGATCCGTACCACCGAGCAGGCCTTCAGCCTGGCCTCGGCGGGCGAGGTCCAGTCCGTGCTGTCCTTCCCGCTCTCCGGCAAGGAGGAGACACCCGGCGTGATCACCATGCGCCTCGGCGATCTGGTCGTGGTCTTCAACGCCACACCGGAGCGGCAGACCCAGCGGGTCCCGGGACTGGCGGGGAAGGTGTACGCCCTCCATCCGGTCCAGCTCGCGGGCGGGGACCTCATCACCAAGTCTGCGGCGTATGAGGGGAGTTCAGGCAGCTTCACCGTACCGGCCCGCACAGTCGCCGTCTTCGCCCGGGGTCGGTTGGCCGGCGTCAACTGACCGGCTTCTCCAGCAGGATCACTCCGTAACGGCTGCCGTCCTCGGCCACCTTGCCCGGCTCCTCGCCGGCGACCCGGTATCCCGCGGCCTCGTAGTACGTCCGCAGTGCGGGATTGCTCGACAGACAGTCGAGCCGGACGAACTCGCGCCCGCTGTCGGCGATGCGCTGCTCGGCGTGGGCGAGCAGCAGCCGGCCGAAGCCGGCAGGGGCCGCGTCCCGGTCGATCATCAGCCGGTGCACGTACCCTGCGACGGGCGGCTGGATCCCCCAGGCGGGCTGGTCCTCCCACCACAGTTCGTACGCCCCTATGGTGTCGCCCTCCGCGGTCTCCGCGATCCAGACCTCCCCCTCCTTGATCCGGTGCCGGAAATGGTCGGCGTCCTTGTCGCCGGGCTTCCACTGGGCGATGCCGTTGAGCTGCATCCAGCGGGCCGCCTCGTCGAAGAGTGCGACAAGGGTTTCCGCATCGGAGTGGGCAGCGAGCCGACAGGTGATCTTCATTCCAGCATTATTGACGGGGTCATGGAGGCCCACGTAAGGGTGGGTCCCGCAACCGACCCATCCATCCTCGTCACCCGTGCTGGAGCGCCCGATGCCGCAGATCACCGTCGACTACTCCGCGAGCCTGGAATCGTCCTTCGACCGCCGGGCCTTCGCGCTCGCCCTGCACCCGCTGATCGTGGAGACGATCGACAGCAAGATCGAGGCCTGCAAGACCCGGATCCGCCGTGTCGAGGAGACGGTCGTCGCAGCGGGCGCGCCCGACGATGCCGTCATCCACATCGGCATCGCCGTGCTGCCCGGCCGTACGCCGGAGCTCAAGGCACGGCTCTCGGAAGCCGTTCTGGACCTGGTGGCCGGCCATCTCAAGGCGGTCGACGGCATGGTGCCGATCGTCTCCGCCGAGGTGCGCGACCTGGAGCCGTCCTACCGCAAGCGCTGAGCGGGCATCTTGCCCACCGTGGACACCTTGCCTTCCCCTGGCACCAGCGCCACGAGCCGGCCGACCAGTTCGCCGAACGGGCCGTCGGCCGGCTCGTCCCCCAGGATGCGGATCAGGATCCCCGCCATCTCCTCGTCGTAGGCGGCACTCACCACGGACAGCGCCGCGAAGTCGTGCACGAGCTGCAACTCCAGCTCGGCGCGCGGGATCTCCCGTCCGTCCAGCCAGATCAGCGCCGTCGACTCGGCGAGCGACACCCAGGACCGTACGACCAACTGCAGCCGCGCCGGGGGCCGCTCGACCCCCAGATGGGCCAGGATCTGCTCGTACGCGGCCTGCCGCACCTCGTCGATCATCGCGTTCGTCGTCGAGGAGCCCACGGCGGGTCCGCCCCGCATCAGCGCGGAGAACCCGGGCCCGTGCTCGTCCACGAAGTCGAAGAACCGCCCCATGACCCGCAGCAGCCGCGCCCCGAGCGGCCCCTCGCGCGGCTCCCGGAACCGCGCGGCCAGCTCATCGGCCGCCCGCCGCAGCGCGGCCTCGTACAGGCTCTGCTTGCCGGGGAAGTAGTGGTAGACGAGCGGCCGTGAGATACCGGCGGCCGCGGCGATCTCGTCGATCGAGACATCGTCGGGGGAGCGGTGGCTGAACAGTTCCAGCGCCACACCGATCAGCTGCTGTCTGCGCTCCTCGACGCCCATCCTGCGGCGTACCCCGGTCGTCATACGAACACCCTACCGACTGGGCGCCGGGCGGCAGTCCTGAGTCGTTCCGCTCCGCCGGATTCTCGCCCGCAGGGGCGGAAATCTCGGCCCGTCCGGCGTTTGAGGACACAAGCCCGACGCAGGCGACCCGCACCCGCGCTCAGTGCAGCGCCCCCACCCGCCGCCCGTCCCGCAGCCGCCCGTTCAGTTCCGCCCGCGCCCCCTCCTTCGCACGGACCGCCAGCAGATGGCCCTTCGCGCTGCCGTCCACCCCTCCCGACGTCGTGAGCGACGCGAACTGCTCGCTGCCCGCCGCGAGTACGTACCAACTCCCCGTCCGCGACTTCCACAGCACACCCGCCAGCACCCGCGGATCCCTCTCGCCGCAGGACGGCGAGTCCTCCGCCCGCGCCGCGATCGCGCCCGGGGCGCCGGCCTGTGCCCCCGGTGCCTGGAACTGGGCCATCACCCGGCTCCCCGTACCCCGCCACGTCTCCGCGCGCGTGCACAGCCAGGACGCCGTGCCGTTCGACTCGGGCAGCGGCTGCTTCGCGTACTCCCAGGAGTTGACGCTGCGCACACCGTGCGCACGCACCCCGGACAGCAGACACGCCGTACGGGCCCACGACGCCCGCGCCGCCTTGCCGCTGACGTCCTTCGGGGCGGAGGGCGGGCCCGAGGTGAGCCGGGCCGGGGTCAGTTCGCCGAGGTCGGTCAGCAGCCGCTCGGCCGTGTCGTCGCCCAGCTCCAGCACGTCCCAGGCCTTGCAGTCCCGCGCCTGCGCCGGGCTCGGCAGCGGGGCCGTGACACCGTCCGCGCCCCGCTCGATCGGCCGCGGGTTCGCCGTCGGGTCGAGCAGGTCCCGTACGGCGGCCGTCCGCACCCAGGGAGCGGTCAGATAGCGGACGTTGCCGTCGGTGCGGCCCGCCACGAGCGCGCCCGACGAGGCGGCGTCGGCCCCGTCCGTACGCGCGAAGTCGAACGCCACACCGCCGGTGCCGTCCTTCGGCTCGGCGTAGCGGACGACCCGCAGCCCGTCGTGCAGGAGCACCACACGCGCCTGGTCGACAACGCCCGCGTACAGCAGCTGCGGCGGGCCGCTCGGCGGTCCGGGCGGGGTGCCCGGGGTCGCGGAGACCTGGACCGCGCTGCCGGGCCTGGCCCAGACGGCGAGCGCGCGGCGCAGCAGGGCGCTGTCGCCGGTGAGATTGCCGCGGGCCGGCCAGACGGAGAAGTCCGTACGGGACGAGCTCTGCCACGCCGTGGGGGAGACCCGCGTCAACCGGGCCGGGTCCAGGGCGGATTCGGCCGCGGGGTTGCGCGCGTACGGCGGCGCCGCCGCACCGTCCGGGCCCCAGCCGTCGCCCGGCAGCCCGAGCAGCGCGCCGCACACGGCGAGGGCCGCGGCCGCGACCAGGGCCGCCTTGACGTGCTGGCGGCGGCGCATCAGATCGGTGGGGCGCGCCTGGAGGGAACACGGGTCGAACTCCGGGGATTCGAGCAGCGCGGCATCCCCCGCCGTGTCCATCCCGTCCGCCTCGGCGAGCGCCGCATGCGGGTCCACCACCCCGGCGGCGGTGAGGGCGTGACGTACATCCGCGTCGCTGAGCCCCTCAAGACCGCGCAGCACGTAGGCCGCCCTCGCGGGGCCGGAGAGTGCGGAAAGCCGCTGGTCCAGGGCGAGTTCATCGGCTCCGCCCGAGCGCGGGAAGACCCGCAGACCCCACACGTGCGGCAGCAGCGGCGGCAGCTGGGAGCGCTTCGGCCAGGCGAGGCGCCTGAGCGGGAGTCCCGCGTCCAGGGCCTGGCGCAGCACCCGCCCCCTCACATAGGCATACCCGGGGTCGCCGTCGCCCGGCGCGCGGCGTGAGGCCGGGATCGCCGAGTCCTCGGCGCCGGCCGGCGTGCTGCGGCCGCGCGGCAGCGAGCGCTGCGCGAGGGCATGCGCGGTCAGCACACGCCGGTTGCGGCCGAGCGACGGCGGCAGTACGAGATACGCGATCCGCACCAGCCGGGGGTAGTGCTCGACGAGGGCCGCCTCGGCCTGCTCGACCTCGACACGGCCGGCGGTGGGGCGGAGCAGGAGGTGACGACATCCTGTGGGCGCACGTTCAGCAGAACGAGCGAATCGTCTTATGGTCACCAGCCCGACGGGCGCGGCCGGTCACCGGGTCGGCCCGTCACCCCTGTCCGCGGGTCAGCCGGTCAGCCGTTCATGGATGCGCTCGATCGCTGCCGCCGGGACGCCGAGCCCTTCGCACACGTACTTCTCCATCGTGCCGTAGCGGGCGTCCACCTCGTCCAGTGCCGCATTCAGATACTGGGGGACCACGCCGATGATCGCGAGGGCGATCTCGGGATCGCCGCCCTCCGCGGTGAAACCCTCGACGAGCGGTGCGAAGGCCTGCCGTACCGCCGGATTGACGGCGAGATACTCCTCCTCGAGGGTCTCGGGCGTCGCGCCGAGAAGGCTGAGGACGACCGTCGCGGCCCAGCCGGTGCGGTCCTTGCCCGCCGTGCAGTGGAAGAGGAGCGGTTCCGCGTCGGGCTCGGCGAGTTCGGTGAGGAAGGCACGGTAGGCGGCGCGCGCGGATTCGGTGGTCACGAAGGAGCGGTAGAGGTCGGCGAACAGCGCCTGCGCCTTGCCGCCGCCCAAGTTCCGCTCGGCGGCGACCGGATCGGCCAGTACCTGCTTGAGCTGGGCAGCGGCCGGGCTCCGGCCGGCGGCGACCTGGTCGGCGAGCACATCGGCGAGGAGGAGCCGCCCGCCCTCCGGGATGTGGTCGGGGCGGGCGCGGCGCTCGGCCTCGGTGCGGAAGTCGACGACGGTACGGATCCCGAGCGCGGCGAAGGCCGGATCGGCGGCGGGATCGAGCCGGTCGAGCGCCCCCGAACGGAAGACGAGACCGGGACGTACGAAGCGGTTGGCGGGCAGCGCGGTGGAGCCGAGGTCGCGGAGGTTGGCGACGGTGTGGGCGGGGATCGCGGTCATGGCGGGGCGGCTCCCTGACTGATCGTGCTGATCGTGCTGATGGGACTGATCGGGCTCGTCGTGCGGTGCGGTCGATGTCCACCGGGCACATCTGCTCTGCCGAGAACGGTAGTCGACGGCTCCGGCCCCGGCCGTGACCGCCGACAGCCGTTCACCCCGCGGTCACCGACCACCCGCTGAACCGCACCGTGCCCCGGGCCCCGCCGCCCCCGTTCGCGGCGGTCATGAACAGGCCCACGTCCTGGCTGGCCGCCGCCCCCGGCACGGAGACCGTGGCGACCATGCGCCACGTGGCGCCGCCGTCCGTGGAGCAGGCGCCGGTGAACGAGGTCCCGGAGTTCCGGGTGAGCCGCAGCAGCACCGGAGCCTTGATGCCCGTGATGCGCTGGTAGGTGTCCAGGGTGCCGTCGGCGTTCGTGTCGTACGACAGCACGATGCCCTGGCCCGGTGTCGCGGCCAGGTTCAGGAAGCCGGCGTCACCCGGCTCGGCGAGGCTGTTGCGTACCGCGATGCCCGCCCGCGCCCAACTGGCGGTGTTCTCCTGGGAGTCCACCCGCAGGACGACGCTCGTGCCCGCCGCCAGCGCGCCCTGCCGGTAGGCGGTGCCGAACTGGGTGGTGCCCCGCCACAGGTCGCTGCCCGCGCCGTTGACCGCGAGCCGGTCGCCGAGCTGCCCGAAGACGGCCGCGTTGCTGGTGAAAGTGCGCCACTCGGGATCCAGCGGGGATGCGAGATGCAGCGCGCTCTTCTGCGTGACCGCCACCCGCTCCTCTCCCCGTGGCCCGTACCGCGTGCACAGCTCGTACGGCATGGCCTTCAACGGTTCGGTGAGAGGTTCCGAAGGGGCCGTCACCCGCCAGGAGACCGTGCCGGTGCCGCCCGCCGGGACGCGTCGCAGGACGGGCTCGCCCTGCGGCTCGGCGTCCAGGCCCGTCAGGGCGAGGTCGACGCGGCCGGTGGAGCGCAGGCCGTTGACATTGCCGAAGGTGGCGGCGACGGTGCCGGTGCTTCCGGGGGTGAAGGCCGGCGGGTCCACGGTGACGGTGACGAAGCCCTGGTACGGGGCTGCGGCGAGCGTGTCGTACACCCGCCGCGCCGTGCGGTACGCGTCCCCCGTCGCCCGCACCGGATAGGCGCGCCGGTCCTTCGTCCACGCCTCCTCCGCCGGATACCAGTCGAAGGACCTGGGGGCGCGGCCCTCGGCCATCGCGGCCGCCTGCTCGTCCAGATACGCCTCCCACTGCGGCACATGGACGTCGTTGATCAGCCCCTGCCAGTCGCGGTTGGCGTAGTTGCTGAGCTGGTTGGCGGCGGCCCGGTCCGCCCAGGTGGTGATCAGCACACGGGCGGTGCGCTCCAGCTCCACCGCCTCGTCCGGGCTGGTGGCCAGCCGCTTGGCATCCTCCAGCCAGGGCCCGAGCAGGAACTGGCGGTGGCAGCCGGCCATGGTGTCGCTCAGCCGCATCAGCTTCAGCCAGAGCGCGGACACGGCACGGAAGGTGTCCACGTCCTTGTCCAGATGGGCGGCGCGCAGGGGGCGCTGGAGGGTGCGTGAGCGGTTGGCGAGGGCCTGCCGGGCCAGGTCGGTCACATCGTGGCGGTAGGCGTCGGAGTCGCGCAGCGACGGCCGTACGCCGAGCAGTGCCGCGAAGGCGCGGTCGAACCCGGCCGGGTCGAATGCGGTGCCGATGGAGGAGGTCATGCCCGGGCGGCGGCAGAAGAGGGAGTCGTAGGGGCGGCCGTCGCTGCTGGTCAGCTTGTAGGCGGTCGCGGCGAGCGCGGCGAAGGCGGTACGCGCCGAGCGGTCCTCGCCGCCGTAGCGGAGCTCCGCGTACTCGGCGAACCACGCGTCCCGGTCGATCTTCTCCTCGCGCCAGGCGAGCTCGCTGAACAGCTCCAGGGCGGCCGGGTCGCGCTCGGCGGCCTCCGGCATGTATGCGGTGCCGGCCAGTGCGCTGCCCGGCTTGTCGCGCCAGGCGGTGAACTTCTCCGTCCACCGGTCGGTGTTCGCGCCGATCGTCGTACGGCCGCCGAAGTTGGGAATGGTGCCGAAGGCGTACGGAGCCCCGCCCCACGCCGTCTCCCGGTCGGTGACCGTGTCCAGATCGGAGAGCCCGTCGACGATCAGCACCCGGCCGGTGTCGATCGCCCCGAGCAGCGCCGGGCGCGGGTTGGCCTGCCAGCCCAGGATCACCCAGGTCGCGCCGGGGCGTGCCCTCTGCAGGGACGCCTCGACCGCACGGGCGGCGTCCGGCACCGGGACATCCCCGGCGGTGCCGCCCTCGTGCAGCAGATCCATTTTGAAGTGGGCGACCTCGCCGAAGAGTTCCCCCTGGTGCCGGTAGTAGGCCGCGGCGACGTCGGTGAAGCTCTGGGTGCGGGGGTCGAGCCAGTCGGGGCGGCGCTTGCCGTTCCAGGAGCCCTGCGGGATGACACGGGCGCCGGGGTTGCGTGCGACGAAGCCGTCCGGGACGGTCCCGAAGTAGCCGGGCAGGACCGGGTGCATGCCGAGCTCGCGCATCCGGTCGGCGATCCGTCTGCCGAGGGCGGTGCGTCTCTCGATGAGCTCGGGGCTGAGCGGGCCGCCGTACTCGCTCATGTTCTGCAGCAGCCACCACGGCTGGTGGGAGGGCGCGGGCAGCCAGGTGCGCGCCTGGGTGTCCGTGTAGCCGAAGTCCTGCAGGAGCCGGTGGTAGACGGCCTCCTGGCCGGGGGTCACCAGCACCTCGTTGCAGCCGTGCAGGGCGAGGACGTCGAGCAGTCGCTCCCAGCGGGGCCAGTCGGCGTACGGGCCGGTGTAGCCGTCGTGCGTGTCGTTGTACGCGAACCGGTGCGGGACGGTCGCCGATCGCTCCAGCGCTTCGCGGGGCGCCGGCAGCCGGCCGGGCAGGTCGAGCCGGCTGCCCGACCACGAGATGTGGGCCCGGCAGACGTACTTGAGGTACCAGTGCACCCCGGTGAGCAGGACGGCCGCGCTGGTGCCCGCGACCTCGATACGGCCGGTGGAGCCGGTGACCCGGAAGCGCTCGGGGCCGTCCAGCGCCCGCAGCCCGAACTGGCCGGCGTGGCGGGGGAGCAGCCGCTGGAGTGCCGCGTACGCGGGTGTCGTGGCGAATCCGTCCGCGGCGGGAGCCGGGGCCCGAGCAAGGGCCGGAGCGGGGACCGGAGCCGCGGCCGCCAGGGTCCCTCCGGCGGCGGCCGCGGGGGTGGTTCCGGCGAACGCCGCACCGGCGCCGATCGCTCCGGCGGTGCCCAGCAGAGTACGTCTCGACAGCTCGTTCATCAGCGCTCCTCCGTGTTGCTCGAGTGACAACAGGTGCGTGGCGGAGCGCAGGTTACCCGGCGTTCGCGCGCGCGAGAGGGGGGTGAGAGGGCACGATGGCCGGATGAGTACGCGTACGAACACCGGAGCGAAGCGGACAGCCCGGACAGCACTGGCAGTTCTGGCCCTGACCCTGGCCGCCGCCTGTGGCTCGGGCAATGACGGCGATGGGCGTGGCGGCGACGCCGACAAGGCACCCAAGCCGCCGGAGACGGCGACGGGCAGCCTGGAGCAGATCGCGGAAAAGGCCGAGTGCAAACCGAACATCCAGACGGATGCGGCCGAACTGCGGCAGGCCAACTGCACCACGGGTGATGGCAGGTATGTGCTGGCCACCTTCGCCACCGACCGCGGGCAGCGCGAATGGATCAACGAGGCCAACGACTACGGCGGCGCGTATCTCGTCGGCAGGAAGTGGGTCGCGGTGGGCGAGCCGAAGGTGGTCACGGCGCTGCGCGGCCGGCTCGGCGGGACGGTGGAGACCGGCGCGCAGCACCACTCGGGGAGCAGTGGTGACACCGGTGCGAGCGAGGAAGGCCACACCCACACGGGGCACGGGGGCTGACCGCGCGGCTACTTGGGGAGGGGGGCCGGCTGAGCAAAGCGGAGCGGCCCCCCACTCAGGGAGGCCGCTCCGGTCGGTTCGTTCAGTCGGTCAGGTGCACTTCTTGCCGCCGTTGATGCAGTTCACCACCTGGTTCATCAGGTTCTCGTCGAAGACGTTGATGAAGTCACCGTGGTCGGTGACCGGCTTGTGCAGCTGCTCCGGGAAGGAGTCGACCGCGAAGCCGGGGCCCGGCGGTACGTCGTACACGATCCGCTGCACCAGCTGCGGGATCGCCTGGAATCCGTTTCCGCAGTTGCCGTTGCCGTCGGCGAACGCCACATGGGTGCGGTGATTCGCACTGTCGGTGTTCTGGCCGTCCCAGCAGCTCTGGAACTTGAAACTGCGTACCACCTGGCTGCCCTCGGGGCAGATCGGGTACTTGTCCTTCAGCTGACGGTCCTCGAATCCGGTGCAGCTCCAGGAGGCATTGGCGTTCGCGTCGCCGTTGGTCAATGCCTTGGCGTCACCGGTGATGATCCGCAGGAATCGGGGCATGGCGGTGACCTTGCTCCGCGGATTGCCGACGAAATTCAGCGTGACCTCGGACGGAGTCTGGATCTCTCCGACGTTCTGGTCCTTGCCACCGCCGTCCGCATTGGCGTCGTTCTCGGCCTGTCCGTTCTGCAGTCGCAGGACGGGCCAGTAATAGGTCGACTTGTCGCCCTCGTTCTGGCAGGTGGTGTCACCGTTCGCGAGATCGTCGTCGCTGGCGAATGCGTCATTCGCCTGGTTGCCGACGTAATCGTGCATATGGTGCGCGCCATTGCTCACACCGGGCGCGACGATGACATTGTCCGGATTGAACTTTCCGTTCTCGTTCGTTCCGCACGCCGTGGCGAACGATCCCCTGGAGCCGCCCCGGCGCTGCTGGGGCTGCTGGACGTTGGGCTCGACGGACTGGATGTCGACGAAGTCGGCTGCTTCGGGCCCATTTCCGCCCTGCCCGCGCTGGTCATTGCCCTGACCGTCGTCCTGACCGCCATTCTGGCCATCATCCTGACCATCACCCTGGCCGTCATCCTGACCGCCGTCCTGGCCGTTGCCGTCCTGTCCGTCTCCTTGTCCGTCGCCGCCGTTGTCACCTTCGCCGGCGTTGACGTTGTCGTCGGGGCGCAGAGCGCAGGGGGCGAGGGAATCAAGCCCCTTCGGCTGCTGGCCGGCCCGGCCGATGGACACGGAAATACGGTCGATGCTCGCCAGCCGCTTGTCCTTCAGCGGATTCAGAATGGCGTTATTGGCCAGTTGGGGATCCTGTTCGATCTGCTCCTTCTGATCCGCGAACTTCTGGTACGCGTCGGTGATCTGGCTGTCCATCGCCGCCAGTTCCCGGTCGACTTCCGGACGTGCCTGTTCGGGGACGTCGGGCAGATCGTTCGCGACCTCGGGGCAGTCGATGGTGGACACGTTCTGTCCCGCGCCCTTTGTCTGATTCTGCGTCTGCTCGTTCTGCTGGCCGGACCAGGACCAGCCTTCGCCTGCGGAGGCATACGTATTGACCGCGACCAGTCCACCCCCGCCCAGGATCAATGCGGCCGAGGCGACTATCGCCCGGTTCGCCAGCGTCGAGCGTTTTCTGTTGCGTCCCATGGAACTCCTCTGCTTCGTTGCCGGGTGTGGGTTAGGGGGGTCCCGGCAGAGGGAGAAGCGCGACGTTCCCCGGCAGAGGGAGAAGCGCGACGTCCAATACGGCTGGGGCTCATGGGGTGTTCAACCGCCGTTGGAATTCGTAGAAATCTCCATGAGTAAACCCGGCGCATTGCGCTGAAGTCGGACGGCTGTGGGGATGGCAGGATGGGCGCCATGACCGAGATCCAGACTCCCCGACTCCTCCTCCGCCGCTGGCACGACGACGACCTTGTACCGATGGCCGAGATCAACGCGGACCCGCAGGTCATGGAGTGGATCGGTGACGGCTCGGTGCAGGACCTCGACCAGACGGCCGAGGCCATCGAGCGGTGGGAGGAGGAGTGGGACGACGAGGGCTTCGGCCTGTTCGCCGTCGAGCTGCTCGCCTCGGGCGAACTGATCGGCTTCGTGGGCCTGTCCGTCCCCGAGTTCCTGCCGGAGGTGCTGCCCGCGGTGGAGATCGGCTGGCGGCTCGGCCGGCAGTTCTGGGGCCAGGGGTACGCGTCCGAAGCCGCCGCCGCCACACTGGAGTTCGCGCTCCAGGACCGTGGCCTGGACCGCGTGATCAGCATCGCGCGAACCGGCCACGAGGCGTCCGAGAACGTGATGCACAAGCTGGGCATGGAGCTGGAGCGGCAGACGACGCACCCGCGGTACGGCTCCCTGCTGAGCGTCTACGCGATCGACCTCACGGAGTACGAGGCCTGAGGAGAATCCAGCCCGTCCGGCGATTGAGGACAGCACGGCCACCGGACGGCCCCGGAACAGCTAGCCGCGGTCCAGGTACGCCAGCACCGCGAGCACCCGGCGGTTGTCGTCGTCCGACACCGGCAGCCCCAGCTTCGCGAAGATGTTCGAGGTGTGCTTGGCCACCGCCCGCTCGGTGACCACCAGTTGCCCCGCGATCGCCGCATTGGAGCGGCCCTGCGCCATCAGCTCCATGACCTCCAGCTCACGCGGGGTCAGCCCGGCGATCGGCTTGTCCTGGGCCCGTCGCGACAGTAGCTGGGAGATCACCTGCGGATCCATCGCGGTGCCTCCCGCCGCCACCCGCCGTACCGCGTCGATGAACTGCTCCGCGTCGAGGACCCGGTCCTTCAGCAGATAGCCGACCCCGCCGTTCCCGTCGGCCAGCAGCTCACGCGCGTACAACTGCTCCACGTGCTGCGAGAGAACGAGCACCGGCAGCCCGGGTCTGGCCCGCCGCGCCGCGAGCGCGCACTGCAGGCCCTCGTCCGTGTGGGACGGCGGGAGCCGGACGTCGACGACGGCGACGTCCGGCTCCAGCTCCGCGAGCGCTTCGGTGAGTTCCGGCCCGCTCTCCACGGCGGCCAGGATCTCGAAGTCGAATGCCTCGAGCATGCGGACCAGGCCGTCGCGCAGCAGGAACAGGTCTTCGGCTAGGACAACGCGCAAGGGATCTCCATGGTGACCATGGTGGGACCGCCCGCGGGGCTGCTGACGGCCAGGACGCCGTCGAATGTACCGAGTCGGCGTTCGATGCCGCTCAGGCCGGAGCCGGTTCCGATCATGGCGCCGCCCTTGCCGTTGTCCGTGACCGCGATACGCAGAGAGCCGTCCGCGTACGTCACGTCTACCCAGAGCCGGTCCGCGCCGGAGTGCTTGACCGCGTTGGTGAGTGCCTCGCTGACCGCGAAGTACGCCGCCGATTCGACCGGGGCCTCGACGCGGCCGGGAAGCTCCACCTCCACCTCGGTCCTGACCGGCAGCCGCAGCGCCAGGGCCTTGACCGCGTCGCCTAGGCCGCGCTCCGCCAGGACCGGCGGGTGGATGCCGCGGACCAGGTCGCGCAGCTCCGTCAGCGCCTCGGCGGAGGACTCCCGGGCCTTGGAGATGAGCTCCTTGGCCTGTGCCGGGTCCTTCTCGATGAGCGCCTCGATGGTGCCCAGGTTCATGCCCATGGCGACGAGCCGGGCCTGCGCCCCGTCGTGCAGATCCCGCTCGATACGGCGAAGTTCGGCGGCCGAGGTGTCCAGGGCGTCGTGCCGGGTCTCGGTGAGCCGGCCGATGCGCTGCTCCAGCTCCACCTCGCGGTTCGGGGCGAGTACGGAGCCGGCCAGCCGGAAGTGGGTCCGTATCAGGAACTGGTTGCCGTACAGCGCGACCTTTATCCAGACGACTCCGAGCAGCGCGGCAAGACCGGCCGTGCCCCATCCGTCGACCGGTATGAAGGAATACCAGTACGTGCCGTCCGCCTCGACGATCGGCTGCCACAGACCGGCGAGGAGCAGCAGTCCGAAGATGCCCTCCAGGATCAGCGCCGGCGGGAGGATCGCCACGATCGCCCCCGCGGTCATGTCCACCAGCAGCCACTGCATGTCGCGCCAGGTCGCCGGATCCTTCAGCATCAGCGTGCACCGCTCGACCTGCCCGGTGATGCCGGTGCGCATGTCTGAGGGGAAGGGGCGGTACGGCACCGGAATACGTACGGCCGACCACTGGGCCGCCAGCAGCCGCCGCTGGTTGGCGTGTGCCCGCACCAGGTGCAGTACGGCGGGTGTGGTGAGGACACCCACACCGATCGGGATGAGGGCGATGGAGACCACCGCCAGGACGAAGGCTGTGATCGACCCGACCAGCGCCATCAGCGCCAGCGCGAGTCCCTGTGCGCCGGCCACCACCGCATCGCGTGCCTTCGTCGTCTTCATGGGGTTCCCCTCGTTGTCCGGTCTCGGGCACCAGTGTGGCCGGACCGTACGGGCGGCGGCACTGGCCTCCGACACCGTGTGGGGGTGTACCTGGCACCACCCCTGTGAGCTCGCCTTTCGGCTCCACGGGAGGGGGCCTTGACGGTTGGGGCGCGAGCCCGCGGGTTTCTAGCGTCGTACTCGACTTATTCGGCGCTTACCTCTGGGGGCGAAAACGCCATGAGGCGTAACCTCGCGGCACGTATGGGTGTGTGGAGCGCACACCATCGCAGAACGGCGATCATCGGCTGGCTTCTCTTCGTCGTCCTGGCGACGGCGGCCGGCGGTGCATCCGGGATGGTCGAGATGTCCGCGTCCGAGCAGGGCACGGGCGACTCCGCGCGGGCCCAGAAGATTCTCGACGACGCGCGCCTCGATCAGCCCGCCGGCGAGCTCGTCCTGGTCAGCAGCGGGACGGCGGGCGGCTGGAAGGCCGCCGCGGCAGAGCTGAGCGAGGCGATCGGGAAGACGGGCGAGGCGCAGAAGATCGAGCCGCCGCTCGCTTCCCAGAACGGCAGGGAGGCGCTGATCCGCTTCCAGATCAAGGGCGACTCGAAGACGGCGGCGGACCGGGTGCAGCCCGTGCTCGACGCCGTACGGGACACGGGCAAGGCCCAACAGGGCGTCGAGATCCATCAGTTCGGGCAGGCCAGCTCGGAGAAGTGGCTCGGCGATCTGCTCTCCGAGGACTTCCAGCGGGCCGAGTTCACCGCCGTACCGCTGGCGCTCGGCATTCTGCTGGTCGCCTTCGGGGCCGTGGTCGCGGCGCTGCTGCCGGTCGGTCTCGCGCTGACCGCGTGCATGGCCGCCTTCGGGCTGCTGTCGCTCGCCAGCCACCAGCTGCACCTCTTCCAGACGACGTACTCCGTGATGTTCCTGATGGGGCTCGCGGTCGGCGTGGACTACTGCCTGTTCTATCTGCGGCGCGAGCGTGACGAGCGGGCCGCGGGGCACGACGCCGAGACCGCGCTGCGGATCGCGGCCGCGACCAGCGGGCGGGCGGTCCTGGTCTCCGGTGTGACGGTGATGCTCGCGATGGCCGGGATGTTCCTGTCCGGGCTGATGCTCTTCAAGGGCTTCGCGCTCGCCACGATCATCGTCGTGTTCATCGCGATGCTCGGCTCGGTGACGGTGCTCCCGGCGCTGCTGGCCTGGCTGGGCGACCGGATCGACGCGGGCCGGATCCCCTTCCTGAACCGGCGCGGCAAGAAGGGCGCGCACGAGAGCGGCGCGGTGGCGGGTGCGGTGCTGCGGCCCGTCCTGGCGAAGCCGAAGCTGTTCGCGTTCGGGGCGGTCGCGGTGCTGCTGGTGCTGGCCGCGCCGGCGCTGGGCATGAAGACCGAATCGCTCGGGATGGAGAAGCAGTTCGGCTCGGACGCGTCGCTGTCGGTCGCGTACAAGAAGGTCACCGAGGCCTTCCCGGGCGGCCCTGAGCCGGCGCGCGTCGTCGTCAAGGCGGACGACATCGACTCGGAGCGGATGCGGGGCGCGCTGGCGCGGTTCGACCCGTCCGATGTGACCGTGCACCGGGCGAAGAACGTCGCGGAGATCGAGGTGGTGCTTGCGGGCAACGGCAACGACAGCGCCTCCAAGGACGCGCTGGCGGATCTGCGCGACAAGCGGGTGCCGGCGGCATTCGGCGGCACGGGGGCCCAGGTGTTCGTGGGCGGCGAGCTGGCCGAGTCGGTCGACTTCAACGACCAGTTGAAGCGCGGCATCGTGCCGGTGTTCGCGTTCATCACGGCGGTGACGTTCCTGCTGATGCTGTTCTGCTTCAGGTCGTACGTCATCGCGGTGACGTCGATCCTGCTCAACCTGCTCTCGGTGGCGGCGGCCTACGGCGTGATGGTGGCGGTCTTCCAGCACGGCTGGGGGGCTTCGGCCCTCGGTACGGAGGCGGTGGGCGCGATCGAGGGCTGGATGCCGCTGTTCGTCCTGGTGGTGCTGTTCGGTCTCTCGATGGACTACCACGTCTTCGTGGTGTCGCGAATCCGCGAGGCGCGTGACCGGGGGACGGACACGCGGGCCGCGATCAACGAGGGCATCCGCCGCACGGCGGGCGCGGTGACGGGCGCGGCGGCGATCATGGTGGCGGTGTTCGCGGTCTTCGGGACGCTGTCCATGCAGGACATGCAGCAGATGGGCGTCGGCCTGGCGGCGGCGGTGCTGCTGGACGCGACGATCGTCAGGATGGTGCTGCTGCCGTCGGTGATGGCGCTGCTGGGGGAGCGGAACTGGCGGACGCCGAGGGGGCTGGGGTGGTTGCCGCGGATGGACCACGGCGAGGCGGAGGTCCCGGCGCCGGGCAACTTGAGCCCGTCCGGCGTTTGAGGACACGGCCGAAGGCCGTACGGGGGTCTGGGGGCGCAGCCCTCAGTTACGGGAAGGGGCGGGTAGGGCTGCATCCGATATGCGGCCCCGCCGCGTGGGCCCGCCGCAGGCGGCCCGGCCCCTCACCCCGCCAGGACCTTCGCTTCGACCGCCGGGTCCAGCCCCACACCCGGCCGGTCCCCCCGCCGCGGCGCCACCCCTCCGATCGACCGCAGCCACGCCCACGTATCCGTCACCGTCTCCCCGACCCCCCGGCAACTCAGCCCCGCCCCAAGCGCCTTCGCCGCACTCAGGCCGTACACCTCGTTGTGCAGCTCCGGCAGCTCCGCCCGCGGGACCCAGATCGGGAGCTCCGTCCACGGCTCGATGCCCGCCGCCAGGACCCTCTCCGCGGCCGTCCAGCGCAGCTCTGCGGCGGAGCCTGTGACCCGCGCGCACAGCTCCAGCAGCTCGCCCATCGTCGTGTGGCCCTGCTCGCTCACCAGGTTGTACGGGCCGCTCAGACCCCGTTCCGCCGCCTCCACCATCCACTCCGCGAGGTCGCGCACATCGATGTACTGCAGCGGGGTGTCCCGCGGGCCAGGCGCCAGCATCGGGCCGCCCCGGGCCGCCCGCCCCAGCCACCACGGCAGCCGGCCGATGTTCTCCCACGGGCCGATGATCAGCCCCGCGCGCACCAGCAGCGAGCGGGCCTCGCCGATGGCGTCCAGCACGGCCAGCTCCCCGCCCCGCTTGGCCTCCGCGTACGGGACGTCGCCCGCGTCGGGCGAGCCTGCCACCACCGGGCCGGTCTCGTCGTAGCCGACCGCCCGCGGCCAGGCGTACACCGAGCAGCTCGATACGTAGACATAGCGACCGGCCCGCCCCGCCAGCAGCCGGGCCGCATCCCGTACGGCCGACGGCGCGGCCGACCAGGTGTCGACGATCACGTCCCACGTACCCTCGGCCAGCGCCGCGAGGCCGTCAGGCGCGGTGCGGTCGCCGAGCAGTTCAGTGACACCCGCCGGTGCTTCGTGGCGGCCGCGGTGGAACACCGTGACCTCCCAGCCGCGCGCGAGGGCCGACTCGACCACCGCACGGCCCACGAACTCCGTGCCCCCCAGAATCAGAAGTCTCATACCTGCCGACTCTGCCCGCCGATGCGCCACCGGGGACAGGGATTCTGCTGCCAGGCGAACCGAACAGGAGCCCCCTCTCCCGCATCCGGCCGCGGGATGGCAGCATGTGCGGACCATGACAGATGCCCGGTCGCCGATACGCGCCTTTCGGGCCGCGCTTTTCGCGGCGGTGTGCGTGACTTTGGCCGCCGTGGGGCATTCCTCCATGTCTGCTCATGACCTTCCGCTCCCGGCGCTGCTCGCCGCCTTCGCGGTGACCGCGACCGCCGGCTGGCTCGCGGGCGGGCGCCGCCGTGGCGTACCCGCCATCGGCACCGGACTGCTCGCCGTCCAGGGCGCGCTGCATCTGATCTTCTCCGGAGCCGGACCGGGCGGACAGTCCGCCGAGCACCACCAACACCAGTACCAGTACCAGCAGTACGAAGCCGCCACCACGGCGATGGACACGGACGCCGGCATGCTCGCCGCCCACCTCCTCGCCGCCGCCGTCTGCGCGCTCTGGCTGGCCCGCGGCGAGGCCGCGTTCTTCCGGCTCGCGCAGGCCATCGGCACCCTCGCCTTCGCCCCGCTGCGGCTGCTGCTCACGGCCGTCCGGCTGCCCGAAGCCGTACGGCCCCCGGTACGCCACCGGTCCCGTACCCCCCGCTTCCACGGCGTCGTACTCGCTCACACCCTCGTGCGCCGCGGCCCGCCCGCGCTCCCCGCACCCTTCGCCACGGCCCCCGGAGCAGCCGTCTGACCTGGGGCCGACTCCCCATGTCGACGCCAACTCCCTAGGACAGCCATGGCCATTGACGACGCCCCGTCCCAGAGCACCGAGAGCACCCAGAGCCCCGAGAGAGCCGACGAGACCAGGTCCGGATCGACCTGGAGCTCCCTGCGGCCCCTCGTACTCCGGCTCCACTTCTACGCCGGCCTGCTGATCGCCCCGCTGCTCCTCATCGCCGCCACCAGCGGACTGCTCTACGCGCTCTCCTTCCAGGCCGAGAAGATCATCTACAGCCATGAGCTGGAGGTCCCGGTCGGCGACCGCACCCTCCCGCTCGGCGCCCAGGTCGAGGCCGCCCGCAAGGCCCGCCCCGACGGCACCGTGACCGCCGTCTGGCCCTCGTCCGAGGACGGCGCGACCACCCGCGTACTGATGACCACCCCCGAGGTCGAGGAGGGCAAGTCCCTCGCTGTCTTCGTCGATCCGTACACCTCCGAGATACGCGGCGAGCTGCCCTCCTACGGCAGCTCCGGCGCCCTCCCGCTGCGCACCTGGCTCGACGGACTCCACCGCGATCTGCACCTGGGTGACCTCGGCCGCAACTACAGTGAAATGGCCGCCAGTTGGCTCTGGATCGTCGCCCTCGGCGGTCTCGCGCTCTGGCTCGGACGCAGGCGCGGCACCAAGCGCGCCCTCGTCGTCCCCGAGCGCGGGCCCAAGGGCCGCCGCAGGACGCTCTCCTGGCACGGCTCCGTCGGCCTGTGGGCCGTGACCGGACTGGTCATGCTCTCCGCCACCGGACTGACCTGGTCGCGGTACGCGGGCGAGAACTTCGGCGCGGTCCAGGACCAGCTCGGCGGCGCCACGCCCACCGTCTCCGCGGCTCTCGAAGCGGGCAGCGGCACGGGCGACGGACACGAGGGGCACGCCGGCACCGGCGGCGGCGCCCATCAGGGCGCCGACGTCGGCATCGACAAGGCCGTCGAGTCCGCGCGCGCCGCCGGCATCGACACGAAGATCGGCGTGACCCTCCCGGCCGAGGGCAGCGGCTATGTGATCAAGGAGCGGGACGCCCAGTTCCCCGTCCACCTCGACTCGGCCGCCGTCGACCCGTCCAACGGCAAGGTCATCGACGAACTGCGGTTCGCCGACTACCCGCTGCTCGCCAAGCTGACCCGCTTCGGCATCGACGCCCACATGGGCGTCTTCCTCGGCCTCGTCAACCAGCTGGCCCTGGCCGCACTCACCTTCGCCCTCATCCTCCTGATCCTGTGGGGCTACCGGATGTGGTGGCTGCGCAGGCCGACGAAGGAGCGGAAGCTGAGCGCGGGCAGGCCGATGCCGCGTGGCGCCTGGCGCAAGGTGCCGCTGCCCGCCCTGCTGCCGCTGGCCGCGGTCACGGTCCTGGCGGGCTGGTTCGTACCGATGCTGGGCATCAGCCTGCTGGTGTTCCTGGCGGTCGACCTGACGCTGGGCGCCGTGGCCCGGATCCGCGCGCGGGCGTAGGCCCTGCCCGACCGCCCGCCTCAGGGCGCGTACTTGTAGCCGACCCGCCGTACGGTCTGGATCGTGCGGCGGTGCTCGGCGCCCAGCTTGCGGCGCAGCCGGGCGACATGGACATCGACGGTCCGGCCGTCGCCCACATGCCCGTAGCCCCACACGGTGGTCACCAACTGGTCGCGCGTGTGCACCCGGTGCGGATGCGCCACCAGATGCGCGAGCAGCTCGAACTCGAGATACGTCAGATCCAGCGCCTGCCCGTCGACCAGGGCGGTGCGCTGCTCCGGGTCGATCCGCACCGGACCGTCACCGTGGTCCGGCTGCGGGTCGGGCAGCGGGCCCGACTGCGGCCCGGACCGCTGGTTCGACCGCCCGTCCGGCTGCTGATCGGCCGGTACGAGCACGAGGTAGCCGACCATCGGCGGCCGGCCCGGCAGGGCGGGCAGGGTGTGCTGGGGCGCGGGCAGCCAGGTGGCCCCCGGCGGAAGGAAGTCGGCCACCTCCACGAAGCCGCGCGGCGGCGCGACGACCTCGTCGAGGTCGACGGCTCGGAGTCGGTGCCGTGCGGCGGTCGGCCGGGCGGTCGCGGAGACGGCGGAGGAGGAACGGGAGTTCGCCATGAGAGGTCAGCTCTTTCGCGCGGAGGAGTCGTCGAGTCGTGAGGACGGACGTACGTCGTGCGCGCTGGCCGAAGACCGGGGTGAGCGGCTTTAGAGGGCCTGCGCGTTCACCGCGCGGCAACACACCCGGTCGAAGTCATGGTGCTGCCGGGACGGCCAGAACGGCTCAAGGTCGCTGCGACCTGTCGCGATGTGCTGGTAGCTGGCCATGACCCCATTGAAGCAGATGCCATCGCCCCGCAGCAGGGGGCTTCCGTGCCTTGCTGTGCCGGATCAGGCCTGCCTGACGGTCACTTGGCGCGATTCGGGCTGTTCACGCCGAAGGGCGCCCACCGGCCGGAGACCGGTGGACGCCCTCTCGTAGTGATAGGCGGATCAGACCTGGCCGGCCTTCTCCAGCGCGGTGCAGCACGTGTCGACGAGCAGCCGGGTCACCACATACGGGTCGACGTTGGCGTTCGGGCGGCGGTCCTCGATGTAGCCCTTGCCGTCCTGCTCGACCTGCCACGGGATACGGACCGAGGCGCCACGGTCCGAGACGCCGTAGCTGTACTCGTTCCACGGGGCGGTCTCGTGCAGACCGGTGAGGCGGTCGTCGATGCCCGCGCCGTAGTTCTTGACGTGGTCGAGCGGCTTGGAGCCCTCACCCAGCGACTCCGCGGCGGTGATGATCGCGTCGTAGCCCTCGCGCATCGCCTTGGTCGAGAAGTTGGTGTGCGCGCCCGCGCCGTTCCAGTCGCCCTTCACCGGCTTCGGGTCGAGCGTCGCGGAGACCCCGAAGTCCTCGGCGGTGCGGTAGAGCAGCCAGCGCGCGACCCACAGCTGGTCGGAGACCACCAGCGGCGCGAGCGGTCCGACCTGGAACTCCCACTGGCCCGGCATGACCTCGGCGTTGATGCCGGAGATGCCCAGGCCCGCCGTGAGGCAGTTCTCCAGGTGCGCCTCGACGACGTCACGGCCGAAGATCTCGTCGGCGCCGACACCGCAGTAGTAGCCGCCCTGCGCGGCCGGGAAGCCGCTCTCGGGGAAGCCCAGCGGGCGGGAGCCCTTGAAGAAGGTGTACTCCTGCTCGATGCCGAAGATCGGCTCCTGTGCGGCGAACTTCTCGGCGACCTCGGCGAGCGCGGCACGCGTGTTGGACTCGTGCGGCGTCATGTCCGTGTTGAGGACCTCGCACATCACCAGGACGTCGTCGCCACCGCGGATCGGGTCCGGACAGGAGAAGACCGGCTTGAGCACGCGGTCGGACGCGTGGCCCTCGGCCTGATTGGTGCTGGACCCGTCGAAGCCCCAGATGGGCAGCTCGGCGCCGTCCGTCAGGATCTTCGTCTTCGAGCGAAGTTTGGCGGTCGGCTCGGTGCCGTCGATCCAGATGTACTCAGCCTTGAAGGTCACGGGGCCTCATCCTTTGCGGGTGCAGCGGTATGTCGCGCAGCTTCGCAATCTGTGATTTCCCGGCCATTGCCCATTTGTGAACCCCACGTTACGCAGGAGGTGCGGCCCTCCAGATTCCCGCGATTCACGCGCGCCCCGTGCGACGCTGTGGGGCTGAGCAGGGACGAAACCGTCCGTGTCGTATACAGGGTTCACGAGCACCCGCCCCTGCTTCGGTCCGGTCGCGGGTGGTGCGCCGCCGGACCCGTTCGCCTCCCCCAGCTTTCTGCGAGGGGCAGACTGGGTGGCATGACGAAGCCCGCGAAGCAGCCGCGTATCGGACTCCTCGGTGCCGGACCCTGGGCGGCGCGCACCCAGGCCCCCGCGCTCGCCGCCCACCCTGATGTCGAGTTCGCCGGTGTGTGGGGGAGGCGGCCCGAGGCGGCCGCCGCCATTGCCGCCGCCCATGACACGACGGCGTACTCCGGCGACGACGGCATCTACGCCCTCTTCGCCGCCTGTGACGCGATCACCTTCGCGCTGCCGCCGGACATCCAGGCGCCGCTCGCGGCCCGGGCGGCGGCTGCCGGCTGCCACCTGCTGTTGGACAAGCCGGTAGCGACGACGGTGGCCGGGGCCCGGGAGGTGGCGGAGGCGGCGGAGCGCGCCGGCGTCGCTTCGGTCGTCTTCTGCACGCTGCGCTACGCCGCCGACACCGCGCTCTGGATCGCCGAACAGGCGGCGGTGGGCGGCTGGTTCACGGCCCACGCGCAGTGGCTCGGTTCGCTGTACGCGCCCGGCTCGGACAGCCCGTACGCGGATTCGCCGTGGCGGCGCGAGAAGGGCGGGCTGTGGGACGTGGGCCCGCATGTGCTGTCCGTACTGCTTCCGGTGCTCGGCGATGTGACGGAGGTGACCGCGGCGCGTGGCCCGGTGGACACCGCGCATCTGGTGCTGCGGCACGCCTCGGGGGCGTCGAGCACGGCGACGCTGGGCCTGAGCGCGCCGGTGAAGGCGTCGGGCGTGAGCATCGCGCTCGTCGGCGATCAGGGATCGGCTGTGCTGCCCGACTGGGGTGACGCGGTCCGCTCGTTCGGGGCGGCGGTCGACGCGCTGCTGGAGTCGGCGAGCACGGGGAAGGCACACGACTGCGACATACGGTTCGGGCTGCGGCTGACCGAGATCCTCGCGGAGGCGGAGGCGGAGCTTCTGCGGCGGGGGTAGCGGGGGCGCGGGTAGCGGGCGCGGGCCCAGGACGGTGCCGTGCTCCTCCCGGGGAGGATGCGGGCGGGAGAACGGCGCCGTCCTGAAACCCGTCAGGGTCAGCCGACGCGCTCGATACGCGCCTTGCGGATGAGGAACTTGCCCGGCTCGCGGACCTGCTCGAAGGCTGCGTTGTTCAGCAGGGCGCAGCTGCCGGAGGTGGAGGCGACCTTGACGGTCGTCGACTTGTTGTTGTCGAGGTTGGTCACCTTGAGGGTGGTGCCGATCGGGAACTGGTTGCTGGAGGCGGCGGGGGCGCCGCCCTCGCCGGAGAGGGTCACGGTCGAACCGGCGCAGACGACCTCGCCGGCGTTGCCCTGATCGCCGCCGCCCTGGTTGCCGCCCTGATCGTCGGCGGGAGGCTGCTCTTCGGCAGGCGGCTGCTCCTCGGCCGGGGGCGCTGCCTCGGCAGGCGGCTGCTGCTCGGCGGGCGGCTCGGCGGCCTCACCTCCCCCGCCTCCGACCTCGCACCCGGAAGCGGCCTGCTGCACCTTGATCTGCTCGATGACGGCCTGCCGGTTGGCGATCCGCGCCGCGGACTGGGCGTCCGGATTGGCGCGCTGGCCGGCGATGAAGTTCTCGTTGTTCTGCAGGGCGGTGACCAGTCCGTCGCAGGCTACGGACGCATTGCTGGTGCCCGTCATCGCTACTGCCGTACCGCCGATCGCGACGGCGGCGCCGACGAGCAGAGCGATCTTCTTCTTACCGCTGAGGGTCCTCTTGCGCGACACGTGGGGCTCCTGTCGGGTGGATTCCTGTGCCGTTACGTACGAGTAGGACTCCCGGCTTTCTCAGCCGCTCCACCCACAACATCCTTAACTTTTCTTAAGGCAACGCGCGGCAGAGCGCGTCCAGCGCCCCGCCGTAGGTGTGCTCGGGCGGCGTCGCGTATCCGACGACCAGCCCGTCGCGCCCGTCGCGTTCGCGGTGTCCGGCGCCTTCGCCCGCCGGGCAGTCCGGGTGGCGGTAGTCGGCCAGCCCCTCCACCGCCAGGCCCTGCCAGGCCGCCGCCTTCACCACCGCCCGCTCGGTCCCCGCCGGAAGTTCGAGCACGGCATGCAGCCCCGCCGCGATCCCGGCCACGCGCACCCGCGGCGCCCGCTCCGCCAGGGCCGACACCAACTGGTCGCGCCGGCGGCGGTGACGCTGCCGCATCGTGCGTACATGGCGGTCGTACGCCCCTGAGGCGATGAAGTCCGCGAGCGTGAGCTGCTCCGTGGCGCTCGACCACTGCTCGCGCTCGCCCTTCGCCGCCACGACGTCGTCCACGAGCTGCTCCGGCAGCACCATCCAGCCGATCCGCAGCGTGGGGGAGAGGCTCTTGCTCACCGACCCCACCAGCACCACCCGGTCGGGATCGAGGCTCTGGACGGCGCCCACGGGCTGACGGTCGTAGCGGAACTCGCCGTCGTAGTCGTCCTCCAGGACCAGCCCGCCCGTCGAGCGCGCCCAGTCCACAACGGCCGCCCGCCGCTCGGGATGCAGCGGCCCGCCGGTCGGGAACTGATGCGCGGGGGTCAGCAGCACCGCGCCCACCGCCCCCAACTCGCCCACTCGGGCACCGTGTTCGTCGACGGCGAGCGGCACGGTGCGGATGCCTTCTCCGGCCAGGAGTGCGCGGTGGTAGGGCAGCCCGTACGACTCCACCGCCCAGCGGCCCGACCCCCCGCCCGCGACTGCCGCCATCAGCCGCAGCGCGTGCGCGGCCCCGGAACAGACCACGATCCGCCGGGGGTTCGTCCGCACCCCGCGCACCCGCGCCAGATACCCGGCCAGCGCCTCCCGCAACTCGGCCCGCCCGCGCGGATCGCCGGGCCCGAAGGCGTCGTGCGGCGCGGCGGTCAGCGCCCGCCGGGCGGAGGCGAGCCACGCCCCGCGCGGAAAGGCGGAGGGGTCCGGCTGCCCCTGCACCAGGTCGTACGTCGGCCGTGTGGGCCTGGCCGGGGTGCGCTGTCCGCGTACGGGAGCGACCGGCGCCACCTGCTGCGCGACCCGGGTCCCCGACCCCTGCCGTGCGGTGAGCCACCCCTCGGCGACGAGCTCGGCGTACGCGTCGGCGACGGTGTTCCGGGCGATCCCGAGGTCGGCGGCGAGGGACCGGTAGGGCGGCAGCCCGGTACCGGGGGCGAGCCGCCCGCTCCGGATGCCGTCCCGCAGGGCCCTCATCAGAACGGCACGCCGGCTGCCCGGTCCTGTCAGCTCCAGATGCAGATCCGCACCAAGACTCTCGGCCGAATTGACCCATGCTTCTGCCACTGAAATGCACCCCATTGCCGGTCGCCTGCGCATCTAGATTCGTACACATGACGACGACAGAGATCAACTCGAACGTGACCCGGATCAACTTCGCCAAGCTGGCCCCGAAGGCCTTCCGCGCCGTGATCGGCCTGGACGCCGCCGCCCGCGAGGGCCTGGACCCGACCCTCGTGGAGCTGGTGCAGGTCCGCTCCTCGCAGCTCAACCACTGCGCCTACTGCCTCCACATGCACACCGCGGACGCCCGCAAGGCGGGCGAGAGCGAGGAGCGCCTCCACATGACGGCCGTCTGGCAGGAGGCGAAGCACTTCTTCACCGAGAAGGAGCAGGCGGCCCTGGCCCTCACCGAGGCGGTCACCCTGATCGCGGACGGCGGAGTCCCGGACGCGGTGTACGCCCGGGCGGCGGCCCACTTCGAGGACGAGGAACTGGCCCGGCTGCTCGCCCTGATCTTCGCGATCAACACCTGGAACCGCATCGCGCTGGCCACGGGGAAGGTCGCGGGCACGGACGAGCGCTGACCTCGTACGAACCGGTCCTGGCCGGCTGGCGTAACGTACCCGCGTGCAGGGTCGAGCCGCTGACGCACCGCCGCTGGTACGCCGTACCGCTATGAGCGGGCCAGAGCGTCCCGTATCGCCTCGTCCGTACGCGCCACCACGGCCGTCCCGTCCTCCGCGGTGATGATCGGCCGCTGGATCAGCTTGGGATGCCGCGCGAGCGCCGCGATCCACCGCTCCCGGGAACTGTCGTCCCGCGCCCACTCCTTGAGCCCCAGCTCCTTCGCCGCGGCCTCCTGGGTCCGTGTGATGTCCCACGGCTCGAGCCCGAGCCGTCCGAGAACTTCCCGGATCTCCTGCTCGCTCGGCACGTCCTCCAGATAGCGGCGGACGGTGTACGAGGCGCCCTCCGCATCGAGCAGACCGATGGCGCTGCGGCACTTGGAACAGGCGGGATTGATCCAGATCTCCATGCCGTCACGGTACCGCTCTCGCGCCCCTCAAACACCGTCTGGCCAGCGGTGATTGTCAGTGCCCGGCAGTAGAATGAACAGTAGTTCGGGATGGTCCCGCCACCGCGCCAGGAGGTTGCCGATGGCCGTTGCCACACTCACGACGAAGCCCCTGTTCGAGCCCCTGCACAAGCCGCTGAAGAAGAAGCCACTGCCGGCCGGACAGCCGCGCGAGTGGTACGTCTCCCACAACCGCCGCCTGAAGGCGATGCGTTTGGCGATCGCCCTGCTGGACTCGGGTGTCTACCACCCGGCGACAGCCGACAACCGCAAGATACGGGCGACGGCGGAGGACATCGGGGTGCACCCGCCGTCCGACACGACGTGCCGGATGGTGCGCGCGCTCATCCGCTACGGCCGCTGAACGGAGCGGACAGGCCCGCCGCTGTCACCCGGGGTGACAGCGGCGGGACTTTCACGTCTTCGGGGATGCACTGCCAACAAACTCGATCGGCGCGGGGTGCAGTTGGCCCACAGTGGGGCATTCTGGACCCACACGGTTCGCGTCGCCCCGGGGGGCCGTCATGTCGCACTCGCACCGCACCCTTCGTACTCTCCACACCCTTCCTACGCTCCACGCCCTGCGCAGATTCGCCGTCCTCGCGGCCGCCGCCGTACTGGGCGCCGGCACCGCGCTGACCTTCGCCCCGCCCGCCGCCGCCGAACCGGCAACGGCGGTCGGCTTTCCGTCCGGAGCGAGCGCGACCCGCTACTCCGGACTCGCCTTCGACACCTGCACGGCACCGCCGCTGACGGCGATCCGGGCGTGGAGCGCGTCGCCGTACCGCGCCGTCGGTGTGTACATCGGCGGCATCAACCGCACCTGCGCCCAGCCGCAACTGACCGCGTCCTGGGTCACGTCCGTGTCGGCGCTGAAGTGGCGACTGCTCCCCATATACAAGGGCCTGCAACCGCCGTGCGGCGGCCGGCCCACCGACGCCAAGATCAGCTCCGCCGCGGCGACCGCCAGGTCCCAGGGCACCGCGGCGGCAGCCGACGCCATCGCCAAGGCCAAGGCGCTCGGCATGCAGCCCGGCAGCGCCTTCTACAACGACATCGAGAACTACGTCCAGACGGACAACACCTGCCGGCTCGCCGTGCTGTCGTACGTCTCCGGCTGGACGAAGGAGCTGCACCGGCTCGGCTATGTCTCGGGCGTCTACATGAACCTCAACCTCGGGGCCAGGCAGCTCTCCGACGCCTATACGTCAACGTCCTACGCCCGGCCCGACGCGCTGTGGATCGCCCGCTACGACGGAACCGACTCGCTGAAGGGCTGGACGAACATCGCCGACTCCAAGTGGGCCTCCCACCAGCGGGCGAAGCAGTTCAAGGGCAGCCACGACGAGACGTACGGCGGTGTCACCCTGAACATCGACACCGACCGTCTCGACACCCCGGTCGCCACCGTCGCGTACACCTACACGGTGACAAGTTCCACCGCGCTCAACGCCCGCACCGGCCCCACGACGGGCTACCCCGTCGCCAAGTCGTACGCGCCCCGCTCCGCCCTGAAGGTGGTGTGCCAGGCGCCCGGTTCCACCGTCGGCAGCACCAGTGTCTGGGACAAGCTCTCCGACGGCACCTACGTCACGGACCACTACGTCAGCACCCCGTCCAACACCACCTACAGCGCCCCGCTGCCGCGCTGCACATACCCGTACCAGACCACCGCCCCCGGCGGCCTCTCCGTACGGACGGGCCCCGGCACCTCGTACGCCGTCGTGGGGACCTTGCCCAACGGAGCCCTGGCGTGGGTCTACTGCCAGCGGTCGGGCTCGACGGTCGCCACCACCAAGATCTGGGACCGGATGGACAACGGCCGCTATGTCTCGGACTACTACGTGGCCACGCCCAGCAACACGACCTACAGCAAACCGGCTCCCCGCTGCTGACGACGGCGGATCCGGCACGGGCCGGCTTCAGAACCCAGTGCATGAGGCTGTGGCGAAGGACCGGATGCGGTGGCCGGACTCGGGCGGCCGGGCTCGGGGTGGTCAGATCCGGGCGCTGAGGCGTGCCTTCGCGGCCGGCCACTCCTCGGCCAGCAGCGAGAAGTAGACGGTGTCCCGCCACGTGCCGTCCGGGCGTCGGCGGTGGCGGCGCAGCACACCTTCGCGCTCGGCGCCGAGGCGGGCGATCGCGGCCTGCGACCGAAGATTCATGTGGTCCGTCTTCAACTGCACGCGCCCCATGCCCCGTTCCTCGAAGGCGTGGGCCAGCAGCAGCAGCTTCGCCTCGGTGTTGACCGCCGAGCGCCAGAACGCGCGGCCGTACCAGGTCCAGCCGATCTCCAGGCGCTCGTTCTCGGCGTCGATGTCCATGTACGTGGTCCAGCCGACGGCCTGCCCGGTCCCGAGAGCGATGACGGCGAACGGGATGTACGTACCCTGCTCCGCGGCCTTCAGCAGCTCGGCGAGCTTGAGCCCGAGCTCGTCCTGCGTGTGCGGGGTCGGCCCGCCCTGCCAGCGCCAGACCTCGTCGTCCCCGCCGCCCGCGGCGAAGAGGCCGCTCAGGTGGTCCATGGTCAGCGGTTCGAGGCGTACGTGGCGGCCGGTCAGGGTGACGGGCGACGGTGTCTTGGCAGGCATGGCCCGAACGGTAGCCCGCACTCTGCACTAGCCGCAATCTGATTTTGCACTAGCGCAATAGGTCTAGGACGCCGGAGCATGCACAGTGACGACGTCCCCCCGCGCATCGACCGTGAGGGCGACCCGCTCGACCCTGTTCGTCGCGATCAGGATGAGCCACACCACCACCCACAGCAGGCAGGTGGCCAGGCTGAGGACGGCATGCAGCACATGGTTCACCGGCTGGCCGCGGACCATGACCGCCTGCGTCTCCGAGCGGGACTCCACGCGCCACCCACTCGCGATCCGCTGATTCACCGCCCAGTCGAGGATGAGTCGCCGCCGCGTCTCGTCCGGCGGGCCGGCCTCCGAGCCGAAGTAGCCGGGCGGGGGCTGCAGTGGTTCCGCCCACCCGGTTGGCACCTTGCGGAGCTTCATTCCTCCAGGGTGCGGTGGATCGCCCGTCGCGGCACGCCGGGCCCCGGTCATCACCGATGCGCAGTACATCGATGCGAGTGCACCGGGCCGCGCGTCGTGCCCGGTGGCGCGAGGAGCCCTCACGGATCGAGTGTGCCCCTCCGCTCAGTGTGACGTGTCACAGACAACCGGGCGACGCTGTGGGAGCTTCAACTGCGTTGCGTCTCAGTGGAGTTGCTGATGAGCCGAGAGGATCGAAATGAGCACTTTGGAAGCCATGATGCTCGACCAGGTGGTCGACACGGCTCGGTATCCCCTGTCGGAACTCGAGAGCGCCGAGGGGCGGGCTGTAGTTTCCCGTGCCCGGCGCGAGCTATTGACTCTCGGTTGCACCGTGCTGCCGGACTTCATCCGTCCGTCGCTCCGCGATGTCCTGCGGCAGGAGTGCTCGGCCATCGCCCCCCGAGCGCACTTCGACGTCGAAACGGTCAACGTCTACAACATCCCGGTGGACTCCGCTCTGCCGGAGGACCACCCCGGCCGGAGGAGCTTCCAGCGGGGCAACGCGTTCGTCGCGCGGGACCGCGTCCCCGCCGACTCCCTCATTAGCCGGCTCTACTCCCACCGGGTGTTCCAGCGCTTCATCGCCCGCTGCTTCAGCCTGCCGCAGCTGCAGGAGCTCGCGGACCCGCTCTCCGGGCTGGTTCTCAACGTCGTCGGGCCAGGCATGGAGCACCCCTGGCACTTCGACACCAACGAGTTCACGGTGAGCATGCTCACCCAGGAAGCGCAGGCCGGCGGCGTCTTCGAGTACTGCCCGAACATCAGGTCAGCGCACGACGAGAGCTTCGACGATGTCCGGGACGTACTGGACGGCCGGGGCGAGCGGCTGACCCGGCGCCTTTCCCTGCAACCTGGTGACCTGCAGCTGTTCAAGGGCCGCTACTCGCTGCACCGGGTGAGCCCCGTGCAGGGCGAGGTCGCGCGCCACTCCGCGATATTCGCCTACAGCGAGCGCCCCGGTGTCATCGGGAGCGTGGCACGGACCCGGCAGCTCTTCGGCCGGGTACTGCCCGAGCACCTGGCGGCCGAGGGCCGGGCCGTCCGGGGCGACCGACTGCTGGACTAGGCCGTGTCTGACAAATCCCGCCTGGCAGGATTTGTCAGACACGGCCCAGGCCCTGCGGGGTGGCCGCACGGGGCCCGGAGGCGGAAGGCTGGCTCTACGCACAGCTCTACCTTTCCCGTCCGCATGCCACCACAGATCCCAACGATCCGAATCGAGAGCAGAGTTGAAGATCAGTCAGGATGTACCGGGCAACGCGACCTTCGCCCAGGAGGACAGCCTGCCGCGCGTTCCGCTGCCGACACTGGAGGCGAGCTGCGAGAGGTTCCTCGCCTGGTGCGCGCCGCTGCTCAACCCCGACGAGCGGGCGGCGACCGAGGCGGAGGTGACCGCCTTCCTCCGGCCCGAAGGACCCGGCCGGGTGCTGCACGGGGCGCTGGAGGCGTACGACGCCGCAAAGGGCGTGCACAGCTGGCTCGACACCTTCTGGCCGTACCGCTACCTGGGCCGCCGGGACCGGATCGCGCTCAACGCCAACTTCTTCTTCCTGTTCAAGGACTCCGGCCAGCCGCAGGTGGAACGGGCGGCAGGGCTCATCGCCGGGGCCGTCAACTACAAGCGGCAGCTCGATCAGGGGCTCATTCCGCCGGTGGTGCAGCGCGGGCAGCCCCAGTCGATGGTGCAGAACAAGTTCCTGTTCTCCGCCACCCGGATCCCCGGCGCGCAGCAGGACACCGTCCGCAGCCCCTACACCGAGGAGTGGCCCGGCCCGTCCGAGGCCCGGCACATCGTGGTGTTCTTCCGGGGCGGCATGTTCAAGCTGGACGTACTCGGCCCGGACGGCGTCCCGCACAGCCTGGACGACCTCGAGGCGGGGCTGCGCGCCGTGCTGAAGGCCGGCGCCGAGCCGACCGGCGCGGCCACATCGGTGGGCCACCTCACCACCATGGCGCGCGCGGAGTGGGCGGCCGCCCGTGAGGCCCTGCTCGCCTGCCACCCCCGCAACGCCGACGCGCTGGACGACGTCGAGACCGCACTGTTCTGCGTCGCACTGGAGGACTTCGCACCGGCGGACACCCAGGAGACCTGCGACCAGCTGCTGTACGGGGACCGCGGCAACCGCTGGTTCGACAAGGCCGTGTCCTTCATCGTCTTCGCCGACGGCCGGGCGGGCATCAACGTCGAGCACTGCGAGCTGGACGGGACCACCATCCTCAGCTTCACCGACGCCTTGCACAGCACCCCGGCCGAGGAGCAGTCCCAGCAGTCCGGAGCCCGTTCCCAGGGTCTGCCGACGCTGGAGCCGATCGTGTTCGAGCTGGACGACGCCCTGCGGGCCCAGGTGCGCTCCGCAGCCGACGCCTTCGCGGCGTACGGGGCGGCCACCGCGACCAGCACGGTGTCGTTCGAGGACTTCGGCAGCAAGGCGGCCAAGACGCTGCGGGTCTCGCCGGACGCGTTTGTCCAGGCCGCCTACCAACTTGCCCACCAGCGGGCCAAGGGGCACCTGGGCGCCACGTACGAGTCGATCGCCACCCGGCAATACCGGCACGGGCGGACCGAGGCCATGCGCGTCGTCACCCCCGGGATCCGCGATTTCGTCACGGCGATGGAGGACCCGGCAGCGGACGCGGACACCCGGCGCGCCGCGTTCCGGGCCGCCGCCGAGCAGCATGTGGCGCGCGCGAAGGAGTGCCAGCTCGGACAGGCACCCGAGCAGCACCTCTGGGAGCTGGAGCTGATCCAGCGTCGGCGCGGGGCGGAGCTGGGAGTGAGAGAGCAGCCCGCGCTGTACCGGACGCCGGGCTGGCTGACGATGCGGGACGACTACCTGAGCACCAGCTCCGCGCCGTCCGCCAACATCCAGTACTTCGGCTTCGGCTCGACCAGCAGCCGGTGCATCGGCGTCGCCTATGTGCTGCTGCCCGACCGGTTCAACCTCTACCTGAGCACGCCGCTGGCGGTGGCCGACCAGATGCGGACGTTCGCCGACCGGCTCCGCGAGGCGGTGGCCGAACTGCGGGAACTGCTGGGGTCCGAGCGGCCCGGGGACTGAATCGCGAGGCCGCCACCCGCGCCGTGGCCGGCCACACGGCCAAGTCGTTCACCGAAGAGGCCACTGCTCGTACCCACTCCGGGCAGTGGCCACGACTCGCGAATGGACAACTCGGTGCCATTCGCCCTTGATCTACATCTCCGTGCTCTTGCAGCACCCGTATCCGTTCACCCAGCAGTAGTAATGGCCGCGCAATAGCTTTCGTTTACAGTCTGGGCAAACGGCGACGGTGACAGGGTTGACGCGAATAACAGAAGTGTTCTCGAGCGCCAAGACTGATCCCACCGCCTCCCGTCCGTGCTCGGCAATTCCTTGCTGTACGAACTCAAAAGCCCCGTATACGCGCCCACACTCACACGGAATGCGGTTGGAGTAGAGGGATCCGGTGTCCTTGACTCCCAACTCGGACTCAATCCTGGCTTTCTCTTCGCTCGTGACCGGCTCCATTTCTGCTTCCTTGATCCGCTGAGGAGTCCAGTACCACGCGTTCACCGCCGCAGCTTGGGTATGGGAGACGTAGAACGTCGCGGACCTGCCGTTCCTCAGCGCCTCTTGCACCGCGGCCACGACGTTGGTGTCGTCCGCCGAAATTACGGCTTTCCCGTTATTGATGACAGCCTCGATAGAAGCCAAAAAGGAACTATCCATGGTGCATCTCTCCAAACGCGATGATCCGACTCAACCGCCCGGGTGGCGACTGTTCTCCTGGTGCGATGCTCGCCTGCTGGGATATCTTCCGCCAGCCAGGAGCCCCATTGGAGGGAACACCTGGGCAATGGGGTTAACTCGCGTCCGTGGGGGATTTCATTGCATGCGGCGAACGATCAGCGCCCCGCCCAGGGGTAGGTCGCGTGTGGTTCGGTTGTCCGGGCGCGGCTGACAACGAACACGGCCGCTTCCCGCTCTACCCCGGCGAGTCCGTGTGGATCGAGTACGCCTACACCGTCGGCGACAACAAATGGGGCAACTGGTTCCAGCGAGCCGTCCGCCTGCCCACCGAACAACTCGAAGTCCAGCTCGCCTTCCCTGCCGCCCTCGACCCCGTCGTGTGGGGCACCGAGACCTCCATGACCGCCGAAGCCTCCCCGCTGCGAACCCCTCCCGTCCGCAGCGACGACGGTGAACTACGGCAATTCACGTGGATCACGACTACACCCGCCCTGCACGCTCGGTACCGTCTGGAGTGGCGGTTTCGGGCACGGACCGAACGCGACACAGATCAAGGGGAGTTCAGGTGATTGACGTGCGGCCCAGTCAGCGAATGCGAGACCTCGGCGTCGTCCAGCACGGTGCAGGCATTCTCGGCGAACCGGCCCGCGCCTTTGACCTGCCCGCCGAGCGCGACGAGGCCGAACGCGTCACCGACGAGCTGTTCGCCGCCATGGAGCGGATCGGCCAGGTCCACCCCTTCGCCAAGGGCATGGGCATCGCCGCCCCCGCAGATCGGCATCGGCCGTGCCGCCGCCGTCGTCCAGCCGCCTGGTGACGCACCTGCCATCATCCTGCTCGACCCGCGGATCACCGACCGCTCCGAGGAGACGGACGAGCAGTACGAGGGCTGCCTCAGCTTCTTCGACGTGCGCGGCCTCGTCCCCCGCTCCCTGAAAATCACCGTCGAGACCACCGCCCTGACCGGCGAGACCGTGACCACCGAGTACGCCCGCGGCCTCGCCCGCCTCATCCACCACGAGATCGACCATCTCTTATCCGGCGCTGCAGCGTTGGCTCGTTCGGTTTGACCTGTTCCAGCGTCGGCGGCATATCGCTGACGTCAGCAGTGGTGGAAGATCTGAACCTGGTTTGGGCCAGGAGGCGAAGGGATGCCGATGTCAGCGGGAACTCTCACCGAGCTGATGCGAGCAGCCGGGATCGTGCAGGAGGGCGATCCGGCGCTCCTGGAGGTCGCCCGTGACCTCGTGCTGCCGGACGAGGCGGATGAGGCATTGGGAGTGGTTGAAGCACTGGAGGCTGCTGCCGAGCGTGTGGCGGCTGTTCACGTCTTCGCGAAGGGATTGGGCGTCGCTGCCCCGCAGATTGGGATCAGAAGGGCCGTTGCCATCGTCCGTCTGCCGGAGGGCGGGTCCATTACGCTGTTCAATCCGGTAGTCGTCGAGCAGTCGACACAGACCGACGAGCAGTACGAAGGCTGCCTCAGCTTCTTCGACGTCCGCGGACTCGTCCCACGCCCCCTGGCTCTCCACGTCGAGCACCAAACCGTCGAAGGGCCCCGCCACGTCTCGGTCTTCGAGCGAGGGCTGGCTCGCCTGGTCGCCCACGAGATCGACCACCTTACGGGGACTCTGTACCGAGAGCGCATGCGCCCCGGAACCGAACCGATCTCGGTAACGGAGTACCGCGGGTCGGGCGCGGCGTGGAAATACACCGGATAGTCGATTCTGGGGGGACCTCAACCTCACCATCAAGACCGTGCGCCGGCCCGCGGTGTGAAGGGCTTCGTCATCCTGTCTCGCAGGTGGATCATCGAACGTCGTGGATGATGCGCGCCCGCCGCAACTGCCGGGACTTCGAGCGCACCTACCAATCCAGGATGCCCTCATCACCTTGGCCGGCGGCGGCAGGACAGACGCTTTCCAGCGGCTGCCCTGCCTCACCTTGGCATCTTCAGGCGAAGCGGTGTCAGGCGACCGTCGTCGGAGTGTCCCGCAAGGTGACGTTGGCGTGGCTCTCCTGGAAGCTCTGGTCGGAGACCAAGGTAAGTCGGGCGGTGGACTGGAACTCCGGCAGCGTGGCGGAGCCGCAGGAGACCATCGTGGTCTTGAGCTTGGCGATGGTCACGGAGAGTCCCTCGTTGAGGTCACCGGCGTAGGGGACGTAGCCGTCGACGCCTTCCTCGAAGATCAGGCCCTGGCCGCCCTGCCCGTAGCGCTGCCAGTTGCGGGCCCGGTTCGAGCCCTCACCCCAGTACTCCTTCACGAAGCCGTCACGGGTGGGGAGTTTCGCCCCGGCGGCCTGGTCGAAGCGGGCGAAGTAGCGCCCCATCATGACGAAGTCGGCGCCCATCGCCAGCGCCAGGGCCACGTGGTAGTCGTGGACCAGGCCGCCGTCGGAGCAGATCGGCACGTAGGCGCCCGTGCGCTCCGCGAAGGCGTCCCGGGCCGCGGCGACATCCAGCACGGCGCTGGCCTGGCCGCGTCCGATGCCCTTCTGGTCGCGGGTGATGCAGATGGAGCCACCGCCCACCCCGACCTTGACGAAGTCCGCGCCGGCCTCGGCCAGGAAGGTGAACGCCTCGCCGTCGACCACGTTGCCGCCGCCGATCGGGATCTCCGGATAGTGCTTCTTCACCCACGTCAGGGCCTGTGCCTGCCAGTCGCTGTAGCCGTCGGAGGAGTCGAAGCACAGGACGTCCGCACCTGCCTCCAGCAGCGCGGGAACGCGCTCGCGGTAGTCGTGGGTGTTGACGCCGGCACCCACGCGCAGGCGCTTGGCCGCGTCCACGACCTGGTTCGGGAACCGTTTGTTGTCCGCGTAGTCGGACCGGAACACCAGATGCTGCAGACGGCCCTCGGCGTCCAGCACGGGCAGGCAGTCCAGCCGCTGGTCCCACAACTGCGCGTTGGCCTCGGAGAGCGTGGTGTCGGCGCCGGCATGGGGCAGGTCGGCGATGGGGGTCATCCGGCCGCTGACCGGTCCGGCCAGGTCGTGACGCTGGGGATGGAAGTCACGCGAGGTCACCAGGCCCAGGAGACGCCCGGTTCCGGTCCCGTCGTGGGTGACGGCCGCGGTGCTGTGGCCGGTGCGGCGCATGACCTCGACCAGCTCGCTCAGACTGTCGTCCGGGCGGATGTTGGTGTCGCTGGTGACGAACCCGGCCTTGAAGTTCTTGACCTCGCGCACCGCCGCGACCTGGTCCTGAATCGACTGGTTGTGGTGCAGGAAGCTCAGGCCGCCGTTGCGTGCGAGGGCGATCGCAAGCTCCGGCGTGCTGACGGCCTGCATGATCGCGGACGTGAACGGGGACTGCAACTCGATCGCCGGCGTCTCACCCACCAGGTGCCGCACCAGGGGCGTCCGCAGGTCAACCGTGGCGGGCGAGCAATCGGTGCGGGTCCGGTTCGGCAGCAGCAAGAACTCGTTGAACGTCCGCGAGACCTCGGCCATGATCTGTGCCACTGTTCCTCCTGACCCGTCGGCCGGGGCCCGACTGCCCGGCCGTGAAGACCGCCCCTCATGTCAGAAGGTCCAGGCGGTCAGGGGCCAGCTGGCAGGCGTGGTGGTGCCACGAGCCGCAGCAGGGCTCCGACCAGCACGTCGATCCGGCAGGGTACGGTCGTGACCTGGCACCCTACCGATTGCCCCGTCAGCGCACGAATCCTCACCACTCATCGGCGACCGGCAGCCGATCTTCCCTGGCACGTCCCTACCTCCCGATCAGCTTGTCGTTCATGCGTCACAAACAGGCACTCAACAGCGCGGCGCGTCCGTGGCTCTGCAGCGGAGCGTGTCGATCTGATCAGGAGAGAGGCCGACGGAGACGTTGGCACCCCGGTCCGCTCCGACGATGACAACGGTTCCGCGGAGTCTGACCCTGGCCCCGTAGTCGTGCGCGAGCCGTGTGGCCGCTTCATTGAGAGGCCGCCTCCTCACCCCGCTCTCCTCATCGAGCCAGGCGTCCCATCTGTCGGTGACGGCGACGCATTCGACGCATTCGGCGCCGATGATCGCACGCAGGGAGCGGAGGAACCTGGAGCCGCCGTCGTCGCCGAGGTCGACAACGGTCGGCCTACCGTTGACAGGGATGGACAGGGCCTTCACTTCGGGCTCGCTGACTGGTCGTCTTGGAGGCGTCGGCGCAGGACCAGCAGTTCGCCGTGGGCGGCCTCCAACGCGGCGCGGAGTTCGGTGATCTGCTCCCTGTGCTGCTTGCGGATCTGCGCCAACTGCTGTGTGAGCCTCCTGATCAGCGTGCTTTCCGCAGCCTCGGCGTCGGCGTCGGTCCTCGCGCGGCTGCACCTCGACAACTGCGGTGGTCCCCGTGCCGGGCTGCCAGTCACGGTGCCGCAGGAGGAGGGCCTCGGCAAGCCGTAGACCGGTCTCTTCGAGAAGGCTCCAGAACAAGCGGAACCGCAGGTCACCGGACCATTGCCCGTTGTCGAGTCGTGCTGCGTCGTCCTTGATGACGGTGATCTGCCGTGGCGACAGGAACGGAGGCGGGCTGTGCGGGCCACGACGGCGGCCGACTACTCGGCGGTCCTGGCCTCCGCCGACGTGACCCAGGAAGGACGCGTACTGGCCACGCGACTCCAGCGTCGGTGCTCTGGACAAAGACAGTCAGCCCACCGGCTACCTTTTCAGGTGCCGCGCCTGCGGCAGGTACATGGCGTACGCAGACTTCACGTAGCCGCAGTCAGGCGGCCGCGGCCGGGCCCAGCCGTTGGCGAAGTCGCACTTGAGGTCGGTCCAGCGGCGTTGCTCGTCAGGGGTGTAGCTGGGGTGGTCCCGGAGGCGGACCAGGGCACGGACCCAGCGGCCCCAGAGGCCGCCGGGCTCGGTGAAGCGTTCGGCGTGGTGGGCGTCGAGGCGGAGGAGGGCGCCGAGGGCCTCGGGTTGGTCGTCCACAATGCAGGCGACGGCCCCGGAACGCGCGATCGGCGCCACAGCTGAGGGCCGCCACCCCTGGTGGGTGGCGGCCCTCGCTGTTACTGACACTGGGTCAGAGAATCGACCGAGCGGTGCACACACGGTGCACAAGGGGGTGGAAGACCAGCGGGAACAACGAGAACTGCTGCGAAGTGTTTTTGCAGTTCGCAGCCGGTTCCCTGGTCTCCCGCCCGGGTCGCCCGACCCTGATCTTTAGATGTCGAAGTACAGCTCAAACTCGTGCGGGTGCGGCCGCAGCTGGATCGGGGCGATCTCGTTCGTCCGCTTGTAGTCGATCCACGTCTCGATCAGGTCCGACGTGAAGACCCCGCCGACCTGCAGGTACTCGTTGTCCGCCTCCAGCGCCTCGAGCACCGCCGGGAGCGAGGTCGGGACCTGCGGGACGCTCGCGTGCTCGTCCGGGGCCAGCTCGTACAGGTCCTTGTCGATCGGCTCGGCCGGCTCGATCTTGTTCTTGACGCCGTCGAGGCCCGCGAGCAGCAGGGCCGAGAAGGCCAGGTACGGGTTCGACGACGGGTCCGGCGCGCGGAACTCGACGCGCTTGGCCTTCGGGTTCGAGCCCGTGATCGGGATACGCATCGCCGCCGAGCGGTTGCGCTGCGAGTAGACCAGGTTGACCGGGGCCTCGAAGCCGGGGACCAGACGGTGGTACGAGTTCACCGTCGGGTTCGTGAAGGCCAGCAGCGACGGCGCGTGCTTCAGGATGCCGCCGATGTAGTAGCGGGCGATGTCCGACAGGCCCGCGTAGCCCTGCTCGTCGTAGAACAGCGGGACGCCGCCCTGCCACAGGGACTGGTGGACGTGCATGCCCGAGCCGTTGTCGCCGAAGATCGGCTTCGGCATGAAGGTCGCGGTCTTGCCGTTGCGCCACGCGACGTTCTTCACGATGTACTTGAAGAGCATCAGGTCGTCGGCCGCGGCCAGCAGCGTGTTGAACTTGTAGTTGATCTCCGCCTGGCCGGCCGTGCCCACCTCGTGGTGCTGGCGCTCGACCTGGAGGCCGTTCTTGTCCAGCTCCAGGGAGATCTCGGCACGCAGGTCGGCGAAGTGGTCCACCGGCGGGGCCGGGAAGTAGCCGCCCTTGTAGCGGACCTTGTAGCCACGGTTGTTCTCGACCGCACCGGTGTTCCAGGCGCCGGCCTCGGAGTCGATGTGGTAGAAGCTCTCGTTCGCGGCGGTGTTGAAGCGCACGTTGTCGAATACGTAGAACTCGGCCTCGGGGCCGAAGTACGCGGTGTCCGCGACGCCTGTGGAGGCGAGGTAGGCCTCGGCCTTCTTCGCCACGTTCCGCGGGTCACGGCTGTACTGCTCGCCCGTGATCGGGTCGTGGATGAAGAAGTTGATGTTGACCGTCTTGTCCTTGCGGAACGGGTCGAGACGGGCGGTCGACAGGTCCGCGCGGAGCGCCATGTCGGACTCGTGGATGGCCTGGAAACCGCGGATGGACGAGCCGTCGAAGGCAAGCTCGTCGTCCGGGTTAAACACCGCTGCCGGGATGGTGAAGTGCTGCATCACACCGGGCAGGTCGCAGAACCGGACATCGACGAACTTCACATCCTCGTCGGCGATGAACTTCTTCGCGTCGTCGGCGTTCTGGAACATCCAACTCCTCCTACTCCCGACCCGGGAGGGGCGGGGTTGCAGCTCGGTCGTGCGGCCAGTGCGGTGGCACACGCTGGACCCGACCATAGGCAGACGGGATTTCTCCAGCATGACCCATTTGTTTCGACGAAGTTAACCGGACCGGGGTCGGAGTCGTGTCAAGGCCCCACCCGCGGGTGGGTGAAACCGGTCGCAGTACCGTGTACGGGTGGACAACAGGCAAGCAATCGGATCGTGGCTCTCCGGGCCCCGCGCGGCGGCCGAGGACATGGGCGCCGACTTCGGTCACCGGGGCGAGCGGCTCGGTCTGCCGGCGGCGGGACCGGGCTCCATCGCCCCCCTCGGGCGGCGCTTCGGCGCCGTGTTCGTCGACTGGGGGCTCTGCCTCCTGATCGCATACGGGCTGTTCGCCAACGGTGACCGGCAGGCCGCCGGGAACTGGGCGCTCGGCATCTTCCTCGTACTCGGTGTGCTGACCGTGGGCACGGTCGGCTTCACCCCCGGAAAGCGGCTCCTCGGGCTGCGCGTCGTCGCCGAGGACGGCGGGCGGCTGGGGATCTTCCGGGTTCTCGTACGGAGCGTCCTGCTCTGCCTCGCCATTCCGGCGCTCATCTGGGACCGCGACGGGCGCGGGCTGCACGACCGCCTCGCCCGCGCCGTACAGGTGCGGATCTAGAAGCGGGCAGGAAGCGGCCAAGAAGCGGGCAGGACAGGAAAAGGACAAGAGAAAAGAGGAGGCGGCCGGGACACTTCGTCCCGGCCGCCTCCTCTGCTTCTTCTCGTAGGTCAGCGCATCTTTCCGCCGCGCGGCATCCGCATGCCCTTCGGCATCGGACCCTTTGGCAGCGGCATATTGCTCATCAGGTCACCCATGGCCCGCAGCCGGTCGTTCGCCGCCGTGACCTGCGGTCCGGTCAGCACCCGCGGCAGCTTCAGCATCGTGGTGCGCACCTTCTGCAGCGGCACCTGGCCCTCGCCGTCGCCGACGACGATGTCGTGCACCGGTACGTCCAACACGATGCGCGCCATCTTCTTCTTCTCGGCCGCCAGCAGCGTCTTCAACCGGTTCGGGTTGCCCTCCGCCACCAGCACGATGCCTGCCTTGCCGACCGCCCGGTGCACTACATCCTGGCTGCGGTTCATCGCCACCGCAGGGGTCGTGGTCCAGCCACGGCCCACGTTCTGCAGTACGGCCGCCGCCGCGCCCGGCTGTCCTTCCATCTGTCCGAAGGCCGCTCGCTCGGCGCGGCGTCCGAAGATGATCGCCATCGCCAGGAAGGCCAGCAGGAAGCCAAGGATGCCCAGATAAATGGGGTGGTCGATCAAGAAGCCGATCGCGAGGATGACACCGAAGGTGACGATTCCCACAGCCGCGACGACAAGACCGACCTTCGGGTCGGCCTTCCGGGTCATCTTGTACGTCAGGGCGATCTGCTTCAGTCGCCCAGTTTCCGCTGCAGCGTCACCGCTGTCTGAGTTTGCCTTCCTCGCCATGAGTGGAAGTTTACGTGGCCTAGGAAGTGCGGTCGGCCACGGCCTCCAGTACATGCTGTGCCTCGACCCGGTCCTTGGCCCGGCGCCGGTCTTCGAGGACCGCCGTCCATGCGTTACGGCGGGCGGTGCGCTGCCCGCCGCCCAGGAGCAGAGACTCCATGGCGCGCAGAGCGTCGGTGACGGACGGGATGGCGGTTGCGCGTACGGGACGAACCGGCGCGGCCTGCATGGTGGAGGTCCCCCTTCGGGGCGAGCGTCGACGATGAGTGGGAGCGGTGCGGTGCGGGTGCGTGCGGTGCGGGGTGCAGTGAGCGATACGTGATGCGGTGCGTGCGGTGCGTGCTGTGCGTAAAGCTAATGTCACTGATTGGTGTTACCAGCGCGTGACCCGGCGGTCAAACACCGATGAAACCTTGACGCGTTGCTCCAAAACGCTGACGCGGCTCGTACCCTGCCCCGACCTGCGGGGAGCGTACGAGCCGCGTCCAACCTCTGTTACTCAGCGGTAGTTGCTTGTGCCTGAATTCACACAGTCGAACCGTCTGCGATCACGCCGTCTGCGGCGCCACCGCGCTCCGGCGCTCCATCGCCTGCTGGTACAGCCGGCCCGCGCGGTACGAGGAACGCACCAGCGGTCCCGACATCACACCGGAGAAGCCGATCTCCTCGGCCTCCTCCTTCAGCTCCACGAACTCGTGCGGCTTCACCCAGCGCTCGACCGGGTGGTGCCGTACCGAAGGGCGCAGGTACTGGGTGATCGTGATCAGCTCGCAGCCCGCCTCGTGCAGGTGCCGCAGTGCCTCGCTCACCTCTGCGCGCTCCTCGCCCATGCCCAGGATGAGGTTCGACTTGGTGACCAGGCCCGCCTCGCGGGCGCGGGTGATGACCTCGAGGGAGCGCTCGTAACGGAAACCGGGGCGGATCCGCTTGAAGATCCGCGGCACGGTCTCGACGTTGTGGCCGAGCACCTCGGGGCGGGAGGAGAAGACCTCGGCCAGCTGCTCGGGCACCGCGTTGAAGTCGGGGATGAGGAGCTCGACCTTGGTGTGGCCGGCTTCGCGCTCCGACGTCATCGTATGGATCTGGCGCACGGTCTCCGCGTACAGCCAGGCGCCGCCGTCCTCAAGGTCGTCGCGTGCGACGCCGGTGATGGTGGCGTAGTTCAGGTCCATCGTGACGACCGACTCGCCCACGCGGCGCGGCTCGTCGAGATCGAGGGCGGCGGGCTTGCCGGTGTCGATCTGGCAGAAGTCACAGCGCCGGGTGCACTGGTCGCCGCCAATGAGGAAGGTCGCCTCGCGGTCCTCCCAGCACTCGTAGATGTTCGGACAGCCGGCCTCCTGGCACACGGTGTGCAGACCCTCGCTCTTCACGAGCTTCTGCATCTGCGTGTACTCGGGGCCCATCTTCGCCCGGGTCTTGATCCACTCGGGCTTGCGCTCGATGGGGGTCTGGCTGTTCCGGACCTCAAGGCGCAGCATCTTGCGTCCGTCGGGTGCGACTGCGGACACGTCCGGCTCCCTACGACTTCGATTCTTCGGCGGACACCAGGGTACGCCCGTTATTTGTGTGGCCTTACGTCTGGCCAACCTCTGGCCAGAGGGGCGCATTCCCTAGACGGCGGCTTCGACCGCGGCTTCGACCGCGGGCTCGGGCGCGGGCTCGACGGAGCGCGGCCGCAGCTCGGCGTTCTCCAGGACGGCGCGCAGGTGCTTCTCGATGACCGGGAGCACCTCGGCGATGGTGATCCCGCGGCCCAGTTCGTACGAGAGCGAGGTGACGCCCGCATCCCGGATGCCGCACGGCACGATCCGGTCGAACCAGGTGTTGTCGGGGTTCACGTTGATCGCGAAGCCGTGCATCGAGACGCCCTTGGCGATACGGATGCCGATCGCGGCGAGCTTGCGGTCCTCGCGGCGCTGGCCGGCGTTGGACGGGGCGTACTCCGGGCCGTTCAGCCTGGGGTCGAACTCCTCGTCCTGCAAGCGCGGGTCGAAGTCCAGCGACAGACCGCCGATCGACGGGCGCTGCTCGACCGGGTCGCCGAGCACCCACACGCCGCTGCGGCCCTCGATGCGCGTGGTCTCCAGTCCGAACTCCGTGCAGGTGAGGATCAGCGCGTCCTCGAGCCGGCGCACATGCGCGACGACGTCCACCGGGCGCGGCAGCTTCAGGATCGGGTAGCCGACCAGCTGGCCGGGGCCGTGCCAGGTGATCTTGCCGCCGCGGTCGACGTCGACGACGGGAGTGCCGTCCAGGGGACGCTCGCTGTCCTGCGTGCGCCGCCCGGCCGTGTAGACCGGCGGGTGCTCGAGCAGCAGGCAGGTGTCCTCGATCTCGTCCGCGAACCGGGCGGCGTGGACCTCGCGCTGCTTCTGCCACGCCTCCTGGTACTCGACCGCTTCCTCGCCGAACCCCAGTCGGACGAACCGCAGCTCACTCACGAGCTCACCCACGGCTGTGCCTCCCTAGAACCTTCACCCTGCACTCATCACGCCCCAGCCACTGTACGGCGGCTCCCGGAAGGGCGTCCGGGGAGGTGCCGACCAGGCGGTCCTCGTCAGCGACGCCCCCAATCCTCACACGATCGGATGAATGTGGGGCGAAGGCGGTGGTGGGGGCGGGAAGGGCCGCTAAATTCGCGCCGTTCCATGAAGGGCTGCTCCCGGCCCGGAAGGCAGGAGACCGCACCGCTGATGACGGAACGACCCCCACAGCGCATCCCCAACCGACAGCTCGCCGCGCTCATCGCAGAAGCCGGATTCTCCAACGCAGGCCTTGCTCGCCGAGTGGACCAGCTCGGACTCGAGCATGGCCTTGATCTGCGCTACGACAAGACCTCGGTGACCCGCTGGCTGCGCGGCCAGCAGCCGCGCGGTACGACGCCTGCCCTGATCGCGGAGGTGTTCACCCGGCGGCTGGGCCGTCGGCTCTCGGCGCAGGACCTGGGTCTGGACGCCTGTGCGCCCGTCTACGCCGGTCTTGAGTTCGCGGCGACGCCCGAGGAGGCGGTGGACATCGTCGGCGGGCTGTGGCGCAAGGACTCGGGCAGCCACGCGGAGCTGCGGAAGATCGCGTTCACCCCCGCCGGACTGGTGGTCCCGAGCAGGGACTGGCTGATCGGACGGGCCGACGAGCGGGTGAGCCGGGGGGACGCGATGCCGCACGGGACCACCCGCATCCCCTTACAGGGCAGGGCGACCGTGCCCCGGCAGCGCGGCACCGACCGGGGCCCCGGGCAGAAGGTCTCCAACGGCGACATCGCCGCGCTGCGGTCGGTCGCCGAGCTGTTCCGCACCCTCGACCACGCCTACGGCGGGGGGCACGCCAGGCAGGCCCTGGTGCGCTATCTCGAGCACGAGGCCGAGCCGATGCTCCGCGGCACCTACGGGGAGGTGACCGGGCGGCGCCTCTTCGCCGCAGCCGCCGATCTGACCCGGCTGGCCGGCTGGACCTCGTACGACATCGCGGCGCACGGCCTCGCGCAGCGCTACTTCGTGCAGGCGCTGCGGCTCTCCCAGGCGGCGGGCGACCGGGCGTACGGCTCGTATGTGCTGGTCACCATGAGCCGGCAGGCGGTCTATCTGGGGCACGGGCGCGAGGCGGTGCAGCTGACGCGCGTCGCCCAGCAGGGGGTGGGGTCAGCGGCCCCGCCCCTCGTGCAGGCGCTGCTGCACTCCGTCGAGGCGCGCGGGCACGGCGTGCTGGGCGAGGTCCGGGCGTGCACGGCCTCGCTCGTACGTGCCGAGCGGGCGCTGGAGACCGCCCGGCCCGGGGACGACGTCCCGCACTGGGCGCGTTTCTTCGACGAGGCGCAGCTCGCCGACGAGTTCGGGCACTGCCACCGGGATCTGCAGCAGTACCGGTCGGCGGTGCAGCACGCGGAGCGCTCGCTCCAACTGCGCGCACCGGCGTTCGCGCGCAGCCGGCTCTTCTGCAGGGTGGTGCTGGCCACCGCCCGGCTCGGCCTGGGCGAGCTGGACCAGGCGTGCGCGCTGGGGGCGGAGGCGGCGTTGCAGGCGTCGGAGATGCGGTCGGCGCGGGCGGTGGAGTACGTACGGGAATTCGAGCGGAGGCTGGATCCGTACCGGGACGCGGCGGCGGTCCGCAACTACCGGGACCGGGTCGCTGCGCTTGGCTAGGGGGTGTTTGGCGCTTTGTCCTCAATCGCCGGACGCGTGGAAAATTCGGCCCGAGCTAGGCCACCGCCGAGAGCGCGGCCGCCTCGTGACCCGTCACGACGCCGAAATCCCGCAGAATCGCATCCGCGGCACGGCGGCCCGAGTACAGCGCCCCCTGGACCGTGCTCGTGTCGCGGTGGTCCCCGCACACGTACAGCCCGGACAGCAGCCGCACCGGGCGGCGCACATCGTGCGGCGGGGGCATCGCGGGGACCGCCTCCGGGGAGTGGTGGACCGTGAGCAGCTCCCACTCGTCCGTCGGCGTGCCGTACAGCGTGGCCAGATGCGCGCGGACCGTGCGGTCCAGGTCCGGCGGGGGAGTGCCGAGCACCGTCGATGAGATCAGCACGCGGCCGTGCGGCGCGCGCGACGGGTCGACCTCGCTCATCACCGCCGTGTGCGAGACGGGACCGCCGCGGTCCGCGTCCAGCAGCAGCGCCGCCTCGGTGAGCGGCGGCGCGGGCGCCGTGTGGTGAAGGACCGTCACCGGGTGGAAGGACGGCACCCGCAGGCCCGGCAGGAGTTCGGCGGCCGCGCGGGCGCCGGTCGCCAGCACCAGGGCGCGGCAGCCGATTTCGCCGTGCTCCGCCGTCGTCACGCGGCTGATGGACGCGTCGGTGACCCGTACCCCCGTGTGTACGGTGCCGGGCGGCAGCGCCGCCGCCAGCTGCTCGGGGAACGCCGCGGCGCCGCCCGCCGGTACGCACATCAGGCCCCGCGCGAAGCCGCGCAGTGCCAGATCGGCGCACCGGCTGGAGGTGGTCAGCGCCGGGTCGCAGAGCAGCGCGGACAGCAGCGGGCGCAGGAAGCCGTGGACCGCACGGGCCGGGAGGCCGCGGGCACAGAGCGAACTCGCGGTGGGCCGCTCTGGGCGGGCAAGCAGGCGCTCCACCGGCATCGCGGCGAGACGGGCGAGTGACGCGCCGAGCCTGGCCTGGTCCAGCGGCCTGGGGGCGCTCGCCAGGGCGCGCGCGACCGTCAATGCGCCCCCTACGCCCCGGAGGGGGTAGGAAGACCCCCATCGCGGGCTACCCGCCTCACCGGCCCGCCGGACCACTTCGCCGGTCCGCTGCAGCCGTCCCCCGCTGTGCACGAGCACCCCGGGCGAGAACGGCCGCAGGGCCGCCTCCCCGAGCCCCGCCGTACGGCGCAGCTCCGGATAGGAGGTGTTGAGCAACTGTCCTATGCGGTCGAGCCGGAAACCGTCGATCTGTTCGGTGGCCATCCGGCCGCCCACTTCAGGGGCGGCCTCCAGAACGCTGACCGAGACGCCTGCGCTGGTCAGTTGATGAGCCGCCGAGAGACCGGCGATCCCGGCCCCGACGATGACGACATCCGCATGGTGAGCGCTGCTGAGCACGTGCCCCTCCCCGAGGTCGGCGCGGCTGGTGGGAGGCTCATGCCCCCAACAGGCCCAGGGAATACCCGAGTTCGGACCGAGACTAGGGAGCCGTGGCCGCACTGCCAGTCGCGCACACCGCGGAGCACCGGTGCGCGGGGGCGCACACCCGGGGCTCCGCCCGGGACCCCGCGACTCAAACGCCGGAGGGGCTGGAGTTCGCCGCGCGGATCGCCTCGTCGATGCTCGGGAACGCGAACGAGAAGCCCGACTCCAGCAGCCGCGCGGGCAGCGCCCGCTGGCCGGTGAGGATCTCCACGGACATCTCACCCAGCGCGATCCGCAGCGCGGGCGTCGGCACCGTGAAGACCGTCGGACGGTGCAGAACGCGTCCCATCGCCGCCGTGGCCTCGCCGTTGGTGACCGGTTCCGGGGCCGTGAGATTCACCGGACCCGACAGGGACTCGGTATCGAGAAGGTGCCGCAGCGCCGCGATCTCGTCGTGCAGGGCGATGAAGCTCCAGTACTGTCTGCCGTTGCCGAGCCGCCCGCCCAGACCCGCCTTGAACAGCGGGAACATCCGGCCCCACGCGCCGCCCTTGCGCGCCACCACCAGACCGCTGCGGGCGAACACCGTCCGAATGCCCGCCTCCTCGGCCGGAGCCGCCGCCTCCTCCCACTCCACGCACATCCTCGGCAGGAACCCGTCGCCGGGCGGCGCGCCCTCGTCCACCGCACGGTCCCCCGTGTCGCCGTAGTACCCAACGGCGCTCCCCGAGACCAGGACGCGAGGCGGTACGTCGAGGGAGGTGACGGCATCCGCGATCGCGGCCGTGCCGAGCACCCGGCTGTCCCTGAGCTCCTTGCGGTACGCGTCGTTCCAGCGGCGGTCCCCGATCCCCGCCCCGGCGAGGTGGACGACGGCCTCGCAGCCGACCAGGCCGCCCACGTCGACGTACTGCCGGTGCGGGTCCCACTCCACCTCGTCCCCGGCCCGCGATGGCCGCCGTACCAGGCGCACCACCTCGTGCTTGTCGGCGCGCAGCGAGCGCACGAGTGCCGTACCGATGAGTCCGGATGAGCCGGTGACCGCGATCCGCATGGGCCCATCCTGCCCCCGCGGGGCCGCATGGCACAGTGACTCCATGTCCCCGTCTCACATACGCCCCGCACGCCACACGGACGAGGCAGCTCTCGGCGCGCTCGACCGGGACACCTGGTCGCCGCTGCACGCCGTACAGCCGAGGCCGAAGCCGCCGTACGACCCGTTCTTCGACTCGAACCACCGGCCCGAGGACTTCCTGGTCGCCGAGGACCCCGACGGCACGATCACCGGTTACCTACGGCTGATCCCGCCCACCCCGCTCGCCTGCAACCAGCATGTGCGGCAGATCCAGGGCCTCGCCGTCGCGGACCGGGCGCGCGGGCGCGGCATCGCCAGGGCGCTGCTGCGGGCGTCCTTCGACGAGGCGCGGCGCCAGGGCGCGGTCCGGATGACGCTGCGGGTGCTCGGCCACAACAAGCCGGCCCGCGCGTTGTACGAGGCGGAGGGCTTCGCGGTCGAGGGCGTGCTGCCGGGGGAGTTCTACCTGGACGGGCAGTACGTGGACGACGTGATGATGGGCCGCAGCCTGACCGTGTGAGCCGACGAGCCAACGGCCTTGCCGCGACGATGAGTTCCTACGGCTCCCCGAAGCGCTCCCAGAGCCGGGGAAAACGCTGCGCCAGCGCCGCGTCGTCGTCGAAGTCGAACGGCGTGCCCGACGGCTCGGCCGCCTGCGCCGCGATCCCCAGATCCGGTGCCACCACGCCGGTCAGCTGCTCGTACGCCTCGTCCGCCGCGTACCCCAGCTCCTCGCCGTCCCCGTCGATGTCCTCGTCGAACTCGTCGAGCAGCTCGGCGAGCGAGTCCGGGTCGTGCAGCGCGCCCTCGAAGATCTCCCGGCCCCGGCCGATCAGCCAGCAGCGGAAGTAGTCGAAGGCGTCGTCACTGGCACCGCCGAGCAGTACGGCCGCCGCGCCCCACAGATCCCAGCTGTACGCGCGGTTGTAGCGGGCCTCGAAGTGCCGGGCGAAGTCCAGCACGGAGTCGGGGTCGAGCTGCAGCAGCCGCTCGACCAGCAGTTCGGCATGGTCCTCGGGGTCGCCCTCGGCGGCCTCTCGGGTGCTGTCGATGATCTCCCAGAACTCCGTCTCGTCCATCACGGGTCCAGCATCGTGGTTGGCGGGGGGCGGCGCACGCGGAGCCGCCGAAATGCTGACTCTTTCGAATGGCAGACAGAGGATGTCGGGTATTCGTGCGACGGTCGGCGTATGACGACGGACAAGGCACTGAGCCCGCTGACGGGGAAGATCGCGCTGGTCGCGGGGGCCACCCGGGGCGCCGGCCGCGCCATCGCCGTACAGCTGGGCGCGGCGGGCGCGACCGTGTACGCGACAGGCCGGACCACGCGCGAGCGGGTCAGCGAGATGGGCCGGGCGACGGAGACCATCGAGGGGACGGCGGAGCTGGTCACGGCAGCGGGCGGCGAGGGCATCGCCGTACCGGCCGACCATCTGGACCCGGCGCAGGTGCGGGCGCTGATCGAACGGATCGACCGGGACCACGGCCGGCTCGACATCCTGGTCAACGACATCTGGGGCGGCAACCATCTGATCGACTTCAACACGAAGGTGTGGGACGTCGAGCTGGACCGCGGGCTGCGGATGCTGGAGCTCGGTGTGAAGAGCCACATCATCACCAGCAGCTGCGCACTGCCGCTCCTGGTGCGGCAGCCCGGCGGGCTGGTCGTCGAGGTCACCGACGGCACCGCCGAATCGAACAAGGCCTTCCGCGAGAACTTCTACTACGACCTCGCCAAGACCGCTCCGATCCGGATGGCCTTCACCCTCGGCGAGGAGCTGAAGAGTGTCGGCGGCACGGCGGTCGCGGTCACCCCGGGCTTTCTGCGCTCCGAGGAGATGCTCGACACCTTCGGCATCACCGAGGAGACCTGGAGAGAGGGGATCAAGATCCAGCGCCACTTCGCGCTCTCCGAGACGCCGGTGTACATCGGCCGGGGGGTCGCGGCGCTCGCCGCGGACCAGGGGCGGGCGCGCTGGAACGGTCAGTCGCTCTCCAGCGGGCAGCTGGCGAAGGCGTACGGCGTCACGGACGCGGACGGCAGCCGGCCGGACGTCTGGGCCTATCTGGCGGAGGAGGCGGCGGGGGCGGAGCCCTCGATGGACGACTACCGGTGACGACTGGCCGCGACCACTGCCGGTGGAGCCACTGCCGGTGGAGCCACTGGCGGTAGAGCCACTACCGGTAGAGGCGTGCCGTACGGTCCGTGGCGTCGGCGAAGCGGGCACGCAGTTCCGGCGGCCCCAGGACCTCCACATCCGGTCCCAGGGACAGGAGTTGGGTGTACGCCACATTCGCGGACTCCACCGGCAGAGTGACCGTCACCCGGCCCTCGTCGTCCGCTGCCCCGGCCGCCGCCAGTGCCTCGCGCGCGGCGGCGCGGTCGGCGACGTACGGCAGCCGCTCGGCGCCCGCCTCCGAGAGGCGTACGACCACCTCGCTACGGAGGATCGAGCGCGCGAACTGGGCCGCCCGCTCCTCCCAGAACCCCGGCAGATCGAAATCCTCGTCCCGTTCGAACCGCTCATCGCCGAGAGTCACCGCGGTGAACCGGTCGATCCGGTAGACGCGGACCGTGCCCGCGCCGCCGTCGGCGCGGGCGCACAGATACCAGACGCCCGCCTTGAGCACGAGGCCGTACGGAGCCAACTCCCGCTCCACCTCGGCATCCTGGCGCCGGTAGCGGGCGGACAGCAGCCGGTCGTCCCACACCGCCTCCGCGACGGCGGGCAGCAGCTCGGGCGTCGCGGGCTCCTGGTACCAGCCGGGGGCGTCCAGATGGAAGCGCTGAGCCGCGGAGTCGGAGGCGTCCCGCAGGGAGGGCAGCAGCGCCGCGGAGACCTTCAGGCGGGCCGCGGACGCCGCGTCCTGAAGGCCCATCTCCCGCAGCGCGCGCGGCAGCCCGGAGAGGAAGAGCGCCTCGGCCTCACTGCGGCCGAGCCCGGTCAGCCGGGTGCGGTAGCCGCCGACCAGCCGGTACCCGCCGGCCCGCCCCCGGTCGGCGTAGACCGGAACCCCGGCCTCCGACAACGCGAGGGCGTCCCGCGTGATGGTCCGCTCCGACACCTCGAGCTCCTTGGCCAGCTCGGCGCCGGTCATGGAGGGCCGTGCCTGGAGGAGCAGCACCATCTTGATCAGCCGGGCAGCGCGCATCCGCCCATTGTCCACGCGGCGGCCGCGGGCCCGGGGTACCGGACGGAGTCCGGCCGCGGACATCAGAACTCAGCCCAGGGGCTCCTGCAGCTCCGTCACCCACTTCTCGCGGTCCGCCGGGCACTCCAGGGAGACCTCACGCGCGTAGCCCGCCGAGCGGTGGCCGCCCGCGTCCATCCAGCGGCCCAGGATCTGTGCCGTGGGCACGATCGCGTCCATGGGACCGCGGTGCACGATCGTCGCCGCCCGCTCGATGGCCGGCAGGTCGACGGTCTCGAAGCCCTGGCCCGGCTGCGGACCGGCGGCGACCGTGACTCCCGCGTGCACCAGGATCGCGCCGTCGCCCTCGGGCGCGTCCTCGTAGTAGGCGATGCCGGGGCCCGTCGGCGTCACACCGGCCGCCTCGATACGCCGGAACAGCTCGTCGTACAGGGGGCTGATGACAGGGCCGATGTGCTCGGGTCCGTAACCTGCCGCGGTGGCGGTCAGTTCGGCCACCCGTACCGCGGGGATGCTCTTGACGATGACGTCCTCGGTGGGCATGTGCCCCTCGCTCTCGATCGACCGGAGCCTCGCCTCGACCTGGGCCAGCCCGGCGGCCGCCGCGGCCATCGCCTCTTCCAGTTCGGCCCGCCGCAGCGTGAGCATCCCGCGCAGCTCCTCAGAGCTCACGCGCTCCTCCAGGATCTCCCGCACCTGTTGCAGCGTGAAGCCGAGATCCTTCAGGGCGATGATGCGGTTGAGCTGGGCGAGCTGGGCCGCCGCGTAGTAGCGGTAGCCGCTGAACGGGTCGGTGCGCTCGGGGCGCAGCAGCCCGATCGCGTCGTAGTGACGCAGCATGCGGGCCGACACACGGCCGTGCCTGGCGAAGTCTCCGATGGTGAACATGACGCCCCCTACTGCACGGCTTCACACGGTGTCAGGGTCAAGGAGGAACCCCCGGCGGCCGTGCGGCCACCGGGGGTTTCGTACACACAGCGGGCGTCAGAACCCGTAGCGCTCGCGCGCCTCCTTCACGGCCGAGGCCGGGACCTCGCCGCGCTTGACCAGCTGGGCCAGCGCGGCGACCGCGATCGACCGGGCGTCCACGCCGAAGTGGCGACGGGCCGCCTCACGCGTGTCGGAGAGACCGAAGCCGTCCGTGCCGAGCGAGGAGTAGTCCTGCTCGACCCACTGGCTGATCTGGTCCGGCACCTGGCGCATCCAGTCGGACACCGCCAGCACCGGGCCCGGAGCGCCCTCCAGCGCCTGGGTGACGTACGGCGTACGCTGTTCGCCGCGCAGCAGTGCCTCGTCGGCCTCCAGTGCGTCCCGGCGCAGCTCGCCCCAGGAGGTCGCGGACCAGACGTCGGCCGTAACTCCCCAGTCGGAGCCGAGCAGTTCCTGCGCCTCGAGGGCCCAGTGGATCGCCGTGCCGGAGGCGAGGAGCTGGAGGCGGGGAGCCTCCGCCGAGGCGGCGACTCCCTCCTTGAAGCGGTAGAGACCGCGGAGGATGCCTTCCTCGACGCCCTCGGGCATCGCGGGCTGCCGCTTCGGCTCGTTGTAGACCGTCAGGTAGTAGAAGACGTTCTCCGCTTCCGGGCCGTACATCCGGCGCAGACCGTCCTTGACGATGACGGCGATCTCGTACGCGAACGCCGGGTCGTAGTTGAGCGACGCCGGGTTCGTGGAGGCGATCAGATGCGAGTGGCCGTCCGCGTGCTGCAGGCCCTCACCGGTCAGGGTCGTACGACCGGCGGTGGCACCGACGATGAAGCCCCTGCCGAGCTGGTCGGCGAGCTGCCACATCTGGTCGGCCGTGCGCTGCCAGCCGAACATCGAGTAGAAGATGTAGAACGGGATCATCGGCTCGCCGTGCGTCGCGTACGACGTCGACGCGGCGATGAAGTCCGCCATGGCACCGGCCTCGGTGATCCCCTCGTTGAGGATCTGGCCGTCCTTGGCCTCCTTGTAGTACATCAGCTGGTCGCGGTCGACCGGCTCGTACGTCTGCCCCAGCGGGGAGTAGATCCCGGCCGACGGGAAGAGCGACTCCATGCCGAAGGTGCGGGCCTCGTCCGGGACGATCGGAACCCAGCGCCTGCCGGTCTCCTTGTCCCGCATCAGGTCCTTGACCAGGCGCACGAAGGCCATGGTGGTGGCCATCTCCTGCTTGCCGGAGCCCTTTTCGAGCGCCTTGAAGGCACGCTCCTCAGGCGCGGGCAGCGCCACCGCCTGTACGCGGCGGGCCGGGGCCGGGCCGCCGAGCGCGGCGCGGCGCTCCTGGAGGTAGCGGACCTCGGCGGAGTCGGCGCCGGGGTGGCCGTAGGGCACCAGGCCATCCGCGAACGCGCTGTCCGGGATCGGGAGTCCGAGCAGGTCACGCATGCCCTTGAACTCGTCGCTGGTCAGCTTCTTCATCTGGTGGTTGGCGTTCTTGGACTCGAAGCCCTTGCCGAGCGTGTAGCCCTTCACCGTCTGAGCGAGGATCACGGTCGGCGCGCCCTTGTGCTCGACGGCCGCGCGGTAGGCCGCGTACACCTTGCGGGCCTCGTGGCCGCCGCGGGAGGTGTAGAAGCACTCGGCGATCTTCGCGTCGCTCAGGACCGAGGCAAGCTGCGCGAGCGCGGGCCCGGTGCCGAAGAAGTGTTCGCGGATGTACGCCACATCACGCGTCGCGTACGTCTGGAACTGGGCGTCCGGGACCTCGCGCAGCCGGCGGACCAGCGCGCCCGTGGTGTCGAGCTGGAACAGCTCGTCCCAGGCGGAGCCCCACAGCGTTTTGACGACGTTCCAGCCGGCGCCGCGGAACTGGGCCTCCAGCTCCTGCACCACACGGAAGTTGGCGCGGACCGGACCGTCGAGGCGCTGCAGATTGCAGTTGATGACGAAGGTCAGGTTGTCGAGCTGCTCACGGGCCGCGAGGGCGAGGGCCGCGGTCGACTCGGGCTCGTCCATCTCGCCGTCGCCGAGGAAGGCCCAGACGTGCGAGTTGGCGGTGTCCTTGATGGAGCGATTGTGCAGATAGCGGTTGAAGCGCGCCTGGTAGATCGCCGAGAGCGGGCCGAGGCCCATCGAGACGGTGGGGAACTCCCAGAGCCAGGGCAGCCGGCGCGGGTGCGGGTAGGACGGCAGGCCGTTGCCTCCGGCCTCCTGGCGGAAGTGGTCGAGCTGCTGCTCGGACAGACGTCCGTCGAGGAAGGCGCGGGCGTAGATGCCGGGGGACGCATGGCCCTGGATGTAGAGCTGGTCGCCGCTGCCGTCGCCCTCCTTGCCGCGGAAGAAGTGGTTGAAGCCGGTCTCGTAGAGCCAGGCCGCGGAGGCGAAGGTGGCGATGTGGCCGCCGACGCCGAAGCGGGAGCCGCGCGTGACCATCGCGGCCGCGTTCCAGCGGTTCCACGCGGTGATGCGGGCTTCCATCGCCTCGTCGCCGTCGAAGGCGGGCTCGGCGGAGGTGGGGATGGTGTTGACGTAGTCCGTCTCCAGCAGCCGGGGCACGGGAACGCCGGCCCTCTCGGCGTGCTGGAGGGTGCGGCGCATCAGGTACGCGGCTCGGTGCGGGCCGGCGTGCTCGGTGACGGCGTCGAGGGAGGCCGCCCACTCGGCGGTCTCCTCGGCGTCACGGTCCGGGAGCTGGTCGAGCTCGCTCGGAAGCTTGCCTACGGGGTCGGTCATGATCGCCGCCTTCCGGACAGGAGGGGGGTGGAGAAAAGGGGGGCCTTGCCTGGCAGGACAGGGCGACGGGTTGGTGAACCCGGCGCCAACTGTAAGTCCCTGATCGATGATCGATCAAAGATCCTGGGAAATTGGCATCCAGTGCCGCGAAATGGGGCACAGGGTGTCGCCCCGAACCGGGGCAAATCAGCCCCTCGGTAATTGAGGGGCGGGGTTCGGGGCGGAGCCCCGACAGGCGCCCGCGGAGCCCCGGTCAGGCCCTCGGCGCGCAGCCCAGGACGTGGGCCTTCACCAGCGGGCCGATCTCCGGGTCACGGCGGCGGAAGGCCTCGACAAGCTCCTGGTGCTCCTCGGCGTACGACTTCTGCACCGTGCCGAGCCAGCGGATCGAGAGCGCCGTGAACACCTCGATGCCGAGCCCCTCCCAGGTGTGCAGCAGCACGCTGTTCCCGGCGGCCCGCACCAGCTCCCGGTGGAAGCCGACCGTGTGCCGCACCTGCGCGGCCGAGTCGGCGGCCCTGTCCGCCTCGTAGAGGGCGGCCACATGCGGCTCCAGCGCCGAGCAGTCGTCGGCCAGCCGACCGGCCGCCAGCTCGGCGGCGATCTGCTCCAGGCCGGCCCGCACCGGGTAGCTCTCCTCGAGATCGGCGGCGGTGAGATTCCGTACCCGTACGCCCTTGTTGGGCGCGGACTCGATCAGCCGCAGACTCTCCAGCTCGCGCAGCGCCTCGCGCACCGGCGTCTGGGATACCTCCAGCTCGGTGGCGATCCGCCGCTCGACGATCCGCTCGCCCGGCTTCCAGCGGCCGCTGACGATCCCCTCCACGATGTGCTCGCGGATCTGTTCGCGCAGCGAGTGGATGACGGGCGGGGTCATGAGGGCTCCTCCAGTGCGACAGGCACGAATGACAATACGGCGGCGCCCACCGGCAGGCTGCCCAAGGGTGCGCCGGAACAGGCCTCGTGGGTACGACAGTGCCCCGCCCGGAGTGTTCCGGACGGGGCACTGTCGTACTGCTGGTGAGCCCTACAGGCCGAGCTCGACCTCGAACTCGCCGGCCTCCAGGATCGCCTTGACGGCCGTCAGGTAGCGGGCCGCGTCGGCGCCGTCCACCAGGCGGTGGTCGTAGGAGAGAGCCAGGTACGTCATGTCGCGGACGCCGATGACGGTGCCCTCGGCGGTCTCGATGACCGCCGGACGCTTGACGGTGGCGCCGATGCCCAGGATGGCGGCCTGGTTCGGCGGGACGATGACCGTGTCGAACAGTGCACCGCGCGAGCCGGTGTTGCTGATCGTGAAGGTCGCGCCGGCCAGGTCGTCCGGGGTGATCTTGCTGGCGCGGACCGCGCCCGCGAGCTCCGCGGTCTTCTTCGAGATACCGGCGATGTTGAGGTCGCCCGCACCCTTGATGACCGGGGTCATCAGACCCTTCTCGGAGTCCACCGCGATACCGATGTTCTCGGTGTCGAAGTAGGTGATCGTGCCCTCGTCCTCGTTGATCCGGGCGTTGATGACCGGGTGGGCCTTCAGCGCCTGGGCCGCGGCCCTGACGAAGAACGGCATCGGGGACAGCTTGACGCCCTCACGGGCGGCGAAGGCGTTCTTCGCCTGGTTGCGCAGCTTCATCAGCTTGGTGATGTCGACCTCGACGACCGAGGTCAGCTGGGCCTGCGAGTGCAGCGCCCTCATCATGTTGTCGCCGATGACCTTGCGCATGCGGGTCATCTTGACCGTCTGCCCGCGCAGCGGGGACGCCTCGAGGGCCGGGGCCTTCGAAGCGGCCGCCGGAGCAGCGGCGACGGGCGCCTTGGCGGCGGCCTTGGCGGCCTCCGCGGCGGCGATGACGTCCTGCTTGCGGATCCGGCCACCGACGCCGCTTCCCTTGACCGCGGCCAGGTCCACGCCGTTCTCGGCGGCGAGCTTACGGACCAGGGGGGTCACGTACGCGCCGTCGTCACCGGCGGGGGCGGCCGGAGCCACCGGGGCCGGGGTGAGCGGAGCCGGAGCGGCAACCGGAGCCGGGGCGGGCGCCGGAGCGGCGACCGGAGCGGCCGGAGCAGCAGGCGCGGCCGGGGCCGCGGGAGCCGCAGGGGCAGCCGGAGCCGGAGCAGCAGCGACCGGGGCCGGAGCCGGAGCGGCGGCGGGGGCCGGGGCAGCCGGAGCGGGCGCGGCGGCAGGAGCGGTACCCGGGGCGCCGATCACTGCGAGCCTGGCGCCGACCTCGGCCGTCTCGTCCTCGCCGACCACGATCTCGAGCAGCACGCCGGCGGTGGGGGAGGGGATCTCGGTGTCGACCTTGTCCGTGGAGACCTCGAGCAGCGGCTCGTCCTCCGCGACCTCCTCGCCGACCTCCTTGAGCCAGCGGGTGACGGTGCCCTCGGTGACGCTCTCGCCGAGCGCGGGGAGGACAACGTCCGTACCGGTGGCGCCGCCCGCGGGGGCAGCGGCCGGAACGGGGGCCGGAGCGGGCGCGGCGGCCGGAGCCGGGGCCGCGGGGGCCTCGGCGACCGGAGCCGGAGCGGCGGGGGGCTGAGCCACCACGGTCTCGGCCGCGGCGGCAGCCGGAGCACCGGTGCCGTCGTCGATGATGGCCAGCTCGGCGCCGACCTCGACAGTCTCGTCCTCGGCGACCTTGATGGACGCGAGGATGCCGGCGGCCGGGGCGGGGATCTCGGTGTCGACCTTGTCGGTCGACACCTCGAGCAGCGGCTCGTCGGCCTCGACGCGCTCTCCCTCGGCCTTCAGCCAGCGGGTGACAGTGCCCTCGGTGACGCTCTCGCCGAGCGCCGGAAGGGTTACGGAAACCGCCATGGTTTCAGTTGCTCCTTACGAATGTGCGGAAGTGGTCGTCGCGCCCTGGACTACTAGTCGTGGGAGTGCAGCGGCTTGCCGGCCAGGGCCAGGTGGGCCTCGCCGAGCGCCTCGCTCTGCGTCGGGTGCGCGTGGATGAGCTGCGCGACCTCGGCCGGCAGTGCCTCCCAGTTGTAGATCAGCTGAGCCTCGCCGACCTGCTCGCCCATACGGTCACCGACCATGTGGACGCCGACCACGGCACCGTCCTTGACCTGGACGAGCTTGATCTCGCCCGCGGTCTTGAGGATCTTGCTCTTGCCGTTGCCCGCGAGGTTGTACTTCAGAGCGACGACCTTGTCCGCTCCGTAGATCTCCTTGGCCTTGGCCTCGGTGATACCGACGGACGCGACCTCCGGGTGGCAGTACGTCACCCGCGGCACACCGTCGTAGTCGATCGGAACGGGCTTGAGACCTGCCAGGCGCTCCGCCACGAGGATGCCCTCGGCGAAGCCGACGTGCGCGAGCTGGAGCGTCGGGACGAGGTCGCCGACCGCCGAGATCGTGGGCACATTGGTCTGCATGTACTCGTCGACCAGGACATAGCCGCGGTCCATCGCGACGCCCTGCTCCTCGTAGCCGAGACCGGCGGAGACCGGGCCGCGGCCGACGGCGACCAGCAGCACCTCGGCGTCGAAGGTCTTGCCGTCGGCGAGGGTGACGCGGATGCCGTCCTGGGTGTACTCGGCCTTCTGGAAGAAGGTGCCCAGGTTGAACTTGATGCCGCGTTTGCGGAACGCGCGCTCAAGCAGCTTCGAGCTGCTCTCGTCCTCGACCGGGACCAGGTGCTTCAGACCCTCGATGACGGTGACGTCGGTGCCGAAGGACTTCCACGCGGAGGCGAACTCGACGCCGATGACGCCGCCGCCCAGCACGATCGCGGACTGCGGGACGCGGTCCAGCGTCAGCGCGTGGTCCGAGGAGATGATGCGGTTGCCGTCGATCTCCAGGCCCGGCAGCGACTTCGGCACGGAGCCGGTCGCGAGGAGGACGTGGCGGCCCTGCACACGCTGGCCGCCCACGTCGACGGAGGTGGGGGAGGACAGCCGGCCCTCACCCTCGATGTAGGTGACCTTGCGGGAGGCGATCAGACCCTGGAGACCCTTGTACAGGCCGCTGATCACCTCGTCCTTGTACTTATGGACGGCCTCGATGTCGATGCCCTCGAAGGTGGCCCTGACGCCGAACTGGCCGGCCTCACGAGCCTGGTCGGCGATCTCGCCGGCGTGCAGCAGAGCCTTCGTGGGGATACATCCGTTGTGCAGGCAGGTACCGCCGACCTTGCCCTTCTCGATCAGGGCGACGTCCAGGCCCAGCTGAGCTCCACGCAGCGCCGCAGCGTAACCGCCGCTACCACCGCCGAGGATCACTAGGTCGAAAACGGTGCTGGCGTCGTTCGCCACGTCACGTCCTCCATGCATGTGCGCCGGTCGCCGGTCCTCGATGGCCGGTCGGCGGCTGGTGTTCGGCCGCTGTATTTTCGGCCCTGTGGTGGGGGCCCTGTCCTGCCGAGAACCCATCTTCGCACTTGTTGCCGGAAGGCGGGACCCGGGGCCGGTTTACCACGGGCCTCCGGGTCCCTTACGTGACGCAGGCCTCAGCCCAGGTCACCCGCGGCGGTGCGCTCGGCGAGCTTGACCAGAGTGCGGATCGCGGACCCCGTGCCGCCCTTGGGGGTGTAGCCGAACGGCGCACCCTCGTGGAAGGCCGGGCCCGCGATGTCCAGGTGCGCCCAGGTGATGCCCTCGCCCACGAACTCCTTCAGGAACAGACCGGCCACCAGGCCGCCGCCCATCCGCTCACCCATGTTGGCGATGTCGGCGGTCGGCGAGTCCATGCCCTTGCGCAGCTCGGTGGGGAGCGGCATCGGCCAGGACTGCTCGCCGACCTCCTCCGCGATCTCGTGGATCGAGGTACGGAAGGCGTCGTCGTTCGACATGATGCCGAAGGTGCGATTGCCCAGCGCCATCACCATCGCGCCGGTCAGCGTCGCGACGTCGACGATCGCGTCCGGGTTCTCCTCACAGGCCCTGGTGAGCGCGTCGCCCAGCACCAGGCGGCCCTCCGCGTCGGTGTTGAGCACCTCGACCGTCTTGCCGCTGTACATGCGCAGTACGTCACCGGGGCGGGTGGCCGAACCGGACGGCATGTTCTCGGCCAGCGCGAGCCAGCCGGTGACGTTGACCGCGAGGCCCAGGCGGGCGGCCGCGACGACGGCGGCGAACACGGCGGCCGCGCCGCTCATGTCGCACTTCATCGTCTCGTTGTGGCCGGCCGGCTTCAGCGAGATGCCGCCCGAGTCGTAGGTGATGCCCTTGCCCACCAGCGCCAGGGTCTTGGCCGCCTTGGAGTGGGTGTAGGTGAGCTTCACCAGGCGGGGCGGGTTCTGCGAACCCTGGCCGACGCCGAGGATGCCGCCGAAGCCGCCCTTGGCCAGTGCCTTCTCGTCGAAGACCTGCACCTTGATGCCGTGCTCCTTGCCGGCGGCGGTGGCCACGGCGGCGAAGGACTCGGGGTAGAGGTCGTTCGGCGGGGTGTTGATCAGGTCGCGGGCGCGGTTGATCTCCTCGGTCAGCGCGATCGCGCGCTCGGCCGCGGCCTTGAACGCCTTGTCGCGCGGTTTGGCGCCGAGCAGGGCGACCTCGGCGAGCGGCAGCTTCACGCCATTGCCGGTGCCGTCCTTGCCGTTCTTCGCATCCTTCTCGCCGCCCTGGTAGGCGGTGAAGGCGTACGCGCCGAGCAGCGCGCCCTCCGCGATGGCCTCCGCGTCCTCGGCCGCCTCGACCGGCAGGGCGAACGCGGCCTTCTTCGAACCGGTCAGCGCACGGGCCGCGGCGCCCGCGGCACGGCGCAGCGACTCGGCGCCGTACGCCTGGTCCTTCTCGGGTACGGGGCCGAGCCCGACCGCGAGGACGACCGGTGTCCTGAGGCCGGACGGCGCGGGGAGCTTGGTGATTTCGCCCTCGGCACCGGTGGCACCGAGGGTCTCCAGGATCGCGGCGAGCTTGCCGTCGAACGCCTTGTCCACGGCCTCTGCGCCCGGCGCGACGACCGGGGCCCTGGAGCCCTTCGCGACGCCGACGACGAGGGCGTCTGCGCGCAGCGTCGCCGCTCCGGCAGTGCTGAGAGTGAGAGCAGTCACGGTGGTGAAATCTCGCTTCCGTTGAGTTCCGGGGCCGTAGAAGGGGATGGATCGACATCCCACGCCGGACAAGAGCCTACGCGCGGCCGCATGTATCGCTCACGGCGGCGGCAGTTCACTCATCCGTGGCGTCTCTTTCACGTTTGCCCCGAACTCCGGCGAGACCTGAGTCACACTCGCGTCATTCGGGCAAGGGGGCGAGGGGCTTCTTTGCGTCATCTGCACAGGTCCTCCGCATTTTCCGGGTGCCGGGGCTTCGTGCGAGGGGGGAAACCATGGGGTTCCACGGACTGCGCGCGGGCAGGGCGGCCGCGGTGGCACTGGCCGCCGGAATGCCGGCCACGGCCGTACCGGCGGCGGGGGCAGCCGCCGCGGCGCCCGCGCCGCGCATCGATCTGACCGTGCTCGTCGTCGACGACGGAGGCGGCGCGGTCGGCGCGATCGTCGCGGAGCTGAAGGACACCGGGGTGCCGTACCGGACGGTGCGCGTGAAGCAACTCTTCCTGGGCACCGCCGTGTTCGGGGCCGCGTACGCGGGAGCGCGCTCGGCCTGGACATCACCGGAGCTGCTCCAGTCGGCGGTCACGCTCAGGCTCCCCGCCTGAGCCCGCCGCCGACCAGATGTCGTGCGGTCGCACCGCGGTCTCGCCCCTACCGGGACGGGCAGCCCCCGTCTCGTCGGCCTCGGCAGCGCGGCTGTCACGGCGGTGCTGCCGGCCGCCCGGGTCTGTGGTCTGCTGGGCCGTGCGACCGCCCACCGCGACGGAGGAAGCCTTCCGTGAAGACCCTGCTGGTGCCCTACTACGAGCACCCCGCCGAGCGCCCCGACGCCTGGGACGCCGTCGTCGCCGCAGCGCCCCGGCTCTACGGCGTGGTGCTCAACCCGGCCGACGGCCCCGGCACCGCCCCCGATCCGGCCTTCGCGGCGGTCGCGGAGCGGCTGCGCGCCGCCGGGGTGCGCGTCCTCGGCTACGCCGACACCGACTACGCCCGCCGCCCGCACTCCGCCGTCGTGCACGATCTGCTGCGCCACCGTGACTGGTACGGCGCGGACGGGGCCTTCCTCGACCAGGTGTCCGCGGAACCCGGCGCGCTGCCCCACTACCGCCGCCTCACCGTCGCCGCCCGCGCGGCCGGCGCCCGCACCCTCGTCCTCAACCACGGCGTCCACCCCGACCCCGGCTATGCTCAACTCGCCGAGCTGCTGGTCACGTTCGAGGGCCCCTGGGACACCTACCGCGACCTCGTCCTCCCGCTCTGGACCGCTGCCCACCCGCCCGAACGCTTCTGCCATCTCATCTACGCCGCCCCGCCCAACGCCCGCGCCGCCGCGGCCGTCCACTGTCTGGTCCCCGGTACCGGGGCGCACCCCTGGGGCACCCTTCCCCACGCCCTGGAGCCCGCCCGGTGAGACGTGTCCCCCTGCTGCTCGCGCTGCTCCTGCTCGTACTGGCGGGCTGCACCGCCCCGGAGCGGAACGAGCCGCACGAGGCGCCGGACCAGACGGATCCGAGGCCGTCCGCCGAGCGCTGGCTGCCGGAGCCGGGAGTGGCCTGGCAGTGGCAGCTCAGCGGCCGGCTCGACCCGACCGTGGACGTACCGGTGTACGACATCGACGGCTTCAACCACCCGAAGTCCGCCGTCGACGATCTGCACCGCCGGGGGCGCAAGGTCATCTGCTATCTCTCCACCGGCGCCTGGGAGGACTTCCGCCCCGACGCCGCGAAGTTCCCCAAGGCGCTCCTCGGCCGCGGCAACGGCTGGGAGGGCGAGCGCTGGCTCGACATCCGCCGAACCGACATCCTCGAACCCCTGATGGCCGAACGCATCGACATGTGCCGGGCCAAGGGCTTCGACGCGGTCGAGCCCGACAACATGGACGCGTACGCCAACCCCACCGGCTTCCGCATCACCGCCGCCGACCAGCTCCGCTACAACCGTCTGATCGCGCGCCTCGCCCACGACCGGGGCATGGCCGTCGGCCTGAAGAACGACCTCGACCAGATCCCGCAGCTGGTGGGCGACTTCGACTTCGCGGTCAACGAACAGTGCGCCGAGTACGACGAGTGCGAGGAGATGACCCCGTTCATCGAGGCGGGCAAGGCGGTCTTCCATGTCGAGTACGAGTTGAAGACCGCGGAGTTCTGCCCCCGGGCCCGCAGCCTGAAGCTCAGCTCGATGCTGAAGAAGTACGAACTGGGGGTCTGGCGGCAGGCCTGCTAGGTCCCGCCAGGCCTAGCCGAGCACGAGCGCGATGAGCGAAGCCGTCGCCGCGGCCTCGGCCAGCGCGCCGAACACATCCCCCGTCACCCCGCCGAAGCGGCGTACGCAGTGACGCAGCAGGAGTTGGGCCGCGCCCAGACCGGCCAGGACCGCCAGTGCCTGGTGCAGTACGCCGCCGTATCCGCCGAGGAGCGCGCCCGCCGCCGAGCAGACCCCGGTGACCAGAGCCGCGACGGCCAGCCCGGCGCGGACCGGAACGACCCCCGCGACCGCCGCGCCGAGGCCTTCGGGGCGGGCCGCCGGGACTCCGGTGCGGGAGGCGAGGGTGAGGGCGAGTCGGGCGGTGACACCGGAGACCGCGGCGCCGACCGCGCCCTGCGCCCAGCCCTGCCCGTACAGCTCGGTCAGCGCGGCGACCTGCGCGAGCAGCACGAACAGCAGCGTGATGACCCCGAACGGCCCGATGTCCGACTGCTTCATGATGCGCAGGGCGTCCTCGGCGGGCTTGCCGCTTCCCAGACCGTCGGCCGTGTCGGCGAGGCCGTCCAGATGAAGGCCGCGGGTGAGGGCGGCGGGGACGGCGGCCGTGGCCACCGCGGCGAGCAGTGGGCCGGAACCCAGCAGCAGGAGCACTCCGCCCAGGGCCGCCGCGAACAGGCCCACGACCAGCCCGGCCAGCGGCGCGCACAGCATTCCGGCGCGTGCCGCCTCACGGTCCCAGCGCGTGACGCGGACCGGGAGTGCGGTCAGGGTGCCGAAGACGAAACGTATGCCGTCCTGAGGAATCATCGCGCGAAGGGTAGCCCGGCCCGACTGACGGTAAATTGCGCATAACGTGCGAATCGGGAGCGGGTGGCATGGGTCACTGGTTTTATCGCAACATCATCGAGCCGGGGAAGCTCCCGATGCTCCTCGCGCTGACCTCCTTCATCCTCACCTTTCTGATCACCCGTACGGTCACCCGGCTGATCAGGGCGGGAAGAGGGCCGTTCAAGAACATCACGCCGGGCGGCATGCACATTCACCATGTGGTCCCCGGCGTCATCCTGACCGTCATCGGCGGCTTCGGGGCGGTGGGCAGTGCCCGGCACGGGGCGGCCGCGGCGGTCTGCGCGATCATCTTCGGGATGGGAGCGGGCCTCCTGCTCGACGAGTTCGCGCTCGTCCTGCATCTCGACGACGTCTACTGGACCGAGCAGGGCCGGCAGAGCGTGGAGGTCGTCGTGCTGGCCGCGGCCCTCGCGCTGCTGGTCCTCAGCGGCTTCGCGCCGCTCGGCGTCAACGAAATGACCCCCGACGAACGCCAGGACCGCGCCTCGCTGATCCTGACCCTGTTGATCAACTTCCTGCTCGTCCTCATCACGCTCTTCAAGGGCAAGCCGCGGATGGCTCTCATCAGTGTTCTGGTGCCGTTCGTGGCGATCTTCGGGGCGCTGCGGCTGGCCCGGCCGGGCTCCTCGTGGTCCCGCCGCTTCTACCGCAACCGGCCCAAGGCCCGCGCCAAGTCCCGGCTGCGCTCCTACCGCCACGACCGCCGCTGGGACCGGCCGCGCCGCAAGTTTCAGGACTTGATCGGCGGGGCGCCCGACCGGCTGCCGACGGCCAAGCCCTGACGTCTGACCCGCCGCCGTTGCCGTCGCCGCAGCGACGAGAGAGCGCACACGACAAGCACCGCCGCGATCGCCGCCAGATGTTCCTTGCCCGCGAGGTTGTTCTTGACGAGCACCTCGCCGATCATCGCGAGGATCACCAGCGTCGCCGTGAACCAGGACCGGTAGCGCCGGCAGACGAAGACCGCGAGGCCGACGACCGCCGCCGACGGCCCTGTGTCGACGACCTGCGCGTCCGAGGCCGGCAGCCCGAAGAAGCCGTCCGGGCCGAGCGCGATACCGATGCGGGCGTACGTCGTACCGGCGAGCGTCGAGACGTACGCGATCACCAGCGTCCGCCACGCGCCCAGACAGATCTCCGCGATCCCGAACACCAGCAGGACCTGCACCAGCGCACCCCACACCGGCAGATCCAGCGCCGGTACGAACAGCGAGAGCGGGGTACGCAGCAGCGCGAGCCAGAGCGGATCGTCGGCCTTCACGAAGCCGATGGCGCGGACGAAACCGTGGCCCCAGGACTGGTTCTGCAGCAGTTGGAAGAACGCCGTCAGACAGACCGCTCCGAGCGTCATGGGGACGGCCCGCCACCGCTTGGTGACGAGCGCCCCCCGCAGGGTCACGTACAGCGGTCCCCACTCGCGGCGCGCGAAGGCGCTCACCGTGTTCAACGCCTGGTCTCCAGATGTCTGCGGTGCAGCCACTTGGGCAGTCCGGGCGCCTCCAGAAAGCCCTCGGCGCGGCCTGCCGCCAGGCCGATGCGCAGCAGGTCGGCGCTCTTTTCGAAGAGCATGAAACGGGGCTCCCAGATAGGTCGGTACTTGGCGTTGGCGCGGTACAGCGACTCGATCTGCCACCAGCGGGAGAAGAAGCTGAGGAGCGAGCGCCACAGCCTCAGCACCGGACCGGCGCCGAGCTTCGAGCCACGTTCGAAGACCGACCTGAACATCGCGAAGTTCAACGACACCTGCGTGATCCCGGTCTCTTTCGCGCCCTGCAGGAGTTCGATGACCATGAACTCCATCAGGCCGTTCTCGGAGTCCCGGTCACGCCGCATCAGATCGAGCGAGAGCCCCTCGGGCCCCCACGGCACAAAGCTCAGCACCGCCCGCAACTCGCCCTGGCCGTCGGTGCACTCGAGCATCACGCAGCGGCCGTCGCCCGGATCGCCGAGCCGCCCCAGCGCCATCGAGAAGCCGCGCTCGGTGGCGCCGTCGCGCCAGTCGTCGGCGCGCCCCAGCAGTACGGCCATCTCGTCGGCCGGGATGTCCTCGTGACGGCGGATCCGCACCTCGTACCCGGCGCGCCTGACCCGGTTGTAGGCCTGGCGCACGGTCCGCATCGCGCGGCCCTCCAGGGTGAACTCGTCGGTCTCGACGATCGCCTCGTCGCCCAGCTCCAGGGCGTCCAGGCCGTGCCGCGCGTAGATCGTCCCGGCATCCTCGCTCGCCCCCATCACCGCCGGGATCCAGCCGTGTTCGCGAGCCTCGTCCAGCCAGGGGCCGATCGCGCCGGGCCAGGCCTCCGGGTCGCCGATCGGGTCGCCCGAGGCGAGCGATACACCGCCCACCACCCGGTAGACGACGGCGGCCTTGCCGGTGGGGGACCAGACGACGCTCTTCTCGCGGCGCAGCGAGAAGTAGCCGAGCGAGTCCCGCTCGCCGTACCGCTCCAGCAGTACGCGCAGCCTCCGCTCGTCGTCCTCGGTGAGCGCGTCGACGGCGCGACGGGAGCGGAAGGCCGCGTACAGCACGCCGAGCAGCAGCAGCGTGGAGAGGGCGTTGATGGTGACGTTCACCCAGCCGGGCGTACTGATCCCGGCGAAGGGGGAGTCGTCGGCGGCGAGCGAGACCAGCCGCATCAGGCCGTAGCGCCAGCGCTCCAGGAAGGTGGACTCGCCGGCCGAGGTGTTGGTGACCGTGACGAGTATCGCGGCGAGCAGCGAGGTGACCAGCAGTCCGCCGACCGCGACGACGGCGGCAAGCCGCGGGTTGGCGCGGTCGCCCTTCGCGTAGAACTCCCGTCGGCCGAGGACCAGAGCGAGGACGAAGGCGGCGGTCAGGGCGAGTGAGATCCAGTTCTGCGCGTGCTCACGGATCTCCGGGTCGACGCCGATCGCGAGGGCGAAGAGCAGCAGGAAGAGTCCGCCGAGGACGAGATTGAGGATCCAGGCGGCCCGCTTGCGGCGGCGCATGGTGATCGCCAGGAAGAGCGTGAAGGCCCCGGAGGCGAAGCCCGCGGTGAGCAGGTACGGCGTGAAGTAGTCATCGATGTTGTGCCGCCGAAGATCCTGGCCCAGGGAGACCCAGACGGCACTCAGGAAGTTGATGAACGTCACGGCGCGCAGATACCAGACGGCGAACGCCGCACTGCGCCGCGAGCGGACGGTGCCTCGGCTCGTACTCCGATCGGCGCCGCGGACTGTTTGCGGGCTCGCCTCGTCGATGGACAAAAGGACCTCTCCCATGAAACGCGATGATATGGGGCATCACGTCTCGAAATGGGCGAGGCTGCGGCCTGAAGCGGTCCCGGGGAAATGCGGGCGGCGTCACCCGCACTTCCCCGGCACCGCTTGGTCGGTGGCGGCCGCGTCCGCGCGTCAGTCCGTATCGCTCTCCACCGGAACCGCCGCCTCTTCCGGCTTCACCGGCTCCGTACGTTCCGGCAGTTCGGCCGCGAGCGCGGCAGCCGCCTGCACGAGGGGGAGTGCGAGCAATGCCCCGGTTCCTTCCCCCACAGTGACGCCATGATCGAGCAGCGGGTTGAGCGCCATGCGGTCCAGTGCCTTCGTCTGCGCCGGTTCGCCGCTCACCTGGCCCGCGAGCCACCAGTCCGGCGCGCGGAACGCGGCCCGCTGACCGACCAGCGCACACGCCGCGGACACGACCCCGTCGAGGATCACCGGCATCCGCCGTACGGCGCTCTGCAGCAGGAATCCGGTCGTCGCCGCCAGATCCGCGCCGCCCACCGCGGCCAGCAGCTCCAGCTGATCGCCGAGCACCGGCCGGGCGCGCCGCAGCGCGTCGCGGATCGCCGCGCACTTGCGCATCCACGCCAGATCGTCGATGCCCGCGCCGCCGCGGCCGGTGACCACCGAGGCATCCGTGCCGCACAGCGCGGCGATGAGCGTCGAGGCGGGCGTGGTGCCGCCGACGCTCAGATCGCCGAGCACGATCAGGTCGGTGCCGGAGTCGGCCTCCTCGTCGGCGATCGCCATGCCGAGGCGTACGGCCTGCTCGGCCTCCTCGACCGTCAGCGCGTCCCCGACGTCGATACGGCCGCTGCCGCGCCGCACCCGGCGACGTACGACCGTCTCGGGCAGCAGCTCCGGATCGCAGTCCAGACCCGCGTCGACGACCCGCACCGGCACGCCCATCCGGCGGGCCAGTACGGCGACGGGACTCGCGCCCTCCAGCACGGCACGCACGAGCTCGTGCGTGGAGCCCGACTCCCGGCCGGAGACGCCCAGTTCGGCGACCCCGTGATCACCGGCGAACAGCACCACACGCGGCTGCTCGATGGCCTTGACCGGTACGGAGGCCTGCGCGGCGGAGAGCCACTCGGCCAGCTCGTCCAGACGGCCGAGAGAACCGGGCGGGACGATCAGCCGCTCCCGGCGCTCTTCGGCGTCACGCCGGGTACCGCTGTCGGGGCGCTCGATCAGATCGGAGAAGTCATCGAGATTCAGCCTGCTCATTCGCGGAACAGTACCGGCAGCGGTGTCCGGGCCGGGCAGTGGCCCGTCAGCCGCGCAGCACGAGGACCTGGCCGGCGACGACGAGCAGGACGTGCTCGCACTCGGCGGCGAAGGCGGCGTTGAGGCGGCCCAGTTCATCTCGGAATCGCCGCCCGGAGGGGGTGGCGGGGACGACGCCGGAGCCGACCTCGTTGGTCACCGCCACAACAGTGCGCGACGTCTCCCGTACGGCCGCGACCAGCTCGGCCACGCGCGCGTGCAGCTCGCGCTCGCCGTCCGCCGCCCACTTCGCGTCGTCCCACGCGTCCACCCGGTCCATCGCGTCGGTCAGCCAGAGCGAGAGGCAGTCGATCAGCAGCGGCGGTCCGTCGTGGGCGAGCAGCGGTACGAGATCGCAGGTCTCGACCGTGCGCCAGGCGCCGGGGCGGCGATCGCGGTGCAGCGCGACGCGGGAGGCCCACTCGGGGTCGCCGTCCCTGCGGCCGCCCGTCGCGACGTACAGCACGTCGGGGAACGTCTCCAGCCGGCGCTCGGCCTCCAGCGACTTGCCGGAGCGTGCCCCGCCGGTGACGAGTGTGCGGCGGGGCACGTCCGGTACGGCGTGGTGCTCACCGACGTACAGCGTCGTCCCGTCGGGCACCGCGCGTGCGCCGGCGGCCGCGAGGCGCCGGGCCAGCTCCGGGCCGGCGGGCACGTCGTGGTCGATGTGCACGGCGATGACGTCGGTGGTCGACCCGATCGCCCCGGCGGCGCGCAGCCGGACGATGGCGTCGGGGCGCCCCACCACATCGGCGACGACCGTGTCGTACGCGGCCAGGCCCTCGGCGAGACCGGCGGGCGCCCCTCCGGGCGGCAGGTAGAGGAGCCGCTCGCCCTCCAGCGATGTGACCTCGTACCCCGTACCCGGGTGGTCCATCGGCACGGCCCGCACCCGGTGCCCGCTGATCAGCGTCAACTCCCGGCCGTCCGGCACCCGCCCGGCCGCGGGCAGCCCGGCGGGCAGGTCCACGGCGGGCCCGTTGTGCGGATGCGTCAGCAGCACCTGCCGGACGCCGGCGAGGGAGTGCCCGGACCGGGCGGCGGCCATGGCGGCGCCGGGGGTGAGGTCGAGCAGCAGCGCACCGTCGACGAGCAGCGCGGTGGCGGCGCGGGCGAGGGCGCCGCGGGAGGCGGCGCAGACGGCACAGGGGCAGTCGGGCCGGGGGAGTCCGGAGGGGGCGCCGGTGCCGAGCAGAGTGAGTTCCACGCATCTGATCCTCTCGCGTCACCGCGGGGTGTGCGCGCCCGGCTACGCTGCGGGCAGGAAAGAGATCACTGGCGGACCTGGGAGGCGCACATGGCATGGGTGTGGCGGTTCGAGAAGTCGGACGGTACGGAGGTCCAGCCGGCGGTGCAGCCGGAGGAGTTCACGACGCAGGGTGACGCCGAGTCGTGGATCGGCGAGTACTGGAAGGACTTGCTGGAGGGCGGCGCGGACCAGGCGATCCTGTCGGAGGACGCGACGAAGATCTACGGCCCGATGAGCCTGCACGCGAACGAGGCGTAGCCGGGGGGCCTGGGGGGCGGGGTCCGCAGGCGTTCCTGGGGCCGGGCCGGGCCACGCGCGCCGCGGAGCCGGCGTCCTGGGGGTGTGGGGGCGCCGGCCCCCACGTCCCTCCCCCCGGCAGGGGGTCTGGGGCTCCCCCCGGTTTCGGGAAGGGGCGGGTAGGGAACAAGCAGCACCCGCACCCCGGGCACCCGCCCCAGGCACCGCACCCCGATTAGGGGCCCCCCGCCGGTCAGGCGGCCCCCGGCGCCGACGCCAGGAACTGTGTCGCCGCCAGCTCCCCGTACAGCGGATCCCCCGCCACCAGCTCGCCATGGGTGCCCACCGCCCGTACCTTCCCCGCGTCCATCACGACGATCCGGTCGGCCAGCGTCACCGTCGACAGCCGGTGCGCCACCACCAGCACCGTCACCTCCCGCGACACCTCCGTGACCACATCGCGCAGCGCCATCTCGTTGACCGCGTCCAGCTGCGAGGTGGCTTCGTCCAGGAGCAGCAGCCGGGGCCGCCGCAGCAGCGCACGCGCGATCGCCACCCGTTGCCGCTCGCCGCCCGAGAGCTTGGAGCCGCGGTGCCCGACCACCGTCTCCAGGCCGTCCGGCAGCCGCTCCACGAGCACGTCGAGCCGGGCCCGTACGAGCACGTCCCGGATCTGCTCCTCGCTCGCGTCCGGCGCTGCGAAGACCAGGTTCTCGCGCAGCGTCCCCGCCAGCACCGGCGCGTCCTGCTCGACATAGCCGATCGCGGCGCGCAGATCGGCCAGCGGCCAGTCGCGGATGTCCTTGCCGTCGACCGTGATCCGGCCGCCGTCCGCCTCGTAGAACCGCTCGATCAGCCCGAAGACCGTCGTCTTGCCCGCGCCCGAAGGCCCGACGAACGCCGTCATCCCGGCACCCGGCACCTCGAAGGAGACGCCGTGATGGACGTACGGAAGACCGTCCCGGTAGCGGAAGGTGACGTCCTCGAAGACCACCGACGCGGGCCCCGTGCCCGCGTTTCCCGACGGCGTCGTCAGCGTCTCCGTCTCCAGCCGCTCGGCCTCCACGATCCGCGCTATCGCGGCCGAGCCCACCTGGTACTGGGTGGCCGCCTCCACCAGCTTCGACACCGGTTCGATCAGATAGAAGAGAAAGAGCAGGAAGGCGATGAGCGACGAGATGGAGATCGCCCCCGAGGCGACCCGCGCCCCGCCGATCCCCAGCACCGCGAGGAACGACACCTGCACGGCCAGACCGATCGAGGACCCGGCCACGGACTGCCACTTCGCGGACCGTACGCCGTGCCGCCACGCCTCCCGCGCCGCCTTCGCGACGACCGTCGTCTCGCGCTCCTCGGCGCCCGAGGCCTTGACCGTACGGAAGGCTCCGAAGGCCCGCTCCAGCACGGTGGATATCTCGCCGACCGCCATCTGCGAACGCTGCGTGGCCTGCGCGATCTTCGGCATCACCAGCGCGACGGCGCCACCGATCAGCACGATCACGCCCAGCGTGACACCGAGCAGTACCGCGTCCATCAGGCCCATCAGCACGATCGTCGCGATGAAGGCGAGCCCGCCGGTCGCCGCCGAGACGATCGACTGGGTGGTGACCGCGCGCAGCAGGGTGGTGTCCGAGGTGACCCGGGACATCAGATCGCCCGGCTGAGTGCGCTCCACCTCCGGCAGCCGCAGCCGCAGCAGCCGCCCGATCAGGCTGTGGCGGGCGGCGAGGACGACGGACTCGGCGGTGCGTTCCAGGATGTACGAGCCGACCGCCTCGATCGCCGTGCCGAACACCACCAGCGCGGTGAGCAGCAGCAGAATCCCGGTGATCGACTCGTCGCTGCCGAGCCGGTCGACGAGGGCCTTGGCCGCGAGCGGCTGAGCCAGCCCGGTCGCGGCGCCGATCAGTGCGAGGAACGCGCCGAGCGCGACGACCCAGCGGTGCGGGCGGAAGTGCCGGTACAGCGCCCGCCAGGTCTCGCGGGCGGGCAGTCTGACGGGAGGGTCTGCGGTGGCTGCTACGGCGGCCTCTGCTGTGGTCACTTCAGTGAGGACGCACAAACCCCCGGCGCACCTGAGCCGGGGGGCCTTGAATCAGCCGCGTACGCCGCACAGATGCAGCAGCGCGGCCACACCGCGGTACGGATCCGTGCGCCCCGCGCGGTCCTCCGCCGCCAGCAGCCGCTCCAGCTCGTCCGCGGCGGGCAGCCCGGTCTCGTCGGGGACGTTGTCGGTGAAGACCCGCACCCCGTACCAGGCGTGCAGCGGCGCGGCGATCCCCGCCAGCGTCGCGGTCACCGCCTCGAGCCGGTCCGCGCGGACCGGAAGCCCGAGACGGTTGGTGTACGTATCGGTGTCGAAGGCGGTCAGCGCGGCCGACCAGTCCCCGGCCAGACCCGGCCGCATGGCCAGCGCGTCCGCGTTCCGTACGAGCAGGGAGAGCAGACCACCCGGTGCCAGCATCCTGGCCAGGCCCGCGAGCATCGCGTCCGGCTCCTGGACATGCATCAGCACTCCGTGGCAGAGCACCACGTCGAAGCTGCCGGGCAGGAAGTGGACCCCGGTCTCCAGGCCGTCGCCCTCGATCAGCCGGACCCGCTCACGGATCCCGGCCGGCTCGGTGGCCAGCGACTCGCGGGCCGCCTTCAGCATGTCGGGGTCGGACTCCAGGCCGGTCACCGTGTGTCCGGCCCGCGCAAGCCGCAGGGCCTGGGTGCCCTGCCCCATCCCCACATCGAGGATCCGCAGACGCTGCCCGACCGGGTAGCGACCGGCTATCTGCTCGTCGAGCCGGCGGGCGACAAGCTCCTGGCGGACGGTGTTGCGCAGCCCGCCCAGCCCGGCCGGCCAGTCGGCCGAAGCACCTCCGAAACCGGAGATCTTCGTGGTCAGGGCCGCTCTCCGCGCTTGACCTGCGGCTTCGGCAGACGCAGTCGGCGCATCTGGAGCGTACGCATCAGGCCGTAGGCGACCGCGCCGCGCTTGGGCTCGTCCGGGAAGCGCTCATTGAGCTGCTTCTTCAGGCGCATCGTCAGACCGATCGAGTCAACGACGATCAGCACGATGACGCCGAGCCAGAGCAGCAGTGCGATGTTCTGCAGGGAGCCGATCCGGACCATGCTCATCACCAGGATGACCACGGCGAGCGGCAGGAAGAACTCGGCGATGCAGAAGCGGGAGTCGACGAAGTCGCGCACAAAGCGGCGGACCGGACCCTTGTCGCGGGCCGGCAGATAACGCTCGTCGCCACTGGCCAGGGCCTGGCGCTGCCTGGCCATGTCGGTGCGGCGGGCCTCCCGCTGGCGCTTCGCGGCCTCCTTGCGGTCGGTCGGCGCACTGGAAGAGGCACGGCGGCGCTGGGTCTGGGCCTCACTCCGCTTGGGCGTGGGGCGGCCCTTCGGGGCCTCGGGGCTGCGGGGCTGCTTGGAGAGGTCGGCCGTCACCTTGCCGGTGGGCGCCTTCTCTTCTTTCGCACGGCTACGGAACACAAAACCCAAGGGTACGGGGTGGAATGCAGGGACCCCACCCCCACGGGGAACGATCCCGCAACGCCGTGCGTCTGTAGGGGACAGAAGCCGGTCGTTAGCCGGACAGAGCGGACGTTGCCCGAGGTTTCCCTGATGGCCACCTACTCCTTGCGCCGGATCAAAGGCGTAGGCAGTCGTCCTTGGGGAGGAGCGCATCCGCGCTGGAACAGTGCGGTAATGGATGCAGGGCCCGTACTGTGGGTTCTGTTGGAGTGCTGAAGCTGAGTCCGTCAGAAGGGGGCGCGCGAAGCCCATGAGCGGTGTCATGAAGCGTATGGGGATGATCTTCCGCGCGAAGGCAAACAAGGCCCTTGACCGGGCCGAGGATCCGCGCGAGACCCTCGATTACTCGTACCAGAAGCAGCTCGAACTGCTGCAGAAGGTCCGCCGTGGAGTCGCCGATGTGGCGACCTCCCGCAAGCGTCTCGAGCTGCAGCTCAACCAGCTCCAGGGCCAGTCCACCAAGCTCGAGGACCAGGGCCGCAAGGCGCTGGCGCTCGGCCGTGAGGACCTGGCCCGCGAGGCACTGTCCCGCCGCGCCTCTCTGCAGCAGCAGGTCAGCGATCTCGAGACGCAGCACCAGACGCTGCAGGGCGAGGAGGAGAAACTCACTCTCGCGGCCCAGCGGCTGCAGGCCAAGGTCGACGCCTTCCGTACGAAGAAGGAGACCATCAAGGCCACCTACACCGCGGCCCAGGCGCAGACCCGGATCGGCGAGGCCTTCTCCGGCATCTCCGAGGAGATGGGCGACGTCGGCCTGGCGATCCAGCGGGCCGAGGACAAGACCGCGCAGCTGCAGGCGAGGGCCGGCGCGATCGACGAGCTGCTGGCCTCCGGCGCCCTGGACGACCAGTCCGGGATGGCGAAGGACGATATCGCCGCCGAGCTGGACCGCATCTCCGGTGGTACTGATGTAGAGCTGGAACTGCAGCGGATGAAGGCCGAGCTCGCCGGCGGCCCGAGCTCCTCGCAGCAGGCGATCGAAGGCAGCAATGGCCAGCAGGACGCCGCTCCGCAGCAGAACACCCCGAGCAAGTTCGACAAGCAGTAGGGACTCGTCGTGATCGTACGGATCATGGGGGAGGGTCAGCTGAAGGTGGCGGACAGCCACTTCGCCGAACTCAACAAGCTCGACAACGAGCTGCTGGCCGAGATGGAGAGCAGTGACGGCCCGGGCTTTCGCCGGACTTTCCACGCGCTTCTGGAAAAGGTCCGCGAGCTCGGCGAGCCCCTGCCGGACGACTCCCTGGAGCCGTCCGAGCTGATCCTGCCGGCTCCTGACGCGACCCTCGAGGACGTACGGGAGATGCTCGGCGACGACGGTCTCATCCCCGGCTGACCGCTCGCACTCCAACACCCGGGATGCCCCGTTCCGATCATCCGGAGCGGGGCATTCTGCTGTCTTCCGCTGTGCCCGCGGGTGTACGACCCTGTCGCGGCACGCCGTACCGTTGCTGGTTGTGACCTCACTCGCCACCGGGTTCGCCCGCACCCAGCGCTGGCTGCGCGCGCATCCGCTGGCGTTCGACGGCGCGCTGGCCGTGGTCGTCCTGGTCTGCATGCTCGTCGGTTCCTTCGCCGACCCGAACGGGCGGCACGGTCCGGAGTTCGGCGGCCGTACCCCCGAACTGCGCAGTGTGGTGCTGGTGGTCCTGGTCGCCGGCGCCCTCGTCTTCCGCCGCCGCAACCCGATGGCCGTGCTGGTGTTCACCACCGCGGTCTCGGTCGTCGAGCTCGTCGCGGGCGAGCCGCCCGCCCCGATCGCGATGAGCGCCGCGGTCGCGCTCTACACCGTCGCCTCCCGCACCGACCGCTCCACCACCTGGCGGGTCGGTCTGCTGACCATGGGGGTGCTGACCGCCGCCGCGATGGTCTTCGGCTCCACGCCCTGGTACACGCAGGAGAACCTGGGCATCTTCGCCTGGACGGGGATGGCGGCGGCCGCGGGCGATGCCGTACGCAGCCGTCGCGCCTTCGTCGACGCCATACGGGAGCGGGCCGAACGCGCCGAGCGCACCCGCGAGGAGGAGGCGCGCCGCCGGGTCGCCGAGGAGCGGCTGCGGATCGCCCGCGATCTCCACGATGTGGTCGCGCACCACATCGCCCTCGTCAACGTCCAGGCGGGTGTCGCCGCGCATGTCATGGACCGGCGGCCCGACCAGGCCAAGGAAGCCCTCGCCCATGTGCGGGAGGCCAGCCGCTCCGCGCTGAACGAACTGCGTGCCACGGTCGGGCTGCTCCGCCAGTCCGGCGATCCGGAGGCCCCCACCGAACCGGCGCCCGGCCTCGATGTCCTCGACGAGCTGGTCACCACCTTCCGGCAGGCCGGTCTGCCGGTCGAAGTGGCCCGCGCGGACGACGGCGTACGGCTGTCCGCGGCCGTCGACCTCGCGGCGTACCGGATCATCCAGGAGGCGCTGACCAATGTGCGGAAGCACGCGGGTACGGACGCGAAGGCCGAGGTGAGCGTGGTACGGGTCGGCCCGACCGTGGAGGTCACCGTGCTCGACAACGGCGCGGAGGCCGAAGGCCCGGCGGACGGCGGCGGTCACGGTCTGCTCGGCATGCGCGAGAGGGTCGGCGCGCTCGGCGGCAGGCTCACCGTGGGCCCCCGCTACGGCGGCGGCTTCCGCGTGCAGGCGATACTGCCCCTCAAGGCTCGGACGGCGGAGGACGGATGACGATCAGGGTGCTTCTGGCCGACGACCAGACACTGCTGCGCAGCGCGTTCCGGGTCCTGGTGGACTCCGAACCCGACATGGAGGTCGTCGCGGAGGCCGCGGACGGCGCCGAGGCGGTGGCCCTCAGCCGTTCCGCCAAGCCCGATGTCGTCCTGATGGACATCCGGATGCCGGGCACGGACGGTCTCGCCGCGACGCGCATGATCAGCGCCGACCCCGAACTCGCGTATGTACGCGTCGTCATGCTCACCACTTTCGAGGTGGACGAGTACGTCGTGCAGTCGTTGCGGGCAGGCGCATCGGGCTTCCTCGGCAAGGGTGCGGAACCGGACGAACTACTCAACGCCATCCGTATCGCCGCGGCGGGTGAGGCGCTGCTGTCCCCGGTCGCGACCAAAGGGCTGATCGCCAAGTTCCTTGCGCAGGGCGGCGGTTTTGACGACGAGTCGCGGAACCGGGTGCGCTCCGAGCGGCTCGGCGCGCTCACCGTGCGCGAGCGCGAGGTCCTCGTCCTGGTCGCAGGCGGTCACTCCAACGACGAGATCGCGGAGCGCCTCGAGGTCAGTCCGCTGACCGTCAAGACCCATGTGAACCGGGCGATGGCGAAACTGGGCGCCCGCGACCGGGCCCAATTGGTGGTTATTGCATACGAATCGGGCCTGGTACGTCCAAGGGTGGAGTGAGCCGGCGACCCGCGTACTCCAGCTGCGGTATGCGCGAGATAAGGAACTGGACCTGGGGTCTACGGTTGGGCCCTCTCGAATGGCTGATCGTATGAGTGGGCTGCCGACTGCCCCTCCGCGTCCTTCCTGCCGCTCACGCCACAGAAGAGAGACCCCATGTCCTGGCTGTCCAGATTCAGCCTGTCGCAACGGGCCCTGATCGGTCTGATGTCGATCGTCGCGATCGTCTTCGGAGCGATCGCCATCCCCCAGCTCAAGCAGCAACTGCTGCCCTCCATCGAACTGCCGATGGTGTCGGTGCTGGCCCCGTACCAGGGCGCGTCCCCCGATGTGGTCGAGAAGCAGGTCGTCGAACCGCTCGAGAGCACCCTCAAGGCCGTCGACGGCATCAAGAGCATCACGTCCACGGCGAGCGAGGGCAACGCCGTGATCATGGCCGGCTTCGAGTACGGGGACGGCACCAAGCAGCTCGTCGCCGATGTGCAGCAGGCCGTGAACCGCGCCCGTACCCAGCTGCCCGACGAGGTCGACCCGCAGGTCATCGCCGGTTCGACGGACGACATCCCGACCGTCGTCCTCGCCGTCACCTCCGCCCGGGACCAGCAGGCGCTCGCCGACCAGCTGGAGCGCACCGTCGTCCCGGCCATCGAGGACATCGACGGCGTCGGCCAGGTCTCCATCGACGGCGTCCAGGACCTCCAGGTCTCCGTCACCCCCGACGACAGGAAGCTCGCGGCAGCGGGCCTGAACACCATGGCGCTCGCCGAGACGCTGAAGGCGGGCGGCGCGACCATGCCGGCCGGTTCCTTCGCGGAGGGCGGCAAGAGCCGTACGGTCCAGGTCGGCGGCGGCTTCACCACGCTGAAGCAGATCGAGGACCTGCGTGTCCTGGCGGCTCCGCCCGCGAAGGGCAAGCCCGTACGCCTCGGTGACATCGCGACGGTCGAGCAGACCCCGTCGACCGCCGTCTCCCTCACCCGTACGAACGGCAAGCCCAGCCTCGCCGTCCTCGCCACCATGGACAACGACGGCAGCGCCGTCGCCATCTCCGACGCGGTCCGGGACAAGCTGCCCGGGCTCCGCAAGGACCTGGGCTCCGGCGCCGAGCTGACCGTCGTCTCCGACCAGGGCCCGGCCGTCTCCAAGGCGATCTCCGGCCTCACCACCGAGGGCGCGCTCGGCCTGCTCTTCGCGGTCGTCATCATCCTCGTCTTCCTGGCCTCGCTCCGGTCCACGCTGGTCACCGCGGTCTCCATCCCGCTCTCGGTCGTCCTCGCGCTGATCGTGCTGTGGACCCGCGACCTGTCGCTCAACATGCTCACGCTGGGCGCGCTGACCATCGCGATCGGCCGGGTCGTCGACGACTCGATCGTGGTCCTGGAGAACATCAAGCGGCACCTCGGCTACGGCGAGGAACGCCAGTCGGCGATCATCACCGCGGTGAAGGAGGTGGCGGGCGCGGTCACGTCCTCGACGCTGACCACCGTCGCCGTCTTCCTGCCCATCGGTCTGGTGGGCGGCATGGTCGGTGAGCTCTTCGGCTCGTTCTCGCTGACCATCACAGCGGCCCTGCTGGCCTCGCTGCTGGTCTCGCTGACCGTCGTCCCCGTCCTGTCGTACTGGTTCCTGCGCGCCCCGAAGGACGTACGGGGCATCGACCCGGACGAGGCCCGGCGCAAGGCGGAGGAGAAGGAGGCGCGCAGCCCGCTGCAGCGGATGTACGTCCCCGTACTGCGCTTCGCGACCCGTCGCCGCATCACCAGCGTCGTCCTGGCGCTCGTGATCCTCTTCGGCACCTTCGGCATGGCCGGTCTGCTCAAGACCAACTTCTTCGACCAGGGCGAGCAGGAGGTCATGTCCGTCAAGCAGGAACTGGCCCCCGGCACCAGCCTGGAGGCGGCCGACGCCGCCGCGAAGAAGGTCGAGAAGGTCCTCGACGGAGTCGACGAGATCAAGGACTACCAGGTCACGGTCGGCTCGTCCGGCTTCATGGCGGCGTTCGGCGGCGGTACGGGTGCCAACCAGGCCTCGTACCAGCTGACCCTGAAGGACGCGTCGTCGTACGAGAAGGCCCGTGACCGCATCGACGCGGAGCTCGGCAAGCTCGACGGCATCGGCGAAACGACGATCGCGGCCGGCGACGGCTTCGGCAGCCAGGACCTGAGCGTCGTGGTGAAGGCGTCCGACGCGGACACGCTGCGGAAGGCGGCCGAGGAGGTACGGACCGAGGTGGCGGGGCTCGACGACGTCACCGACGTACAGAGCGACTTGGCGCAGAGCATCCCGCGGATCTCGGTCAAGGCGAACGCGAAGGCGGCGGACGCGGGCTTCAACGAGACCACACTGGGTCTGGCGGTCGGCCAGGCGGTGCGCGGCACGCCATCGGGCAAGGCGATCCTGGACGACAGCGAGCGCGATGTCGTGATCACCTCGGCGAAGCCGGCGAAGACGCTCGCGGAGCTTCGGAACCTGTCCCTCGGCGCGGTGAAGCTCGGCGACATCGCCGAGGTCGAGCTGGTCCCGGGCCCGGTCTCGATGACCCGGATCGACGGCTCGCGGGCCGCGACGATCACGGCGAAGCCGACCGGGGACAACACGGGCGCGGTGAGCGCGTCGCTGCAGACCAAGCTCAAGTCCCTGGACCTCCCGGAGGGTGCCACCGCGACCATCGGCGGCGTCTCGGAGGACCAGGACGAGGCCTTCGCCGCGCTGGGCCTGGCGATGCTGGCGGCGATCGCGATCGTCTTCATGCTGCTGGTCGCGACGTTCCGCTCGCTGATCCAGCCGCTGATCCTGCTGGTTTCCATCCCGTTCGCGGCGACGGGCGCGATCGGGCTGCTGATCCTGACGGGTACGCCGATGGGTGTCCCGGCGATGATCGGCATGCTGATGCTCATCGGCATCGTGGTCACCAACGCGATCGTGCTGATCGACCTGATCAACCAGTACCGGGCGCAGGGCCTGGGCGTGGTGGAAGCGGTCATCGAGGGCGGCCGCCACCGGCTGCGCCCGATCCTGATGACGGCACTGGCGACGATCTTCGCGCTGCTCCCGATGGCTCTGGGGGTCACGGGCGAGGGCGGGTTCATCGCCAAGCCGCTGGCGGTGGTGGTGATCGGCGGCCTGATCACGTCGACGCTGCTGACGCTGCTGCTGGTGCCGACGCTGTACGCGATGGTGGAACTCCGCAAGGAGCGCCGCGCGAAGAAGAAGGCGGCGAAGAGGGCGTCGAAGCCGGGCGCCCCGGAGGACGGCGCGACGACTTCGGAGTCCCCGGTCCCGGAACCGGCCCAGGTCTGACCTGACGACGAGAGGGCCCCGTGGCTGGGGCCCTCTCGTCGTACCGGCCCCCGCAAGGGCTACGGGAGCGCCAGCATCCGCTCCAGCGCCAGCTTGGCGAAGCTCTCCGTCTCCTTGTCGACCTCGATGCGGTTGACCAGATTCCCCTCGGCCAGGGACTCCAGCGCCCACACCAGGTGCGGCAGGTCGATGCGGTTCATCGTCGAGCAGAAGCAGACCGTCTTGTCGAGGAAGACGACCTCTTTGTCGGGGTGGGCCGCGGCGACCCGGCGCACCAGGTTGAGCTCGGTGCCGATCGCCCACTTGGAGCCGGCCGGGGCCGCCTCCAGCGTCTTGATGATGTACTCCGTCGAGCCGACATGGTCCGCCGCCGCCACGACCTCGTGCTTGCACTCCGGGTGGACGAGCACATTCACGCCCGGAATCCGCTCCCGCACGTCGTTGACCGAGTCCAGCGAGAAGCGACCGTGCACCGAGCAGTGCCCGCGCCACAGGATCATCTTCGCGTTGCGCAGCTGCTCGACGGTCAGCCCGCCGTTCGGCTTGTGGGGGTTGTAGAGGACGCAGTCCTCCAGCGTCATCCCCATCTCCCGCACCGCGGTGTTGCGCCCCAGGTGCTGGTCCGGCAGGAACAGCACCTTCTCGCCCTGCTCAAAGGCCCAGTCCAGCGCGCGCTTCGCGTTCGACGAGGTGCAGATCGTCCCGCCGTGCTTGCCGGTGAACGCCTTGATGTCAGCGGAGGAGTTCATGTACGAGACGGGCACGACCTGCTCGGCTATGCCGGCCTCGGTCAGTACGTCCCAGCACTCCGCGACCTGCTCGGCCGTCGCCATGTCGGCCATCGAGCAGCCGGCCGCCAGGTCGGGCAGCACGACCTTCTGGTCGTCCGAGGTCAGAATGTCCGCGGACTCGGCCATGAAGTGCACACCGCAGAAGACGATGTACTCGGCCTCCGGACGCGCGGCCGCGTCCTTGGCCAGTTTGAAGGAGTCCCCGGTGACATCCGCGAACTGGATGACCTCGTCGCGCTGGTAGTGGTGCCCGAGGACGAAGACCTTGTCCCCGAGCTTCTCCTTGGCTGCACGAGCACGCTCCACCAGGTCCGGGTCGGACGGGGAGGGCAGATCGCCGGGGCACTCCACGCCGCGCTCGCTCCTGGGGTCGGCCTCGCGGCCGAGCAGCAGCAGGGCGAGCGGCGTCGGCTGGACGTCGAGCTCCGGGCGGGCTTGGGCGGTGGTCACGACACGCACCCTCTCTTTTCTGCAGCGGGACCTTCTCGTCTGTTTGACGCTATCTATCATAACTGCTTCACGTCACTTTGACGATGGCCATAGCGTCTATGTGACGCACCCCCGTCCACAGGCCAGTGCCTCCTCGTGGCCGGGTGTGCGAGCATGAAAGGGAACGACATGTCCTCGGCCCGGAATGAATCCGCGGCCACGCCGGTTGCAATCGTCGGCAAGCAGTGTCCGTACAACCCGGGAGAGAAGCAGATGTCCGTATCGGACGAGACCACCACCGTGAGCGACGGCATCCTCCTGTCCGACGCCGCCGCGGCCAAGGTCAAGGGCCTGCTGGAGCAGGAAGGCCGCGACGACCTGGCGCTGCGCGTCGCCGTTCAGCCCGGCGGCTGCTCGGGCCTGCGCTACCAGCTGTTCTTCGACGAGCGTTCGCTCGACGGCGATGTCGTCAAGGACTTCGGCGGCGTCAAGGTCGTCACCGACCGGATGAGCGCCCCGTACCTGGGCGGTGCCTCCATCGACTTCGTCGACACGATCGAGAAGCAGGGCTTCACGATCGACAACCCGAACGCCTCCGGGTCCTGCGCGTGCGGCGACTCCTTCAGCTAAAAGCTGAGCCCAGACGATAGGCGGCGGTCCCGATTCCGGAACCGCCGCCTTCGTCGTACGAGCCCGGCACGATCCAAACGAGAGGCCCTAGTTCCGCGGCACGGCCTCGCCCGTCGCCGCGTCCACGACCTTGCGGTCGCCCAGCGGCCGCTCCAGCGTCACCTTCTCCGTCAGCTCCTTGGCGATGGCGATACAGACCCTCTTCGGGTCCGGATTCGTCTCGGAGATCCGCACCTTCACCTGACTGCCGCTCTCGGTCGCCGTCGCCGCGTAGTTGCTGCACACCCCGCCCCAGAACGTCACGGACAGGACCTTCCCGTCCGCCGTGTACGACTGGATGCGCCGCTCGGACGGCGCCGCCGGGTCCGTGGGCGGCTCGGTCGGCTTGATGCTCTGCTCCGGCGGGCTGCTCTTCGCCAGGAACTCCGGGTCCACCGCGAGCTGGGTGACCGTGAACGGCTGGGCGCCGCCCCGCGGCACCACCTCGAACAGCCACGACGGTACGAGCGCCTGCTGCCCGTCCACGTACCGCGCGGCCAGCCCGAAGACCGCCTTGCCGACCGCCAGCCGCTCAGGACCGGTCGCCCTGCTCTTCGGCTCGCACGGCGCGGCCGGCTTCTGCTCGCCCTCCGGCTTCTTCTCGCCCTCCAGCGGCACCGCCGTGGCGCAGCCGCCGATCCCGATCGGGCCCGCGTCCTCACCGGCCTTGTTCAGCTGCGCCAGCGCCTCCTGGGCCGAGAGCACCGGATACTCGTCACTCTTCACGGGCTTCTTCAACTGCCCGCTGCCGCCGACCACTTGACCGTCCGCGCCGACCTGGATCCCGGTCGTCCAGCCGTACGTCGGCAGCCCGCCGACCAACGGATCGGCGTTCACGACCCGTACCGCGCCCATCAGTTGGCGCGCGTCCAGATCGGCGTCGCTCTGGCCGACGGCCTTCAGTACGGGCGATGCGGCCTTCTTCGCGGCCTCCTCGCTCACCGCCGGGCCCTCGCCGGTCTTCGCCGTCCCACCGCGCGCCGGACACTCCTTGCCCTTCAGGCAGTTGTCACCGCCCGGCGAAGCGCCGAACCTGGCGAACGTCCAGGTGCCCGGCGCCTGCTTGTTGACCTGGAGCATCGGACCCGAGCCGTCCTTCTCGGCCCCGGTCTTCCAGGCCGCGCCGTCCAGCCGCGGCGTGCCCGCCACGCCGAGCGCCTGCGCCAGCCGGGTCACCTCGGCCTCGGTGACCACACCCTTCGTACGGTGGACGGCGGCCTTGTCCGGGCCGTCCGGCAGCTTGCCCTCGGCCCGGTAGACGATCCCGCCGTTCGGGTCGGGCTCGCCGGGCGCGATGCTGCCCGGCCCCCCGCTCTCCTTGCTGCTGTCGAGGGCGAGCGGGGGCGGATTGCCGTCGCCACCCGGCGCACCGCTCCTGGCGTCCGCGCCGTCGCCGCCGCCTCCGAAACCGGCGGTCGCGAAGTACGTACCGCCACCAGCGACCAGCACCGCCACCGCCACCGAGGCGACGGCGAGCGGGGAACGCCGGCGGCGGGGGCTGTCGTGAGTGTTCTCCGTGCTGCTCACCGCATCGCTCCTTGTCTCATGTCCCCTTCCGCAGGGGGCACGGATGGGACGGAGCGGGGGAGCGTGCGGTTCCCTCCGTGCGCCTCTTCGCGCCTCAGTCGCCGTATTCGGACATCGCGTCGATCAGCCGGGCGGAGGCGGCCGGCACCACGACACCGTGGATACGGGACGGTGACACGCGCGCGGGTGCGGCGGCCGCGGGCACCACCCAGTGCGGAGCCATCCGCGCGCAGTCACCGCGCAGCTGGGCCAGGCTGTACTCGGACTCTCGCGACTCGCGCGGGGCGATGTGCTTCGTCATATCCGCACCGTACGCACGAGGAGGTCCACGAAAAAAGAGCTACTATCGGGTAGTTTCCGCACTTCAGCGCCCGTACCTCGACCCGGTAGCGTGAACTGTCAACGCCACCCCGCCACAGGAGCGTCCTCGCCGTGCGAATCGCAGTCACCGGCTCCATCGCCACCGACCACCTCATGACCTTCCCCGGCCGCTTCGCCGACCAGCTGGTCGCGGACCAGTTGCACACGGTCTCCCTCTCCTTCCTGGTCGACAACCTCGATGTGCGCAGGGGCGGTGTCGGCGCGAACATCTGCTTCGGCATGGGCCAGCTCGGCACCGGGCCGATCCTGGTCGGGGCCGCCGGCTCCGACTTCGAGGAGTACCGCGCCTGGCTCGACCGGCACGGCGTGGACACGGATTCCGTCCGTATCTCGGAGGTCCTGCACACCGCGCGCTTCGTCTGCACGACGGACTCCGACCACAACCAGATCGGCTCCTTCTACACCGGAGCGATGAGCGAGGCCCGCCAGATCGAGCTCCAGTCCGTCGCCGAGCGGGTCGGCGGCCTCGACCTCGTCCTGATCGGCGCGGACGACCCCGAGGCGATGCTCCGCCACACCGAGGAGTGCAAGACCCGCTCCATCCCGTTCGCCGCGGACTTCTCGCAGCAGATCGCGCGGATGAGCGGCGACGACATCCGTACGCTCCTCGACGGCGCCACCTATCTCTTCTCCAACGAGTACGAGAAGGGGCTCATCGAGTCCAAGACGGGCTGGACCGACGTGGAGATCCTCGGCAAGGTCGGCCACCGGGTCACCACGCTCGGCTCACGCGGCGTCCGCATCGAGGGCGTCGGTATGAACCCGATCGAGGTCGGCTGCGCGGAGGAGGAGGCCAAGGTCGACCCGACCGGCGTCGGCGACGCGTTCCGCGCGGGCTTCCTGTCGGGCCTGTCCTGGGGTGTGAGCCTGGAGCGGGCGGCTCAGGTGGGCTGCATGCTGGCGACGCTGGTCATCGAGACGGTGGGCACGCAGGAGTACACGCTGCGGCGGGCGCACTTCATGGACCGGTTCACGAAGGCGTACGGCCACGAGGCGGCGTCGGAGGTCCGTGCCCACCTGAAGTAGCCGTGCCCACCTGAAGTAGCCGTGCTCACCTGAAGTAGCCGTGCCCACCTGAAGCAGCCGGGGCCACCGCCCTTGCCGGGGCTCCGCCCCAGACCCCGCGCCTCAATCGCCGGCGAGGCTTGATTGTGCCGTACGGGGTCTGGGGGCTTGCCCCCAGTTACGGGAAGGGGCGGGCAGGGGAAAGGTCACGCCAGGCGGCGGACCACGTACGCAACCCCCCGCTCCGCCCGCTCCTCGCCCACGTACTCCTGCCCCCGCATCTCGCACCACGCCGGAATGTCCAGCCGCGCCGCCTCGTCGTCCGACAGCACCGTCACCGTCCCCCCGACCGGCACATCCCCGATCACCTTCGCCAGCTCGATCACCGGAATTGGGCACCGCTTCCCGAGCGCGTCCACCACCAGCGACGCCCCCTGCCCGGCAGCCGTCACGCTCACGGGCGCGCCGAGGCGTTCCCGTACCGCCGAGACCACCCCCGGCAGCACCTCCAGGAAGCGCTCCACCTCATCGTCCGGCGTACCCAGCGGCAGCGAGACGCGGACGTTCCCCTCCGACAGCACCCCCATCGCCCGCAGCACATGGCTCGGCGTCAGCGTGCTGCTCGTGCACGACGAACCCGACGAGACGGAGAAACCCGCCCGGTCCAGCTCGTGCAGCAGAGTCTCTCCGTCGACATAGAGACAGGAGAAGGTGACGAGATGGGGGAGCCGGCGCACCGGATCGCCCACCACCTCCACATCCGGGACCAGCTCCGGGACGCGGGCGCGGATGTGGTCCACCAGGGCCCTCAGCCGTACCGCCTCGTCCGCCGCCTCCGCCCGAACCGCACGCAGCGACGCCGCCGCCGCCACGATCGCCGGAATGTTCTCGAAGCCGGCCGTCCGCCCCGACTCCCGCTCGTCCACGGGACCTTGAGGGGCGAACCGGACGCCCTTCCGTACGGCGAGCAGCCCCACCCCCGCGGGGCCGCCCCATTTGTGCGCACTTGCCGTGAGCAGTGACCAGTCGGCCTCCACCGGGCCCCAGCCCAGCGACTGCGCCGCGTCCACCAGCAGCGGCACCCCGGCCGCCCGGCAGGCCTCGGCGACCAGCGCCACCGGCTGCTCGGTACCCACTTCGTGGTTGGCGGACTGCAGACAGGCGAGCGCGGTGTCCTCGCGCAGGGCGGAGGCGTACGCGGCGGGGGACACCGCCCCGGCCCGGTCCACCGGCACCTCGGTCACACCGCCCTGGGCCGCACGGGCCGGACCAACCGCACCGCTCTCGGCCGCACCGCCGTCCGCCGCCCCCAGGGCGGCAGCCGCATGCAGCACCGAGGAGTGTTCGACCGCGGAAACGACCAGGTGGCGCCCGACACGCCGACGCCCCGCGGCCGCGCCGGAGATTCCGAGGTGAACCGCGCGCGTCCCCGAAGGAGTGAAGACGAGTTCGTCCGGACGGCAGCCCACCGCCTCCGCGGCCGCCTCCCGCGCCGCGTCCAACAGCAGCCTGGCGCGCCGCCCCTCACGGTAGAGCCGGGCCGGATCGGCCCAGCCCTCGTCGAGGGAGGCCTGCAGGGCCTGCCGGGCAACCGGGTGCAGGGGAGCGGAGGACGCGACGTCGAAGTAGGGCACGCCTCAACGCTAACCCCCGCAGGTGGAGGGCCCGTCAGATGCCCGCCGGAGGCCGGGATTCCAGGGGGATTCCACCCCTTCGGGGAGTCGGGCGGCGCGTTGGGCACCCTCCCCGCGCGACCCCAAATAGCGTCCAGTAGGGTTTGCTCCGCATAAACATCCAAACCCCTGCCCGCGTCAGGGCCGGCGACCGACCACGAGACGGCCGCGGCATGCCGCGCGGGCCGAGACTCTCGGGAAGGCGCTACGTGAGTCCCAACGGCTCCGACCGCTCGTCGCGGCGCCCGATGCGGCGGAAGCTGCTCCAGGTGCTGACCGTGGGCGTGGTCCTGGCGACCGCCTCTGGTTGCACATACGAGGACTTCCCCCGCCTTGGAATGCCCACCCCGGTAACGGAAGAGGCCCCTCGGATCCTCTCCCTCTGGCAGGGCTCGTGGGCGGCAGCGCTCGCCACGGGCGTGCTGGTGTGGGGTCTGATCATCTGGAGTGTCATCTTCCACCGGCGCAGCCGCACGAAGGTGGAGGTACCTCCGCAGACCCGGTACAACATGCCCATCGAGGCCCTGTACACCGTGGTTCCGCTCATCATTGTTTCGGTGCTCTTCTACTTCACGGCGCGTGATGAGTCGAAGCTCCTCTCCCTCTCCGAAAAGCCTGCCCACACGGTCAACGTGGTCGGCTACCAGTGGAGCTGGGGCTTCAACTACATCGAGAACCTGGACGGCGACGCCACGACCGGCGCCGAGGTCCCCAAGGAGCTCGACGCCGTCCCGGACAAGTTCCAGAAGCAGTTCCCCGAGGGTGCCGAAGGCGTCTACGACGCCGGTATCCCCGGAACCCGGAATCCGCAGACCGGAAACCCGGGTCCGACTCTCTGGCTGCCCAAGGGTGAGAAGGTCCGGTTCATCCTGACCTCTCGTGACGTCATCCACTCCTTCTGGGTGGTCCCCTTCCTGATGAAGCAGGACGTCATCCCGGGTCACACCAACTCCTTCGAGGTGACTCCGAACCGGGAGGGCACCTTCATGGGCAAGTGCGCCGAGCTCTGCGGCGTCGACCACTCCCGGATGCTCTTCAACGTCAAGGTGGTCTCCCCGGAGCGCTACCAGCAGCACCTGAAGGAGCTGGCGGAGAAGGGGCAGACCGGCTTCATCCCGTCGGGCATTGAGCAGACGGACCCGGCCAGGAATGCGGAGAAGAACAAACTGTGAGCATCCTCAACGAACCTCAGGGTGCCGCCGCAGCAGCTGACGACTCGTACGAGAACGAGCTGCCGGTACGGCGCAAGCAGCCGGGCAATGTGGTCGTGAAGTGGCTGACCACCACTGACCACAAGACCATCGGCACGATGTACCTGATCACGTCGTTCGTGTTCTTCTGCGTCGGCGGTGTGATGGCGCTCTTCATGCGCGCCGAGCTCGCCCGTCCCGGCACGCAGATCATGTCGAACGAGCAGTTCAACCAGGCGTTCACGATGCACGGCACGATCATGCTGCTGATGTTCGCGACGCCGCTGTTCGCAGGGTTCGCGAACTGGATCATGCCGCTGCAGATCGGCGCGCCCGACGTGGCGTTCCCGCGGCTGAACATGTTCGCGTACTGGCTCTACCTCTTCGGCTCGATCATCGCGGTGGCCGGCTTCCTCACCCCGCAGGGTGCGGCCGACTTCGGCTGGTTCGCCTACTCCCCGCTGTCGGACGCGGTCCGCTCGCCGGGTATCGGCGCCGACATGTGGATCATGGGTCTGGCCTTCTCCGGCTTCGGCACGATCCTCGGCTCGGTCAACTTCATCACCACGATCATCTGCATGCGCGCTCCCGGCATGACGATGTTCCGGATGCCGATCTTCGTGTGGAACGTGCTGCTGACCGGTGTGCTGGTCCTGCTCGCCTTCCCGGTGCTGGCCGCCGCGCTCTTCGCGCTGGAGGCGGACCGCAAGTTCGGTGCGCATATCTTCGACTCGGCCAACGGCGGGGCTCTGCTCTGGCAACACCTCTTCTGGTTCTTCGGCCATCCAGAGGTGTACATCATCGCCTTGCCGTTCTTCGGAATCATTTCCGAGATCATCCCGGTCTTCAGCCGGAAGCCGATGTTCGGCTACATCGGTCTGGTGGCCGCGACGATCTCGATCGCGGGTCTGTCCGTGACGGTGTGGGCGCACCACATGTACGTCACAGGCGGCGTCCTACTGCCGTTCTTCTCCTTCATGACGTTCCTCATCGCGGTGCCAACCGGTGTGAAGTTCTTCAACTGGATCGGCACCATGTGGAAGGGCTCACTGTCCTTCGAGACCCCGATGCTCTGGACGATCGGCTTCCTGGTCACCTTCGTCTTCGGTGGTCTGACCGGCGTCATCCTGGCCTCGCCCCCGATGGACTTCCACGTCTCCGACTCGTACTTCGTCGTCGCGCACTTCCACTACGTCGTCTTCGGCACCGTGGTGTTCGCGATGTTCGCCGGCTTCCACTTCTGGTGGCCGAAGTTCACGGGCAAGATGCTGGACGAGCGCCTCGGCAAGATCACCTTCTGGACGCTGTTCATCGGCTTCCACGGCACGTTCCTGGTGCAGCACTGGCTGGGTGCCGAGGGCATGCCGCGTCGTTACGCGGACTACCTCGCCGCCGACGGCTTCACCACTCTGAACACGATCTCGACGATCAGCTCGTTCCTGCTGGGCCTGTCGATCCTGCCGTTCATGTACAACGTCTGGAAGACGGCGAAGTACGGCAAGAAGGTCGAGGTGGACGACCCGTGGGGCTACGGCCGTTCGCTCGAATGGGCGACGTCGTGCCCGCCGCCCCGGCACAACTTCCTCACCCTGCCGCGGATCCGTTCCGAATCCCCGGCGTTCGATCTGCACCACCCTGAGATCGCGGCTCTCGACCAGCTCGAGAACCATGGCGGAGCCGCCCAGGCTCTCGCCGGTGGCAAGGAGGACGGCAAGTGAAGATCCAAGGCAGGATGTTCATCTGGCTGAGCGTCTTCATCCTCGCCGTCGCCATCCTCTATGGCGTCTGGTCGAAGGAGCCGGCCGGTACGACGGCGCTGTTCCTGGCCTTCGGCCTGAGCATCATGATCGGCTACTACCTGGCCTTCACGGCCCGGCGAGTGGACGCCATGGCCCAGGACGACAAGGAGGCCGACGTCGCGGACGAGGCCGGCGAGGTGGGGTTCTTCGCCCCGCACAGCTGGCAGCCGCTCTCGCTGGCCACCGGTGGTGCGCTCGCCTTCCTCGCGATCGCGATCGGCTGGTGGCTGCTGTACTTCTCGGCGCCGCTGATCCTGGTCGGCCTCTTCGGCTGGGTGTTCGAGTACTACCGCGGTGAGAACCAGAACCAGTAACACAGCGTCAGCAACGCACGGCCGGGCCCGGGTCACCCTCACTCCTGAGGGGGACCCGGGCCCCTCGTTTGCAGTCACTCAGCGCGCCGCTACCAACAGATCTTCATAACGTGTGCTTATGAACCACACGCCACGCATCCGCAACGTTCTCGGCTGCACCCTGCTGGTCGCGTCCCTCGGGGCGGTCGCGACGGCGTGCGGTGCTTCCGACACCCATCCGCTCTCCGCGACGCCGTACGACGCCGCGGACCAGGTCGGCCTCAACGCGCCGTCGGGCAGCGCCAAGGCGGACCCGGACAAGCCTCTCGAGGTCACCGCCGAGGACGGCGGCGGCCGGATCACCGATGTGACCGTCACCGACGAATCGGGCCACTTCCTCGCCGGTGAGCTCTCCGCCGACGGCACCCGCTGGCGCTCGACTTCACCCCTGTCGGCCGGTGTGAAGTACAGCGTCAGGATCTCCACGGAGGACGAGGACGGCTACCCGGGCAACCGCACGGTGACCTTCGAGACCGCTCCATCCAAGGAGCTCCTCACGGTCAAGTTCGGCCCGCAGAAGGGCACGTACGGCGTCGGGCAGCCCGTCACCGCGGAGCTCAGCGCCCCGGTCAAGGACAAGGCGGCCAGGGCCGTTGTGGAACGCGCCCTCAAGGTCGAGTCAGCGCCCGCCGTCGAGGGCACCTGGTACTGGGTGGACGACACGAAGCTGCACTACCGCCCGAAGGAGTACTGGCCCGCGGGCGCGACCGTCAACGCGATCAGCAACCTCCAGGGCGTCAAGGTCGCCAGCAAGCTCTACGGCGGCCCCTCGAAGCCGCTGAAGCTCACCATCGGGGACCGTATCGAGGCCATCACCGACGCCGGCGCGCACTCCATGACGGTCATGCGCAACGGAGAAGTGATCAATACCATTCCGGTGACCACGGGCAAGCCCGGCTTCTCCACCCGGAACGGAATCAAGGTCGTGCTCGGCAAGGAGTACTTCGTACGGATGCGCGGCACCAGCATCGGCATCGCCGAGGGCAGCGCGGACTCCTACGACCTGCCGGTCTACTACGCGACGCGTGTCACCTGGAGCGGTGAGTACGTCCACGCCGCGCCGTGGTCCGTCGGCTCACAGGGTTACGCCAACGTCAGCCACGGCTGCACGGGGATGTCCACCGGCAACGCCGCCTGGTTCTACGGGACCGTGCGCCAGGGCGACATCGTCAAGGTCGTCAACAGCATCGGCGAGGAGATGGACCCGTTCGGCAACGGCTTCGGCGACTGGAACCTGGCCTGGGACAAGTGGCGCAAGGGCAGTGCCCTGGTCGCCGACACCAGGGACGGCAGCAGCCCCGCCGACGCGGCACGGCTGCGTCCCCAGGTCTGACACCTCCTGGGCCAGGACAGGGCCCGGGAGTGGTCTCAGGCCTGAATGGCGAGCCTGGCGCGCAGCAGGGACGCCAGAGCGGCCGCGAACTCCACCGGGTCGACCGGGAGGGTCACCGCGGCCTCGGCACGGCTCCAGGTGGCCAGCCAGGCGTCCTGCGGGCGGCCGATCAGCAGCAGCACGGGCGGGCAGTTGAAGATCTCGTCCTTGATCTGCCGGCAGACACCCATACCGCCCGCGGGGACCGTCTCGCCGTCCAGTACGCAGACATCGATGCCGCCCTCGTCCAGCTGCTTCAGGACGGCGGGGAGGGTGGCGCACTCGATGAACTCGACCGGCGGTACGTCCGCGGCCGGCCTGCGTCCGGCCGCCAGCCGCACCTGCTCGCGAGTGTTGGCGTCGTCGCTGTAGACCAGGACCGTGGCGCTCGACTGCATTGTTCCTCCGAATCGACGGCGGCACCGCATCGTGAATGGGACGGATGCTACTCCGTCCCACACCTCGTCAACAGCGGTTCGGACAGTGCTTCGATGGGCCGTTCGGGCTGGACACGGCCCACTGACACACCGAACGGCACCCCCCGGGGTGAGGGCGGGATAAGCGACCGACATAATGTCGGTCGTGGCGACAGCAACGACAGTAGAAACCGGGCACGCGCACCCGTCGGTCAATCGGCCGAACCTCACCAGCGTCGGAACCATCATCTGGTTGAGTTCCGAGCTGATGTTCTTCGCGGCCCTCTTCGCGATGTACTTCACCCTGCGATCGGTGACGGGTGCCGAGTTCTGGAAGTCTCAGGCGGATCATCTGAACTTCCCGTTCTCGGCGACGAACACCACGATCCTGGTGCTCTCCTCCCTCACCTGCCAGCTCGGCGTCTTCGCCGCGGAGCGGGGCGACGTGAAGAAGCTCCGCTCGTGGTTCACGCTCACGTTCGTGATGGGTGCGATCTTCATCGGAGGTCAGGTCTTCGAGTACACCGAGCTGGTCAAGGCGGACGGTCTCTCGCTGTCCTCCAACGCATACGGCTCGGCGTTCTACCTGACCACCGGCTTCCACGGCCTGCACGTGACGGGAGGTCTCGTTGCCTTCCTGCTGGTTCTCGGCAGGACGTACGCGGCCAGGAGATTCACTCACGAGCAGGCAACCGCCGCCATCGTCGTGTCCTACTACTGGCACTTCGTCGATGTCGTCTGGATCGGCCTCTTCGCCACGATCTACATGATCAAGTAACGGCGCGGGCACTCGCTGCCTGAAGCAGACACAGTCCAGAAGCATCGACGCAGAAGATCCTGACACCGGGGTAATCCGTGAAAAAGCTCTCCGCACGACGACGCCATCCGCTGGCGGCGGTCGTCGTCCTACTCCTCGCGCTGGCGGCCACCGGGGGGCTGTACGCCGCGTTCGCACCCGCGGACAAGGCGCAGGCCGAAGAGACCGCCCAGTCCCTCGCCATCGAGGAGGGCAAGAAGCTCTACACCGTCGGCTGCGCAAGCTGCCACGGAACCGGCGGTCAGGGAACCTCTGACGGTCCGTCCCTGGTCGGCGTGGGCTCCGCCGCTGTCGACTTCCAGGTCGGCACCGGCCGGATGCCGGCCCAGCAGCCCGGCGCGCAGGTGCCGAAGAAGAAGGTCATCTACTCGCAGAGTGAGATCGACCAGCTCGCGGCGTACGTCGCCTCCCTCGGCGCCGGCCCGATCGTGCCGACCGAGAAGCAGTACAGCCCCGAGGGTGCGGACATCGCCAAGGGTGGCGACCTGTTCCGTACCAACTGCGCCGGGTGTCACAACTTCACCGGTGAGGGCGGTGCGCTGACCAACGGCAAGTACGCCCCGAGCCTTGAGGGCGTGGACCCCAAGCACATCTACGAGGCCATGCAGACCGGCCCGCAGAACATGCCGTCCTTCCCCGACACCACGATGCCGGAGAAGCAGAAGCAGGACATCATCGCGTACATCCAGACCGTGAACGGCGAGGAAGCCGAGAGCCCCGGTGGACTCAACCTGGGCGGCCTCGGCCCCGTCAGTGAGGGTCTGTTCGGCTGGATCTTCGGTCTGGGTGCGCTGATCGCAGTCGCCATCTGGGTCGCGGCCCACACCGCTAAGGCCAAGAAGTCATGAGTAGCCAAGAGATTCCAGAAGAGAACCTGCCTGTTGAGCAGGGCGCCGCGCACGCCGCGGTAGAGGTCGCCGAAGACCCGTTCGCCGACCCGGGACTGCCGGTCCACAAGCCGCGCATCCAGGACATCGACGAGCGGGCAGCCAGGCGCTCCGAGCGCACGGTCGCGTTCATGTTCACGCTGTCGATGCTGGCGACGATCGCCTTCATCGCCTCGTTCGTGACCTTCCCGGTCGACAAGATCGTCTACATCTGGCCGTTCGGGAACGTCAGCGCGCTCAACTTCTCGCTGGGTATGACCCTCGGGGTCGCGCTCTTCGCCATCGGCGCGGGAGCGGTCCACTGGGCCCGCACCCTGATGTCCGATCAAGAGATCACCGACGAGCGTCACCCGATCGCGGCCGAGCCCGAGGTCCGGGCCAAGGTCATGGCCGACTTCGCGGCCGGCGCCGAGGAGTCCGGCTTCGGCCGGCGCAAGCTGATCCGCAACACCATGTTCGGCGCGCTGGCCATGGTGCCGCTCGCCGGTGTGGTGCTGCTGCGCGACCTGGGTCCGCTGCCCGAGAAGAAGCTCCGCAGCACGCTGTGGGCCAAGGGCAAGCAGCTCATCAACATGAACACCAATGAGCCGCTGCGTCCCGAGGACGTCGTCGTCGGTTCGCTGACCTTCGCCAAGCCCGAGGGCCTCGAAGAGGACGCGCACGACTTCCAGGTGCAGATCGCCAAGGCGGCTCTGATGATCGTCCGGATCCAGCCGGACGACATCAAGGACCAGCGCGAACTCGAGTGGTCGCACGAGGGCATCGTGGCGTACTCCAAGATCTGTACGCACGTCGGCTGCCCGATCGGCCTCTACGAGCAGCAGACGCACCACGTGCTCTGCCCGTGCCACCAGTCCACCTTCGACCTCGCCGACGGCGCCCGCGTCATCTTCGGCCCTGCCGGTCACCCCCTGCCGCAGCTGCGGATCGGCGTGAACGCTGAGGGCAACCTCGAGGCGCTCGGCGACTTCGACGAGCCTGTCGGTCCTGCCTTCTGGGAGCGCGGATGAGTACTACACCAACGAATCCATCAAGCGCCGGCGCGCCGGGCAAGCGCCAGGCGCCCGCCGGCGAGCGGGTGGCCGACTGGGCGGACGGCCGGCTGGGGATCTACGGCCTGGCCAAGGCCAATATGCGCAAGATCTTCCCGGACCACTGGTCCTTCATGCTCGGTGAGATCTGCCTCTACAGCTTCATCATCATCATCCTCACGGGTGTGTATCTGACGCTGTTCTTCCACCCGTCGATGAACGAGGTGGAGTACCACGGCAGCTACATCCCGATGCAGGGTGTGCGGATGTCGGAGGCGTACGCCTCGACGCTGGACATCAGCTTCGACGTACGCGGCGGTCTGCTGATCCGCCAGATCCACCACTGGGCGGCCCTGATCTTCGTGGCGGGCATGCTCGTCCACATGATGCGCGTCTTCTTCACCGGCGCGTTCCGCAAGCCGCGCGAGGTCAACTGGCTGTTCGGCTTCCTGCTGCTGGTGCTCGGCATGTTCACCGGCTTCACCGGCTACTCGCTCCCGGACGACCTACTGTCCGGTACGGGTGTCCGCTTCATGGAGGGCGCGATCCTGTCGGTGCCGGTCGTCGGCACGTATCTGTCGATGTTCCTCTTCGGCGGAGAGTTCCCCGGCGGCGAGTTCGTGGCCAGGTTCTACTCGATCCACATCCTGCTGCTGCCCGGCATCATGATGGGCTTGCTGGTGGGGCACCTGATCCTGGTCTTCTACCACAAGCACACGCAGTTCGCGGGTCCCGGCCGGACCAACAAGAACGTCGTCGGCATGCCCCTGCTGCCGATCTACATGGCCAAGGCCGGAGGCTTCTTCTTCCTGGTCTTCGGTGTCATCTCGGTCGTCTCGGCGGTTGCCTCGATCAACCCGATCTGGGCGCTCGGCCCGTACCGTCCGGACCAGGTGTCCACCGGGGCCCAGCCCGACTGGTACATGGGCTTCTCCGAGGGCCTGATCCGAGTGATGCCCGGCTGGGAGATCAATGCCTGGGGGCACACACTCGTCCTGGGTGTGTTCATCCCGCTGATCATCTTCCCGCTGGTGCTGGTGGCGATCGCGGTCTATCCGTTCATCGAGTCCTGGGTCACCGGCGACAAGCGCGAGCACCACATCCTGGACCGCCCGCGCAACGCCCCGACCCGAACCGCCTTCGGTGTGGCGTGGCTGACCTGGTACTTCGTCCTGCTGATCGGTGGTGGAAACGACATCTGGGCCACCCACTTCCACCTCTCGATCAACGCGATCACCTGGTTCGTCCGGATCTTCTTCTTCGTCGGACCGGTCATCGCCTTCGTCATCACCAAGCGGATCTGCCTGGGTCTGCAGCGGCGCGACAGGGACAAGGTGCTGCACGGACGCGAGTCCGGCATCATCAAGCGCCTGCCGCACGGTGAGTTCGTCGAGGTCCACGAGCCGCTCAGCCAGGGTGCCCTGCACACGCTCACGGCGCACGAGCAGTACGAGCCGGCCGAGGTCGGCCCGACGGTCGACGAGAACGGTGTCGAGCGCAAGGTGACCCGCGCGCAGAAGCTCAAGGCCAAGCTCAGCAACAGCTACTACGGCGAGGGCAACCAGATCCCCAAGCCGACCACCGAGGAGTACAAGGAGATCATCGAGGGCCCCGGCCACCACTGATCGCCTGTACTGATCTGTACGGATCGCCACAGCGGGAGCCCCGTCCATTCGATGGACGGGGCTCTTCGCCGTCCGTGGGGCTGGATAGGGTGGACCCATCCCTATTCGGCTGTGGACCCAGGAGTGGACCATGAACGTTGTGACCCCGGTTGGCGGCGACAGCGTGGCGGACCTCTCCTGGCCCGGTGTGCTGAACGCCCTCCTGGAGAACCGTGACCAGAGCGCGGATGCCACCGCCTGGGCCATGGACCGCATCCTGAGCGGCGAGGCGACGAACGCGCAGATCGCCGGTTTCGCTGTCGCGCTGCGCGCCAAGGGCGAGACGGTCGAGGAGATCTCCGGCCTCGTACGGACCATGTACGAGCACGCCAATCTGATCGAGGTGCCGGGCCCCAGCGTCGACATCGTCGGTACCGGCGGTGACGGTGCCAGGACCGTGAACATCTCCACGATGTCCGCGATCGTCGTCGCGGGGACGGGCGCGAAGGTCGTCAAGCACGGAAACCGCGCCGCGTCGTCGGCGAGCGGTGCCTCGGACGTACTGGAGAAGCTCGGCGTCAATCTTGAGCTCACCCCGCAGCGGGTCGTGGAGGTCGCGGCCGAGGCCGGGATCACCTTCTGCTTCGCGGTGAAGTTCCACCCGGCGCTGCGGCATGTGGCGGCGGCCCGCAAGGAGCTGGGCATCCGCACCACGTTCAACTTCCTCGGCCCGCTCACCAACCCGGCGAAGGTGAAGGCCCAGGCCACCGGTGTCGCGGACGCCCGGATGGCGCCGATCCTGGCCGGAGTGCTGGCCGACCGAGGCTCGTCGGCGCTGGTCTTCCGGGGCGACGACGGCCTGGACGAGCTGACGACGACGGCGACGTCCCGGGTGTGGGTGGTACGGGACGGGGCCGTGCGCGAAGAGGCCTTCGACCCGCGGGACATCGGCATCGATCTGGTGCCGGTGGAGGCCCTGCGGGGCGCGGACGCCTCGTACAACGCCGATGTGGCGCGCCGGCTGCTCGCCGGTGAGACCGGGCCCGTACGGGACGCGGTGCTGCTCAACTCGGCGGCGGCGCTTGTCGCTCTCGCGCCGGGAGAGGGGTCGCTCGCCGAGCAGATTTCGGCCGGGATGGCGAAGGCGGCGGACTCGGTCGACTCGGGGGCGGCGAGGGCGGCGCTCGAGCGGTGGGTGGCCATCAGCAACGCGTAGGGGTTGAGGAAGGGTCCGGCCTGCCCGCCGGGCCCTTCCGCCGTCCCGGATTCCGGACACCTGGTTGCGCCCCCGCGATCAACTGGCATACTTCTCGGCAGGTCATGAGTGACAGCGATAAGGCCCCGGCTCGCTGTCCGGCAACCCTCCGTCCGTGGCGGGGTGCCCCGGGTGAAGACCAGGCCGTAGGCAGCGAGGTCTGCGGCAAGCGCGGACCCCTGCAAGCCCTGGGGTCCTGGTCCTCAAGGGAGCAGTCTCGTGAGCAAGCGAATGCGATAGGGCTGACCGGCCCCTTCTTCAGCAGACCCTCCGTGCGGCGATCGCCGTGACGTTTTGAGGGCAATCCCCGTACACAGAGCGGCCGTTCGGCCGTTGTGCGGGTCTTCGAAGCCATTCCGCCTTCCTGCCGGGAGATTCCGCCATGTCCGCATGCCCGAACGCCGCCGCCACGTCCACCGCTGTCGCCCCCTCCGAGTCCGAGCCCGCCTGTGCCGCGCCGCTGCCGGTGCTCGGCCGCGATGTGACCGTCCCGCTCGTCACCGGCGGCGAGGTCACCTACGCCGCCCTCGACTACGCGGCGAGCGCCCCCGCCCTCCAGCGGGTGTGGGACGACGTGGCCGCGTACGCCCCGTACTACGGCAGCGTGCACCGCGGCGCCGGGTACCTCTCGCAGCTGTCCACCGACCTCTTCGAGAACAGCCGCACGACGGTCGCCGAGTTCCTCGACTGCCGCGCCGGCGACCAGGTCGTCTTCACCCGCTCCACCACCGACTCGCTGAACCTGCTGGCGGCCGCGCTCCCCGCCGACTGCCAGGTCTTCGTCTTCGAGACCGAGCACCATGCCTCGCTGCTGCCGTGGCGCGACGCCCGGGTGACGTACCTGAACGCGCCGCGTACGCCGGCCGAGGCAGTCGGCACGCTGGAGCGCGCGCTCGCCGACCGTACCGCATCTGCTCAGGACGTCCACGGCCCGGCGCTGGTCTGCGTGACCGGCGCGTCCAATGTCACCGGTGAGCTGTGGCCGGTGAAGGAGCTGGCGGCCGCGGCCCATGCCCACGGCGCGCGGATCGTGCTCGACGCCGCCCAGCTGGCACCCCACCACCCGGTCTCCGTACAGGAGTTGGACGTCGACTGGGTCGCCTTCTCCGGGCACAAGCTGTACGCGCCGTTCGGCTCGGGCGTGCTGGCGGGCCGTTCGGACTGGCTGCAGGAGGCGGAGCCGTACCTCGCGGGCGGCGGCGCGTCGCGCAAGGTGGCCCGGCGTACGGACGGCGGCGTGGACGTCGACTGGCACACCACGGCCGCCCGCCACGAGGCCGGATCGCCGAACGTCATCGGTGTGTACTCCATCGCCTCCGCCTGCAAGGCACTCACCGAGGCCGGCTTCGACACGCTGGTCGCCCGTGAGCAGCGGCTGGTCGCCACGGTCCGTGCGGGCCTCGCCGAGGTGGAGCAGGTCAAGGTGCTCTCGCTCTTCGGGGACGACGCGCCGCGGGTGGGCGTCATCTCCTTCGTCGTCGAGGGCTGGAACAGCTCGCACTTCGCGGCCGCGCTCTCGGCGGAGTACGGCATCGGTGTACGGGACGGGCTCTTCTGCGCCCACCCGCTGGTGCGGACCCTGCTGGGCAGCGACTCGCAGGACCCGGGCGAGTGCGGCGCGCCGGAGGCGGAGCCGGGCGAGCCCTCGCTGAACGCGATCCGGGTCAGTTTCGGGGCGGGTACTCCGGACGAGCACGTGGAGCGTTTCGTACGGGCGGTCAAGGAGCTCGTCAGCGACGGCGCGAAGTGGAACTACCGCACGGAGGACGGCCGCTGCGTGCCGGCGGTGTGACCCCGGGGCTCCGGCCCCGGTCCCCGTGCGGCGCGTGCGTCTGCGCCTGCGGCGCTGTTCCTCCGTATGCGCTGCGCGCGTGTCCTCAATCGCCGGACGGGCTGAATGTGCGGCCCAGCCGCACCCCGGCACCCCCCGCTGGAGGCGCTAGGCGTCCAGGCCGATCGCGAACGCCGCCTCGAGGTCGTGCTGCGAGTACGTACGGAACGCCACATGCGTGTCCGTGCCCTCGACGCCCGGGATCCTGCTGATCGAGCCGGGGATCACATCCGCCAGGTCGTCGTGCTTGGCCACCCGCACCATGGCGATCAGGTCGTACGTACCGGTCACGGAGAAGACCTCGCTGACGCTGTCCAGCGCCGCGATCGACTCGGCGATCTCGGGGATGCGGTCCACGCTGGTCTTGATGAGCACGATCGCGGTGATCACGGTTGGCTTTCTCCCTCGGTGGCCGCTGCTTGGGCCTTCACTCTAGTCCCCTGCCGGAATCGTCCCCAGGCGTAGAGAAAGCCGGCCCCGAACCCCACCAGATGGGCGAGATACGCGACCCCCGGACCGCTGCCCGCGCCCTTTGCCGCCAGCCACTGCAGGACGAACCAGAAGATCAGCACGATCCAGGCGGGGAAGCGCAGCGGCAGGAAGAAGAGGAACGGGAAGAGACTGGTGACCCGGGCCTTCGGGAAGAGGTAGAGGAAGGCGCCGAGCACGCCCGAGATCGCCCCTGAGGCGCCCACCAGGGTCTGCTCGGAGCCGGCATTGGCCGCCGCGTAGGCGAGCAGCGCGACATAGCCGCAGCCCAGATAGAAGAGGCCGAACTCCAGCTGCCCCATCCGTTCCTCGGCCATCGCGCCGAAGACGTACAGAAAGAGCATGTTGCCCAGCAGGTGCAGCCAACTGCCGTGGACGAAGAGGGCGGTGAGGGGGGTGAGAAGGGCGCCGGGGGTGCTGCTCATCAGCTCGGCGGGGATCACGCCCCAGCGCTCGAAATACGTGCTCTGCGCGGTGAGCAGCGCGTCACCGGTGCCGTACACCGGGTTGAGGCCCGAGACGGGGCCGAGGACGAACGCCACACAGCAGACGGCGATCGTGCCGTATGTCACCGCAGGTCCCGAGGCCGCGCCACGGACCGCACCCCACCAACCGATCATGGACAGATCATGGCGTAGTGGGGCTGACCGGTACAGAGTGCCTCGCCGCGTCATCGGGTACCCGCGAGGCCGTAGGGTTACAGGCAGTACGTCCGCAGTTCGACGGCGCACAGCGGCACCCGCATCCGCATGACGAAAGAGGACGGCACGATGACGACGGTTCCCCCAGCGACGGCCGATACCCGCTGGCGCTGCACGCTCTGCGGCAACCTCACGCGCTTCGATGTCACCCGCTCCTCCAAGGTCGTCGAATACGTCCATCTGGACCTGGCCGGAGAGCCGAAGGTCGAGGAGCGCGAGGTGGTCAGTGAGACCATCGAGTCGGTGCGCTGCCGGTGGTGCAACGCGGTGGACCAGATCGAGCTGGTGGACAGGCCGGGCGCCGGTTCCTGAGGGAGCGGCCCGAAGGGCCCTGAACGGGTAGTGGGGTGACGGATTGTGGAGCAGCCTGCAAACGGCGCGGAGCCGGCCGGTGCGGCCGGTGACGCCGCCGAGGCGCTCGACCGCCCGCTGCCCGAAGGCGTACGGCGCCGGGTGGTGTCGCTGGTCTCGGACGCCTTCGGCGGTCTGACCGTCGGCGAACTCCCGGCGCAGCTGCGACAGTACGCCCGATTCACCCCGACTCGTCGCGCGAAGTTCGCGGGCAACGCGATGGCCGCCGCGCTGGAGAGCGACCCGGTCTTCCGGCAGCGCATCGGCGAGCGGCTCAGCCAGGCGCAGCCCGAACTGTCCGGGGCGCTGGAGGCCGGATCACCCCCCGCGGCCGCCGATCCCGTCGATGTGGCGGCCGCCGCCTATGTACTGCGGCCCGCCGGATGGGTGAAACTCGTCGCCGCCGCCGGCGAGGAGGCCCAGCGGGCCGACGCCGAGCGCGCCGACGAGGCGGGCAGGCGCGAGCTGGAGCGGCTGCGCGAGGAGCTCAGCGAGGCGCGCGGCCAGGTCAAGAGCGAGACCGAGCGGCTGCGTACGGAGCTGGAGACGGTCCGCAAGGAAGCCGAATCGCTGCGCCGCAAGCTGCGCAGCGCCCAGAGCGATGTGAAGCGCGGTGAGGCGTCCCTGCGCCGCAGGGACGCCGAGATCGAGTCGACCAGGTCGGAGGCCGCGGTCCAGCTGTCGGCGGCCGAGAGCGAGAGCCGGCGGCTCAAGGCGCGTCTCGGCGAGGCCGAGGCGTCCGTGGAGGCCGGCCGCCGGGCGGCCCGCGAGGGTCGCTCGATCGAGGACATGCGGCTGCGGCTGCTGCTCGACACGGTGCTCGACGCGGCTCAGGGGCTGCGCAGGGAGCTGGCGCTGCCGCCCGCGGGCATCCATCCCGCGGACACCGTCGACGCGGTCGAGCCGGGCCGGATGTCCCCCAAGGACATCGCGGCCCGTGCGCTTTCGGAGACCGATCCTGCCCTGCTCGACCAGCTGCTCGCACTGCCCCAGGCACATCTGGTGGTGGACGGCTACAACGTCACCAAGACCGGCTATCCGACGATGCCGTTGGAGAAGCAGCGGCTGCGGCTGCTCGGCGGTCTCTCGGTGCTCGCGGCGCAGACCGGCGCCGAGATCACCTGTGTCTTCGACGGCGCGGAGCTGGCGGCGCCGGTGCTGCTCGCACCGCCGCGCGGGGTGCGGGTGCTGTTCTCGAAGGCCGGTGTGACGGCCGACGAGCTGATCCGTCAGCTGGTCCGTGCGGAGCCGCCGGGCAGGCCCGTGGTGGTGGTCTCCACCGACCGCGAGGTCGCCGACGGAGTCGCGAAGGCGGGCGCCAGGCCGGTCGCGTCCGCTTTGTTGCTGAAGCGGCTTTCGCGCGTCTAATAACTACCGCGCCAAATGCCCGAATTGATGCTCTCTCTGACGGACGTTGTGTCAAGTGGTCACTACTGCGCGTGTGGTGTGTGTAAAGAATGCGCGCGGCAAGGCACTTTTTTCTCATCAGGATTTGAACTGATCACAAGAAGGTCACTAGGGTCGGGCCTCGAACCTTCGCGCGGTTGATCGCCCATCCGGGGTGACAGCGAAGGAACCGCCGAGTTCGTACAGTTCAGTCCCTTTTCCCCGGGGGACCTGAAGTGCGGACGCCGGGGCTTGAACCCCCCACAGCCCGGTAGGCGGCTCGAGGAAGAAGGAGCTCGCCTTCGTGGCGTCCCACCGTCGACCCAAGCAGCCGAGCCGCACCCGTGTGACCGTGCTCACCGCGACCGCCGCCGCGGCCGTAGCCCTGACCTCCCAGGCCGCCCAGGCCGACCCGGCGCCGAGCAAGAGCGAGGTCAAGGAGAAGGTCGACAAGCTCTACGAAGAGGCGGAGAAGGCCACCGAGAAGTACAACGGGGCCAAGGAGCAGCAGACGAAGCTCGACAAGCAGATCGACGCGCTCCAGGACAAGGTCGCCCGCGGTCAGGACGAGCTCAACACCCTGCGCGACGGTCTCGGTTCGGTGGCGAGCGCCCAGTACCGCTCCGGCGGCATCGACCCCGCCGTACAGCTCTTCCTCTCCGCCGACCCGGACAGCTACCTGGACAAGGCCTCCGCGCTGGACCAGCTCGGTGCCAAGCAGACCGAGGCGCTGACGGAGATCCAGGCCAAGCAGCGGACCCTCGCGCAGCAGCGCAAGGAGGCCCAGTCGAAGCTCGGTGACCTGGCGGACACCCGCAAGGAGCTCGGCGAGAAGAAGAAGGAAGTCCAGACCAAGCTGGTCGCCGCGCAGAAGCTGCTGAACTCGCTCACCGCGCAGGAGCGCGCCGCGCTCAGCGCCGACGAGTCCCGCGCCAACCGCGCCAGCTCGCGTGCGGACCTCGGCAACGCGGTTCCGGCCTCGCAGCGGGCGTCCGCCGCGTTCTCCGCGGCCCAGAGCAAGATCGGTTCGCCGTACGTCTACGGCGCCTCCGGTCCCAACTCCTTCGACTGCTCCGGGCTGACCTCCTGGGCGTACGCGCAGGCCGGTGTCTCCATACCGCGCACCTCCCAGTCGCAGGCCAACGCCGGCACCCGCATCTACTCGCAGAGCGCACTCCAGCAGGGCGACCTGGTCATCTTCTACGGCGACCAGCACCACGTCGGCTTCTACGCGGGCAACGGCCAGGTACTGCACGCCCCGAAGCCCGGTGCCAGCGTGCGCTACGAGTCGATCAACAACATGCCGTTCCAGTTCGGCGTGCGCATCTGACGCACCCTGAAGCGCAGCCGACCCGTCGTTCACGCCCGCCCAAACGGGCGAATTGGGTCAACTCCCGCTGACGTCGCGCCCCGCCGGTGACCTGTGGTCTCCGGCGGGGCGTCACTTTGCGTGCCCGGCACGGTCTTTGGCCGCTCCGTGTTCGCACGGCTACTGTCTGCCGCGCAACATCCCTCGTACAGCGGAAGGGAGCGCGGCCCGTGGCGTCCCATCGCCGACCCTCACAGTCCGGCCTCACTCAGAGCGCCCGGGTCACCGTCCTGTCCGCCGCGGCGGCAACGGCCGCTGCGGCCCTCGGCGCCGCACCGGCGAGCGCGGACCCGCGCGACGCCACGGAGGCGACCCGGGCCAATGTCGACCGGCTGTACGAGGAGGCCGAGCAGGCCACCGAGAACTTCAACAAGGCCGGTGAACGGGTGGGGCGGCTGCGCGAGCAGGTGGCGCAGGCGCAGGACAGCGCGGCCCGCGGCCAGGAGCGCATCAACCGGATGCGGGGAGCGCTCGGATCGGTGGCGGGCGCCCAGTACCGCTCGGGCGGCATGGACCCCGCGCTCGCCCTGCTGCTCTCCGAGGACCCGGACAGCTACCTCGACAAGGCCGCGACCCTGGACCGCATCAGCGAGCGGCAGACGAGGGCCCTGGAGGATCTCCGGCGGGCGCGGCGCAAGCTCGGCCAGGAGCGCGAGGAGGCCACAAGGGACCTCGCCGAGCTGGAACTCAGCCGGACCGCAGTCGCCCGCCACAAGCGCACTGTCGAGCGCAAACTCACCGAGGCGCAGCGGCTGCTGAACTCGCTGCCCTCCGAGGACCGCGCGGCCTTCGACCGGGTCTCCCGCTCCGGCCGCGGCTCGCTGCCCGAACTGTCCGGCCTCGCCCCCGCCTCCGCTCGTGCGGCGACCGCGGCAATGGCGGCCCGCAGTGCTGTCGGCCGCCCCTATGTGTGGGGCGCCAACGGGCCCTCCGGCTTCGACTGTTCGGGGCTGATGCAGTGGTCGTACGCGCAGGCGGGCGTCGGGCTGCCGCGCACCTCGCAGGCGCAGCGGTACGCGGGCAGGCAGGTCTCCCTGGCGGAGGCGCGCCCCGGCGATCTCGTGGCGTACCGCAGCGATGCCAGCCATATCGGGATGTACATGGGCAACGGCCAGGTGGTGCACGCCCCGTATCCCGGCGCGCCGGTGCGCTACGACCCGGTCGGCATGATGCCGGTCTCGTCGGTCACCCGCGTGTGACCGTACGATCGGCAGGATGGCTGGTCAAAGGCGCACAGCGGCGGCGATACGGTGCGCGGCGGGGCTCGGCCTCGCCGCGGCGCTGCTGGCATCCGGCTGCGCGTCCCCAAAGGCGTCCGACACCACCGCGCGGGACATCCGGCGGACGCTGGACGGGCGGGCCGCCGCCGTGCTCGGCCACGACCGGAGCGCCTATCTCGCGGCCCTCGCCCCCGAGGCCGCGAAGCTGCGGGCGACGCAGAGCAGGGAGTTCCAGAACCTCGCGGACATACCCCTGGAATCCTGGGAGTACCGGCTGGGGGATGTGCGGCGTCAGGGCAAGCGGGCCGTCGCCCAGGCCGAACTGCGCTACCGGATCGCCGGCTACGACACCGCGCCCGTGACCGTCTCCCGCACGCTGGAGCTCGGCGAACGCGACGGCCGGTGGTACGTGACCGCCGAGCGCGCGGGCAGGGGCGGCGCACAGCAGCTCTGGCAGCAGGGCGACGTCCAGGTCGTACGGGGCGGGCGAAGCCTCGTACTCGGCGTCGGCCAGGACCCGGTACGGCTGCGCGCGCTCGCGGCGACCGCCGACCGCGCAGTGCCCGCTGTGTCCGACGCCTGGCCCTCGAAGTGGGCGGGCCGCGTGGTCGTCCTCGCCCCCGCATCGCTGGACGCCATGGGGGCGCTGCTGGGTGCGGCCGCGGCCGGATACCGGGGGATCGCGGCGGTCACCACCGGCGAGACCGGGGCGCCGGGAACGGCGCCCGCGGACCGCGTGATCGTCAACCCCCAGGCGTACGCGGTACTCGGCGCCTTCGGCCAGGACACCGTGCTCACCCACGAGACCACCCATGTGGCCACCCGCGCCCACACGTCGGCGGCCACGCCGATGTGGCTGTCGGAGGGCTTCGCCGACTGGGTCGCCTACCGCGGCACGGGAAGTACGGCCGGCCGGATCGCCCCCGAACTCCAGCGGGCGGTACGGCTCGGTGACGTGCCGGCCACGCTGCCGGACGACAAGGACTTCGGCTTCGCGGGGGACGCGGGCCGGCTGGCGCGGGCGTACGAGGGCGGCTGGCTGGCGTGCGAGCTGATCGCCGCGCGCTGGGGCGAGGAGCGGCTGACGGGGTTCTACCGGGCCGTCGGAGAGGGGAAGCACCGGGCGGGCGCGGTGGAGAAGGCCATGAGCGATGTGCTGGGGACGACGCCGGAGGAGTTCACGATGCGGTGGCGGGAGTATCTGCGCGAGCGGCTGGGCGGCTGAGGCGGTTCGGCGGTCGGTTCGGCGGTCGGTTCGGCCCGACCGCCGGAGCGGGCGTCTGTGAGGCTCACGAGGAGAGCAGCGCGTTGTCGCGAGCCGGCCGAGCGGGCAGCAGCCCGCGGCGGCGGGGCTCGGTCACCGTTTGGCGCCACAGCCGCCCGCAGGCGGTCAGCGTCGCCGCGACCAGCAACCCGTTGCGTACGGCCAGCAGCAGCACGCCCAGCGGGTCGCTCGCCACCACATGCGCGAACCAGACGGGAAACTCCAGCATCGTCACCCCCGTGGCGGCCACCGCCAGCCACGCGGGCAGCGCCATCCGGCTGCCCCGGAAGGCGAGGCACGCGGCGGCCAGGCCCACCAGCCAGATCATGTACTGGGGGCTGATCACCCGGCTTGTCGTGGTGAACAGCAGCACGGCGGCGAAGGCCGCGTCGCACGGCGTGCTCGGCGCGAACCTCTTCGCCCGCAGCCGCCACACCGCCAGCCAGCCCATGGCGAGAGCGGTCAGGGCAAGGGCGAGCGTGGAGACGAGAGGGACATACGGGCCGAGGAACTCCACCGAGCCGTAGTTCAGCAGCACCTCGCCCTGCCAGCCGAAGTGGCGCGCGACATGGAAGACCAGCGCGCCCAGCGACTCGATCTCCGTGCCCCGGTCGCGCTGGAAGGTGAGGAACGCCAGCGCGCCCGGCATCGACGCGTTGAGCAGCAGCGTCAGCCCGGCCGTCGTCCCGGCGGCGGTGGCCCAGGAGCGGCGGGTGGCACGGCCGCGCGGGGTGCCCGCGAGCAGCAGCAGCGGCCACACCTTCAGCAGCGCGCCGAAACCCGCCAGCGCGCCCAGCGTGCGTGGATGGCGCGCGCCCGCGAGCAGCGCGGCGACGGCGACGGCGGTCACCATCAGGTCGTAGCGGGCGTACGCGGTCGGCCCGAGGAGCGTCACCCCCGTGACCCACACCCAGGTGCCGCGCTGCGACTTGCCGGGCCGCCCGCCCGCGTACCGCAGCAGCCCGAGGACGAGCGCGTCGCAGAGCAGTGCGAGGAAGGAGAAGGCGGCGGCGTAGCCGAGGAAGGGCAGCAGCGCGGGGGAGAGGATGGCGAGCGCGGCGGCGGGCGGGTACTGCCAGGTGACGTCGTCCAGCGGATACGTGCCGGTCTGCAGCACCTCGTACCAGCCCTGGTAGATCACCGAGACATCGGTGGTGACATCGGGGCCGGGGAAGGTGACGACCCTGAGGACGAAGAGCAGCAGTGCGGTCCTGGTGAGGAGCCACACCGCGACGGGGAGGCGTGTGCCGCCGCGGGGGAGGGGGAGCCGTGTGCCGCCCCCGGCGAGGGGGAGCCGTGCGCCGCCGCCGCTTGCGCTGCCCGCCATGAGCACCTCGTCCCTTTCATCCGGGATTGGGGGTGCCCATGATGCCGGGCGGGGGCTCGCCGGAGCGGTCAGGCAGGGCCGTTCGGTACTGTCGGCAGCGATGCACAAGACCTTGATCGTGACCAACGACTTCCCGCCCAGGCCCGGCGGCATCCAGGCGTTCCTGCACAACATGGCGCTGCGACTGGACCCCGGGCAGCTCGTCGTCTACGCCTCCACCTGGAAGCGGGGCCCCGAGGGCATCGAGGCGACCGCCGCGTTCGACGCCGAGCAGCCCTTCACCGTCGTACGGGACCGTACGACGATGCTGCTGCCGACCCCGCGCGTCACCCGAAGGGCGACCCAGCTGCTGCGCGAGCACGGCTGCGAGTCGGTGTGGTTCGGCGCGGCAGCGCCGCTCGGGCTGATGGCACCCGCCCTGCGCAAGGCGGGTGCGCGCCGGCTGGTGGCCACCACGCACGGCCATGAAGCGGGCTGGGCGCAGCTGCCCGCGTCCCGGCAACTGCTCCGCCGCATCGGCGAGGGCACGGACACGATCACCTATCTCGGTGAGTACACCCGCTCGCGCATCGCCGCCGCGCTGACCCCCCAGGCCGCCGGGCGCATGGTCCAACTGCCGCCCGGTGTCGACGAGAAGACCTTCCACCCGGCCTCGGGCGGGGACGTGGTCCGCAGCCGCCTCGGGCTGAGCAGTCGCCCGGTCGTGGTGTGCGTATCCCGGCTCGTGCCGCGCAAGGGGCAGGACACCCTGATCCGCGCGATGCCCGCCATCCTGGCGAGCGTGCCCGACGCCGTGCTGCTGATCGTGGGCGGTGGCCCGTACGAGAACGAGCTGCGGGGCCTCGCGGCCGCGACCGGGGTCGAGGGCTCCGTACGCTTCACCGGCGCCGTCCCCTGGGCGGAACTGCCCGCCCACTTCGGTGCGGGGGATGTCTTCGCGATGCCCTGCCGTACCCGAAGGGGAGGCTTGGACGTCGAGGGTCTCGGAATGGTGTATCTGGAGGCGTCGGCGACCGGACTGCCGGTCGTCGCGGGCGACTCGGGCGGCGCCCCCGACGCCGTACTCGACGGAGAGACGGGCTGGGTGGTCCGGGGCGGCTCCGCCGAGGAGTCCGCCGAGCGGATCGTCGCGCTGCTGGGCGACTCCGAGCTGCGCCGGCGGATGGGGGAGCGCGGCCGGGAGTGGGTCGAGGAGAAGTGGCGCTGGGACCTGCTGGCCGAGAGGCTTCGGACGCTTCTCTGAACTCCTGGGCCGTGTCCGACACCCGGCAGGATCGACCGGACAGGGCCTACGGCCACGCCAAGGGCTGTCCGGGGCTCCCGGATCCCCGCCGAGGACCCGGGAGCCGAACAGCGGCGGCGGTCAGCCTCGGTAGATCGCCTCGACCTCGTCGGCGAAGTCCTTCGCCACCACATTGCGCTTCAGCTTCAGCGAGGGGGTGATGTGTCCCGCCTCTTCGGTGAACTGGGAGCTCAGAATACGGAACTTCCGTACCGACTCCGCCTTGGAGACGGCCGCATTGCCGTCGTCCACCGCCTGCTGGACCTCCGCCAGCAGATCAACGTCGTCGCGCAGGGAAGCAGCTGTCGAACCGGCCGGCTTGCCGTGGTCCGAGGCCCAACGGCCCAGGAACTCCTCGTCGATGGTGACCAGCGCGCCCACGAACGGGCGTCCGTCGCCGACCACCATGCACTCCGCGACCAGCGCGTGCGCGCGGATGCGGTCCTCGATCACCGCGGGAGCGACGTTCTTGCCGCCGGCGGTGACGATGATCTCCTTCTTGCGCCCGGTGATGGCGAGGTAGCCGTCCTCGTCGAGGGTGCCGATGTCGCCGGTGTGGAACCAGCCGTCGGCCAGCGCCTCCGCCGTCGCCGCCTCGTTGTTCCAGTACCCCTGGAACAGGTGCTCGCCGTGCAGCAGCACCTCGCCGTCGTCCGCGATCCGTACCACCGAGCCCGGCAGCGGCTGACCGACCGTGCCGATCTTCTGCCGGTTCCAGGGGTTGAACGCGGTCGCCGCACACGACTCGGTGAGGCCGTAGCCCTCGAGCACCGTGAAGCCGATACCGCGGAAGAAGTGCCCGAGGCGCTCGCCCAGGGGAGCGCCGCCGGACACCGCGTACTCACCGCGGCCGCCCAGCACCGCACGCAGCTTGCTGAAGACGAGCCGGTCGAACACCTTGTGCTTGAACTTGAGCCCGATCGACGGGCCCTCGGGGGTGCCCAGCGCACGGCTGTAGGCGATCGCCGTCTGCGCGGCCTTGTCGAAGATCTTGCCCTTGCCGTCCGCCTGGGCCTTCGCGCGGGCCGAGTTGTAGACCTTCTCGAAGACGCGCGGCACACCGAGGATCAGAGTCGGCCGGAAGGAGGCGAGCTCATCGGTGAGGTTCTTGATGTCCGGTACGCAGCCGAGCTTGATCGGTGCCATCACGGCCGCGATCTCGACCATGCGGCCGAAGACGTGCGCGGCGGGGAGGAACAGCAGCACGGAGCTGTCGCCCGTACGGAACAGGGGTTTGAGGCGCTCGACGAGGTTGCCGCACTCCGCGAAGAAGCTGCGGTGGGTGAGCACACAGCCCTTGGGGCGGCCGGTCGTGCCCGAGGTGTAGACGATCGTCGCGGCGTCGTCCGCCTTGGCGCTCGCGCCGCGCTCCTCGACCGTCTCGTCGGTGACGTCGGCGCCGGCCGCGGTCAGTTGCTCGACCGCCCCCTGCTCGATCTGCCAGATGTGGCGCAGGCTGGGCAGTCTGTCGCGTACCGACTCGACGGCGGCGGCATGCGCCTCGCCTTCGACGACCACCGCGACCGCGCCCGAGTCACCGAGGATCCACTGGACCTGTTCGGCCGAGCTGGTCTCGTACACGGGGACGGTGACCGCGCCCGCGCTCCAGATGGCGAAGTCGAGCTGCACCCACTCGTAGCGGGTGCGGGACATCAGGGCGACCCGGTCGCCGGGCCGTACGCCGGCGGCGATCAGCCCCTTCGCAGCAGCCCGTACCTCGGCGAGGAACTGGGTGGCGGTGACGTCCGTCCAGACGCCTGCCACCTTTCTGCCCATCACTGCGACATCGGGATGCTGAGCGGCATTGCGGCGGATGAGATCCGTCAGGTTGCCGTCCGAAGGGACCTCGTACAGGGCCGGAAGGCTGAACTCGCGCAAGACTGCTGCTCCTCATCGGGCGCCGGCGCCACGGCTCTGTGTGATGCACCGGCTGCGGTCCAAGATCGGGCAGGTGCTCAGTGGGGTGAGCACGACTGGACTGCCCGGACGTTACCCACCAGTACTCGGTTCCCGATAGGGGGTTCCGGCCAGATGTTCGCTGCGTCACACGTGTATGGCAGTGCTTCGCGCAGAGTAGTCCACGCCTGTCACGACTCGGAAGAACGGCTGGTCCGCCCCCCTCTACCCAGCCGCAACGCAAGCGTCCTAGGGTGATCGCCATGCGAGGTATCCGAGTCAATGTGGTCAGTGACGTGCACGGCAACTCCAAGGATCTCGCTACCGCGGGCGACGGTGCCGACGCGCTCGTCTGTCTCGGTGACCTCGTGCTCTTCCTCGATTACGCCGACCACTCGCGCGGCATCTTCCCCGACCTCTTCGGCGTCGAGAACGCCCATCTGATCGTGGAACTGCGCACCGCCCGCCGCTTCGACGAGGCCCGCGAGCTGGGGCGCAGCCTCTGGGCCGGGCTCCAGGCGGACCGGGAGAGCGCCATCGAGTCGGCCGTAAGACGTCAGTACGCCGAGATGTTCGCGGTCTTCCCCACCCCGACGTACGCCACCTACGGCAATGTCGACATGCCGACCCTCTGGCCCGAGTACGCCCGCCCGGGCACCACCGTCCTGGACGGCGAACGCGTCGAGATCGGCGGCCGCGTCTTCGGCTTCGTCGGCGGCGGACTGCGTACCCCGATGAGTACCCCGTACGAGATCTCCGACGAGGAGTACGCGGCGAAGGTCGAAGCACTCGGGGACGTCGATGTGCTCTGCTCGCACATCCCGCCCGAGGTGCCCGAACTGACCTACGACACCGTCGCGCGCCGCTTCGAGCGCGGCAGCCGCGCACTCCTGGACGCGATCCGCCGTACCCGGCCCCGGTACGCGCTCTTCGGCCACGTCCACCAGCCGCTCGCCCGCCGGATGCGGGTCGGCGCGACGGAGTGCGTGAACGTCGGGCATTTCGCCTCGACCGGGCGGCCCTGGTCCCTGGAGTGGTGAGACCGGACCCCGGGATGGTGACCTGTCAGCTCGCGATAGCCTGCACACCACACCACACCACCCCCGGTCCGTACCGCACTGTGAGGAGCCGCAGCGATGGCGGAACACACCAGCTCGAGCATCACGATCGAGGCGGCGCCGGCCGACGTCATGGGCGTGATCTCCGACTTCACGCGCTACCCGGAGTGGACCGGCGAGGTGAAGGAGGCCGAGGTGCTCGCCACCGACGCCAAGGGCCGCGCCGAGCAGGTCCGGCTGGTGCTCGACGCCGGCGCGATCAAGGACGACCACACCCTGGCGTACACCTGGAACGGCGACAATGAGGTCAGCTGGACGCTGGTGAAGTCCCAGATGCTGCGCGCCATCGACGGCTCGTACACGCTCGCCGCGGTCGGCGGCGGTGACCGCACGGAGGTCACCTACCAGCTGACCGTCGACGTCAAGATCCCCATGCTCGGCATGATCAAGCGCAAGGCCGAGAAGGTCATCATCGACCGCGCTCTGGCCGGTCTGAAGAAGCGCGTCGAGAGCGGTCCCGCGGCCTGATGCGTACGGTCCTCGTCACCGGCCTGGGCGGCGCGGGCCGTACCACCGTCGCGGCGGCCACCGCACTCGCCGCAGCGAGGCGCGGCAAGCGCGCCCTCTTCCTCTCCGCCGAGCCCGCCGACGTCCTCGCCACCCCTGTCACCGGCCTGCCCGGCGCACCCGCCGAGGTGACGGCCGGGCTGTGGGCGGCCCGCATCGACTCCGCCGCCGACTTCCGCGCGGAGCTCCTCTCGCTCCAGGAGCGCAGCGCCACCGCACTCGATCTGCTCGGCGCGGAACGGCTGGAGGACGAGGAGCTGACCGAGCTCCCGGGCAGCGAACAGTTCGCCCTGCTGCGTGCGCTGAGGACTGCCGCGGACGGCGGCTGGGACGTGGTCGTCGTCGACATGCCGCCCCTGCGCGAGACCATCGCCCTGCTCGCGCTGCCCGAGCAACTGCGCCGCTATCTGCGCCGGCTGCTGCCGCCCGAGCGCCAGGCCGCCCGCGCGCTGCGTCCGATGCTCGCCCAGCTCGCGGGCGTACCGATGCCCGCGCAGTGGCTGTACGAGACCGCCGGCCGCTGGGAGGCGGAACTGGCAGCCGTCCAGGCGCTGATCGAAGCCGGCACCACGACCCTGCGGGTGGTCGCCGAGCCCGGACCCGCGGCCGCCGACGCCCTGCGCACCGCACGCACCGGGTTCGCGCTGCACGGACTGCGCGTCGACGCCCTTCTCGCGAACCGGATGCTGCCGCCCGCATCGGCGGACACCTGGCTCGCCACCCTCTCCGCACAGCAGGAGAAGTGCCTGGCCGAGTGGTACGGGCAGTGGGCCCCCGGGACCTCCCTCTGCGAGGTGCGCCATCTCGGCAGGGACCCCCGCGGCCTCGCCGACCTCGCGCTCCTCGATACCGGGCCCGGCTGTGAGACCGGCCGGCAGCGCGAGGAGCGGGCCGACGACATCTGGCAGCAGGTCGAGGACCGGCGCGCCGAGGACGGTGTCCTTCTGTGGCGACTGAGCCTGCCCGGCGCCGTCAAGGAGGATCTCGGTCTCGTACGCCGCGGAGCTGAACTGCTGCTCACCGTCGGCCCGTTCCGCAGGATCGTTCCCCTGCCGTCGGCGCTGCGCCGCTGCACGGTATCGGGCGCGGGCCTCACGGACGGCGTACTCAGTGTCCGCTTCACACCGGACCCCGGGCTGTGGCCGCGCACAGGCTGAACGTCCTGCCTCCATTCGGGTAACGTCGAGCGTACGAGCCCGCAGAACCGCGGTCCTTTCACGTCCTTCCGCAGGAGTACGCCATGAGCGATGCCACCGAGCGTCCCACCGTCGACGCCGATGCCTGGGCGAAGGCGTGCGCCGAGGATCTTGAGGCGGAGAAGGCCCGCCGCCGTACCCAGTACGGGCCGGAGCCCGGCTCCGCCGGCGAGGAGCTGCGCAAGCTGCTCGACGCGGTCGCCGACAAGGTCTCCTCGTTCCAGACCTCGCTGCCCGGCATGGCCGCGCAGAGCGCCGTATCGCAGCTCGTCAACCAGGCGAAGTCCGCCGTCGAGCCGGTCATCGAGCGCAACCCGCAGATCTTCGACCACCTCGCGGCGGCCGGCAGCGAGCTGCTCGCCGCCTATCGATCCGCGGTCGAGGGGCACGAGCGACGCTGGACCCAGGGTCCGACCGACTCGGGCAACGAGCCCAGGGACGGGTTCAAGGACGCCACGGACCCCCGTGACGAGGGCCCCGGGGCGAGCGAGCACATCGACCTGGACTGACAGGACCCGTGCCCGCCCTCGGGTACCGTTGGCCGTAGCGGGGCTCGACCGAATACTGAGGGACACATGGGACTCACCATCGGCGTCGACATCGGCGGCACGAAGATCGCGGCGGGCGTGGTCGACGAAGAGGGCACCATTCTCGAGACGTACAAGGTGCCGACCCCGTCGACCCCCGAGGCCATCGTCGACGCGATCTGCGCAGCCGTCGCCGGGGCCGGCGAGGGGCACGACATCGAGGCCGTCGGCATCGGCGCCGCCGGATACGTCGACGACAAGCGCGCCACCGTGCTGTTCGCTCCGAACATCGACTGGCGCCACGAGCCGCTGAAGGACAAGGTCGAGCAGCGCGTCGGGATGCCGGTCGTCGTGGAGAACGACGCCAACGCGGCGGCCTGGGGCGAGTACCGCTTCGGCGCAGGCCAGGGCCACGAGGACGTCATCTGCATCACGCTCGGCACCGGGCTCGGCGGCGGCATCATCATCGGGAACAAGCTGCGCCGCGGACGCTTCGGTGTGGCCGCGGAGTTCGGCCACATCCGGGTGGTCCCGGACGGTCTGCTGTGCGGTTGCGGCAGCCAGGGCTGCTGGGAGCAGTACGCCTCCGGGCGCGCCCTCGTCCGGTACGCGAAGCAGCGCGCCAACGCCACCCCGGAGAACGCGCAGATCCTTCTCGGCCTCGGCGACGGCACGGTCGAGGGCATCGAGGGCAAGCACATCAGCGAGGCCGCCCGGCAGGGCGACCCGGTCGCGGTCGACTCCTTCCGCGAGCTCGCGCGTTGGGCGGGCGCGGGCCTGGCCGACCTGGCGTCGCTCTTCGACCCGTCGGCGTTCATCGTGGGCGGCGGCGTCTCGGACGAGGGCGAGCTGGTCCTGGACCCGATCCGGAACTCCTTCCGCCGCTGGCTGATCGGTGGCCAGTGGCGGCCGCACGCGCAGGTGCTCGCGGCACAGCTGGGCGGCAAGGCGGGCCTGGTGGGCGCGGCGGACCTGGCGCGCCAGGGCTAGCTTCCCTCTGTGTTCTGTCCTCAATAGCCGGGCGGGCTATTCAGCCCGTCCGGCTATTGAGGACCGGGGTCCGGGGCGGAGCCCCGGAAAGACCCGCGCCCGGCGTATCTTGCTGCGCATGGTGATCACCGCACTCCCCAACTCTCGCACCGAGCCGGACGGTTCGGCTGTGGTCCGGGTGCTCAGCTACAACATCCGCTCCATGCGCGACGACGAGGACGCGCTGGCCCGGGTCATCCGCGCCTGCGAGCCCGACCTGGTCTTCGTCCAGGAGGCCCCGCGCTTCTTCCGCTGGCGCAAACACGCCGCCCGGCTCGCGGCCAAGAGTGAGCTCGTCGTGCTGACCGGGGGCGCGACCGCGACCGGGCCGCTGCTGCTCTGTTCGCTGCGCGCGACCGTGGAGCGTACGGAGGATGTGCTGCTGCCGCGCACCCCCGGCCTGCACCGGCGGGGCTTCGCGACGGCGGTCGTACGGATCGGGGGCGCCCGGATCGGGCTGCTCAGCTGCCATCTGAGCCTGCAGTCCAACGAGCGCTACGCACAGGCCGGGATGCTGCTGGAGAGGCTGGCCGCGATGGACGTGCCGTACGCGATCACGGCCGGCGACCTCAATGACCGGCCCACCGGGCGCAGCTTCCGCCGGCTGTCGGAACAGCTCCAGGACTGCTGGGCGGTCGCGCCGTGGGGCGGTGAGTACACCTCGACACCCGACGACCCGCACCAGAGGATCGACGCGATCTTCGCGACGAAGGGCGTCGAAGTGCTGGGCTGCGGCGTGCCGCTGGACCTCCCGGGCATCACCCGGTCCGACGTGCGCGCGGCGACGGACCACCTTCCGGTGCTGGCAGCGCTGCGCGTCCCCGCGAGCTGAACCAAGCGCGATCGCGCGCCTGGACCACCGTGCCTGGACCACCGTGCCTGGACCGCCGTGCTCACACCGCCGTGCTCACACCACCGCGCCGCGGCCCGGGTCGTCGTCCTCGTCGTCGTCGCCGTGCGACATCCGGGCCACCAGGGTCACGAAGCCCCCCAGGAAGCCGCCGACGCACAGCGTCGTCAGCCACCACGTCATGTCCCACTGCAACAGCACCGCGATCAGCATCAGCACCGGACCGCCGACGACCGCGAGCCAGGCGAACCTGGCCGTGACATCCGCGTCCGGCAGCGGCGGCGGCTCCGGCGGTACGAAGTGGCCCTCGTCGCTCTCGTCGAGGTCGTCGTCCTTCGGCTCGGGTACCTCGTAGTCGCGCGGGCCGCCGACCCCGGGCGCGAAGGTGATGGAGCTGCCCAGCGCGGGCCTGTCCGCATCGGGGTCGGGCTCGGGCTCCACCCCGGGCGCCTTGTCCTTCGGAGTTTCGTTCATCCCGCCCTCGAGCACGGCGAGATCCTCCACCGACTTGAACGGCTTGGCTCCCGGTGGGTCCTTCGGCTCGTCGCCGTACCCCGCGACGATGGCCGCCCACGCGGCCTCCTCGTCGATCGGCTGCGGCTCGCGGTCCGCATCGTGCTGCTCAGCCACCGGTCGTGCTCCCCTTCTTCCCGACACTCGGAGCGAGCCGGCCGATGAACGCGTAACTCTCCTCGAAAATCCGCTCCGCATCGTGGTCCAACGTCGCCACGTGGTAGCTCTGTTCCAGCAGGATCTCGGAAACATCCGTGGAGGAGACCCGGCTGAGGATCCGCGCCGAGTCGGCGGGCGGCACCACATGGTCCTGCGGGCTGTGCAGCAGCACCATCGGCTGGGTGACCTGCGGAAGCTCGCCGTCGACCAGCCGGAAGAATTTCCGCAGGGAGTGCGCGGAGTGCAGCGGGACCCGCTCGTACCCGACCTCCTCCGAGCCCTCCTTGGCGATGTCGCTCGTCAGACCCTTGGTCGTCCGCACGAAGTGGCGGGCGACCGGCAGGGCGTACGCGGAGAGGCCGTGCACCTTGTTCGCCGGGTTGACCACGACGATTCCGCTGATCGCGTCCCCGTGCTTGGCGGCGAGCCGCAGGGTGAGCGCCCCGCCCATCGAGAGCCCGAAGACGAAGATCTGGCTGCACCGCTCCCGCAGCACCCGCAGCTCGCGGTCCACCTCCGCGTACCAGTCCTGCCAGCCGGTGAGCTGCATGTCCTGCCAGCGCGTGCCGTGTCCGGGCAGCAGCGGCAGCGACACCGTGAGACCGCGCTCCGCCAGATACTCGGCCCAAGGGCGCAGCGACTGCGGGGAACCGGTGAATCCGTGACAGAGAAGGACGCCGACCTCTCCGCCTTCGTGGCGGTACGGCTCGGCTCCAGGGAGGACCGGCACCGGGGTCTCCTGTTCTGTATGACGCTCGAAAGGTGTATTCACCGTACGCGACCGGACCGACACCGACCAGGTCCGTAAGCGCCCCAGGGCGGGGATCCGGAGCCCACCACGGGTTAAGGTCTGTTCGACAGCACACAGGAGGCATTCGAGTTGATCTACGGCGCAATGAAGTTCTCCATCGGGGGCTCGTTGAAGCTTGCCTTCAGGCCCTGGGTGGAGGGCCTCGAGAACATTCCCGCCGAGGGACCGGCGATCCTCGCGAGCAATCACCTGTCCTTCTCGGACTCGTTCTTCCTGCCCGCGGTCCTCGACCGCAGGGTCACTTTCATCGCCAAGGCGGAGTACTTCACCTCGCCCGGTGTGAAGGGCAAGCTCACCGCGGCCTTCTTCAAGGGCGTCGGACAGCTCCCGGTGGACCGTTCGGGTGCCCGTGGCGCGGGTGAGGCGGCGATCAAGGCCGGCATAGACGTCCTCGACGGCGGCGGTCTCTTCGGGATCTACCCCGAGGGCACCCGCTCCCCCGACGGCCGCCTCTACCGGGGCAAGCCCGGCGGCCTCGCGCGCGTGGCGCTTGCCAGCGGCGCTCCCGTCATCCCGGTCGCCATGATCGACACCGAGAAGATCCAGCCGCCCGGCAAGGTGGTCCCCAAGCTGATGCGCCCGGGGATCAGGATCGGCAAGCCGCTCGACTTCAGCCGCTACCACGGCATGGCGGGCGACCGCTTCATCCTGCGCTCGGTGACCGACGAGGTCATGTACGAGATCATGAAGCTTTCCGGCCAGGAGTACGTCGACATCTACGCGACCGCCGCCAAGCGGCGGATCGCGGATGCGGAGAAGGCCGAGAAGGCCGCGGAGAAGGCCGCGGAGAAGGCGAAGGCAGCGGCAGAGAAGGCGGAACGGCCGGCCGCCTAGTCGCGTCGTCCGTTCTGGGGTGGGGGAAATGGCCAAGCGCGAGCGTGTCGTGCGGATGTCGGTCGAGCTGCCGCTGTGGCGTGCGCTCGCCGCCTACCGCGTACTCACCATGATCTACGCGGTGCTCCTCTTCGTCTTCACCCGCAGCAAGTTCGAGCGTCCCTGGGTGGCGGTCGTCTTCCTCGCGGTGATGGCCGTCTGGACGATCGTCACGCTCCCCAAGGTGGCCAACGCCACCCGCTGCACCAAACGCTTCCTGGTCGTCGACCTCACCATCGCGCTGACCGGCATCATGCTCACCCCGCTCGCCGACTTCCACGCTCAGACGGTCGACGGCCCCACCCTGCCCACGATATGGACCGCCGGATCCGTCCTCGCCTTCGCCATCAAGGGCGGCTGGCGCTGGGCGGGCTTCGCGTCCTCCTTCGTCGCCGTCGCCAACATCATCGAGCGCGGCTCACCCAGCCGGGACACGTTCCACAACGTCCTGCTGGTCTGGGTCGCCTCCATCGCCATCGGATACGTCGTCGAGGTCGCCCGCGCCTCCGAACTCACCCTCGCCCGCGCCCTGGAGATCGAGGCGGCGACCCGTGAGCGGGAACGGCTGGCCCGCGACATCCACGACAGCGTGCTCCAGGTGCTGGCGATGGTGCAGAGGCGCGGCAGCGCCCTGGGCGGCGAGGCCGCCGAGCTCGGCCGGATGGCGGGGGAGCAGGAGGTCGCCCTGCGCACCCTGGTCTCCAGCGGTCTGGTGCCCACCACGCGCGCGTCCGAGGACGTGTCGCTCGGCGCCGTGGTCCGGACCGTGGATGTCGACGACGACCCGTCGGACGGTCCCGGCCCGCACGATCTGCGCTCGCTGCTCGCCCGGCACGCCGGGTCGAAGGTGACCCTCTCGGAGCCGGGCGCCCCGGTGCTGCTCCAGGCCGCCGCGGCGGCCGAACTCGCGGCCGCTGTCAGTGCCGCCCTGGACAATGTCCGCAGACACGCGGGGGATGACGCCCAGGCCTGGATCCTGGTCGAGGACTGGCCGGACGAGGTGATCGTGACGGTACGGGACGACGGCCCGGGCATCCCGGAGGGCAGGCTCGCGCAGGCCGAGGGCGAGGGGCGGCTCGGTGTCGCCCTCTCGATCCGCGGGCGGCTGCGGGATCTGGGCGGCACGGCCGAGCTGATCTCGGTGCCGGGCCAAGGCACAGAAGTTGAACTGAAGGTTCCACGGGTGAAGGCAGGAAAATGACGGACCAGCAGACGATCAAGGTGATGGTCGTCGACGACCACCCGATGTGGCGGGACGCGGTCGCCCGCGATCTGGCCGCGGCCGGGTTCGACGTGGTGGCCACGGCGGGCGACGGGCCGCAGGCGGTCCGCCGCGCCAGGGCCGTGATGCCCGACGTCCTCGTCCTCGACCTCAACCTGCCCGGGATGCCCGGCGTCCAGGTGTGCAAGGAGCTCGTCGGCTCCCACCCCACCCTGCGGGTCCTGGTCCTCTCCGCGAGCGGCGAGCACGCCGACGTACTGGAGGCGGTGAAGTCCGGCGCCACCGGCTATCTGCTCAAGTCGGCCAGTACGGAGGAGCTGACCGATGCCGTGCGGCGCACTGCCGTCGGCGACCCCGTCTTCACCCCGGGCCTGGCCGGTCTGGTGCTCGGTGAGTACCGTCGGCTCGCCTCGGAGCCCGTCCCCGGGACCGGCGCCGGCGAGTCGAAGGCCCCGGAGCTGACCGAGCGGGAGACCGAGGTCCTGCGGCTGGTGGCCAAGGGGCTCTCGTACAAACAGGTCGCCGAGCGGCTGGTCATCTCGCACCGCACCGTCCAGAACCACGTCCAGAACACCCTCGGCAAGCTCCAGTTGCACAACCGCGTGGAGCTCGTGCGGTACGCGATAGAGCGCGGCCTCGACGACGCGTAACCCTCTGCCCTTGACTCGTACGGGTGAATGACCGACCTCCGGGGGCCCGTCAACCGCCGTATGACGCACAGGAATTGACCTTTCCCCCCATCCCTGAGTGACCTGGATCACCATTAGCGTGGCGGTCATAAGGGCTCACCAGGCGAAGGGAAGTTTCCATGCGCGTCGGAGTACTGACCGGGGGCGGCGACTGCCCCGGGCTCAATGCGGTCATCCGTGCCGTCGTCCGCAAGGGCGTTCAGGAGTACGCGTACGAATTCATCGGCTATCGCGACGGCTGGCGCGGACCCCTCGAAGGCGACACGATTCCGCTCGACATTCCGGCCGTACGCGGGATTCTGCCCCGCGGCGGCACCATCCTCGGCTCTTCGCGCACCAACCCCCTCAAGGCGGAGAACGGCATCCGCCGGATCAAGGACACCCTCGCCAAGGACGAGGTGGACGCGCTGATCGCGATCGGCGGCGAGGACACCCTCGGCGTCGCCGCGCGGCTCCACGACGAGTACGGCATCAACTGCGTCGGCGTGCCCAAGACCATCGACAACGACCTGTCGGCCACCGACTACACCTTCGGCTTCAACACCGCGGTCGGCATCGCGACCGAGGCGATCGACCGGCTGCACACCACCGCCGAGTCTCATATGCGCGTCCTGGTCGTCGAGGTGATGGGGCGGCACGCGGGCTGGATCGCCCTCCACTCCGGGCTGGCCGGCGGCGCCAACGTCATCCTCATCCCCGAGCAGCGCTTCGACGTCGACCAGGTCTGCGCCTGGGTGACCTCGCGTTTCAAGGCCAGTTACGCCCCGATCGTCGTGGTCGCCGAAGGCGCCATGCCCAAGGACGGCGATGCGGTGCTCAAGGACGGCACGCTCGACTCCTTCGGCCATGTCCGGCTCTCCGGAGTCGGCGAGTGGCTGGCCAAGGAGATCGAGAGGCGTACGGGCAAGGAGGCGCGCACCACCGTCCTCGGCCATGTCCAGCGCGGCGGCACCCCGAGCGCCTTCGACCGCTGGCTGGCCACCCGCTTCGGGCTGCACGCGATCGACGCGGTGCGGGACGGGGACTTCGGCAAGATGGTCGCGCTCCAGGGCACGGACATCGTGCGCGTCCCGATCGCCGAGGCGACGGCGAAGCTCAAGACGGTCGACCCGAAGCTGTACGAGGAGGTCGGGGTCTTCTTCGGCTGACCCGCTCCTCAATCGCCGGAGGGCTTATTGAGCCCGTCCGGCGATTGAGGACACGGCCGGAGGCCGTACGGGGTCCGGGGGCTTGCCCCCCACGCGGCGGAGCCGCACATCGATACAGCGGGAAGGGGCGGGGAAAGGATCAGGCCCGGCCCACCCGCGTCGCCGCAGCCAGGAGGTCGTGGATCACCTCCGGACCCCGCATCGTCAGTACCGATTCCGCGTGGAACTGGATGCCCGCGAAACCCGGCCCGCGCATCGCGTGCACCTCCGCAGAGAGGGGATCGCGGGCCACCTCGACCCCGTGCGCCTCCAGCTCCGCTACGGCCGCGTCGTCGCAGCGCGCGGTGAAGCTGTTGTAGAAGCCCACCGTCTCCTCCCGCCCGAAGAAGTCGATCCGCTCCTGCGCCCCCTGGTGCGGCGCGTCCTTCCGTACGATCTCCAGGCCCAGCTCGGCCGCCATCAGCTCATGGCCGAGGCACACGCCCAGCAGGCCGTGGCGGTGATCCCGCAGCAGATCGGCGGCGAGCGCGCGCAGGAAGTGCATCTTCGGGTCGGTGGCATCCGCCGGATCGCCCGGTCCCGGCCCCAGCACCACCGGACCCTCGTGGGTGCGCACGGTCTCGCGCAGGCCTGGCTCGTCGAACCGCCGTACCGTCACCTCCAGGCCCGACGAGCGCAGCAGATGCGCCAGCATCGAGGTGAAGGTGTCCTCGCCGTCGACGACCAGGGCGTGGCCTCTCAGGTCCTGTCCGGGCGATCTTGTCGGGCCCTCGACGCCGGCTACGGCACCCTCGAAGATCGCCCGACCAGGGCCTAGTTGCGCGGACCGCTCCTGCATCCGCAGCCAGAAGGGCGCGAGGTCGGCGCGGCGGGCGTCGAGGGCGGCGCGCACCCGCGGGTCGTCGGCGAGCTTCGGACGTTCGGCGTGCTCCCGCGGCCGTCCGGGGCGTACCCCCAGCGCGGCCAGCACGCCAGCCGCCTTGGCGTGCGTCTCGGCGACTTCGCCCGCCGGGTCGGAGTGCCGGACCAGGGTCGCCCCGACCGGCACGCGCAGCGATCCGTCGGCGTCGATGTCGGCCGTACGGATCAGAATCGGCGAGTCGAGGGTCTGCGCGCCGCCCGCGTCCTTACCGATCAGGGCCAGCGCACCCGCGTAGTAGCCGCGCCCGCCCACCTCATGGCGCTCGATGACCCGGCAGGCGTTCTGTACGGGCGATCCGGTGACGGTCGCCGCGAACATGGTCTCCCTCAGCACCTCCCGTACATCGAGGGACGAGCGCCCCCGCAACTCGTACTCGGTGTGCGCGAGATGAGCCATCTCCTTGAGCCGGGGCCCGATGACGACACCGCCCATGTCGCCGACGGTGCACATCATCTTCAGCTCCTCGTCGACGACCATGGAGAGCTCCTCACGCTCCTTGCGGTCGTCCAGGAAGCCGAGCAGTGTCTCGGGGGCCGGTCCCTCGGGCGGATAGCGGTAGGTGCCGCTGATCGGGTTCATCACGACGGTGCCCCCGCTCATCCGGACATGGACCTCGGGGGAGGCGCCGACGAGGGTGCGCTCGCCTGTGTGCACGACGAAGGTCCAGTACGCACCTCGCTCGCCGGCCAGCAGCCGCCGGAAGAGGGCCAGGGCATCGGCCTTGCCGAAGCCGGGGATCCGGCCGGTGCAGGTGCGGCGGATGACGAAGTTCGCGCCCTCGCCCTGGCCGATCTCGTCCTCGATGACCCGCCGGACGATGCCCGCGTACTCCTCGTCGTCGACGTCGAAGGCTCCGCCCTCGACCCGTACGTCGTGCGCGGGCAGTCTCTCCAGGGCCTCGGCGAGCGGCAGTTCGTACGACTCGTCGGCGACCAGCACGCTCAGCGGCGTGCCGTCGTCGCGTACATCGAAGCCCCGCTCCCTGATCTGGCGGAACGGGATCAGAGCCAGCGAGGGCCGGTCGCCCGCAGGGATGTCGGCGAGCGTGGCGGCCTCGTGCACCGCGCCGATCAGCACCTCGACGGTGTCGTGGTCATGGCCGGGGGTGCGCCTGCGCAGCAGGGCGAAGGGCGGGCAGTCGTCGTCCAGCAATCGGCTGATGGGCATCAGGTGGGTTCCTTCCGGGTGGGAGGAACGGCCCGTGGCAACGGAAAAGGCCGCCCCTCGGGGCGGCCTTCGCGAGCTGTGTACGCGCAGTCAGCGGGCCGCCGGATGAGCGGTCCACCACCAGTTCTGGATCGAGTGCGCGAGCATGGCGCCGACCCTAACGCATCCGCCCGCGGCGCCGCGGGCGGAGGGTGACCCGGACGAGCAGGTCGTAGATGTTCCAGCCGCTGCCGATCAGGTCGGAATGATGGACTGCGTCTCATTTGGTGAGCAGCTGGATGGACCGCCCACCCGACACCGTAGTGTTGGCTGCGTGACCGTGAACGCTAAGACCACCAGTGCCGGTGGCAACACCTGGCGAGACCTGCCCGCGGCGCAGCAGCCCGAGTACCCGGATGCCGAGGCTCTGCGCGATGTGATCGCGGACCTCGAGTCGTATCCGCCGCTCGTCTTCGCGGGCGAGTGCGACCAGCTGCGCGCCCGGCTGGGAGCCGTCGCCAAGGGCGAGGCGTTCCTGCTGCAGGGCGGCGACTGCGCCGAGGCCTTCGACGCGGTCTCCGCCGACCAGATCCGCAACAAGCTCAAGACCCTCCTCCAGATGGGCGCGGTGCTCACCTACGCCGCGTCCGTCCCGGTGGTGAAGGTCGGCCGGATCGCGGGCCAGTACTCCAAGCCGCGCTCCAAGCCGACCGAGACCCGCGACGGCGTGACGCTCCCGACCTACCGGGGCGACTCCGTCAACGGCTTCGACTTCACCGAGGCGGCCCGTATCCCGGACCCCGAGCGCCTCAAGCGGATGTACAACGCCTCCTCGGCGACGCTCAATCTGGTGCGCGCCTTCACCACCGGCGGTTACGCCGACCTGCGCCAGGTGCACGCCTGGAACCAGGACTTCGTGAAGTCGTCCCCTTCGGGCCAGCGTTACGAGCAGCTCGCCCGCGAGATCGACAACGCGCTGAACTTCATGAAGGCGTGCGGCACCGACCCCGCGGAGTTCCGCACGGTCGAGTTCTACGCCTCCCACGAGGCGCTGCTGCTCGACTACGAGGGCGCGCTGACCCGCACCGACTCCCGTACGGGCAATCTGTACAACACCTCCGGCCACATGGTCTGGGTCGGTGAGCGCACCCGTCAGCTGGACGGCGCGCACATCGAGTTCGCCGCGAGGATCCGCAACCCGATCGGTGTGAAGCTCGGCCCGACGACCACGGTCGACGATGCCCTGCAGTACATCGACAGGCTCGACCCGGACCGTGAGCCGGGCCGGCTGACCTTCGTCGTCCGTATGGGCGCCGACAAGGTCCGGGACAAGCTCCCCGAGCTGGTCGAGAAGGTCACGGCCTCCGGCGCCACGGTGGCGTGGGTGACCGACCCGATGCACGGCAACACCTTCGAGGCCGCCTCCGGCCACAAGACCCGCCGCTTCGACGATGTGCTCGACGAGGTCAAGGGCTTCTTCGAGGTCCACAAGGGCCTCGGCACGCACCCGGGCGGTATCCATGTCGAGCTCACCGGTGACGATGTCACCGAGTGCGTGGGCGGCGGCGACGAGATCTTCGTCGACGATCTGCACCAGCGCTACGAGACGGCCTGCGACCCGCGGCTGAACCGCAGCCAGTCCCTGGACCTGGCGTTCCTGGTCGCCGAGATGTACCGCGACCAGTAGTGACGGATCAACGACGGTGGGGCGCGGATCGATGTGATCCGCGCCCCACCGTCATTTCCGGGGCTTTTGCGCAGCGGGCCCGGCGGGTAAGGTTAGGTTAGCCTCACCGATTAACGGGGACGGCGCCGCCTAACGATCCCCTCCGGGAGGTGAACCGCGTGTACGTCTGCTCATGCTTCGGCATCACGGAGAAGCAGGTCAAGGAACACGCGGATGCCGGCGCCTGCACTCCCCGCCAGATAGCGTCGGTCTCCAAGGCGGGCACCGACTGCGGATCGTGTGTGCGCCGGATTCAGGGGATTCTCGGCCGGGGCGCCTGCCCGCGGCGCGAGCTGCTCGACCAGGGCGAATCCGCCGCCGTACTGGCCGTCGACCCCGGCTCGCAGCCCGAGCTCAGCGAAGCGGCCTAGGCCTAGGCGTGGGCCTCAGCTGTCCGGCTGCTCGATCAGCTGGGCGATGTAGAGCGCTTCACCGAGCTTCTCGACCAGCTCCAGCTGGGTGTCGAGATAGTCGATGTGGTGCTCCTCGTCCTCGAGGATCGACTCGAAGATGTTGGCGGACGTGATGTCGCCCTTGGCGCGCATGACCTCGATGCCGCGTTTGAGGCGGTCGATCGCCTCCACCTCGACCTGCCGGTCGGCCTGGAACATCTCGGTGACCGTCTGGCCCACGCGCACATGGAAGAGCCGCTGGTAGTTCGGCAGACCGTCGAGGAAGAGGATCCGGTCGGTCAGTACCTCCGCGTGCTTCATCTCGTCGAACGACTCCGCCCGCGTGTACTTCGCGAGCTTGGTCCAGCCGAAGTTCTCCTGCATCTTGGCGTGCAGAAAGTACTGGTTGATCGCCGTCAGTTCGGCGGTCAGCTGCTCATTGAGAAACTCGATGACCTCGGGGTCGCCCTGCATCGCAGAGGCTCCTTCCGCGCGTGTGGCTGGGGCAGGTGCGCGCATCCTCGCACCGGGACCGGGGGGCGTCCAGTAAGTGCCTCCTTAGTAGGAGTTGCCCGAATCGGGCCAGACCTGGTCATGACCACCCCTCGCGGTCTGTCACCATTGAAGGCATGGGTCAGCCGGAGAGCCGGGAATACCGCGCGTCAGAGGAGTCCGAGCTTCCGCCGGGGCAGCGACTGCAGCGTGGCTGGCCGGTCACTCACTACGGGCCCGTACCCAAGTTCAAGCCGGACCGCTGGGAGTTCAGGGTTTTCGGGGCCACGGCGGACGGCGACAAACGCTGCTGGAACCACGAGGAGTTCTCGGCGCTGCCCTTCTCCACCGTCGTCGCCGATCTGCACTGCGTGACGAAGTTCAGCATGCTGGGGGCCGAATGGGGCGGTGTGTCCGCCCGTACGATGGTGGACTTCGCTCCGCCGGCGCCGAACGTCACCCATGTCATGGTCTGGGCCGAGTACGGATACAGCGCCAATCTGCGGCTCTCCGACTTCCTCTCGGAGTGCGCGATGTTCGCGACCCACAAGGACGGTGAGCTGCTCACCGCCGAGCACGGCTTTCCGCTGCGGCTGGTCGTACCGCATCTGTACGCCTGGAAGGGGCCCAAGTGGGTCCGGGGTATTGAGTACATGACCGCCGATCGCCGCGGCTTCTGGGAGGAGCGCGGCTATCACAACGTCGGCGACCCCTGGCGGGAGCAGCGCTACTCCTACCAGGAGGAGCCGGGGGACGGCCCGGAGCTGTAGGGCGCGAGGGTGTCAGTGGTACTGGTGCACCACGGCGTGGCCCTTGCCGCGGCCGATCATCCACTTGTTGACCGGCACGGTGATCGCAAAGGCGGCGGCCAGCGCGATGGCGAGCACCAGCCAGAACTTCACATCCGCGAGATGCGCGTCCATGGCACCGGGCCAGAGCGCGATCACGCCGTTGTCGATCAGTTCCATCACGGCGATGGAGAGCGTGTCCGCGGCCAGGGCGACCCGGAGGGCGGTCCTGAAGTCGACGCCGGCCTTGAGGACGCCGCGCAGGGTGAAGGAGTAGCCGAAGAAGAACGCGAGGACGATCGCCAGGATCATCGTCTGGACGTTTCCCCAGCCCAGCGCTGTGCCGATGACCATGCCGAGCACTTCGCCGATGGCGCACCCGGTGAGGCAGTGGAGGGTCGCCTGCGCGGCCATGGACCAGCTGACCGTGCCAAGGCCGCCGTGCTCGTGGTGCGCGTGCTGGGTGTCGTGCTGCATGTGAGGCCCCCAACGTCAGGCAGTGGTTCCTGTCGGATGCAAGAACCATATACCCCCTAGGGGTATTCCCGGTCAGTCGCGGAGCTTCTTCAGCCGCGCCACATCCGCCGCGTGCCCTTCCTTGCCACCCGGCGTCTCGATGATCAGCGGTACGCCTTCGGTCGCCGGGTGACGCATCAGTTCCCGGAACGGCTCCTCGCCGATATGGCCCGAGCCAATGTTCTCGTGGCGGTCCTTGTGGGCGCCGACCACATCCTTGGAGTCATTGGCATGGATCAGTTTCAGCCGCCCCTCGCCGACCGTTTCCACCAGCAGATCCAGAGTCTGAGCCATCCCGTGCGGGCCCGCGAGATCGTGCCCCGCCGCGAAGATGTGGCAGGTGTCCAGACAGACGCCCAGCTTGGGGTGGGCGTCCAGGGCCTCGAAGTACGGGCCGAAATCCCAGGTCCGCGAACAGAGCGAGAAGCCCTGGCCGGCCGTCGACTCCAGCAGCAGGAACGGGTCGTCGTCGTGCGTCAGCTCGTCGAGCAGCGGCAGCATCCGCTCCCGTACCTGCGCCAGCGCCACCTCACGGGGGCGTCCGCCGGTCGCCGAGCCGGTATGCACCACCACGCCCGGCGCGCCGATCTCGCGGCCCCTGCGCAGTGAGTGGCGCAGCGACTCGACGGACCTCTCGGCCGTCTCCTCGGTGTGCGAGCCGAAGTTGATCAGATACGGGGCATGGACGTACGCCGAGATCCCCTCGGCGGCGCACTCGGCCCGGAACTGCTCGTCCTGCGCCGGGTTCCCGGTGGGCGTCGCCCAGCCGCGCGGATTGGCGACGAAGACCTGGACGGTCTCCGCCTCCAGCTCACGGGCGTAGGCGAGGCCGGTCGTGGCGAGGCCGCCGGCCACGGGGACATGGCCGCCGACGGGGTTGCGCATCAGAGCTGGAGCCCCTTGGTCTTGATCGTGATCGTGCTGCCCTCGGGGGCCTGTCCGCCGCCTGCGACCGACTGGCTCTCGACGGTGTCACCGAGGAAGGGGAAGCTCTTCTCGACCTTGACCTCGAAGCCCGCCGCCTCCAGCTCGCTGGTGGCGTCGTCGACCTTGTCGCCGACGACATCGGGGACCTCGATCATCCGCGGGCCCTTGGACACCGTCAGGGTGATGGTGTCACCGCGGGCCAGCTGGGAGCCCTCGGCGGCGGACTGCTTGGCGACGGAGCCCGCATCCTCGGGGGAGTTGATCCGCTCGGCAGCGATCCTGACCTCGAAGCCCGCGCCCTTCAGCTCGCCGGTGGCGTCCTCGAGCGTCTCGCCGGTGACGTCCGGGACGTCGATCGGGGTGCCCTTGCTGACGACGAGGGCGACGGCGGAATCGGGGCTGCGCTCGCTGCCGGCCTCCGGGTCCGTACGGATCACCGAACCCTGGTCGATCTCGTCGCTGAACTCCTTGGTGACCACTCCCGGCGCGAGACCGAGCCTCTTCAGCTCGCGCTCGGCCTCGGCGAGCGGCTTGCCCTCGACGTCGGGGACCTTGACGATCTCCGGGCCGCGCGAGACGACGATCGTCACCGAGTCATTGCCGCGAATGCGCTGGTTGGTCGCGGGGTCGCTGCTGATGACCATGCCGCGCTTGACCGTCTCACTGAAGTCGAACCGGACCTTCCTCACATCCAGCCCGGCGTTCCTCAGCTCCTGCCGGGCGTCCTTCTCGCTCTTGCCGATCAAGGCGGGGACGCGGGTGAACTGCCCGGAGTTGATGTACCAGACGCCGGCGCCCACGCCGAGGACCAGGAATGCCGCGACCAGCAGCGCGAGGACGCCGCGCCTGGGGACGGCGCGGCGGCGGTCCGGCCGGGGCTGCTGCGGCGGCTGCGGGGGAGGCATCGTCAGCCGCGTGGTGCGGTGGACCTCGGGCTCCTCGCCGGGGAGCACCCGCGGGATGACGCTTGTGCGGTCCTCGGAGGCGGGAATCCGGCTCTCGTCCGCGTCCTCGGCCGGCTCCTCGGGGTGCGCCTGCGGCGGCATCAGGTCGAGCTGCTCGTCGCCGAGCGCCGCACGGGCCTCGCGGGCCTGCGCGAGCAGCGCCACCGCGTCGTGCGGGCGGACCTCGGGATTACGGGCGGTGGCGCTCGCCACCAGCTCGTCGAGCTCGACGGCGAGCCCGGGGACCAGGGCGGACGGGGCCGGAACGTCCTCGTTCAGATGCTGGAAGAGGACCGCCGCGGGGGTGTCGCCGGCGTGCGGCTTGGAGCCGGTCAGCATCTCGTAGAGGACGACCCCGCAGGCGTACACGTCGGCGCGGGTGTCTGCCGTGCCGTACTCGATCTGCTCGGGGGCGAGATACGACACCGTGCCGAGGACGGTGCCGGTGGTGTTGGTGACGGAGCCCACGGCCCGTACGAGACCGAAGTCGGCGACCTTGACCCGGCCGTCGTCCCCGATCAGCACGTTCTCCGGCTTCATGTCCCGGTGCACGAATCCGGCCCGGTGCGCGGCGCCGAGCGCGGCCAGCACCGGCTCCAGGATGTCGAGCGCGGCCCGCGGCTGGAGCGCCCCGCGCTCGCGCAGGACGTCGCGCAGCGTGCAGCCCGCGACGTACTCCATGGCCAGATAGACGTACGCACCCTCGGCGCCCTGGTCGAAGACCCCCACCACATTGGGGTGGGCGAGGTGCGCCACGGACTTGGCCTCGCGGATGAAGCGCTCCACGAAGGAGGCGTCGGCGGCGAGGGCGGGGTGCATCACCTTGAGCGCGAGCACCCGGTCGAGCCGGGTGTCGACGGCCCGGTAGACCGTGGCCATCCCGCCGACGGCGATGCGCGCGTCGACGCGGTAGCGGCCGTCGAGCACGTGCCCGACGAGGGGGTCCTTGAGGGTCGTATCCACGCGGGAGAGTCTACGAGCCACGGCCGACAGTACGGACGGGGCGGGGTGGGACCGGAGCCGTACTGCAGCCGAGCTGTAACGCTGCGCGTGTCCCCGCCGGGGGGCTCCGCCCCGGACCCCCGCGCCTCAATCGCCGGCGAGGCTCGAGTTGCCTGGCAACACTCAGAACGCGGGCCGCTCCGGGTCCAGGGCCGCCCGGCCCTCCACCGGCGACGACGCCTCCGCGAAATGCCGGCGCGGAATCCGCCCCGCCCTCCGCGCCAGCCGCCCGCCCCACCGCGTACCGCATCGCCTCCGCCATCAGCACCGGCTCCTGCGCCCGGGTGACCGCCGACGCCAGCATCACCGCCGCGCAGCCCAGCTCCATCGCGAGTGCCGCGTCGGACGCCGTGCCCGCGCCCGCGTCCAGAATCACCGGCACGCGCGCGTGCTCGACGATCAGCTGGAAGTTGTGCGGATTGCGGATGCCCAGTCCGGACCCGATCGGTGAACCCAGCGGCATGATCGCCGCGCAGCCCACATCCTCCAGCTTCCGGGCCAGCACCGGGTCGTCGTTCGTGTACGGCAGGACCGTGAAACCGTCGTCGACGAGCGTCTCCGCCGCGTCCAGCAGCTCGATGGGATCGGGCAGCAGGGTCCGCTCCTCCGCGACGACCTCGAGTTTGATCCACTCCGTGCCGAGGGCCTCCCTGGCCAGCCGCGCGGTCAGGACGGCCTCGCCCGCCGTGAAGCAGCCCGCCGTATTGGGCAGTACGCGGATGTTCAGCTTCTCCAGGACGGACAGCACCGAGCCCTGGACGGTCGGGTCGAGACGGCGCATGGCGACGGTGGTCAGCTCGGTACCGCTCGCGACGAGGGAGCGTTCGAGTACGTCGAGACTGGGCGCCCCGCCCGTACCCATGATCAGCCGGGAGCCGAAGGTGGTGTCGCCGATGGTGAGAAGGTCGTCGGCCATCGCTGATCAGCCTCCCTGCACTGCGGTGAGGACCTCGACGCGGTCGCCGTCGCCGAGCGGGGTTCCGGCCCACTGGCTGCGCGGGACGACGCTCTCGTTGACGGCGGCGGCGACGCCGGACGGGGCGGCGGTGAGGTCCGCGACCAGGGCGTCCAGGGTCGTGCCGGTGGCGAGCTCACGGGCTTCGCCGTTGACGGAGACCGAGACGGACACGGAGACGTTCATGCGGGCTGCTCCTGAGGTACGGGGGAGAAGCGGCGAGGAGTGAAGGGGCGTGCCACGTCCGGCAGTTCACCGGTGACCAGCACGGCAGCGAGCACATCACCGGTGACGGGCGTGAGGAGCACCCCGTTCCGGTGGTGGCCGGTGGCCAGATGCAGACCGGGCAGGGCCGTCGGGCCCAGCAGCGGGGCGTTGTCGGGCGATGCGGGGCGCAGCCCGGCGCGGGTCTCGGTGAGCGGCAGCTCGGTGAGGCCCGGCACCAGCTCGTGCGCGTCGCGCAGCAGCTCGTACACCCCGCCCGCCGTGACCGTCGTGTCCCAGCCGAGCTCCTCGCTGGTCGCGCCGACGACCAGCTCGCCGTTCTCGCGCGGCACCAGATAGACATGGCTGCCGCGCACCACCGCCCGCACGGTCCGGGAGAGGAAGGGCGCGTACGGACGCGGCACGGTCAGCCGCAGCACCTGCCCCTTCACCGGCCGTACCGGAGGCAGCACCTCCGCCGGTACGCCGCCGAGCCTGCCGCTGAGCGAGCCGCCCGCCAGCACCACCTGGTCCGCGGTGACGTCGTCGCCGTCCGTCAGAAGGGCTCCCCTCGCCCGGTCCCGTACCACCAGCAGCCGCTCCGCCCAGCCGCGATGGAACACCACCCCGGCCCGCTCGCAGGCCGTCACCAGCGCCGCGGCCAGCCGCCGCGGATCGACCTGGTGGTCGCCGTCCACCCGCAGCCCCCCGCGCACACCGGGCGCGAGCATCGGTTCCAGACGGCGGCATTCGCGCCCCGTCAGCCACTCCGACTCCAGGCCCGACCGGCGCTGCAGGGCGTGCAGTTCACGCAGGTGTGCGCGGTCGTCGGCGTCGAGTGCGACGGCGAGCGTGCCGCACGCGCGGTAGCCGACCGACGCTCCGCTCGCCTCCTCCAGTTCCGCCACGAACGCGGGATAGCGCCGGGCGGATTCCAGATTGAGGCCGAGCAGCGTCTGCTCGCCGTAATGGAGCTCGGTGACGGCGGCGAGCATGCCCGCCGCGACCTGTGCGGCCCCGCCGCCCGGCTCCGGATCGGCGACGGCGACGCGCAGCCCGCGCTGCGCCGCACGCCAGGCCGTGACCAGGCCGATGATTCCGCCCCCGATGACGAGGACGTCTGAGGTGCGGGTTTCAGAGATACGCGACATGGGCGTCCAGCCCCTCCCTTCGCCGGCATGACCCGGATCAGGTTCGTACGGTCGGAGGCCGTCCAGCCTCCCTCTCAGCCCGGTGCGTCCGGGCTCCCGCGAGTGCCTTACGGTGGCCACCCTAACCCCAGGCCCCAACGCGCAGTAAGGGAGCAGCCACAGTGGCAAGGTCGCTCGACGGACTCGTGCTCTCCCCGGTGGCCGACCAGGCTCCGGGCCAGGTGGGCACCCGCACCCGGTTCACGTACCACGAGCACGACGGCCGGATCTGGGCCGAGTACGAGGGCGGGGACGTGATCCGCGGCCATCTCGTGGGCACCAGGGAGGGCGACCGGCTCGACTTCCGATATGTGCAGCTGAAGACGGACGGCGGCACGTCATCGGGGCACTGTGTCTCCACCGTGGTCGAGCTCGATGACGGGCGGTTGCGCCTGGAGGAGAGCTGGGAATGGGAGTCCCAGGAGGGCAGCGGGACGAGCGTCGTCGAACAACCGCCTTCCTGACGGTCCGTCAGGTGCGTAAGGTTGACGAGTGAGCGAGCAACAGACAGCACAGGGGCAGCGCCGCGTGGTCGTCGTCGGCGCGGGCATGGCCGGCGTGCAGACCGCGGTGGCCCTGCGTGAACAGGGCTTCACGGGACCGGTGACCCTGATCGGCGCCGAGCCCCACCAGCCGTACGACAGGCCGCCACTCTCCAAGGCGATCCTGCTCGGCAAGGCGGAGGGATCGGCCTTCGAGGTCGACTTCGAGGCACTCGACATCGAGCTGCGGCTGGGCTGCGAGGTGACCGGCGTACGCGCCGGGGCGCATGAGCTGGACACCGAGGCGGGACCGGTCCCGTACGACGTCCTGGTCATCGCCAGCGGCGCCGAACCGATCACCCTGCCCGGCGCCGAGGGCGTCCAGGGCGTCCATCTGCTGCGCACCCTCGACGACGCCGAGCGGCTGCGCCCCGTCCTCGCGGAACAGCACGACATGGTGGTCGTCGGCGCGGGCTGGATCGGCGCGGAGTTCGCGACGGCGGCCCGTGAGGCGGGCTGCACGGTCGTCGTCGTCGAGGCCGCCGAGCGGCCGCTGGCAGGGGCTCTGCCCGCCGAGGTCGCAGCTCCGATGGCCGACTGGTACGCCGAGTACGGCGTCGAACTGCTCACCCACGCGCGCGTGGCCGACATCGAGCCCGGCGCGGTCATCCTCGCGGACGGCAGGCAGCTGCCTGCCGGGGCCGTGGTCGTCGGCATCGGCGCCCGCCCCGCCACCGCCTGGCTCGCGGGCTCAGGCATCGCACTCGGCCCGGACGGCGCAATCACCGCCGACGCGTACCTGCGCACCTCGCTGCCCGATGTGTACGCCGTCGGGGACTGCGCCTCCTTCCCGTCCGGCCGCTACGGCCGACGGCTGCTCGTGCACCACTGGGACAACGCCCTGCAGGGGCCGCGCACGGTCGCCGCCAACGTCGTCGGCGGCACGCCGGGGGCCCTGCCGCCCGAGGTCTACGACCCGGTGCCGTACTTCTGGTCCGAGCAGTTCGGGCGCTTTGTGCAGTACGCCGGCCACCACGAAGCCGCCGACACGACGGTGTGGCGGGGCGATCCGGCGGACGCGGCCTGGTCCGTGCTCTGGCTGCGGGAGGGCGCACTGGTCGCGCTGCTCGCCGTCGGCAGAGCCCGTGATCTGGCGCAAGGGCGCAAACTCATCCTCGCCGGTGCGCGGCTGGATCAGGACCGCGCGGCCGACCCCCTGGTCCCGCTGAAGGCGGCCGTTCTGGCGTAGTCGTGACAGGGTCCGGCTACCGACTGTCAGTCCGGGATGGCAGGCTTGTCCTGTGACCGAGATTGACGCAAAGATCGATGCTCTCGTACCTGCCTGGCTCCACCTTCCCGACATCGCGGAAAAGCTCGATGTCGAGGTGACCCGCGTACGGCAGCTGGTAAAGGAAGGCCAGCTGATCGCTGTACGCCGTGGTGAGAACCGGGCGCTTCAGGTGCCTGCCGCCTTCATTGACGGCGACAAGGTGGTCAAGGGGCTCGCTGGGACCCTGACGCTCCTGAGGGACGACGGCTTCACAGACGCCGAGATGCTGGAATGGCTCTTCACCCCCGACCCGACCCTGCCGGGCACGCCCGCGCAGGCGCTCAGCGAGAATCGCGGCACGGAGGTGAAGCGCCGGGCCCAGGCGCTCGCCGTCTGACACGAGAAGACAACCAGACGCGGTGTGCGGGCCGGGGGCTGTGCCCCTTGCCCGCGTACCGACGACCGACTACCCAGCGGGGGGAATCGCCATGTCCACAGCTCGTGCGCTGCTGTCCGACGCCCGGCTCTATCTGTGCACGGACGCCCGGAAGAAGCAGGGCGACCTCGCGGAGTTCCTCGACGCCGTGCTCGCCTCCGGCGTCGACATCGTGCAGCTGCGCGACAAGGGCATGGAGGCGGGCGAGGAGCTGGAGCACCTCCAGGTCTTCGCCGACGCCTGCCGCCGGCACGGCAAGCTGCTCGCCGTGAACGACCGGGCCGATGTGGCACACGCCGGCGGCGCCGGCGTACTGCATCTGGGACAGGACGATCTGCCGGTCCCGGCCGCCCGCGCGATCCTCGGCGACGAGGTGCTCATAGGCCGCTCCACGCACGCCGGGTCCGAGGTGGACGCGGCCTCCGTCGAGCCCGGCGTGGACTACTTCTGCACGGGCCCCTGCTGGCCGACCCCGACCAAGCCCGGGCGGCATGCCCCCGGACTCGGCCTCGTGCGGTACGCCGCCGCGCTGGGGACCGAGCGGCCCTGGTTCGCGATCGGAGGAATCGACGCGGGCAACCTCGACGAGGTGCTGGACGCGGGTGCGCGCAGGGTCGTGGTCGTCCGAGCGATCACAGAGGCCGACGATCCGGCCGCGGCCACCGCGGATCTCACCAAGCGGATACGGGCCTACGGGCAGTAGGCCATTTCATGAGAGATCGGTGTCCGAAAGGTGGACTCCGGTTGGGTGACCCGGAAGGCCTGGCTAACCTGCGAGTATGGCCCTCGGTACACCTTCGACCAGGACAGATCGCGCGCGTACCGTGCGCGACCTTCTCGCGACCGGCAAAACCTCCTACTCCTTCGAGTTCTGGGCGCCCAAGACCGAAAAGGGCGAGCGGAACCTGTGGAACGCGCTGCGCCGGGTCGAGGCGGTGGCCCCCAACTTCGTGTCCGTGACCTACGGCGCCGGCGGTTCGACGCGCTCCGGCACGGTCAAGGCGACCGAGCAGATCGCCGCCGACACCACTCTCACCCCCGTCGCGCACCTCACCGCCGTGAACCACTCCATCGCCGAGCTGCGCAACATGATCGGGCAGTACGCCGACGCCGGGATCCGTAACATCCTCGCCGTCCGGGGCGACCCGCCCGGCGACCCGATGGGCGAGTGGGTCAAGCACCCGCAGGGCGTGCGGTACGCCGCCGAGCTCGTCCAGCTGATCAAGGAGTCCGGGGACTTCTGCGTCGGTGTCGCGGCCTTCCCCGAGATGCATCCGCGCTCCGAGGACTGGGACGCGGACACCCGGCACTTCGTCGACAAGTGCCGGGCGGGCGCCGACTACGCCATTACGCAGATGTTCTTCAAGCCCGAGGACTATCTGCGGCTGCGTGACCGGGTCGAGGCGGCGGGCTGCACGACCCCGATCATCCCGGAGATCATGCCGGTCACCAGCGTCAAGCAGCTCGAGCGGTTCGCCCAGCTCAGCAACGCTTCGTTCCCGCCGGAGCTGAAAGAGAGGATCCTCACCGTCAAGGACGATCCTGCCGCTGTACGCTCCATTGGCATCGAGTTCGCGACGGAGTTCTGCGCGGGGCTGCTCTCGGAGGGCGTCCCCGGACTGCATTTCATTACACTCAACAACTCCACGGCGACGCTCGAGATCTACGAGAAACTCGGACTGCACGAGCAGTCGTGATCGGCCGTACCCGCCCCGACCCGGGGCGGCGGCCGCAGGAGAGGGGCGGGCATGGGCTGGACGGTCCTCTATCTCGCGTTCGGAGTCGTCGCGCTGTGGCTGCTCGGTGAGGTGCTGCTGCAGTACAAGGCGCGGCTGCGCTGGCGGCTGCTCGCCTTCGGCGGGTTCCTGGGCGTGGTGCTCGGCGTACTGATGCCGTCCGTCGTGGTGATCGCACTCGGTGCGATCGCCTTCGCGGTCGGCCAGACGTACGTCACGCTCTCCTTCCGGCGCGGCTTCTCCACCGGCTGGGCGCTCGGCGGCAGTCCGGGAGCCAGTCCGCGGCGCAAGTCCGGCAGGCCGGACAAGTCCGCCTCGCGCGAGCCCACGCTGGAGGTGTCCGACCTCGCCTATGAGCCGGGCGCCTATGAGCCCTATGAGCCCGGCGCCTATGAGCGCGGCCCGCAGGCACCCGAGCCGGAGCCGGATGCGGTCTACGAGCCGCAGCCGCTGCCGGACGACACCGGGCAGTACGGCGTGTACAGCGAAGCGGCGTATGCCGCACAGCAGCAGGACCAGAGCCAGGACCAGAGCCAGAACTACGCCACGTACGGCAGCGGTTACGACCCCTACGCCGGCTACGAGCAGCAGCCGGTGGCCCAGGACAGCTACGCGGGGCAGTACGACTACGGGACCGGGCAGCAGCAGTACGCCGCCTACTCCGACCCGTACGTGGGCGGCCAGCAGTACAACACGTACGAGACGTACGACAGTTACGGCGGGCAGCAGCAGTACGCCGACCCCTACGCCCAGCCGCAGTACAGCGAGACGCCGCCCGGCGGCGTGTGGGTCCCGCAGCAGCGCGACGGCGAGCAGCAGGTGCCGCCGATGCCGCAGGAGGCGCCCTCTCCGTACGGCTACGACCCCGGGTACAACGAGCAGCAGTACCGCCACTGACTCACCGAGGGCTCGCTGAGGGCTCACCGAGAGCCGAGAGCCGATCGCCGGGAACCGTCATGGGGAGCCGGTCACTGGGAGCCGCGGAAGTCCGCGCCCTCCACGATCAGTCCGGCCACCAGCGCCCCCGACATCCCGGCGTGCGCCGGCCCGCCGCCCGGGTGCGAGCGGCCGCCCACCAGATACAGGCCGGGCAGCCGTGTCATGTTCGCCGGGTGCAGATAGCGCCCGCCCTGCCCCGCCAGTGCGGGCGCGGGCAGTGGTCCAGTCTGCGCGGGCGTACGGATCTCGTGCCACAGCAAGCGTTCGCGTATGTCCGGCAGCGCCGCGCGCGCGGCATCGATCAGCACCTCGGCGTACGGCTCACGCGGCTCCGCGTCGGTCCAGTCCACCTGCCCGCCGCTCGCCGTGACGGTCGCGGAGAGGGTGACCGCCTCGTGCTCCCCGTCCGGGCGGGTACGCGGATCGTCGGGCCGCAGCACGGTGACGGTGGGCCGCTCGGCCGTCCGGCCGCCGAAGATGTCCGCGGACTCCGCGCCGGCGTCGGGGGAGTGGACCACACTGCGGTGGACGGCCGATCCCGGCCGCGCCCCGCGCAGCGCCAGCAGGACGGTGAACCTGCCCGGCAACTGCGCACCGGCCGCGCCCCCTTGGGGCCGTACATCGCCGTCCTGCCAAAGATCGTGCCCGACGAGCGCCGCCGCCCCGGCGCCCGCCACCACATGGCCGGCCTCGGCGGTCGTGCCCCCGGCGAGCTCGACTCCCGCCGCCCGGCCGTCCTTCTCGACGATCCGGGACACCTCGGCCCCGAAGATGAACTCCACCTTCCGGGCCAGGCACCGCTCGTACACCGCGCGGGCCAGCTCCCGCATCCCGCCCTCGACGTACCAACTCCCGAAGGTCTGCTCCATGTACGGCAGCAGGGCGGCGCTCGCCGGGGCGTGCCGGGGATCCAGTCCGTAGGAGAGGGCGTACCCCTCCAGCAGCGCGGCGAGCCGTGGCTCGGCCAGCTCCCACGCGCCGATCTCCGCGACCGTGGACGCCTGCCGGGCGCGCAGCAACCTCCGCTGTCGCAGTGCCGGATAGGGATCGCGTCCGAGCATCTGCCAGTCGGCCCGCAGGGGCTCTTCGAGCAGCGGCCGCCTGGACCGGTCCCAGGCGTCCCGCGCGCGCCCCAGGAACGCGCCCCAGCGCTCGCCCGCCCCCGCGCCCAGCGCGGAGTCGAGTGCGGAGACGATTCCGGCCCGTGAGGCATTCGGCAGGGACACCTCGGTGCCGTCGGCGAAGAGATGCCTGCTCGCCGGGTCCACCTGGACGAGCCCGACGCACTGCTCCAGCGGCTCCTTGCCGGTCTTGACGAACAAGTCCCGCCAGACGGCAGGCAGATGCAGCAGACCGGGTCCGGTGTCGAAGGCGAAGCCCTCGCGCTCGAACCGGCCCACCGCGCCGCCGTAGGTCGACGAGCGCTCGTACACCGTCACCCGGTGGCCTGCCACGGCCAGCCGGGCAGCAGCCGCCATGGCGCCCATCCCGGCGCCGATCACCGCAATCCGTGCCATGTCCGCGACTTTATCCGCCGGGGTCCGGGGGCTGTCACCCGGGAAAGCACAGCATCGGCCACCACGGGCAGTCACCCCGGCGGTCGGCGGAGCCCGGGCCTCACTCGGGTCGAGCAGAGCCCGTGCGGGTGGGCATGAGTGCGGACGACTGAGTACCCGTACTTAGTGGGTGAGATGAGTACGCGCGCGGATGGGGTCCGACCTGTGCGGAAGGAAGAGTGGAGACCACGGAAGGGGCGCAGCGCCGGCACCGCCGACACGGGGCGGCGGAAACGGCGCGGCTCCCCCGACGGAACGGGGAGCACAACGGAGAACCCAACGACCACCGGGGGAACAACGGGGGCAATGGGTTCTCCGGCACCACGGGGGACAGCGGGGGACAACGGGGACACGGGGACACGGGGAACGCGCCGGTCCGGCGGGGCTCGGGGGGATCGAGCCTCATCGGACCGGCGCTTCTGTCTCTCGGGCGCTGCCTTCGGCGCTGTCCCCGAACTGGACCGGCCGGACAGGAGACCTATCGACCGCTCACGCGACCGTGCAGCAGCCGCGACAGCGCCGCGTGCACATCGTCGAGCGACCGCTCCGGCTGGAACGCCTGCCAGTCCAGTGCAGCCACCAGCACCATCCCGACCAAGGCGGCGGCCGTCAGCTGAACGTCGATCTCCTCGCTCAGCTCGCCGTTCTCGACGGCCTCCCGCAGCACCGTCTCGATCACGGCCACCGCCTGTTGCCGTACGACCAGAAGCGTCGACTGCCAGGCGCGGTTGGTGCGCCACAGCTCGGCGACGTACAGCTGGGTGAAGGCCGGATAGCGGTCGATGAAGCCCAGACCGGCCCTGATCATCGCGTCCAGCGCCTCGACCTTGGTGCCGCCGCGCTCCGCCGTCTCGTCGGCGGCGGACTGCAGCGACGCGGTGAGCAGCCCGACGCCGTACCGCAGCAGCTCCTCGAAGAGCTCGGTCTTGCTCTTGAAGTTGTAGTAGACCGTGCCCTTGGCGACCCCGGCCCGCTCGGCGATCTCGTCCACCGTGGTGGCGGAGAAGCCCTGCTCGGCGATGAGCGTCACAGCGGCCTCGTAGAGCTTCGCCCGGGTCGCCCGGCGTCTGGTGCTGGTGCTGTCCTTGGCGTCCATGGCGTCGTCCATGGCGTCGATTCTCACAGGTCCGGCCAGGTTCACAGGCTCAGCTCCGGGTGCAGACGGTCGAGTGTCCACACCTGCTTGCGCCGCGCGGAGAGGGCGGTCAGCGCGAGCGCGCCGACGGTGAAGGCGGCCAGCACCGCGCACGCCTGCCACACCGGGCCGAGTCCGCCGCCCGTGATGAGCCTGCGCAGCGCGTCGACGACGTAACTCATCGGGAGGAAGGGGTGGATCGCGTTGAAGAACGCCGGGCTGGTCTCTACGGGGTAGGTGCCGCCCGCCGAGGTCAGCTGGAGCATCAGCACCGCCAGTACGAGGATCCGGCCCGCGGCCCCGAAGCGGGCGTTGAGCCATTGGATGATCGCGGCGAAGCAGCAGGTCACCAGCGCCAGGAAGGCGACCGTGCCGGCCGCGTACGCCATCTGCAGGCCAAGGCTCCAGTGCAGTACGGACATCAGGGCGCCGACCTGCAGCAGACCGATCGCGGCTACGGGCAGCCAGCCGGCCAGGGCGATCCGCCAGGCGGACGCGCCGGCGGCGAGCGCACGCCGGTTGAGCGGCAGAATGATCATGTACGCGACCATCGAGCCCACCCAGAGGGAGAGCGGGATGAAGTACGGGGCGAAGCCGGTGCCGTAGTTGGGCGCCTTGTGCAGGGACTGGCCGGCCAGTTGCACAGGGTCGGCCATCACTTCGGTACGGCGGTCGCGGTCCTTCCTGTCGTAGTCGGGAATCCGGTCCACGCCGCTGTTCAGCCCGCCGGCCAGCTCGGTCGAACCGTCGGCGAGCTTGAAGAGCCCGCCGTCCAGGTCGCCCGCGCCCTTCTTGAGCTTGCCGACGCCGGTGTCGAGGTCGGCGGAGCCGGTCTTCGCGCCGCTCAGGCCGGTGTGCAGCTTGCTCGCACCCTGGGCGACCTTCTTCGCGCCGGAGTTGAGCCGATTGATCTTGCCGACGGCCGACTCCAGGTCCTCGTCCAGACGTGGTGACCGCTTGGCGAGGTCTGTCGCCTGCTGCTGCAGCTTGGCGAGGTGTCCGTCCAGCTTCTTCAGATCGCCGTTGTTGTCCTTCACCGAAGCGTTGACGTCGTCGGCGATCCTGGCGACATCGGCCGCGGTGTCCTTGGCGCGCTTCAGGTCGGCGCAGACGGTGGGGTCGGGGATGGGCGCGTCCTCGCAGCGCGAGGTGTGGATGGAGCTCAACGCGTCGGCCGACTTGTGGGCGAGGACGGCGGATCGGGGCGCCCTCTTCACAAGGTCGCCGAGGTTGCGGCGTACCGCGCCGGACGAGTCGGCGACCAAGCGGGCCGTGTCACCGATCGACCTGCCGTTGTCCTTGAGGTACGGACGGACGTCGGCGGCGATGCCGTTGACCTTGTCGGCGAGCGACTGGGTGCCGTCGGAGACCTGCTTGGAGCCGGTCTCGAGGTCGCGCGCGCCCTTGTTGAGCTTGGTCAGCCCGCCGGCCAGTTTGCCGCTGCCGTTCTTGGCGTCCTTCAGCCCGTCCGCGAGGTCCTTGGAGCCCTTCTTGGCCTTGCCGACCCCGTCCTTGAGCTTGTCGGCGCCCTTCGCCGCCTTCTCGGTGCTGTCATGGATGTCGGAGAAGGAGATGAAGATCCTGTCGAGGAACGTGCGGGAGGCATTGGTCGACGCGGCGGTGCGCACCTCGGAGAAGACCGTCCGCGAGATCTGCCCGACGATGTAGTTGTTGGCGTCGTTCGTACGCACCTGGAGGGCGCCGGTCTCGGGGGAGTCGCCGGAGCTGGACGCGATGCGCTTGCTGAGGTCCTCCGGCATGGTCAGCGAGAGGTAGTACGCGCCGTCCTCGACGCCCTTGCGGGCCTCGGCGGCGCTCACCTCGTGCCATTCGAAGACCTTGCTCTCGCGCAGGCCCTCGGTGATCTCGTCGCCGGCCGCGACCTTCTTGCCGTCGGCGGTGGCCCCCTTGTCGTCGTTGACGAGGGCGACGGGTATCCGGTCGAGCTGTCCGTACGGATCCCAGAAGGAGCACAGGTACAGCGCGCCGTACAGCAACGGCAGCAGCAGGACCGCGACGAGCGCGGCGGCCGGCAGCTTCCCCCTGCGGAACCGCGTCAGCTCAAGCGCGGCCAGTTTCGGCGAGCGCATCGGCCGTCCCCTCCTCGTTCGTGGTCGTGTCCCCGCTCGAACAGGTGGCCTCGTTCGTACGGATGGCCTCGTTCGTACGGGTGTCGGTGGTGGTGCGGACGGTGGCCGTGCCCTCGGGTGCCTGGCTGCACACGGCGAGCACGGTCGTACCGCCGTCGGCCACGGAACGCAGCAGTTTCCAGGCCTCGGCCCGGTCGGTGTCGGAGAGCTTGAGATCGCTGTCGTCGACCGCGAGCAGCCGGGGACTGCCGATCAGTGCGAGGGCGACGGACAGGCGCAGCGCCTCCAGCCGCTCCAGGTCACGCACGGAGGTGCGCTCGTCCTTGGGCAGCGTGGCGATGTCGAGGCCCGCCGCCTCCAGTGCCTCGTCGATACGGCGCCGGGCCGCTGCCACTCTCTCGGACCGCGGCCGCAGCAGGGCGCGCAGCGAGCCGTCGAAGCGGCGCTGCAGCAGCGCGCGTTCGCGCAGGTGCTCGGCGACGGTCAGGGCCGGGTCGAGCTCGCTGACGCCCGTTACCGGGCCGAGCGCGCTGATCCGGCGTACGGCTGCCATCTGGCGCGGCAGGTGCAGGCCCGCGATCTCGGCCCGGCCCTCGGTGGGGCGCATCCGTCCGGTGAGCGCGAGCAGCAGGCAGGTGCGGCCGGAGCCGGACGGGCCCTCGATCGCGATCAGCGAACCGGGCTGCGCGTCGATGCTGACCGAGCGGAACGCCCAGCCGCGCGGGCCTTTGAGCCCGAAGTCCTCGGCGGTCACGGCCGCCCCGTGCGGGCTGTCCACGCACCCTCCCCATTTTTTGCACTGACCAGTCAGTGCAAAAACTACCGCGGCTCACGCCCGAAGCAAAACCCGGCCGGTCAGCGCGGGTCGGCGCGGGTCGGCGCCGGTCAGCGATCGGGATCCGCTCGCTCGCGCGGCTCCACCCCGGCGACCATCTCGGCGAGCCGTGAACAGACCCGCTTGATCTCCTCGTGGGTCTCGTTCCGCTCGGTGATGACCGCCGCGAGCAGCAGGGCCGTCAGTGCCGCGGCGCCGTTGAAGGCCTGCAGCGTGACCATGTTGGTGAACAGGTCGCGACCGGCGAACGGGCCGTCCTCCCGGGCCGCGGCGAGGATCGTCAGCGTCGAAACCGCCAGCGCACACGGAGCGGCACCGGCCAGCTGGAATCGGAACGCGGCCCAGATCAGGAACGGGAAGGTGAGGAAGAGCAGGGTCGAGCCGGTGGTACTCGTCGCCAGAATCGTCACCAGGATCGTTCCCACAACCAGCGCTGCCGCTTCGATCCAGCGGCCGATGCCGGTCCTATGAGGCCACCGGGCCCTGTGGAGGACGAGGAGGAACGGAGTGACCACCAGGACCCCCATCGCGTCACCGGTCCACCACACCGACCACGTCGGCCAGAATTCGCTCGCGTCCAGCGCCCCGGAAAGCACCAGCACACCGCTTCCCGCGGTCGAGCTGATCAGCATCCCGGCCAGGGCGCCGAGGAAGACCAGCGCCAGTACGTCCCGCAGCCGGTCCAGCTCCTCGCGGAACTGCGCCCGACGCAGCAGCAGGTATGCGCAGACCGGAGCCAGGGTGTTGCCGGCGGCGATGGCCAGCACGGCGAGAACCGAAGGGCCGAGGGATGCGTTGACCAGGAGTGCGCCGAGCGCGATGCCCGGCCAGATCCGCAGACCGAACACGAACAGACCGGCCAGGGCCACCCCGGTCGGCGGCCACAGCGGAGTGACCTGACCGCGTACCAGCTGCTGAAGGAGCCCGAGCCGCGCGGCCCCGTAGTAGACGGCGGCGACAGCGAGGATCCACAGAGCAGCGGACCCGTAACGGCTGATCTCCGCAGTGCGCACCACAGCAGTCTGCGCTCCCGGTGAGCCTGCGGCGACTCCGCGGCGCAGGCCGGTCAGCCGGGTTCCGGCGGGCCGTCGTAGCGGACGACGAGGACGGCGGCATCGTCACGGTGACCGGTCTGCTCGGCCACCTTGATGACGGCGGAGGCCAGTACGTCGGGGTCGGCATCGAATCCCGCGCGCACCAGCCGGGCCACCTCGGCCAGACCGGCCTCCATCGGGTAGGTCGGTCCTTCCACGACCCCGTCGGTGAGCAGGACCAGGACCCCGGCCTCCGTCAGCCGACGGTGGGTCACCGGATAGCGCTCGCCCGCCAGGACGCCAAGGGGCGGGCCACCGCGGTCGAGGGCGATGCCGGAACGGCCGCCGGCGGTGGCCCAGACCATCGGGACATGGCCGGCCCGGGACACGGTGAGATCGCGGCTGACCGGGTCGAAACGCAGGAAACAACAGGTCGCGAAGAGGCCGAAACCCATTGATATCAGCAGGTCGTTGGTGCGGCTCAGTACCTCTCTCGGATCGCTCGTCGCCTCGGCGATGGCCCGCAGACTGGTGCGGACCTGCCCCATGAACGCGATGGCCTCGACGTCGTGGCCCTGCACATCGCCGATCGTGAGCCCGAGCGACCCGTCCATCATCAGGAAGGCGTCGTACCAGTCGCCGCCCACGTCAAGACCGTCCCGTGAGGGCGCGTAGCGGGCCGCGATGTGCACCCCGGGCAGCTGTGGCAGCCCGGGCGGGAGCATATGACGCTGCAGGGCCATGGCCAGCTCTGCGCGGGCCTGCTGCAGCTTGATCCGCTCCAGGGCCTGGTCGACAAGTCGCCCGAGGGTGAGGAGCAGTTGCTGCCCACTGTCGGACGGGTCGGTGCGATGTCCGGGCATGACCGCTCCGAGGGCTCCCACGTACTCCTCACCATAGCCGTCACCCCGGCCCACCACCCTTGCCGCGAAAACAGCAGGCCCTGCCGGGAAAGCAGCAGGCCCTGCCGGGAAAGCAGCAGGCCCCTGCCGGGAAAGCAGCAGGTCAGAACCGATTGTCAGTGGTGCCCTTCACGATGGACACATACGGCCACAGCGCCGTCACACGACGACGGAGGTTCGTCATGGCCAGCTCCTACGCAGCAGCCGCACACCGGCGCCGCGCCACCGGCCCTGCCCCCTCACCGACCGGACCGGCGAACGACATGCACCCCGTCCTGCGACGGGCCTCGGCACCACCCGCCGCCCTCGACCTGCTCGCCCAGGCCCGCACGGGACTTGACGAGGCCGCCACCCTCGAAACCCCCAACGAACGATTCGCCACGGCCCATCTGGCCGCCCTGCGCACCGCCGCCGCGGTCCTCGCCGCCCGTGGCCGCCCGGAGACCAGCGAGCGTCGCCGACAGCGGATACGCAGCGCCTGGGAAGTCCTTCCCGAGATCGCGCCGGAGCTGTCCGAGTGGAGCGTCCTGTTCGCCTCGGGCGCCCGCCGCCGGGCGCGCGCGGAGGCCGGCATACAGGGCGCGGCGAGCGGCCGCGACGCCGACGACCTGCTGCGTGACGCGGCCATGTTCCTGCGCCTCGTCGAGCGGATGCTGGTGCTCCAGCCGGTACTGCCGCAGCCCAGGACGGAGGGGGAGCCGGGTGGTGCCGTGGGGTGAGACGGAGGGCCGGGACGGTCGGCGAAGGCAATAGGGTGGGCTGCGTCTTCGACGTACAGCCGCCCGAGGAGTCAACTGCCGTGTCGGACCCGATGCGACCCCGCGCCGCTCTCCGTACCGCCGTGGTCTGGGAGGTCCTCAAGGACGCTCTCGACCGCCGGGTCAAGGTGACCGGGACGGATGCCCTGGACGTCCTCGACACCGGCGGCGGCACCGGCAACTTCGCGGTGCCCGTGGCCAAGCTCGGGCACCGCGTCACCGTCGTCGACCCCAGCCCCAACGCGCTCTTCGCGCTGGAGCGCCGCGCAGCCGAGGCCGGGGCGGCCGACCGGGTCCGCGGGGTGCAGGGCGATATCCACGGCCTGTTCGACGTCGTCGAGCGCGGCGGCTACGACGCCGTGCTGTGCCACGGGGTCCTGGAGTACGTGGACGACCCGGCCGAGGGCGTACGCAACGCGGTGGCCGCCCTCCGGCCCGCCGGCGCGCTCAGCCTGCTCGCCGCCGGGCTCGGCGGGGCGGTCCTGGCCCGTGCGCTGGCCGGGCACTTCAACGAGGCCCGCCAGGCGCTGTCCGACCCCGCGGGCCGCTGGGGCGCAGGCGACCCGGTGCCGCGACGCTTCACCGCCGAGCAGCTCGCCGAGCTCGTCGCGGACGCCGGCGTCGAGGTCGGTGCCGTGCACGGCGTAAGGATCTTCGCCGATCTGGTCCCGGGCGTCCTGGTGGACACCGAGCCCGGCGCCCTGGACGCGCTGCTCAAGCTGGAGGCCGCCGCCGCCGAGCTGCCCGCCTTCCACTCGGTCGCGACCCAGCTGCACGTACTGGGCGAGAAGCGGGGCTGATCAGCGGCGCAGCCGCACATGGAGTACGCCACAGACCACCCGATCGTGGCCTTCGCCCCGTATGATCGGGGGACACCATCCGGCATGACGGATCGGCGGTTGGGGAATCAACGCCTCAATGACCGGGCCGACGTGGCGGCCCGGACTGGCGGATTGGCGTTGAGGGCGGGTTTCACGGGGGCGGTTCCCTGCCTATCCTGAAAGGGCCGCATACCGGTCGCCCCCCGCGACCGACGACTAGGAGGACTCCGTGCCGCTCTCGGAGCACGAGCAGCGAATGCTCGAGCAGATGGAGCGAGCGCTGTACGCCGAAGATCCCAAGTTCGCTACAGCGCTTGAGGGAAGCGGGCTGCGTACGTACACCCGGCGACGGGTCTACCAAGCGGTCGCGGGCTTCCTGGTGGGTATCGCGCTCCTCATGGCCGGAATGGTCGCGCAGCAGATCTGGATCAGCGTGGTGGGGTTTCTCGTCATGCTCGGCTGTGCGGTTCTCGCGGTCACCGGTTGGCGCAAGGCGCCCAAACCGGGTGAGCAACAGACCCTGGGGGACACGGCGGAACCAGCTCGCCGCCAGCCCCGCCGGCGCAAGTCGATGATGGACCGAATCGAGCAGCGGTGGCAGCGCCGCCGCGACGAACAGGGCCACTGAACAGACCGCGGTTTCTCTCCGAGTGAGCCGCGGTCCTGGTTCGCAAAGCTTGCTGTACGGGTGAGGGGCGACGCTCTTGAGCGTCGCCCCTCACCCGTACTCGTGACCGTGCTTGAATCCGCCTCGTACCCGCCTCGGGTCAGCCTCGCTGCCGGGACGGGCGGCGCAGGACTCCCGACCACCGCTCCAGGGTGCGCCGACGGCGCGCGCCCCAGCGGTCCGTGAGCGCCGCCCAGCGCGCCGAGAGGGCCCACACCACCCGGACGGAGGAGCGGGGCGCGAGCAGTGCCCGCAGGCGGGTCCCACGGCCCACCCCGGCCCGGAGCCCGGCCCGGATCTGCTGGGTGTCCTCCTCCAGTGCCGTACCCGGCCGGGGCTCCGGGGCGTACAGCACCTGCTCCACGGCGCCGGCCATCCGGTGCATCGCCTCCGCCGACTCGTCCTCCAGCTTTCCCAGCCGGACGATGCGGGCGGCCGCCTTGCGCGGCGTCTGCGACTCGTCCGGCAGGATGCCGTGGTCCCAGGCCAGGTCGGAGATCTCGTGCCAGGCCGCCAGGGTCCGGGCCGACGCGGTCGCGGTCGCCTTCGCCCGGGCGGCCGCGGCGGCCTGCCCGCCGGAGGCCGCATCCCCGTCCAGCGATGTCCCGGCCGGGACATCCGCGGGCCTGCGGCCACCGGCGCGCAGGCGCTGGGACCGCGTCCTGATCCGCCACAGCATCGGCAGCAGAGGCAGCAGCACCAGCGCCACCACGCCCAGGGTCAACAGCAGCACGGACTTCACATCCGTCCCCGCGTCGGCGGGCGGCTGGATGTCACGCGGTGCGGCCGCTCCGCAGTCCCCGAGCCGCCTGGCCTGAGGCGGGCAGTTGTCCGAGGCGGAAGGCTCCGCGGTGGGCGCCGCCGAGCCGCTGGCCTCGGGCTGGCTCGGGCTGCTCGGCCCGCCGCCCGGCGACTGGTCCCGGGTGTAATCGGGAGCGGTGCCCCGGGTCGGGGTCGGCTCGAACCGCGTCCACCCCACGCCCTCGAAGTACAGCTCGGGCCAGGCGTGTGCCTCTTTCAGACCCACCGACATGGTGCCGTCCGAGAGCGGGGAGCCCGGAGTGAAGCCCACCGCGACCCGCGCCGGTATGCCCAGCGTCCTGGCCATCGCGGCCATCGAGAACGAGAAGTGGACGCAGAAGCCCTTCTTGTCCCTCAGGAAGCGGGTGATCGCGTTGACACCCGTCCCCGAGCGGACGTCGGTGTTGTAGCTGAAGCCGCCGCTCGCGGCGAACCAGTCCTGCAGCTTGACGGCCCTGTCGTAGTCGCTCGTGGCGCCCTTCGTCACGTCCAGTGCCGTGCGCTTCACCACGCTCGGCAGCGAATCGGGCACCTTGGTGTACTCCTTCACCAGCGCGTCGGGCGCCGGGGGCGCCGTGGCCAGCTGCTTGGCCGCCGGGTTCACCATGAGGCTGGTGACGGAGTACTGCGCACCGCGGGTGTCCTGCCCTCGGTCGCCGACCAGCGTTCGCCCGGCCGGCTCGTACCGCCAGCGGCCGCTGATCGCCACCTTCGTCGCCGGGTAGGGCATCGGCAGATAGTTCTGCTTGTACGAGCCCGCGGCCGAGATGTTCGTCCTGATCTCGGTGGTGCCGACCGACTGGCTCAGTCCGTCCGGCAGGGGCAGCACGCCCGGCACCTCGCCGATCGTGCGTTGCGAGGTTTTCCAGACCGCGCCGTCGAACTCGTCCAGCGCGACGATCCGCAGATACATGTCCTGGGTGCTCGTGGCGTTGGTGCGGTACCGGATGACCTCGCGGTTCTCCGGCTGGTTGAGGTTGTCCTGCAGTGAGACCAGCGGGTTCACCGCGGAGATGGTGCCACCGCCGGCGCCCGGGCCGTCCCCGCTGCCCGCACTGTCCAGCAGCCCGCCGTTCAGCGCCGGAAGTGCTGCCGGGACAACGAGCGCCACGCCCAGCGCGAGGGCGCCGATACGCCGCCCGGTGCGGACCGGTGCCAGCGGAGTACCGCCCGCCGGTTCGAACCCGGAGCCGGTACGCCCCTGAGCGGGCGCCGCTCCCCCGAAGACGCGGCCCCACTGGGACAGCCGGTCCCGGCCCTCGGCCAGCAGGAGCACCAGATATCCGGAGGCCGCGACCAGGAACCACAGCCAGCTCGCGCCGCCGCCGGAGAGCCCGGCGGCCACCGAGTAGAGCGCCAGCAGCGGCAGTCCGGCCGGGGCCGCCATGCGGAACGTCACCGCGAGCGTGTCCACGGCGAGGCCGATCACGAGCACGCCGCCGATCACCATCAGCCTGATGCCGTCCGTCGCCGGCGCCGGGATCGCGTACCGCCCGACGTCCTCGGCGCCCGCGTTCAGCAACTGGCCGAACTGCTGGAAGGCCTCGGGCCCCGGCAGTATGCCGAGGACCGCCTGGCCCCGGGCGAAGACCACGGTGAGCAGCAGCAGTACGACGAGGGCCTGCACCGCCACCGTCAGCGCTCTGGCCAGCGGCACCCGACGGGCGAGTGCGCCCACCCCGCTCTGGATCGCCAGCAGGAACGCCGCCTGCAGCATCCAGGAGGCCGGATCGACCAGCGGCAGCATCGCGCCCGCCGCCATCAGCGTGGCGGCGAAGGCGCAGAGTGCCAGCCTCCCGCGACCGCTCATGACCAACCCCCAGAGAAACCGTTCGTACCGCTGTCGGAGTACCCCGACGTCTCCGTGCGCTGACGAGCGGCCTGCGTCCACAGATCGGAGAGCTGCACCCCGGGCCCGACGGCGAGCGCCGTCCAGCCGGACTCGCGCAACTGCCTCAGACGCTCGTCCACCGCCCCGGCCACCGCGCCGTTCGTCACCCAGGTCCCGCTGTCCAGGACGAAGGCGACGGCGGCGCCACTGCGCTGCCGCATCCTGGCCGCCACGGCCGCCTGCTCCTCGTCCAGATCGCCGAAGAAGGCGACCAGCAGCCCTTCGTTCCCGCCGCGCAGTACGTCGTACGAGCGCGAGAGCCCGGCCCCGTCGGAGTGGTCGACGACCGCGAGCGTGTCCATCATCAGACCCGCGGAGTCCGCGGACTCCTGGGTCGATCCGGCGAAGCCGTCGGCCCCCTCACCGGGCACCGAGCTTCCGGTGTCCGTCAACAGCCGGACGGCGAAGCCCCGTCCCAGCATGTGCACCAGTGCGGAGGCCGCGCCCGACACCGCCCACTCGAAGGCGGAGTCGGGACCCGCGCCCTGATAGGCGAGCCGCCGGGTGTCGAGGAGAACCGTGCATCTGGCCCGCTGCGGCTGCTCCTCGCGGCGCACCATCAGCTCGCCGTAGCGCGCGGTGGAGCGCCAGTGGACCCGGCGCAGATCGTCGCCGTGGCGGTAGCTGCGCGGGATGATGTCGTCGTCGCCGGCCAGCGCGAGCGAGCGCTGGCGCCCGTCGCCGTACCCCGAGGCCTCGCCCGCGAGCCGCACGGGCGGCAGCGCCTCGGTCCGCGGTATGACGGTGAGGGTGTCGTACGCGCTGAAGGAGCGCGTCAGTTCGCACATCCCGAAGGGGTCGCTCAGCCGCAGCTGCAGCGGCCCGAGCGGATAGCGCCCGCGCAGATCGGAGCGCACCCGGTACGAGACCTCGCGCCGGCCGCCCGCCTCCACCCGGTCGAGCACGAATCTCGGCCGCGGCCCCAGCACGTACGGCACATGGTCCTGCAGCATCAGCAGCCCGGTGGGCAGCCGCGAGACATTGTCCATCCGCAGATGCACCCGCGCCTCGGACCCGGCGGGCACCCGCGACGGCGAGAGACGGCGGCTGCCCGCGACCCGGTAGCGGGTGCGGTACAGCACCGCCACACAGGCCAGCGGCAGTACGGCGAGCAGCAGCCCGACCCGGAGCAGGTCGCCCTGCCCCAGGACGTACGCGCACACCGCCGCCGCCACTCCGGCCGCAAGGAAGGAGCGGCCGCGCGTGGTCAGCCCGCCCAGGGCCGCCCGCAGTCCGCCCGCGTCCTTGCCTTCCGCGGCGGCGGGCGCCCCGGCCGACATCACAACCGCCGGGCGCCGGGCTGCTGGCCGTAGAGCGGCGGCTGAGCCGGCCGGCCCGGGACGTAGGCGCCGTCGGTGCCCCCGGTCGTGGGCACGGGGATGCGCTGCATGATCTCCTGCACCACCTGCTCGGCGGTACGGCGGTTCAACTGGGCCTGCGCGGTGGGCAGCAGCCGGTGCGCGAGCACCTGCACCGCCAGCGCCTGGACGTCGTCCGGCAGCGCGTAGTCACGGCCGCTGAGCGCGGCCGAGGCCTTCGCGGCACGCAGCAGATGCAGCGTGGCGCGCGGCGAGGCGCCGAGTCTGAGGTCCGGGTGGTTGCGGGTGGCCCCCACCAGCTCCACGGCGTACCGCCGCACGGAATCGGCGACATGGACCGTACGCACCGCTTCGATGAGCTTCACGATGTCGTGGGCGTGCGCCACCGGCTGGAGGTCGTCCAGCGGCGAGACGCCGCCGTGCACATCGAGCATCTGCAACTCGGCTTCGGCGCTGGGATAGCCGATCGACACCCGCGCCATGAAGCGGTCGCGCTGCGCCTCGGGCAGCGGGTACGTGCCCTCCATCTCCACCGGGTTCTGGGTGGCCACCACCATGAAGGGGCTGGGCAGTTCGTAGGTCTGCCCGTCGATGGTGACCTGGCGCTCCTCCATGGACTCCAGCAGCGCGGACTGGGTCTTGGGCGAAGCGCGGTTGATCTCGTCGCCGATCACGATCTGCGCGAAGATCGCGCCCGGCTTGAACTCGAAGTCACGGCGCTGCTGGTCGAAGATCGACACACCGGTGATGTCGGACGGCAGCAGGTCGGGCGTGAACTGGATGCGCCGGACCGAACAGTCGATGGATCTTGCCAGCGCCTTGGCCAGCATCGTCTTGCCCACGCCCGGCACATCTTCGATGAGCAGATGTCCCTCGGCGAGGAGCACGGTCAGCGAAAGCCGTACGACCTCAGGCTTGCCCTCGATCACACCCTCCACCGACCTGCGGACACGCTCCGCTGTGGTGGTCAGATCTGTGAGGCTCGCTCGATCGTCATAGGTCGTCACCCGGCCCTCCTCGGCCCGTTCTGCGGGCCGGTTGCTCTTCGGACGGCCCGGCCCACCCCAAAACACGGACACCGTCTCCGGAAGGTTCCGGATGGCGTCACACACGCATTCTTGTTGCCGTTACCGCTTCGTGTCACTCGCCTGTGGATAAGTGGGTGGGATATGCCGGTTTTGCTCTGTTTTCTCAGGGTGCTCGGCCGGTCACGCCGAGGGATCGATCTCCCGCAGCAGCCCGTCCGTCACATCGAACACGAAGCCGCGCACATCATCGGTGTGCGGCAGGAACGGCGAGGTCCGTACCCGCTGCATCGACTGCCGTACATCCTGGTCGACGTCCCGGAACGCCTCGACCGCCCAGGCGGGCCGCTGTCCGACCTCGTCCTCCAGCTCGTGCCGGAAGTCCTCGGTGATCGTCTCCAGACCGCAATTGGTGTGGTGGATGAGTATCACGCTGCGGGTGCCGAGCGCCCGCTGGCTGATGGTCAGCGACCGGATCACATCGTCCGTGACCACGCCGCCCGCATTCCGGATCGTGTGACAGTCGCCCAGCGCCAGACCGAGCGCGTCGTGCAGGTCGAGCCGGGCGTCCATGCAGGCCACGACGGCCACGTGCAGAACGGGGCGCGCGTCCATCCCGGGGTCCTGGAAGCCGGCGGCGTAGCGCTGGTTCGCCTCGACAAGACGATCTGTGACCGTGCCACCGGAACGCGCTGCGTCGGCGGGGTGGTGCGCGGAAGTCGACATGAGGATGACGGTAATGGGCACAGGCGGCCGAAGCCTGCTGTGAGAGGGGACAAAGAACATCATTGAGTCTTGGTGTGAGCTAACCCACAGGTGTGGAGCGGGCACGCCCGTACGGGTGAAGTGTCCGCATCCGTCACCCGTCCCCACGTGCTGCGCGCCACGCGCCATCCGGTTGATTGACCGGAAGGACCCGTGGACTAAAGTGACGCGCAGTTCACGGACACTTCCTGCACATTTCCAAGTTTCTCCCCGCGTGTGCGGCGTACGTACGGCCTCTTCAGCGGGCGGGGACCAGGCAGTACGTACACCCGCGCCGGACCATGAGAGGGCGCATGAGTCAGACCCGACACGTTCCGGTGATGCTCCAGCGGTGCCTGGACCTGTTGGCCCCGGCGCTGGAACAGCCGGGCGCGGTCGTCGTCGACTGCACCCTCGGCCTCGGCGGACACAGTGAGGCACTGCTCACACGGTTCCCTGACGCACACCTGGTCGCGCTCGACCGGGACAAGGAAGCACTGCGGCTGTCCGGCGAGCGGCTCGCACCCTTCGGCGACCGGGCCACGTTGGTGCACGCCGTCTACGACGAGCTGCCCGAGGTCCTGAGGCGGCTGAAGATCCCCCGCGTCCAGGGCATCCTGTTCGACCTCGGCGTCTCCTCCATGCAGCTCGACGAGGCCGACCGCGGATTCGCGTACGCCCAGGACGCTCCGCTCGACATGCGCATGGACCAGTCGACCGGCGTCAGCGCCGCCGAGGTGCTCAACACCTACCCGCCGGGCGAGCTGGTGCGGATCCTGCGCGCGTACGGCGAGGAGAAGCAGGCGAAGCGGATCGTCTCCGCGGTCGTACGGGAGAGGGAGAAGGAGCCCTTCTCCAACAGCGCCCGGCTCGTCGAGCTGATCCGTGACGCGCTGCCCCAGGCCGTCAAGCGCACCGGCGGCAACCCCGCCAAGCGCACCTTCCAGGCGCTGCGCATCGAGGTCAACGGCGAGCTGACGGTCCTGGAGCGGGCGGTCCCCGCCGCGGTGGGGGCGCTCGCGGTCGGCGGCCGGATCGCCGTGCTGTCGTACCACTCGCTCGAGGACCGGCTGGTCAAGCAGGTCTTCGCGGCGGGCGCGGCCAATACGGCGCCTCCCGGCCTGCCCGTCGTGCCGGAGAAGTACCAGCCGCGGCTCAAGCTGCTGACGCGAGGCGCGGAGCTCCCCACGGAGGAGGAGATCGCCGAGAACCGCCGTGCGGCGCCCGCGCGGTTCAGGGGAGCGCAGCGCATCCGGGAGGACGAACTGTGAGCAGTGGGGCGAGCGGGGAGTACAGGTGAGCGCGGCGGCCGGGCAGCTGAAGGGACGGGCCGCCCGGCTGGCCCGGCTGATGCCGTCGGGGCCGAGCACCGCGGCACGTACCCCCTTCGTCCTGCTGGTCGTGCTCCTTCTCGGTGGCGGGCTGATCACGCTGCTCCTGCTGAACTCCTCTCTCAACGAAGGCTCGTTCGAGCTGAGCGAGCTCAAGAAGAAGACCACCGAGCTCACCGACCAGCAGCAGGAGCTGCAGCGGGACGTGGACAGCTACTCCGCCCCCGGCGCCCTTGAGCGGCGGGCCCGCGAGCTGGGCATGGTGCCCGGTGGCAGCCCCGCTTTCCTGGACCCGGACGGCACGGTCCGCGGCGTGCCCCGAGAGGCCTCGGCGCAGCCCACCCCGGATCCGTCGCCCATGGAGAACCGGGAGTCGGTCGCCCCGACGCCCCCGGCCGCCGCCTCCCCGTCCGTCTCCGCGTCCCCTTCGGCCCCGGCCACCGCAGCCCCGTCCGCGGCAGCCCCGTCGACGTCTGCGGCCGCCCCGACGCGGACACAGAGGCAAACGCAGCCCCAGCCCCGGCCACAGACGCAGCAGTCCGCGCCCCAGCAGCCGCACAGGCCCGCGATCTCCAAGTCCACCAAGCCCACCAAGGCCTCCAAGCCGTCGCACACACCCGCGAAGCCGACCCCGACGACCCCCGGCAGGTGACGCAGTGCCCTCCAAGGAACCACCGCGGCGACGGGTTCCGAGCCCCGCCCGGCGGCCGTCCGCGCGCCCCGCACTCCGCCGCTCGCGTCCCGCGCAGCGCAGCACCCCGCGCCCGATCCGGCTCGGCAGCCCCCGCCCCCGGCTGCGGCTGGTCAGCCTCGGCCTGACCCTCGTGATGCTCGCCTTCGTCGTCCGGCTGCTCCAGGTCCAGGCCGTCGACGCGAGCGCGTACGCCGCCAAGGCCGAGAAGGATCGCTACTTCAGCCACAAGCTCACTGCCGAGCGCGGCGAGATCACCGACCGGGCCGGCATCGCCCTGGCCACCAGCGTCGACGCGTACGACATCACCGCCGACCCGCAGCTGTTCACGCCGAAGGAGAGCAAGGCTCCCGACGCGCCGGAACAGGCGGCCGCGCTGCTCGCCCCGATCCTCGGCAAGGACGTCTCCGAGCTCGCCAAGAAGCTCGGGACCCCCAAGTCCCGCTACACCGTGCTGGCCCGCCGCCAGACCCCCCAGGTCTGGAACCAGATCAAGGACCTCAAGGGCGTCTTCGCCGAGAAGGCCCGGGCCGACAAGCACAAGGGCGGCTCCGGCGCCAATGTGCTCCTCGGCGTCTTCCAGGAGCCCAGCAGCAAACGCGTCTACCCCAACGGCGATCTCGCCGCCGGGATACTGGGTTACGTCAACGGTGAGGGCAGGGGAGGCGGCGGCGTCGAGTCCATGCTCGACAAGGCGCTCGCGGGCCAGGACGGGCAGATCACCTACGCCCAGTCCGGCGGCCGGCGAGTCCCCACCGCGGGCTCCCGTGAGGTCCCCGCGGTCCCCGGCTCGGATATCGAGCTGACCATCGACCGCGACATCCAGTGGGCCGCCCAGCAGGCCATCGCCGAGCAGGTGAAGAAGTCCAAGGCCGACCGCGGCTACGTGATGGTGCAGAACACCCAGACCGGCGAGGTCCTCGCCATGGCCAACGCGCCCGGCTTCGACCCCAACGACCTCTCCCAGGCCAATTCGGCTGCCATGGGCAATGCCGCGCTCCAGGACGCGTACGAGCCGGGCTCCACCGCCAAGGTGATGTCCATGGCCGCCGTGCTGGAGGAGAAGGCCGCCACGCCCGCCACCCATGTCGTCGTCCCCAACCGGCTGCACCGCGGCGACCGGCTCTTCAAGGACGACATCGACCACCCCACCTGGAACCTCACGCTCAACGGCGTACTTTCCAAGTCCAGCAACATCGGCACGATCCTGGCGACCGGCCAGCTCGGCAAGACCCAGCCGGCGGCCAACCAGGTGCTCTACTCCTACCTGCGGAAATTCGGCCTGGGCAGCCCGAGCGGGCTCGGTTATCCGGGCGAGACGCCCGGCATCCTCGCCAAGCCGCAGGACTGGTCCACCTCGCAGCAGTACACGATCCCGTTCGGCCAGGGCCTCTCGCTCAGCGCCATGCAGGCGGCCTCCGTCTACTCGACGATCGCCAACGGCGGTGTACGCGTCGAACCCACCCTGATCCGCGGCACCAAGGGGCCCGACGGGCGGTTCACCCCGGCCGCCGCCCCCAAGAAGACGCGCGTGGTCAGCGAGGCGACCGCCAAGACGCTGGCCACCATGCTGGAGTCGGTCGTCGACGACGAGGAAGGTACGGGCACCAGGGCTCGTATCCCCGGCTACCGCGTCGCGGGCAAGACCGGAACGGCCAACCGCGTCGATCCGGAGCTCGGCCGCTATAAGGGCTACACCGCCTCCTTCGCCGGCTTCGCGCCCGCCGACCAGCCGCGGATCACCGTCTACTGCGCCATCCAGAACCCCACCAAGGGCAGCTACTTCGGCGGCCAGATCTGCGGCCCGATCTATCAGAAGGTCATGGAGTTCGCCCTCAAGACCCTCCAGGTCGCACCGACCGGCAGTACTCCCGCCCGGCTGCCCGTCACCTTCGAACCCGGCGAGTGACCCGGAGGAACCACCAGTGACAACGATCACCTCCGATTCCGGGAACCGCCCGGACCGCAGTACCCGCAAGGCCCCCTCCTTTTCGCCCGGGCCGGGTGCGCCGGGTACGCTCACCGCCGTGTCACACGCTGATCAGTACCGAACCGCCCAGCCGGACGTCCGCGCGGGGCACCCGGGAGCGCCCCGTCCGGACCGGCCCCGCCCGACCCCGCTCGGGGAGCTGGCCGCCCGGCTGGGCGCGAAGAGCCCGGCCCCCGGTGAGGTCACCGGCATCACCCACGACTCCCGGGCGGTACGCCCCGGTGACGTGTACGCGGCCCTGCCGGGCGCCCGCTTCCACGGCGCCGACTTCGCCGCGCAGGCCGCCGACCTCGGGGCTGCCGCGATCCTCACCGACCCGGCGGGTGCCGAGCGCGCCGCCGCGACCGGCCTGCCGGTCCTGGTCACCGAGAACCCGCGCGGCCGTATGGGCGAGCTGGCAGCCGAGATCTACGGGCATCCCGGCGAGGACCTGCTCCAGATCGGGATCACCGGCACCTCCGGCAAGACCACCACGGCGTATCTCGTCGAGGGCGGGCTCCGGAGGGCGGGCCGCTCGACCGGTCTGATCGGCACGGTCGAGATGCGTATCGGCGACGAGCGCATCAAGTCCGAGCGCACCACCCCCGAGGCCACCGATCTCCAGGCACTGTTCGCCGTCATGCGCGAGCGTGGCGTCGACTCGGTCGCCATGGAGGTCTCCAGCCACGCCCTCGTGCTCGGCCGGGTCGACGGCTGCGTCTTCGACGTCGCCGTCTTCAACAACCTCAGCCCCGAGCACATGGAATTCCACTCCGGCATGGAGGACTACTTCCAGGCGAAGGCTCAGCTGTTCACCCCGCGCCGCAGCAGGCTCGGGGTCGTCAACTTCGATGACGAGCACGGCCGCAGGCTGGTCAAGGAAGCGACCGTCCCGGTCACCACCTTCTCCGCCGAGGGCCACCCGGACGCCGACTGGCGGGCCGAGAACGTTGAAATCAGCGCAGTCGGCTCGATTTTCACCGCGGTCGGCCCTGAGGGCGAGCGCATCCGCGCCCGGGCCCCGCTGCCAGGACCCTTCAACGTCGCCAACACCCTGGCGGCCGTCGTCACCCTCGCCGTCGCCGGCATCGACCCGCAGACCGCCGCCGACGGCATCGCCGCCGTCCCCGGCGTGCCGGGCCGCCTGGAGCGCGTCGACGCGGGCCAGCCGTACCTCGCCGTCGTCGACTACGCCCACAAGACGGACGCCGTCGAATCGGTCCTGCGCTCCCTGCGCAAGGTCACCGAGGGCAAGGTGCACATCGTGCTCGGCTGCGGCGGCGACCGGGATGTGACCAAGCGCGGCCCGATGGGCGCGGCCGCCGCCCGCCTCGCCGACACCGCCGTGCTGACCTCCGACAACCCCCGCTCCGAGGACCCGCTCGCGATCCTCGCCGCGATGCTCGCGGGCGCCGCCGAGGTGCCGATCCATGAGCGCGGCGACGTCCTGGTGGAGGCCGATCGGGCAGCGGCCATCGCGGCGGCCGTCGCCCGCGCACGCCCGGGCGACACCGTGCTGATCGCGGGCAAGGGCCACGAGCAGGGCCAGGACATCGCCGGAGTGGTCCGCCCCTTCGACGACCGTCAGGTACTTCGCGCAGCAATCGAGAACAGTCAGGGATGACCCAGTGATCGCCCTCTCCCTCGCCGAGATCGCCGAAATCGTCGGCGGGCAGTCGTACGACATACCGGATCCGGCCGTACGGGTCACCGGTCCCGTCGTCATCGACTCCCGCGCGGTCCGGCCCGGCAGCCTCTTCGCCGCCTTCGCCGGCGAGCACGTCGACGGCCACGACTACGCACGGAGCGCGGTGGCGGCAGGTGCGGCGGCCGTACTCGCCACCCGCCCCGTCGGCGTACCCGCGATCGTGGTGCCCGACGTCACCGTCGCGCTCGGAGCCCTCGCCCGCACCATCGTCGAACGCCTCGGCACCACCGCCGTCGCGCTCACCGGCTCCTCCGGCAAGACCAGCACCAAGGACCTCATCGCCCAACTCCTCGAGCGCAAGGGCCCCACGGTCTACCCGGCGGGCAATCTGAACAACGAGATCGGCCTGCCGCTGACCGCGCTGCGGGCCGTCGAGGACACCGAGCACCTCGTCCTCGAAATGGGCGCCCGCTACATCGGCGACATCCGCTATCTCAGCGGCCTGGTCCCGCCGAAGGTCTCTCTCGTACTGAACGTCGGCACCGCCCACATCGGCGAGTTCGGCGGCCGTGAGCAGATCGCCGAGGCCAAGGGCGAGATCGTCGAGTGTCTGCCCGAGGACGGAGTCGCCGTGCTCAACGCCGACGACCCCCTCGTACGCGCCATGTCCTCCCGTACCAAGGCCCGTGTGGTCCTCTTCGGAGAGGCCGCGGACGCCGACGTACGTGCCGAGAATGTCCGGCTCACCGAGCACGGACAGCCCGCCTTCACGCTCCACACCCCCACCGGGTGCAGTGACGTGACCATGCGGCTGTACGGTGAGCACCACGTGTCGAACGCGCTCGCCGCGGCCGCCGTCGCCCATGAGCTGGGCATGTCCGTCGACGAGATCGCCCTCGCGCTCTCCGAGGCGGGCACCCTCTCCCGCTGGCGCATGGAGGTCACCGAGCGTCCGGACGGCGTGACGATCGTCAATGACGCCTACAACGCGAACCCCGAGTCCATGAGAGCCGCACTGCGTGCGCTCGCTGCCATGGGCCGGGGGCGGCGGACCTGGGCGGTGCTCGGCCAGATGGCCGAGCTCGGCGACGAGGCGCTCGCCGAGCACGACGCGGTCGGACGGCTCGCTGTCCGGCTCAACGTCAGCAAGCTCGTCGCAGTCGGGGGCAGGGAAGCGTCCTGGCTGCAACTGGGCGCATATAACGAGGGTTCGTGGGGTGAGGAGTCGGTGCACGTGTCCGACGCGCAGGCGGCGGTCGACCTGTTGCGCAGTGAGCTGCGTCCGGGAGACGTCGTGCTGGTGAAGGCTTCCAGGTCGGTCGGGCTCGAGCGGGTCGCCCAGGCACTGCTCGAGAACACGACCGAGGGTGAGGTCACCGGCCGATGAGGCAGATCCTCTTCGCGGGAGCCATCGGGCTCTTCCTGACCCTGGTCGGAACCCCGCTGCTGATCAAGCTCCTTGCCCGCAAGGGTTACGGGCAGTTCATCCGGGACGACGGCCCGCGCAGCCACGGAAGCAAGAAGGGCACGCCCACCATGGGCGGTATCTCCTTCATCCTGGCCACGTTCATCGCGTACGCCCTGGCCAAGGTGATCACCGGCGAGGACCCGACGTTCTCGGGTGTGCTGGTGCTCTTCCTGATGGGCGGCATGGGCGTGGTCGGCTTCCTGGACGACTACATCAAGATCGTCAAGCAGCGCTCGCTCGGTCTGCGGGCCAAGGCGAAGATGGCGGGACAGCTGATCGTCGGCATCGCCTTCGCCGTGCTGTCGCTGCAGTTCGCGGACAACCGGGGCAACACCCCGGCCTCCACGAAGCTTTCGTTCATCACGGACTTCGGCTGGTCCATCGGCCCGGTGATCTTCGTCCTCTGGGCGCTGTTCATGATTCTCGCCATGTCGAACGGCGTGAACCTGACGGACGGTCTGGACGGCCTGGCCACCGGTGCGTCGGTGATGGTCTTCGGGGCGTACACCTTCATCGGGCTCTGGCAGTTCCAGGAGTCCTGCGCCAACGCGGTGACGCTGACCAACCCCAACGCCTGCTTCGAGGTACGCGATCCACTCGACCTCGCGGTCGTCGCCTCCGCCCTGATGGGCGCATGCTTCGGCTTCCTGTGGTGGAACACCTCACCTGCCAAGATCTTCATGGGTGACACCGGCTCGCTCGCCCTGGGCGGCGCGCTCGCGGGTCTGGCGATCTGCTCCCGTACGGAGCTGCTGCTGGCCCTCCTCGGCGGCCTCTTCGTGATGATCACCATGTCGGTGGTCATCCAGGTCGGCTCCTTCAAGATGACCGGCAAGCGGGTCTTCCGGATGGCGCCGCTCCAGCACCACTTCGAACTCAAGGGGTGGTCCGAAGTCCTTGTGGTGGTCAGGTTCTGGATCATCCAGGGCATGTGCGTGATCGTGAGTCTGGGCCTCTTCTACGCGGGATGGGCAGCCGACAAGTGAGCACCTGGCAGGGCAAGAAGGTCACCGTCGCGGGACTCGGCGTGAGCGGCATCCCCGCCGCCCGGGTGCTGCACGGCCTCGGTGCCGTCGTCACGGTCGTCAACGACGGGGACGACGAGCGCTCCCGTACGCAGGCGGCCGAGCTGGAGGCGGAGGGGATCACCGTCCGCCTCGGCGACGGATCTTCCCTGCCCGCCGGTACCGAGCTCATCGTCACCACGCCCGGCTGGAAGCCGGCCAAGCCGCTCTTCCTGGCCGCCACCGAGGCGGGCGTCCCGGTATGGGGCGACGTGGAGCTGGCGTGGCGCCTGCGGGGTCCGGACGCCGCTCCCTGGCTCGCGGTCACCGGCACCAACGGCAAGACCACGACCGTACGCATGCTCGCCTCGATCCTCGAGGCCGCGGGCCTGCGCACGGCTGCCGTCGGCAACATCGGCGTCTCGCTGCTCGACGCGGTCCTCGGCGATACGACGTACGACGTACTCGCCGTCGAACTCTCCAGCTACCAGCTGCACTGGGCGCCCTCGCTGCGCGCCCACTCGGCCGCCGTGCTCAACCTGGCGCCGGACCACCTCGACTGGCACGGCTCCATGGAGGCGTACGCCGCCGACAAGGGCCGTATCTACGAGGGCAACACGGTCGCCTGTGTCTACAACGCCGACGACAAGGCGACCGAGGACCTGGTGCGCGAGGCCGACGTCGAGGAGGGCTGCCGGGCGATCGGCTTCACCCTCGGCACGCCCGGCCCCTCCCAACTCGGCGTTGTCGACGGCATCCTGGTCGACCGCGCCTTCGTGGACAACCGGCACAAGCAGGCCCAGGAGCTCGCGGAGGTCGCGGACGTCAGGCCGCCGGCCCCGCACAACATCGCCAACGCCCTCGCGGCGGCCGCGCTCGCCCGCGCCTTCGGCGTCCCGCCCGCCGCCGTACGCGACGGACTGCGGGCCTTCCGCCCCGACCCGCACCGCATCGAGCACGTCCAGGACGTGGCCGGTGTGGCGTACATCGACGACTCCAAAGCCACCAACACCCATGCCGCGGAGGCCTCCCTGGCGGCCTACGACCCGATCGTGTGGATCGCGGGCGGCCTGGCCAAGGGGGCGACCTTCGACGAGCTCGTGGAGAGGTCGGCAAAGCGACTGCGCGGAGTCGTACTGATCGGAGCGGACCGCGCCCTGATCGCCGAAGCCCTCGCGCGACACGCCCCGGAGGTCCCGGTCGTCGACCTCGACCGGACAGACACTGGGGCGATGTCGGCGGCGGTCCGGGAAGCAGCAGGGCTCGCCCGGCCCGGGGATACGGTTCTGCTGGCCCCGGCGTGTGCCTCGATGGACATGTTCGCCAACTACAACAAGCGAGGCGAGGCGTTCGCGGACGCGGTCCGCGCACTCGCAGAACGCGCCTGACCGGCCCGACCCCCGCGCTGCCGCGCCGCGCACACCTGGAGGGGACAGCCAGCATGGATATCCAGCCCGTGGGGGCACCTCCCAGCGGTAGCCGGGGGAGATTGAGGACGAAGCTGTCGCCGGACGGGCCCGCACGCGCCGCTGTCGGCCTCCCCGGGCTCGCGCTGCGGGGCCGCGCCGGGGGAGCCGTACGCCGCCCAGCCGTCGCCCGCGGCACCGACCGCAGGCCCAGCCCGCCGCGACCGCCCCGCGGCCGCGGCCTCCGGCGGCTGTACGAGCAGGCGCGCCGGGCCTGGGACCGGCCGCTGACCGCGTACTACCTCATCCTCGGCAGCAGCCTCCTGATCACCGTCCTCGGCCTGGTCATGGTGTACTCCGCCTCGATGATCAAGGCGCTGGAGCTCTCGCTCCCCGCCTCGTACTTCTTCCGCAAGCAGTTCCTCGCCGCGGCGATCGGCACCGTGCTGCTCCTGGTCGCGTCGCGGATGCCCGTCACCCTGCACCGGGCCCTGTCCTACCCGCTCCTCATGGGCGCCGTCTTCCTGATGGTGCTCGTCCAGGTCCCCGGGATAGGACATGCGGTCAACGGCAACCAGAACTGGATCTATCTCGGCGGCCCGTTCCAGCTCCAGCCCAGTGAGTTCGGCAAGCTGGCGCTGATCCTGTGGGGCGCCGATCTGCTCGCCCGTAAACAGGACAGGCGGCTGCTGACCCAGTGGAAGCACATGCTCGTGCCGCTCGTCCCGGTCGCCTTCATGCTGCTCGGTCTGATCATGCTCGGCGGCGACATGGGTACGGCGATCATCCTCACCGCGATCCTCTTCGGCCTGTTGTGGCTGGCCGGAGCGCCGACCCGGCTCTTCGCCGGTGTGCTCGCCATCGCCGGCTTCGTCGGCTTCGTACTGATCAAGACCAACGAGAACCGCATGTCACGGCTCTCCTGCATCGGCGCCATCGACCTCGGCCCCCAAGGCGAGTGCTGGCAGGCCGTGCACGGCATCTATGCTCTTGCCTCTGGCGGATGGTTCGGTTCCGGCCTGGGTGCAAGTGTGGAAAAATGGGGTCAACTCCCCGAACCTCACACCGATTTCATCTTCGCCATCGCCGGGGAGGAACTGGGCCTGGCGGGGACGCTGTCGGTGCTCGCCCTCTTCGCGGCTCTAGGCTATGCGGGTATCCGCGTGGCCGGATGCACGGAGGACCCCTTCGTGAGGTACGCGGCGGGAGGTGTGACCACCTGGATCACGGCTCAGGCCGTGGTCAACATCGGTGCGGTGCTCGGTCTGCTGCCGATCGCCGGTGTCCCGCTCCCGCTGTTCTCCTACGGAGGGTCGGCCCTCCTGCCGACCATGTTCGCGGTGGGGCTGCTGATTGCCTTCGCGCGAGAGGATCCCGCCGCGAGGGCGGCCCTGGCCATGCGGAGGCCCGGGGTGAGATGGAAGACGATCAGACGGCGCGCCAAGAAGCGTCCGTCCGGAGAGCGGTGAATTTCGGTGCATGTCGTACTCGCCGGTGGGGGGACCGCCGGCCATATCGAGCCCGCGCTCGCCCTCGCGGACGCCCTGCGCAGGCAGGACCCGACCGTGGGAATCACGGCCCTCGGCACGGAGAAGGGGCTCGAGACCAGGCTCGTACCCGAGCGGGGATACGAGCTGGCGCTCATCCCTGCCGTTCCGCTGCCGCGCAGGCCTACCCCTGAGCTGATCACGGTCCCCGGACGACTGCGCGGCACCATCAAGGCCGCCGAGCAGATCCTGGAGCGTACGAAGGCGGACTGCGTCGTCGGCTTCGGCGGCTATGTCGCGCTGCCCGGCTATCTGGCCGCCAAGCGGCTCGGGGTGCCGATCGTGGTCCACGAGGCCAACGCCCGGCCCGGCCTGGCCAACAAGATCGGTTCGCGGTACGCCGCGGGCGTGGCCGTCGCCACCCCCGACAGCAAGCTGCGCAACTCCCGCTACATCGGCATCCCGCTGCGCCACACCATCGCCACCCTCGACCGCGCGCGGGTGCGCCCCGAGGCACGCGCCGCCTTCGGTCTCGACCCCAACCTGCCGACGCTGCTGGTGTCCGGCGGCTCGCAGGGCGCCCGCCGCCTCAACGAGGTGATCCAGCAGATCGCTCCGGTGCTGCAGCGCTCCGGCATCCAGATCCTGCACGCGGTCGGTCCGAAGAACGAACTGCCGCGCGTGGACAACATGCCCGGTATGCCGCCCTACATCCCGGTACCGTACGTGGACCGGATGGACCTCGCGTACGCCGCGGCCGACATGATGCTCTGCCGCGCGGGCGCGATGACCGTCGCCGAACTCTCCGCCGTCGGGCTGCCTGCCGCATACGTACCGCTGCCGATCGGCAACGGCGAACAGCGGCTCAATGCCCAGCCTGTGGTGAAGGCCGGCGGCGGACTGCTGGTCGACGACGCCGAACTGACCCCCGAGTGGGTCCAGGGGCATGTCCTTCCGGTGCTCGCCGATCCGCACCGGCTGTACGAGATGTCCCGTGCGGCCGCCGAGTTCGGCCGCAGGGATGCCGACCAGCTGCTCGTCGGCATGGTGTACGAGGCGATTGCTGCACGCCGCAAGGCGTGAGGAGGCAGGGGAGCGTGGCCGGACCGACCACCGCCGAACGTGGCGCACGCAGGCCGTCCGACGGGGCGGACGGGTCGCCCCTGCCGTCCCGGCAGGGTCCCCCGGCCCGGCGGCTGCGCCTCCCCGGCCGCCGCGCCCTTTTGATCGCCAGTGCCGTCATCGTGCTTCTCGCGGGCGGAATCTGGACGCTTTACGGCTCCGAATGGCTGCGCGTGGAGCGTGTGACGACCACCGGAACCGAGGTTCTGACACCGGGTGAAGTGGAAGCGGCGGCAGCCGTTCCGATCAAGACACCGCTGATTTCCGTCGATACGGACGCCATTGAGGCCCGGCTGCGGCATAAGCTGCCCCGTATCGACTCGGTGGATGTGGTCCGGTCATGGCCGCACGGGATCGGTCTGAGAGTGACCGAGCGAAAGCCGGTCCTGCTTTTCGAAAAGGGCGCAAAGTTCATCGAAGTGGACGCGAAGGGTGTCCGGTTCGCCACGGTGGACAAGGCACCCAAGGCTGTTCCGCTGCTCGAATTGGCAGTGGACCAGTCTCCTAGTCTGCGGCGTTTCGGCGCGGACCGGCTCCTTGTGGAGGCGGTCCGGGTCAGGGGCGAACTCCCCGGAAAAGTCGCCGCGGACACAAGAACGGTCACGGTGCGCTCGTACGACTTCATCACCCTGGAGTTGAGCCGGGACCGTACGGTGGTCTGGGGCAGCCCCGAGGAGGGCGAGGCGAAGGCGCGCGCACTCACCGCGCTGATGAAAGCCGCACCGAAGGCCCGGCACTTCGATGTAAGTGCTCCCACCGCCCCTGCCGCATCAGGGAGTTGACGCACAAAAGTGCTGGCCAGCACCCTGGTTGGTCACCGCAACGGCTGATCACATAGGGTGAAAAGAAAAACGGGAGGTTCGGCGTGTTCGTTGAACGTGCGCCACTTGTCGACTTAGTGTCCTGTTCGGAGAGTCCAGGAAGCAGACACACTGGTAACCCTGAACTTCAAGGTTAGGGTTTGGGTCGGCGTTTCGGACCGTCCCATCGGCATCCGTCGTCGCGACGCGACAACCGCGCAGCGACGACACGTAACTCGAGGCGAGAGGCCTTCGACGTGGCAGCACCGCAGAACTACCTCGCAGTCATCAAGGTCATCGGTGTCGGCGGCGGTGGTGTCAATGCCATCAACCGAATGATCGAGGTCGGTCTCAAAGGCGTCGAGTTCATCGCGATCAACACTGATGCGCAAGCTCTGTTGATGAGCGACGCCGACGTCAAGCTCGACGTCGGCCGTGAACTCACCCGGGGCCTCGGCGCCGGAGCGAATCCGGCAGTCGGTCGCAAGGCGGCAGAGGACCATCGCGAGGAGATCGAGGAGGTCCTCAAGGGGGCCGACATGGTCTTCGTCACCGCCGGTGAAGGCGGCGGCACCGGTACCGGCGGCGCACCTGTCGTCGCCAACATCGCACGCACGCTCGGCGCCCTGACGATCGGTGTGGTCACCCGGCCGTTCACCTTCGAGGGCCGGCGTCGGGCGAACCAGGCGGAGGACGGCATCGCCGAGCTCCGCGAAGAGGTCGACACCCTCATCGTCATCCCGAACGACCGGCTGCTGTCCATCTCGGACCGCCAGGTCAGCGTGCTGGACGCGTTCAAGTCCGCGGACCAGGTGCTGCTCTCGGGTGTTCAGGGCATCACCGACCTCATCACCACGCCCGGTCTGATCAACCTCGACTTCGCCGACGTCAAGTCCGTGATGTCCGAGGCCGGATCGGCGCTCATGGGCATCGGCTCGGCCCGCGGCGACGACCGCGCGGTGGCCGCGGCCGAAATGGCGATCTCCTCGCCGCTTCTCGAGGCGTCCATCGACGGCGCCCGTGGGGTGCTGCTCTCCATCTCCGGTGGCTCGGACCTCGGTCTCTTCGAGATCAACGAGGCCGCGCAGCTGGTGAGCGAGGCCGCCCACCCCGAAGCCAACATCATCTTCGGTGCGGTCATCGACGACGCCCTGGGCGACGAAGTACGGGTCACGGTCATCGCGGCCGGCTTCGACGGCGGGCAGCCGCCGACCCGGCGCGAAACCGTGATCGGTTCCGCGACCGGCAAGCGCGAGGAGCCGGCGATGCCGTCGCGCAGCACGGACACCTCGCGTCCGTCCGGCGGACTCGGCACCGTACCCGTGCGCGACGAGCCCTCGGCCCCGGCCGAGCCGGTTCCGGTCGCGAACGACCTGAGCGCCCCGCAGGTTCCGCCGGCCCGTCCGTACCAGGACAGCCAGGCCGAAGAGCTGGATGTCCCGGACTTCCTGAAGTGACAGTGCGGCACGACGCGATACACGTGAGCGGCGCGCACTTCGCCTTCACCGACAGGTGGGGCGGGGTGAGCGCCGTTCCGTACGACGAGCTCAACCTCGGCGGCGCGGTCGGCGACGACCCCGCGGCCGTACTGACCAACCGGACGATCGCCGCGAAGTCCCTGGATCTCGACCCGGACCGGGTCGTCTGGATGAACCAGGTCCACGGCACTGACGTCGCCGAAGTGGACGGGCCGTGGGGCGAGGGTCCGATTCCTCAGGTGGACGGTCTGGTCACCGCACGGCGCGGGCTCGCCCTCGCCGTACTGACCGCGGACTGCACCCCCGTACTGCTGGCCGATCCGGTCGCGGGCGTCGTGGCCGCCGCGCACGCGGGCCGGCCCGGGATGGTCGCGGGGATCGTGCCCGCCGCCGTCGGGGCGATGACGTCGCTGGGCGCGGAGCCGTCCCGGATCATCGCCCGTACCGGACCCGCAGTCTGCGGACGCTGCTACGAGGTTCCCGAGCGGATGCGGGCCGATGTGGCCGCGGTCGAACCGGCGGCCTGGTCCGAGACCGGCTGGGGAACCCCGGCCGTCGATGTCACCGCCGGAGTCCACGCCCAGCTCGAAGCGCTCGGTGTACGGGACCGGCAGGCCTCGCCGGTCTGCACACTGGAGTCGCGGGACCACTACTCGTACCGCCGAGACCGCACCACCGGGCGGCTCGCGGGATATGTCTGGTTGGACGGGCGGGAATGACGGACCGGAAGAAAGAACTCGCGGGCGGTCTGGCGACCGTGGAGGAACGTATCTCCGCAGCCTGCGCGGCCGCGGGCCGCAAGCGGGAGGAGGTGACCCTCATCGTGGTCACCAAGACCTACCCCGCGAGCGATGTACGGCTGCTCCACGAACTCGGCGTGCGGAATGTCGCCGAGAACCGTGACCAGGACGCGGCCCCCAAGGCCGCCGCCTGCTCGGATCTGGACCTCACATGGCACTTCGTCGGACAGTTGCAGACCAACAAGGTCCGTTCTGTGGCGGGTTATGCCGATGTGGTGCAGTCCGTTGACCGTCTCAAGCTCGTTTCCCTCCTGTCCGCCGCCGCGATCCGGGCGGAGCGTGAGCTCGGCTGTCTGATCCAGGTCGCGCTCGACGCCGAGTCGGGCGAGCGCGGTGAGCGGGGTGGCGTCGCACCGGACGGCATCGGGGAGTTGGCCACCGCGGTGGCCGAAGCACCAGGACTGCGGCTCGACGGACTGATGACCGTCGCGCCGCTCGCCGGACCGTACGCGGGGCGGCAACAGGCGGCGTTCGAGCGGCTGATGGAATTCTCATCCAGCCTGCGCGCCGGGCATCCGGCTGCGAACATGGTGTCAGCAGGGATGAGTGCGGACCTCGAACAAGCAGTGGCGGCCGGAGCGACACATGTGCGCGTCGGCACTGCGGTACTCGGAGACCGACCCCGGCTCGGGTAACGTCGCGAAGCAAGTCGGACCACAGCAGAAAATATGGTCATTCCCGTCACAACGCGGGTAGACCGAGTGGATCGCCGGCACTTGGTGACGATGCCGATCCACCACAGAGCGGAGGACTCAGAGAATGGCCGGCGCGATGCGCAAGATGGCGGTCTACCTCGGCCTCGTGGAGGACGATGGGTACGACGGCCGGGGTTTCGATCCCGATGACGATTTCGAACCCGAGCCGGAGCCCGAGCGGGACCACCGCCGGCACCAGCCCCCGCACCAGGTGGAGCGGGAAGAGCCGATGCGGGTGGTGCAGCCCCCCGCGCAGCGCGAGCCGGTTCCGCTTCTCGCTGAAAGTGGACGTCCGGCACGAATCGCCCCCGTGGCATCCATCACACCTGAACGTCCGAGCCTGGAGAAGAACGCACCGGTGATCATGCCCAAGGTCGTGTCCGAGCGGGAGCCGTACCGCATCACCACGCTGCACCCGCGGACCTATAACGAGGCCCGTACCATCGGGGAACACTTCCGCGAGGGCACCCCGGTGATCATGAATCTCACGGAGATGGACGACACGGACGCGAAGCGACTTGTCGACTTTGCCGCGGGACTCGTCTTCGGCCTGCATGGCAGCATTGAGCGGGTGACGCAGAAGGTGTTCCTGTTGTCGCCTGCTAACGTCGATGTCACGGCGGAGGACAAGGCCCGCATCGCAGAGGGCGGGTTCTTCAACCAGAGCTGAGAAATACGACACCGGAACGACCCGGCCGCAAGGCCGGAATGATGAGAGCCAGGGGAGAGGGAAGCGCGGGATGGGCGTCGCACTACAGGTGGTCTACATCGCGCTGATGTGCTTCCTCATCGTGCTGATTTTCCGGCTGGTCATGGACTACGTTTTTCAGTTCGCGCGCTCATGGCAACCCGGCAAGGCGATGGTGGTCGTTCTGGAGGCCACCTACACTGTCACCGATCCACCGCTCAAGCTTTTGCGGCGGTTCATCCCGCCGTTGCGTCTCGGGGGCGTGGCACTCGACCTGTCCTTCTTCGTTCTGATGATCATCGTCTACATCCTGATCAGCATCGTGAACAACTTTGCGAGCAGCGTGTGAACGATACGGTCTTGCCGACTGCCGACGACTACGTAGAGGTGAAGAAGAGATGCCGCTGACTCCCGAGGACGTGCGGAACAAGCAGTTCACGACCGTCCGCCTCCGAGAAGGCTATGACGAGGACGAGGTTGATGCCTTCCTCGATGAGGTCGAGTCCGAGCTGACCCGCCTGCTCCGCGAGAACGAGGACCTGCGCGCCAAGCTGGCCGCGGCGACCCGTGCGGCGGCGCAGAACCAGCAGCAGCAAGGTATGCGCAAGCCGCCGGAGCAGCAGGACGGCCGTGGGCCCGGTGCACCGGTGCCCGCCGCCATATCCGGACCGCCGGTCCAGCAGCAGCCCCCGCAGATGGGTCCGCCCCAGCTGCCCGGTGGTGCGCCGCAGCTGCCCGCCGGCCCCAGCCACGGTGGCCCGCAGGGCCCGCACGGCCACGGCCCGATGCAGGGCGGTCCCATGGGTGGACCGATGGGCGGCCCCATGGGCGGTCACGGTCCGCAGATGCCGCAGCAGGGACCTGGCGGCGACAGTGCCGCGCGTGTGCTCTCGCTGGCGCAGCAGACCGCCGACCAGGCGATCGCGGAGGCCCGTTCCGAGGCCAACAAGATCGTCGGCGAGGCGCGCAGCCGCGCCGAGGGCCTGGAGCGGGATGCCCGCGCCAAGGCCGATGCACTGGAGCGGGACGCTCAGGAGAAGCACCGCGTCGCGATGGGCTCGCTGGAGTCCGCGCGCGCCACGCTGGAGCGCAAGGTCGAGGACCTGCGAGGCTTCGAGCGCGAGTACCGGACCCGGCTGAAGTCGTACCTGGAGAGCCAGCTGCGTCAGCTGGAGACCCAGGCGGACGACTCGCTGGCGCCGCCGCGGGGGCCCGTGGCCGCTTCGCTGCCGCCGTCGCCCTCGATGGCTCCGGCCGGTGCGGGTGCGATGGGTCACACCATGGGTGGCAACCCGTCCATGGGGCAGTCGATGGGCCAGCCGATGGGTGGCAACCCGTCCATGGGCGGTGCCCCGTCGTACGGCGGCCAGCAGCAGATGTCGCCGGCGATGACCCAGCCGATGGCACCGGTGCGGCCGCAGGCGCCGCAGCCGATGCAGCAGGCGCCGTCGCCGATGCGTGGGTTCCTGATCGACGAGGACGACAACTGAGGGCGGCGGGTCGCGCGGACAGCGCGTAGCCGTCGGCAGGCTGAGGGCCGGGCCCGGGACTGATGTCCCGGGCCCGGCCCTTTTGCGTGCGCAGCGTGCGGGGTCGCCTGCGGGGGCTTGTTCCCCACCCCGCCCCTTCCCCTGACCAGGGCTCCGCCCCGGACCCCGCGCCTCAATCGCCGGCGGGGCTGACAGAGTCAGCCCGTCCGGCGATTGAGGACACGGCCGAAGGCCGTACGGGCCCGGCGTCAGACCTTGCGGAGGCGGAACGTCAGGGACAGGCCCTCGTCCGTGAACAGGGGGCCGAAGCCGGCGTCCGGCTCGTCCGGCGTGAAGCTCGTCGCCAGCACCTCGTCCGCGATCAGCTCCGCATGCGCCGACAGTGCCTCCGCCGTCGACGGGTCCGAGGAGGACCAGCGCACCGCGATCCGGTCCGCCACGTCCAGGCCGCTGTTCTTGCGGGCCTCCTGGATCAGGCGGATCGCGTCACGCGCCAGGCCCGCCAGGCGGAGCTCCGGAGTGATCTCCAGGTCCAGGGCGACCGTCGCGCCCGAGTCGGAGGCCACCGACCAGCCCTCGCGCGGGGTCTCCGTGATGATGACCTCGTCCGGGGAGAGGGAGACGGTCTCGCCGTCCACGGAGACCGACGCGTTGCCCCCGCGCAGGGCCAGGGACAGTGCCGCCGCGTCCGCCTCGGCGACCGCCTTCGCCACCGCCTGGACGCCCTTGCCGAAGCGCTTGCCCAGCGCGCGGAAGTTCGCCTTGGCCGTCGTGTCGACCAGTGAGCCGCCGACCTCCGAGAGAGAGGCCAGGGACGAGACGTTCAGCTCCTCCGTGATCTGGGCGTGCAACGCGGGCGGGAGCGACTCGAAGCCCGTCGCCGCGACCAGCGCGCGGGACAGCGGCTGACGGGTCTTGACACCCGACTCCGCACGCGTCGCGCGGCCCAGCTCCACCAGCCTGCGCACCAGCGCCATCTGGGAGGAGAGCGTGGGGTCGATCGCGTCCAGGTCGGCTGCCGGCCAGGTCGACAGGTGGACCGACTCGGGCGCGTCCGGCGTCACCGGGACGATCAGGTCCTGCCAGACCCGCTCCGTGATGAAGGGGGTCAGCGGAGCCATCAGGCGGGTGACCGTCTCGACCACGTCGTGCAGGGTGCGCAGTGCCGCCTTGTCGCCCTGCCAGAAGCGGCGGCGCGAGCGGCGTACGTACCAGTTGGACAGATCGTCGACGAACGAGGAGAGGAGCTTGCCGGCGCGCTGGGTGTCGTACGACTCCAGGGCCGAAGTGACCTGGTCCACCAGCGCGCCCAGCTCGCTCAGCAGCCAGCGGTCCAGGACCGTGCGCTCGGCCGGCGCCGGATCCGCCGCGGACGGCGCCCAGTTGGACGTACGGGCGTACAGCGCCTGGAAGGCCACCGTGTTCCAGTACGTCAGGAGCGTCTTGCGGACGACCTCCTGGATCGTGCCGTGGCCCACGCGCCGCGCCGCCCACGGGGAGCCGCCGGCCGCCATGAACCAGCGGACCGCGTCGGCGCCGTGCTGGTCCATCAGCGGGATCGGCTCCAGGCTGTTGCCCAGGTGCTTGGACATCTTGCGGCCGTCCTCGGCGAGGATGTGGCCGAGGCAGACCACGTTCTCGTAACTGGACTTGTCGAAGACGAGCGTGCCGACGGCCATCAGCGTGTAGAACCACCCACGCGTCTGGTCGATCGCCTCCGAGATGAACTGCGCCGGATAGCGCTTCTCGAAGAGCTCCTTGTTCTTGTACGGATAGCCCCACTGCGCGAACGGCATCGAACCCGAGTCGTACCAGGCGTCGATGACCTCGGGGACGCGCGTCGCGGTCCCCTGGCAGGTCGGGCAGGGGAACGTCACATCGTCGATGAACGGACGGTGCGGGTCCAGTGCCGACTGGTCCGTGCCCGTCAGCTCGGTCAGCTCGGTGCGCGAGCCGACGCAGGTGAGGTGGTTCTCCTCGCAGCGCCAGATCGGCAGCGGCGTGCCCCAGTAGCGGTTCCGCGACAGCGCCCAGTCGATGTTGTTGTTCAGCCAGTCGCCGTACCGGCCCTGCTTGACCGAGTCGGGGAACCAGTTGGTGTTCTCGTTCTCCTCGAGCAGCCGGTCCTTGATGGCCGTGGTGCGGATGTACCAGGACGGCTGCGCGTAGTAGAGCAGCGCCGTGTGGCAGCGCCAGCAGTGCGGGTAGCTGTGCTCGTACGGGACGTGCCTGAAGAGCAGGCCGCGGGCCTGCAGATCGTCCACGAGGGTCTCGTCGGCCTTCTTGAAGAAGACACCGCCGACCAGCGGCACATCCTCCTCGAAGGTGCCGTCGGGGCGGACCGGGTTGACCACCGGCAGGCCGTACGCACGGCAGACCTTGAGGTCCTCCTCACCGAAGGCGGGGGACTGGTGGACCAGACCCGTACCGTCCTCGGTCGTCACGTACTCGGCGTTGACGATGTAGTGGGCCTCCGAGGGGAACTCCACCAGGGCGAAGGGGCGGTCGTACGTCCAGCGCTCCATCTCCGCGCCCGTGAAGGACCGGCCGGTGGTCTCCCAGCCTTCGCCGAGCGCCTTCTCCAGCAGCGGCTCCGCGACGACGAGCTTCTCCTCGCCGTTCGTCGCGACGACGTATGTGACGTCGGGGTGCGCGGCGACGGCGGTGTTGGAGACCAGGGTCCAGGGGGTGGTGGTCCACACCAGGAGGGCCGCCTCGCCGGCCAGCGGGCCGCTCGTCAGCGGGAAGCGGACGAAGACGGACGGGTCCACGACCGTCTCGTACCCCTGCGCCAGCTCGTGGTCGGAGAGGCCGGTGCCGCAGCGGGGGCACCAGGGGGCGACGCGGTGGTCCTGGACCAGCAGGCCCTTGTTGAAGATCTCCTTCAGCGACCACCAGACCGACTCGATGTACGACGGGTCCATGGTGCGGTACGCGTCGTCGAGGTCGGTCCAGTAACCCATGCGGGTCGTCAGCTCGGCGAAGGCGTCCGTGTGCTGGGTCACCGACTCACGGCACTTGGCGTTGAACTCGGCGATGCCGTACGCCTCGATGTCCTTCTTGCCCGCGAAGCCGAGTTCCTTCTCGACGGCGAGCTCGACCGGCAGGCCGTGGCAGTCCCAGCCGGCCTTGCGGGCGACGTGGTAGCCGCGCATGGTGCGGAAGCGCGGGAAGACGTCCTTGAAGACGCGGGCCTCGATGTGGTGCGCGCCGGGCATGCCGTTGGCGGTCGGCGGGCCCTCGTAGAACACCCACTCGGGGCGGCCCTCGGACTGCTCCAGGCTCTTGGCGAAGATCTTGCTCTCGCGCCAGAAGTCGAGCACAGCGTGCTCGAGCGCGGACAGATCGACCTGGGCGGGCACCGGGCGATACTGGGGTGGTGTCATCGACGAGCTCCTCCAACGGACAGTGTCTGTTCCGTCGGAGGGACGAGAGCGCGAGCTCCCGCGGTACCACCCTCCTTGGCCCGCCGGCCAGTGACCGGTGAGCCCCCTCATTGGGGTCGCGATGCCGGGTCTACTCGCCCGCGGTCCGGCTGCGGGCTTTCTTCCGGCGGCTCAGGGGTGATGCTTCACTCCGCGCTCGCCCCCGGGCTCTCACCGTCCCCGGGTCGCTCATGGCTGCGTACGAAGCTACTCGTCCCCATCCACGCCTTTCGCTCCGCCCAGTGTACGGGGCGGTACGGGAGGCGGCCGACCGCATTTCACGGGGCTGTCCGCGGTGTCGTCCACGGGGTCTCTCGCGGGCCGTGCCGTTGACCCGAATGGCCACACACGGTCCGGCGGAGTCCGGCTCCGCCCGTGCGGCGGATTACCCGGCGGGGAGCTGGGCACAACGGATGCAGGTTCGTCTTGCCGCAGGCCAAGGCGGGCCCAGCTGGCGGCGTGCCCCGTTTGCCGCGGGGCTGGGGTCGACTTATCGTCCCAGCACGATTCGCGAGCGAGATCACAATATGTGAAGGGGCCGCGGCCATGGTGGCGAAGAAGACCGCCGAGAAGACGGCGTCCGCAAGATCCGCCGCCGCTGGTGCGGCGGCGAAGGACCCGAGCGGGAAGAAGAGCACCGTCGCCAAGCAGGCCGTGGCGGCGGACAACCCCGTGAAGAAGAAGGCGTCGGCGGCTGCGGCGCCTGTCAACAAGGTGTCGGCTCTCGAGGCGCCTGCCAAGAAGGCGGTCGCCAAGAAGGTCACCGCGAAGAAGACCACTGCCAAGGCCACGGCCAAGAAGGTCACCGCCAAGAAGACGGCGCCGGCGAAGGCAACGTCGAAGAAGGCGACCGCCAAGACGACGACCGCGAAGAAGACGACCGCGAAGAAGACGACGACCGCCAAGAAGACGACTGCGAAGAAGGCGACGGCCGTGAAGGAGATGGCCGCACCGGCGGTGGGGACCTCGCCGGTGAAGAAGGCACCTGCGAAGAAGGCCGTGGCCAAGAAGGCCGCGAAGAAGGCCGCGAAGAAGGCCGCACCTGCGGCCAAGGAGGCGGCCCAGGCCGCCAAGCAGACAGGAGCCAGAACGGTGGGAGCGAAGAAGACCGCGGGTGGGGCATCGGCTGCCGGCAAGGGCGCTGCAGCGCTGCCCACGGCCCCTACAGTGGCCGCGACACCGCCCGGTGAGCTCGCGGTACGGCCCGGCGAGGATCCCTGGACACCGGAAGAGGTCGCCGAGGCGAGGGCGGAGCTGGAGAGCGAGGTGACCCGGCTGAACGCCGAGCTGCTCTCCTCGGAGGTGGCACTGGCCGGGCTGATGCGCGACTCCGGCGACGGTGCCGGCGACGACGACGCCGACACCGGGACCAAGAACATCACGCGCGAGCACGAGATGTCGCTCGCCGCCAACGCCAGGGAGATGCTGGAGCAGACCGAGCGGGCGCTGCAGCGGCTCGACGCGGGGACGTACGGGCTCTGCGAGATCTGCGGCAAGCCGATCGGAAAGGCCCGTATGCAGGCGTTCCCGCGCGCCACGCTCTGTGTCGAGGACAAGCAGAAGCAGGAAAGGCGGGGCTGAGACTCCGTACGTGTGTGCCGTACCCTCGTGCTCAGTCAGGCACCTAGGTTGAGGGACTCACGTGGCAGAGGCGGAGCGCATCATCGGTACGCCAGATGTTGACGACGAGGCTGCGGCGCGCGCCGAGCAGCCGAAGGGCAAGCGCAGGATCGCCGTGCTGTTCGGCGTTGCCCTCGTGGCCTACCTGATCGACCTCGGCAGCAAGATGCTCGTGGTGGCCAAGCTGGAGCACCACGAGCCGATCGAGATCATCGGCGATCTGCTGAAGTTCGAGGCGGTACGGAACGCCGGCGCGGCCTTCGGTATCGGCGAGGCCTTCACGGTGATCTTCACCGTCATCGCGGCCGCGGTGATCGTGGTGATCGCGCGGCTGGCGCGCAAGCTCTACAGCCTGCCCTGGGCGATCGCGCTCGGCCTGCTGCTGGGCGGTGCGCTCGGCAATCTCACCGACCGGATCTTCCGTGCGCCCGGCGTTTTCGAGGGCGCGGTCGTCGACTTCATCGCGCCCGCGCACTTCGCCGTCTTCAACCTCGCCGACTCCGTGATCGTGTGCGGCGGGATCCTGATTGTGATCCTGTCGTTCAAGGGGCTGGACCCCGACGGGACCGTCCACAAGGACTGACAAGGCATACTCGACGGGTGAGTACCCTTCCCGAGATCCGCACCCTGCCCGTACCCGATGGCCTTGAGGGCGAGCGCGTCGACGCCGCCATTTCCCGGATGTTCGGGTTCTCCCGTACGAAGGCGGCCGAGCTGGCCGCCGCCGGGAAGGTGCAGGTGGACGGCTCCGCCGTCGGAAAGTCCGAGCGGGTGCACGGCGGTGCGTGGCTCGAGGTGGAGATGCCCCTGGCGCCCGCCCCGGTGCAGATCGTGGCCGAGCCGGTCGAGGGCATGGAGATCGTGCACGACGACGACGACATCGTCGTGATCGTCAAGCCGGTGGGCGTGGCCGCGCATCCGAGCCCGGGCTGGACCGGGACGACGGTGATCGGCGGGCTCGCGGCGGCGGGGTACCGGATCTCGACGTCGGGTGCGGCGGAGCGCCAGGGCATTGTGCACCGCCTTGACGTCGGCACGTCCGGGCTGATGGTCGTGGCCAAGTCGGAGCGGGCGTACACCCTGCTGAAGGCGCAGTTCCGGGACCGGATCGTGGACAAGCGGTACCACGCGCTGGTGCAGGGGCACCCGGACCCGATGAGCGGGACGATCGATGCGCCGATCGGCCGGCATCCGAACCACGACTACAAGTGGGCGGTCACGGCCGAGGGCAAGCCGTCGGTCACGCACTACGACCTGATCGAGGCGTACCGGGCGGCGTCGCTGCTGGACATCAAGCTGGAGACGGGGCGTACGCACCAGATCCGGGTGCACATGTCGGCGCACAAGCACCCCTGTGTGGGTGACCTGACCTACGGCGCGGACCCGACGCTGGCGAAGCGGCTGGGCCTGACCAGGCAGTGGCTGCACGCGGTGCGGCTGGGCTTCGAGCATCCGTCGGACGGGCAGTGGGCCGAGTTCTCGAGCACGTACCCGGACGATCTGCAGCAGGCGCTGGACAAGATCACGGCGGAGAGCGAGTGAGTTCCTTCGTCGTGCGGGTCGCTGCCGCCCCGGCCGACCGTGAGGCGTGCTTCGCGGTCCGCAACGCGGTCTTCGTGGTCGAGCAGCAGGTGCCCGAGGAGATCGAGTACGACGCGCTGGACGCGGAGGACGCGGACACGGTGCATGTGCTGGCGGTCGCGGCGGACGGTCTGCCGCTGGGCACGGGACGCCTGCTGTACGGCCCGGCCGCGGCGGACAGGACCGGCGGTGACGCGTCGGTGGGCTCGCTGGGCCGGCTCGCTGTGAACAAGGCGGCGCGCGGGCTGGGCGTGGGCGTGGCGCTGGTGCGGGGCATCGAGGACGCGGCGCGGGAGCGGGGGCTGGCGGCGGTGGACCTGCATGCGCAGACCCAGGCGCTGGGGTTCTACGAGCGGCTGGGGTATGTGGCGTACGGTCCGGAGTTCTTGGACGCGGGGATGGGGCATCGGGCGATGCGGCGGGTTCTGTAGCGGCCTGATCCAGAAGCCAGATGATGTCGGCGGCGCGCCACGAGGTGCTGTCGGCACGGAACGAACCGGGCGCGACGTCAGCCTCGGCCCGTGCGGGGCTGATCGCCGTCGGGGTGGCCGTCGTCGTGGTCTTCCGCCGGTGTGCCGGACTTCGCCGCCGCGCCTCCATCCACCGCCGCCGGCGACGTCGTGATCCGCGGCAGCGCGTACGGATGCTGCTCGCACAGCCAGGCGATCATCTGCTCCCGTACGGCACACCGCGCCGTCCAGACGTCGTCGGCGTCCTTGGCGGTGACCACTGCCCGTACCTGCATTGTGCTGGGAGTCGTGTCCGTGACCGCCAGGCTCCAGTCCCGGCCGTCCCACGCACCGCACTCCCGCAGGATGTCCTGCAACTTCTCGCGCATCAGGCTCACCGGCGCCGAGTGGTCCAGATGGAAGAAGACCGTTCCGGTCATCTGCGCCCCGCCGCGCGACCAGTTCTCGAAGGGCTTGCTGGTGAAGTACGACACCGGCATGGTGATGCGCCGCTCGTCCCAGGTCCGTACGGCCAGGAACGTCAGCGTGACCTCCTCCACCGTGCCCCACTCGCCGTCCACCACCACCGTGTCGCCGATCCGCACCATGTCGCCGAAGGCGATCTGGAAACCGGCGAAGAGATTGCCGAGTGTGGACTGCGCGGCGACACCGGCGACGATGCCGATGATGCCCGCGGAGGCCAGCAGGGAGGCGCCGACCTTCTCCATGCCGGGGAAGGTCAGCAGCATCGCCGCGACCGCCACCACCACGACGATCGCGGTGACGATCCGCATGATCAGCGTGACCTGCGTACGCACCCGCCGTACCCGGGCCGGGTCGCGGGTCGATGACGCGTAGCGGACGTACGTGGACTCCACCACGGCGGAGACGATCCGTATCACCAGCCAGGCGCTCGCGCCGATTAGCACCAGCGACAGCACATGGCCGATCCCGGCCTCGTGGTCCTCGATGAGCTGCCACTGCGTCTCGCGGTAGGTCCCTCGCAGCAGGGCGGTGAGGAGCACGACCTGCAAGGGCAGCCGGCAGCGGCGCAGCAGCCCCCACAGGGGAGTCTCGGGGTGGTGGCGGTCCACGCGGCGCAGCAGCAGGTCGACGACCCAGCCGAGCAGCAGGGTGAGCACGACCGAGCCACCGACCACGGTCAACGGGCGCAGTGCGTTCTCCATGACTCCAACGCGGGCTGGCAGGATGGCCGAATGGACATCATGCTTTTCCATTCGGCCTACGGTCTGCGCCCGGCCGTGCACGCCGCAGCCGACCGGCTGCGCGAAGCGGGGCACCAGGTTCACGTGCCCGACCTCTTCGGGGGACAAACCGTCGAGAGCGTCGAAGTGGGCAGGGAGCTCCAGGACAAGATCGGCACGGACGAGCTGCTGCGCCGCGCGATCCTGGCGGCGGCGCCCCACTCCGACGAGGGGCTGGTGTACGCCGGGTTCTCCCTCGGCGGCTCGATCGCGCAGAACCTCGCGCTGGGCGACGAGAAGGCGCGTGGGCTGCTGCTTCTGCACGGCACCTCGGACATCGCGGCGGGAGCGGCCGTGGACGAACTGCCCGTACAGCTGCACGTCGCGGACCCGGATCCGTTCGAGCCGCACGACTGGCTGAGCGCCTGGTATCTGCAGATGCAGCGGGCGGGCGCGGATGTGGAGATCTACCGCTACCCGGGCGCCGGGCATCTGTACACCGACCCCGAACTGCCCGACTACGACGAGGCGGCGGCCGAGCTGACCTGGCGGACCGCGATCGGATTCCTCGCGACGCTGTAGGGCTGGGGGCTTGGGGTCTCAGGGGCGGGTGCACCGGCCGGTCGTGCCGCCGCCCGGGGCCGGGTTGCAGAGATACACGCGGTCGGACTCGCTGTCGCTCAGAAAGCGGCCGAAGCATTCGTTCTTCGTACTGAGGCCGTTGGTGCGGCACCAGGTGACCGCGGCGGCGCCGTTGTCGAAGCCGGGGACGTAGAACATCCAGTAGCCGGCGCGAAGTGAGGCGTACTCACCGCTGTCGACGTAACGGACATTGCTGAGGCCCTGGTTGCGCAGGACCCGCTCCTGGCGGTCGCGGGCGGCGGTGCCGGCCGACTTCGACACGGAGGCGAGCTGGGCGACCCAGATATCGGTGGTCGGGTTCCCGGCCGGGGGAGTTGGGCTCGGCGTCGGCGTCGGCGTCGGAGTGGGTGTCGGGGTGGGGCTCGGCGACGTGGTCCCGGTAGGGGTCGGCGCGGGGGAGCTGCTGCTCGATCTGCCTTTGCCCGCAGAGCTGTTGCCGTCCCCGCTGTCCGGGTTGCGCAGGGCGAGCACCAGCACCGCGCCCGCGGTGACCGCGAGGGCCACCGCGATCACCGCGGCGACGACCGGCATACGGTTCCGGGCCGACCCGGCCGATCCCCGCGGCCGCGGCCGAGGCCGCAGCCGCGTCGCCGCCGGCTGGTACGGGGTCTGCGGCGGGGTCGGATACAAGGGCGGGGGCGGCGGCACCGGAGCCACGCCCGCCGTCCTTGTCGGCTGCGCCCAGTGCGGCGCGTTCCCCGACTCGACCTGCGCCAGCATCGTCTCCAGCCGGGCCGCGTCGGGCCGCGCCGCCGCATCCCGTACCAGCAGCGCGTTCAGTACGGGCGCGAGCGGACCGGAGCGCACCGGCGGCGGCACCGGGTCGTCCAGCACGGCCGCCAGCGTGGCCAGCGTCGTACCGCGGCGCAGGGGACTGACGCCCTCCACGCACACGTACAGCACCAGACCGAGCGACCACAGGTCGGAGGCCGCGTCGTTGTCCCGCCCGCGGATCCGCTCCGGGGCGATGTACTCGGGCGAGCCGATCAGGTCACCGGTCGCGGTCAGCGAGGCCGAACCCTGCAGGGCCGCGATGCCGAAGTCCGTGAGCACCGCGCTCCCGTCGGCGCGCAGCAGCACATTGGCGGGCTTCACATCCCGGTGATGGATGCCCGCTGCGTGCGCGGCACGCAGCGCCGAGAGCACCTGCCGCCCGATCCGCGCCGCGTCCCGCGGCGCCAGGGGCCCCTGGGCGAGCCGGTCCTGGAGCGTGGTGCCGGGCAGCAGCTCCATGACGATCCACGGGTGCGGGCCCTCGTCCACGATGTGATGGATCGTCACGACATGGGGGTGGCTGATCCTGGCCAGGGCCCTGGCCTCGCGCAGCACACGTTCCCGCAGTGTGCGCGAGGCCTCCGGGTCACCGGCCGCGAGCGCCGGATCGGGCGGCCGGACCTCCTTCAGCGCCACCTCGCGGTGCAGGGCGGTGTCCCAGGCGCGCCAGACCGTGCCCATGCCTCCGCTGCCGAGCCGCTCCCGCAGCTCGAAGCGCCCGTCGATGACCCTGTGAGCCGAGCCCCCGTTCATGCGGGTCAGCGTACGGGCTGGCCGACCCGCTCGACACGCTGTGTCCCCGACAGAGTCCGGTAGGACCGGGCCCACTTGGAGGTCGCGTCCTCCGTCGTCTTGTCGGAGATGACGTAGTAGTCCATCTGCGAGCGCTCGGCGGTGACGTCGAGGACGCCGTAGCCGTGGTTGTCCATGTCGATCCACTTCACATGGCGGTTGGCCGCCTTGACGGCCGCCGACGCGACCAGCGAGAGGGTGCCCGGGGCGACGTGGAGGATGTCGTCCAGGTTGTCGGAGGTCACCGACGTCACCACGAACTCGGTCGCCGCGGACTCCGAGAAGGGGTACGTCGCCGCCTTGACCGGCACGTCGTTGGCCCAGGCCATGTGGATGTCACCGGTGAGGAAGACGGTGTTGTCGATCCCGCGCTGGGTGAGGTGCGCCAGCAGCTCCTTGCGGTCGTCGGTGTAGCCGTCCCACTGGTCGACGTTGACCGCGAGGCCTTCCTTGGGCAGGCCCAGCAACTCGGCTATCGGACCCAGCAGATGGGCCGGTACGGAGCCGAAGGCGACCGGCGAGATCATCACCGAGGTGCCGACCAGCTTCCAGGCCGCGTCGGATCCGGCGAGGCCCGCCTTGAGCCAGTCGAGCTGGGCGCGGCCGGTGATCGAACGGTTCGGGTCGTCCACGCTGCCGCTGCCGACCGTCGCCTGCTGGGAGCGGAAGGACCGCAGGTCGAGCAGGTGCAGATCGGCGAGCTTGCCGAAGCGCAGCCGGCGGTAGACGGTGCCCTCGGTGGAGGCGCGGACGGGCATCCACTCGAAGTATGCCTGGCGCGCTGCCGCCGCCCGTGCCGCCCACTCGCCCTCGGCGCCGGGGGTGTGGTTCTCGGCCCCGCCCGACCAGGTGTCGTTCGCGAACTCGTGGTCGTCCCATATCGCGATCACCGGGTGCGCGGCGTGCAGCGCCTGGAGGTCGCTGTCCGTCTTGTACGTGGCGTGGCGGGTGCGGTAGTCGGCGAGCGTGGTGATCTCGTTCTTCGGCGAGTGCTGGCGTACGACGTACTTGGGCTCCGGGTAGCCGCCGGTCGCGTACTCGTAGATGTAGTCGCCGAGATGGAGGATCGCGTCGAGGTCGGCGCGGGCGGCGAGATGGCGGTACGCGGAGAAGTAACCGGCCTCCCAGTTGGCGCAGGAGACCACACCGAAGCGCACTCCGGGGGTGGCGGCTTCGGTGGCCGGGGCGGTGCGGGTGCGGCCGACGGCAGAGATTCCCGTACCGGCGGTGAAGCGGAAGTAATAGGCGGTCGCCTGGCGCAGGCCCCTTACGTCGACCTTGACGGTGTGGTCGGAGGCGGCCTTCGAGGTGGTGGTGCCGCGCGCGGCGATCCGGGCGAAGGCCTTGTCCTCGGCGACCTCCCAACCGACCGCGGTGTCGGCGCCCTTGCCGGAGCCCGGCACGGCGTCGGGGGTGGGTGTGATGCGGGTCCACAGCAGCACGCCGTCGGGCAGCGGATCGCCGGACGCGACGCCGTGCAGGAAGGCGGGGGCCTCCTGGGCGGAGGCGGCGGTGGCGGAGGAGGCGGCCGCGAGAACGGGGGCGGCGACGACAGCGGTGGCGGCGGCGGCCTTGACGACCGTGCGGCGGCTGGGAGTTGAGGAGAGTCGACTGGTCACGGCGGATCAGACTACTGAGCAGTAGCCCGAATGGGCGAGCGAATGGGGAAAGTTCGCACGGGTATTGGGGGCGGGTCACCGGGATGTTGCCTGGGGTTGGGGAGGTCGTAACGGGCGAGCGGGTGTTTTCCCCACCCACCGCGCCCTCCCGAAACCAGGGGGATACCCAAGAGCAGCGCCCTGCCCCGCCGGGGGGGCAGAGCAGCGCCCCACCCCCCGCCCGTCGTCAGGCCTTCAGCGCCTTCGCGATCGCCGCGTTGAACTGCTCCACCGTCATCGGCGGGTTGTCGCTGCCCTCCGCCGTCACCTTCTTGCCATCCATCTTCAGCGCCGGCGTGCCCGTGACCCCGCTCTTGTCGAACGTCGCCGACATCTTCATCGCCCACGCGTCGAAGGTGCCGTCCTCCACGTTCTTCTTGAACTCGGCATTGCTCTTCAGCGCCGGAATCGTGTCGGCGACCTCAAGCAGGTACGAGTCCTTGGCGAACTTGTCGTCGCTCTCCTTGGGGTGCCACTTCGCCGAGTACAGCGCGGCCTTGTACTCCGTGAAGGCCTCCGGGCTGACATTGAGCGCCGCACCCAGCGCGCTCAGCGCGTTCTTCGAGCCCTCGCCCGAGTCGGAGTTGTCGATGAACGTCGCGCCGACGTACTTCACCTTGTACTTGCCGGCGTCGACGTCCTTCTTCACCGTCGGGCCCACCGCCTGCTCGAAGCTCGCGCAGACCGGGCAGCGCGAGTCCTCGTACAGCTCCAGCGTCTTCTTCGCGGTCGACTTGCCGATGACGACGGTCGTCCCGTTCTCGCCCTCGGTGTTCTTCGGCGCGGTGACGTTCTTCTCGTCCTTCACCGACTCCCAGTGGGTCGGCTTATTGGCCTGCATGATCGCGTAACCGGCGCCGCCCGCGATCGCGAGGACCACGATCGCCGAACCGATCACGATCAGCTGCCGGCGGGTCTTGTCCTTCTTGGCCTGGCGCTCACGCTCCTGGCGCAGCCGCTCGCGGGCCGCCGCCTTGTTGGCCTGGTTGTTGCGTGCACTCATGCTCATTCACTCCGTGTGACGTCGTATCAGGAGATACGGAAAGGGGTACGGCAAAGGGGGACTGCGTGCTCAGGCGAAAACTGCCGCCGAGCGCGGCGGTCCCCGCCGTCCGACGGAGTGCACCAGCAGGCGGGTGCGGGAGGTACGGGGCCGGCGGGGCGCGGGGCGCGCTCCGCGGCGTACGGTCCGGTGCGCCGTGCCCACCGCGGCCGCGAGCAGCAGCGGGCGGAATGCGAAGGCGCCCACCGCCCGCACCAGACCCGCCAGCGCCGACTCGCCGCGCCGCAGCCACGCCGCGGCGAGCAGCCCGACCGACATGTGCGCGGCGAGCAGCAGCCAGGGCAGCGCCGGGTCCGCGGAGTGCAGCAGGGTGGCCGCACCCCGCTCGGGGATGGCCACCCCCGGCAGCGCCGTGCCGACATTGCCGCCGCACAGCACGTCGAAGCCGACCGAGCGCAGCGAGCCGGCGACCGGTCCGCCGGCGGGGCCGTAACAGACGTTCTGGCCCGTGGTGAAGACCGTGTCGGCCGCCAGCTCCAGCGGCACGAGCAGGCCCGCGATCCGCCAGAAGCCGCGCTCCCGGCCCGACAGCGCGAACGCGACGGCGAAGACGCCCGCCGCGAGTCCGGCGACGGTGGTCAGCGGCAGCGGGACCTGGGACAGCAGCACATGGGAGGCGGCGGACAGCGTCACGACCAGTCCCGTGAAGATCGCCGCCCGCAGCCCCCTGAGCCGCATCCCTGATATGTCCATCACCGGGGAGTGTCCCATGCCCGCCTGTAAGAGACTCCTAAGGCCCCGAGGAGCTGGCCCCGAGGAGCCGGCCCTGAGGAGCCGGCCCGCGGCCCTGTCCTAGAGGCCCGGAATCTTTCCGTTGCGGAACAGGTCCACGAAGATCTGGTGGTCCGCCCGCGCCCGCGCGCCGTAGCTGTGCGCGAACTCCACCAGCAGCCCGGCGAAGCCCTCCTCGTCCGCCGCGATCGCCGCGTCGATGGAACGCTCGGTGGAGAACGGCACCAACGAGTGACCGCTCTGGTCGTCCGCCGCCCCGTGCATCGTCGCCGTCGCCCGGCCCAGGTCCGCGACGACCGCCGCGATCTCCTCCGGGTCGTCGATGTCCGACCAGTCCAGATCCACCGCGTACGGCGAGACCTCGGCCACCAGCTGACCGGCGCCGTCCAGCTCGGTCCAGCCCAGCCACGGGTCGGCGTGGTCCTGCAGCGCACGCTGCGAGATCACCGTGCGGTGGCCCTCGTGCTGGAAGTACTCCCGCACGGCCGCGTCGGTGATGTGACGGGAGACTGCGGGGGTCTGCGCCTGCTTCATATAGATGATGACGTCGTTCTCGAGGGCGTCGCTGTTGCCCTCGAGCAGGATGTTGTACGACGGCAGGCCGGCCGAGCCGATGCCGATGCCGCGCCGCCCCACCACGTCCTTGACCCGGTACGAGTCGGGCCGGGTCAGGCTGGACTCGGGCAGGGTCTCCAGATAGCCGTCGAAGGCGGCGAGCACCTTGTACCGGGTGGCCGCGTCCAGCTCGATGGAGCTGCCGCCGGCCGCGAACCGGCGCTCGTAGTCGCGGATCTCGGTCATCGAGTCCAGCAGCGAGAAGCGGGTGAGCGAGCGGGCGTCGCGCAGCACATCGAGCAGCGGGCCGTCGGCGGTGTCCAGCGTGAAGGGCGGTACCTCGTCGTTCTTCGCGCCGGCGGCCAGGGCGTGGATGCGCTCGCGGTAGGCGGCGGCGTAGACCCGCACCAGCTCGGTGATCTGCTCGTCGCTGAGCGCCTTGGTGTAGCCGATCAGCGCCAGCGAGGCGGACAGCCGCTTCAGGTCCCAGGTGAAGGGGCCGACGTACGCCTCGTCGAAGTCGTTGACGTTGAAGATCAGCCGGCCGTTGGCGTCCATGTACGTGCCGAAGTTCTCGGCGTGCAGGTCGCCGTGGATCCACACCCGGCCGGTGCGGTCGTCCAGGAACGGGCCGCCGTGCTGCTCCCGCTCCAGGTCGTTGTAGAAGAGGCTGGCGGACCCCCGGTAGAAGGCGAACGCCGAGGCGGCCATCTTCCGGAACTTGACCCGGAACGCCGCCGGGTCGGCGGCCAGAAGCTCGCCGAACGCGGTCTCGAAGACGGAGAGAATCTGCTCGCCGCGCTGATCGGCTTCAGCCTGCTGGACCGACATCGCTGGGTGCCTCCTGGTGCCAGATGTGCATGACAAATGGGACGGTTGGTTCCGCCCCTTCCAACGCATGAAGGTACTCGCGAGTGCCCTCGGACTGTCAGTGCGGAGACGTAGACTTCCACGCTGTTCCCCCAGACTGTCCGCAGCAGGGGGTCCGGGGGTGTCCCCCGGGTAAACACAGTGCTCAACGTTCTTTCGGAGGCATTCCGTCGTGACCAAGCCGCCTTTCACGCACCTTCACGTCCACACCCAGTACTCCCTGCTGGACGGTGCCGCGCGGCTCAAGGACATGTTCGACGCCTGCAACGAGATGGGCATGTCGCACATCGCCATGACGGACCATGGCAACCTCCACGGCGCCTACGACTTCTTCCATCAGGCCAAGAAGGCCGGTGTGACGCCGATCATCGGCATCGAGGCGTATGTGGCCCCGGAGTCCCGGCGGAACAAACGGAAGATCCAGTGGGGCCAGCCGCACCAGAAGCGGGACGACGTCTCCGGCTCCGGTGGCTACACCCACAAGACGATCTGGGCGCACAACAGGACCGGTCTGCACAACCTCTTCCGGCTCTCCTCCGACGCGTACGCGGAGGGCTGGCTGCAGAAGTGGCCGCGTATGGACAAGGAGACCATCGCCCAGTGGTCCGAGGGGCTCATCGCCTCCACCGGCTGCCCCTCCGGCGAGCTCCAGACCCGGCTGCGCCTCGGCCAGTTCGACGAGGCACTCAAGGCGGCCTCCGAGTACCAGGACATCTTCGGCAAGGACAAGTACTTCCTGGAGCTGATGGACCACGGCATCGAGATCGAGCGCCGGGTCCGCGACGGTCTCCTGGAGGTCGGCAAGAAGCTCGGCATCCCGCCGATCGTCACCAACGACTCGCACTACACCTACGCGCACGAGGCGACGGCCCACGACGCCCTGCTCTGCATCCAGACCGGAAAGAACCTCTCCGACCCGGACCGCTTCCGCTTCGACGGCACCGGCTACTACCTGAAGTCCACGGACGAGATGTACGCGGTGGACTCCTCGGACGCCTGGCAGCAGGGCTGCGCCAACACCCTCCTGGTGGCCGAACAGGTCGACACCACGGGCATGTTCGAGGCGAAGAACCTGATGCCGAAGTTCGACATCCCGGAGGGCTTCACCGAGATCACCTGGTTCCAGGAGGAGGTCCGGGTCGGCATGAACCGCCGCTACCCGGGCGGTGTCCCCGACGACCGGCAGAAGCAGGCCGAGTACGAGATGGACATCATCATCCAGATGGGGTTCCCGGGGTACTTCCTGGTCGTCGCCGACTTCATCATGTGGGCCAAGAACAACGGCATCGCGGTGGGCCCCGGCCGTGGTTCGGCGGCCGGTTCGATCGTGGCGTACGCCATGGGCATCACCGACCTCGACCCGATCGAGCACGGGCTGATCTTCGAGCGATTCCTCAACCCCGAGCGTGTCTCCATGCCCGATGTCGACATCGACTTCGACGAGCGCCGGCGCGTCGAGGTCATCCGGTACGTCACGGAGAAGTACGGCGCCGACAAGGTCGCCATGATCGGTACGTACGGCAAGATCAAGGCGAAGAACGCCATCAAGGACTCCGCGCGCGTCCTCGGCTACCCGTACGCGATGGGCGACCGCCTCACCAAGGCGATGCCGGCCGATGTGCTGGGCAAGGGAATCGACCTCAACGGCATCACCGACCCGAAGCACCCGCGCTACAGCGAGGCGGGCGAGATCCGGGGGATGTACGAGAACGAGCCGGACGTCAAGAAGGTCATCGACACCGCCAAGGGCGTCGAGGGCCTGGTCCGGCAGATGGGTGTGCACGCGGCCGGCGTGATCATGTCCAGCGAGACGATCACCGACCACGCCCCGGTCTGGGTCAGGCACACCGACGGCGTCACCATCACACAGTGGGACTACCCGAGCTGTGAGTCGCTCGGCCTGCTGAAGATGGACTTCCTGGGTCTGCGAAACCTGACCATCATGGACGACGCCGTCAAGATGGTGAAGGCGAACAAGGACGTAGAGCTCGATCTGCTCGGCCTCCCGCTGGACGACCCCACGACGTACGAGCTGCTGTGCCGGGGTGACACGCTCGGCGTGTTCCAGTTCGACGGCGGTCCGATGCGCTCGCTGCTGCGGCTGATGAAGCCCGACAACTTCGAGGACATTTCCGCCGTGTCGGCCCTGTACCGGCCGGGCCCGATGGGCATGAACTCCCATACGAACTACGCGCTCCGCAAGAACGGCCAGCAGGAGATCACGCCGATCCACCCGGAGCTGGAGGAGCCGCTCAAGGAGGTCCTCGGCCTCACCTACGGTCTGATCGTCTATCAGGAGCAGGTGCAGAAGGCCGCCCAGATCATCGCGGGGTACTCGCTCGGCGAGGCCGACATCCTCCGCCGCGTGATGGGCAAGAAGAAGCCCGAGGAGCTGGCGAAGAACTTCGGCATCTTCCAGGCCGGCGCCCGCAAGAACGGCTACAGCGACCAGGCCATCCAGGCGCTGTGGGACGTGCTGGTCCCCTTCGCCGGATACGCCTTCAACAAGGCGCACTCCTCCGCGTACGGCCTGGTCACCTACTGGACCGCGTATCTCAAGGCCAACTACCCGGCCGAGTACATGGCGGCGCTGCTCACCTCGGTCAAGGACGACAAGGACAAGTCCGCGGTCTATCTGAACGAGTGCCGCCGCATGGGCATCAAGGTGCTGCCGCCCAATGTGAACGAGTCGCAGTCCAACTTCGCCGCCCAGGGCGACGAAGTGATCCTCTTCGGTCTCTCCGCCGTCCGGAACGTCGGCACGAACGTCGTCGATTCGATCATCCGCTCGCGCAAGGCGAAGGGGAAGTACTCCACCTTCCCGGACTTCCTCGACAAGGTCGAGGCCGTCGTCTGCAATAAGCGGACGGTCGAATCGCTCATCAAGGCCGGCGCCTTCGACGAGATGGGCCACACCCGCAAGGGCCTGGTCGCCCACCACGAACCCATGATCGACAATGTGGTCGCGGTCAAACGCAAGGAGGCCGAGGGCCAGTTCGACCTCTTCGGCGGGATGGGCGAGGAGGAGACCAGCGAGCCGGGATTCGGGCTCGACGTCGAGTTCTCGGACATCGAGTGGGACAAGTCGTATCTGCTCGCGCAGGAGCGCGAGATGCTCGGTCTGTACGTCTCCGACCATCCGCTCTTCGGTATCGAGCACCTCCTGAGCGACAAGTCGGACGCCGCGATCTCCCAGCTCACCGGCGGTGAGCACTCCGACGGAGCCGTGGTGACCATCGGCGGCATCATCTCGGGCCTGCAGCGCAAGATGACCAAACAGGGCAACGCCTGGGCGATCGCCACCGTCGAGGACCTGGCCGGCTCCATCGAGTGCATGTTCTTCCCGGCGACCTATCAGCTGGTGTCGACCCAGCTCGTCGAGGACACCGTCGTCTTCGTCAAGGGACGGCTCGACAAGCGCGAGGACATCCCGCGGCTGGTCGCCATGGAGATGCAGGTCCCCGACATCTCCTCGGCCGGCACCAACGCCCCGGTGGTCGTCACCATCCCCACGGTGAAGGTCACTCCGCCGATGATCAGCAGGCTCGGTGAGATCCTCAGCCACCACAAGGGCAACACCGAGGTCCGGATCAAGCTGCAGGGCCCCCGCAAGACCACGGTGCTCCGGCTCGACCGGCACCGCGTCCAGCCGGACCCGGCGCTCTTCGGAGATCTGAAGGTGCTGCTCGGCCCGTCCTGTCTGGCCGGCTGACCCACTTCGCCTACGCCTACGTCTACGCACACGCCGCAAGGGGCGCGCCCGTCGTCACGGGCGCGCCCCTTGCGGCGATGTACGGCGCGATCAGTTGTGGCCGAAGCGCCGCTGGTGTTTACGGGCGACGTCCGCCGGGCTGCCCTGAGCCTGTGACTGGGGCCGAGCCTGGGACTCGTACGCGGTCGACTTCGCCTGCTCGCTGCCGCGCTCGGCGGCGGGTGAGCGGTCCTGCTGGCCGCTCTGCTTGCGATTCTTGTTCTTGGCCATGGTGATGCCTCCTGTGGGATTTCTCGGGGCCAGGGCCGCTGTCAGACTCACATACCCGCAGAACTGCCGCATTTTGGATCAATACGGTGGGTAAGGGCTCCCTGTCATGCCATGGGTGAGGGATCCGCCACGCCGATGATCGAGTTCCGGCCGTTAACCCTCCCGTGGTCGGGCAGACTCGAAGGAAACCCGGAACAATCCCCGATCCGGAACCTTCTCCGATCCCGAAGTTCCCGAAAGAGGGTGGAACGCGTGGACCGCTGCGTTGTCCTGGTGGACGCCGGATATCTGCTGGGCGCCGCCGCGAGCCTGCTCGCCGGAGAGCCGGCGCGTTCCCGGATCACTGTCGACCACGCCGCCCTCATCCAGGGCCTTCGCGACCTCGCCGAGGCCGATACGGAACGCCCCCTGCTCCGTATCTACTGGTTCGACGGAGCCCCCGACCGCGTACCGCAGCCCGAGCACCGGCGGCTGCGCGTCATGCCGCGCGTGACGGTCCGGCTCGGCGCACTGACCCGCAGCGACGGCCGCTGGGCGCAGAAGGGCGTGGATGCCGCCATGCACGCCGAGCTCACCGAACTGGCCAGAAATCGCGCCTGCTCGGATGTCGTCCTGGTGACCGGCGACGGAGATCTGCTGCCCGGACTGATGTCCGCGAAGGAGCACGGCGTCGCCGTCCACCTCTGGGCGGTGCAGGCCGCCGACGGCGACTACAACCAGTCCGAGGACCTGGTCGCCGAGGCCGACGAGCGGCGGGTGCTGGACCGTGTGTGGATCACCCGTTCCGTACGGGCCAAGGAGCTCACCGGCATCTGCGCGCCGCCCCCCGCGCCCCGCCCGGAGATCGCTGCGATCCTCTCCGCACCGCTGCCCGAATCGGCGCTCGCCGCCTCGCAGGAGCGCGCGGCCGAGGCCGTACGGAACGGCTCGCAGCCCCCGGCCTCCGAGAACGGCGCCGAGGCCGGCCCCGCCCCCGCCACCACCAAGGGGGGCGTCCCCACCCCCAAGGACCTGGCAAGCCTGCGCGCCCCGGGGCCCGCCACCGCGGCACACCCGACGAGCGCCACCCTGCGCTGGTCCTCCGACAAGGGCTGGGTCGAGCGCCCCGGCGGCGGAGGGGCACTCGGCGAGCCGCCGGAGACCGCATCGCTGCCGACGCTGGCCCAGCTCACCAGCGCCGAGCAGCGCTGGGCCGACCGCGAGGAGGACATCACCACGGTCGGCGGCGACCCCTTCGAGGTCGGCCAGGTCTTCGCCAGGCGCTGGATGGAACGGCTGCCGGAACAGAGCCATGTGCAGAAGCTGTCCACCATGTACCCGCGGATCCCGCACCGCATCGACGGCGAACTGCTGCGCTACGCGGCCCGCTTCGGGCTGCTCGCGCACAAGGACGACCAGATCGACGAGCACGACCGCTATGCGATCCGGGCCGGATTCTGGCGCGAGATCGACGTACGGGCGGCCGCCGAGCACGCCCCCGCGGGGGAGTAGCCCTGCCGACCCCTTAGGCTCGTCCCTTGTGAGTACGGTGTGCGTGGTGCGCGATCTGGTCAAGACGTACCCCGCCGTGCGCGGTCGCCGCGGTACCCCCGGGACCCCCGAGGTGCGCGCCACCGACGGCATCTCCCTCGAGGTGCGGCGCGGTGAGATCTTCGGCCTGCTCGGGCCCAACGGCGCCGGCAAGTCCACCCTCGTGCGACAGCTCACCGGACTGATGCGGCCGGACTCCGGCAGTGTCGAGATGCTGGGGCACGATCTCGTTCGTCATCCGGAGCGGGCTTCCCGGCTCGTCGGCTATCTCGGGCAGCAGTCCACGGCGCTCGACGAGCTGACCGTCGCGCTCGCCGCGGAGACGACGGGGCGGCTGCGCGGACTGTCCGTACGCGATGCGCGGGCCGAGCGGGACGGCGTACTGGAGGAGCTCGGGCTGACCGAGCTCGCCGCGCGCCCGCTGAAGAAGCTGTCCGGCGGACAGCGGCGGCTGGCCTGCGTCGCGGCGACACTGGTGGGGGACCGGCCGGTGCTGGTACTGGACGAGCCCACCACCGGAATGGACCCCGTCGCGCGCCGCGCGGTCTGGGCCGCGGTCGACCGGCGGCGGGCCGGGAACGGGGCGACCGTACTGCTTGTCACCCATAACGTCATCGAGGCCGAGACCGTCCTCGACCGGGTCGCCGTACTGGAACGGGGCCGCGTCATCGCCTGCGACAGCCCCGCCGGGCTCAAGGAACGGGTCGCGGGCGAGGTGCGGGTCGAGCTGGTGTGGCGCGAGCGGGCGCCGCTGGATGTGCCCGAGGTCGCCGCGCTGCGCGGGTCCGCTCAGGAGTCCGGGCGCCGCTGGGTGCTCAGGCTCGCGCCGGACGAGGCGCGTGCGGCGGTCGCGGCGGTGACGGGGGGCGCGGCGTTCGCGGCGCTCGACGACTTCACGCTGGCCACGCCCAGCCTGGAGGACGTGTACTTGGCGCTCGGCGGGAACGCGACGAAGGGGCTGGTCAAGGCATGAGCATCGCGCCTGCGGAGGCGGTGGCCGAACGGGTCGGGGCGGCCGGCGCGGCAGCGGTGGAAGCCGCACCGCTCGCGCCCCGCGCCCGGCTGCTGCCCGCGCTCTGCGCCGTGTACCGCGCGCAACTGTCGCGGGCGCGCGTCGCCCGGATCCCGCTGCTCTTCGTGGCGACCTTCCAGTCGATCGGGATCATGGTCCTGATGCGCGGGGTCGTCGACGGGGGGAATGAGGCGCGGGCCGTCGTCGCCGGGTCGAGCGTGCTCGTCGTCGCCTTCGTCGCGCTCAATCTGCTCGCCCAGTACTTCGGACAGCTGCGCGCCAGCGGCGGCCTCGACCACTACGCCACGCTGCCGGTGCCGCCGGCGGCGGTGGTGCTCGGTGCGGCCGGTGCGTACGCCTCCTTCACGGTGCCCGGGACGGTGGTCACGGCGGTCACCGGCAGTGTGCTGTTCGACCTGCCGATGACGCATCTATGGGTGCTGGCCGCGGTGATCCCGCTCGCCGGTGCGGCTCTGGCCGGGCTCGGCGCGGCGCTCGGGCTGCTCGCGCCGCGTCAGGAACTGGCGACGCTGCTCGGCCAGTTGGGCATGTCCGCGGCGCTTCTGCTCGGCGTGCTGCCGGCCGACCGGCTGCCCGGTCCTGTCGGGTACGCGCGCGATCTGCTGCCTTCCACGTACGGTGTCGAGGCGCTCGCCAGGACTTTCGACGCCCGGCCGGACTGGGCGGTCGTGGGACTCGATCTCGGGGTCTGCGCCGCGGTCGGTGTTGTCTCGCTGAGCGTCGCGACGTGGGCGTACCGGCGGGCGGCGGTCCGGTGAGGCACCGTTCGAGTACGCCTGGCACGATGGCGGTGTGACCGCACCTCTGACTCCGCCTCACCAGCCGCATCAGTCTTCGCCGAATTCGCCGAACCCCGGCCCTTGGCAGTCGCCGCCGACGGGGCACGCGCCGGCGTACGCGACCGACGCGGAGGAGACCCCGGACGTGAGGACGGAGCTGCGGGACGCGGCCGTGGTCCTGGTGGCCGTGGCGATCGCGGGCGTGGCGCTGGGCCTGCTGTGGCTGTGGCTGGCACCGCGGGTGCCGCTGATCTCCAACGACAAGGCGGTCTTCCTCAAGGACACGGAGGGCGAGGAGGCGGTGGGCGCAGACGGAACGTTTGCCCTGCTGGCACTCGGCTTCGGCGCGGTGAGCGCGGCGGCGGTCTTCTGGTTCCGAAGGCGCGGGGGCATCGCCCTGGTGGTGGCCCTGGCCCTGGGCGGCCTGCTGGGCTCGCTGCTGGCGTGGGGCATCGGGACGTGGTTCGGCCCGACGGACGATGTGGTCGCACATGCGAGGGCGGTCGGCGAGGGCGTGACGTTCGACGCGCCGCTGGAGCTGAAGGCGTACGGGACGCTGCTGGCGTGGCCGGTCGCGGCGATGGTGGTGCACCTGGCCGTGACGGCGCTGTTCGGCCCACGGGACCCGGAGCCGGAATGGCCCCCCACGCCGTACGGCCCGCCGCCCGGGGCGTGACGCCCGGCCCGTACGGCATCCGGCCGTGTCCTCAATCGCCGGACGGGATGAGGTTGCCGGACCGGCAGCCCGCCGCTCCCGTCAGTTGGGGCTCGTCGGCGCCCGGGTCAGATCGACCGCGGGCAGCGACGGAAGATGGCGGATCACCGCGGTTTCCGCGCGCAGGAGCGTGAGCTCCTCGCGCAGCCGGGTCGCCGTGTCCGGGGCCTGCAGCAGCCGTTGCTTCGCGGGGGTGTCCAGTACCGCCGCCGCGGCGACCAGATACGAGACCACCGACGGATCGTCCGGCAGATCCGCCCCCGTCGACAGGGACCGCTCCCGCGCTCCCGCCAGCCGCTTCTGATAGCTGCGGAACGCCCGCAGCACACCCTCGGCCAGCGCGCCCGCGCCGTCCCCCGAGTCCTCCGGGATCTCCTCGAACTCGGCCGTCAGATACGGGCCGCTCGCGTCGACCGAGAGGAGCTTGACCCGGGACGTACCCGTGGCCAGCACCTCGAAGCTGCCGTCCGCGCGCTCGCGGATCGTCGCCGCGTCCGCGATACAGCCGACGTGGTGGAAGGCCTGGATCGGGTCGGAGCCGAACCCCGCCGCCGGCCCGCGCTCGGGCAGCGCGGTCGGGTCCGGCATGCCGGGCGCGCTCGGCGCGACCTCGCGGCCGTCGCGGATCGCGACCACGGCGAAGCGTCGCGGCTCGGACTCGTCCGTCTTCATGAGCTCCCGCATCATGGCGCGATAACGCTCCTCGAAGATGTTCAAGGGCAGGACGAGGCCCGGGAACAGCACTGAGTTCAGCGGGAAGAGGGGGAGACGAGCGGTGGTCACAACGGTCAAGCCTAATGGCCCACGGACCTGCTTCGTCCTGCCCGTCCACGCAGTGGCATCGCGGACGCGATCTCGATCCGTACACCGTCCCTCGCCTCGAGGAACCGGCCCAGCGGATCGTCGGTCACGGATGTCCACGGGAAGGACGTCGCGTACGGGCCGATCAGCCGGAACTGCTCCAGCGCCTGGGCCCACCGCCCCCGCCCCACCAGCACATACGCCAGCAGGTTGCGCACCTCGGCCGGCCAGGGATCCCCGGCCGCGTAGTCCGCCGAGAGCGCGATCGCGAGATCCGCCGCCGCGTCGATCCGGTCGTCCTGTACGGAGGTGGTCTCCCCGCTCAGCAGCTGCGCGAAGGCCGCGCGCAGCGGAAGTGCCTGTATCAGCGAGCCCGGCAGCGCGTCCGCCGCCGCCTTCTCGGCGAAGTCGAAGCAATCGCGGTGTGAGCCGTACCACTGGGCCGACAGATACTGCAGCGCCGCGACATGGCAGCCGTAGTGGTGCGAGGAGCGGCGTACCGCCTGCCCCCACAGCGACTCGAAGGCCGTGTGCGTGGCATGCGTACCGCGCGCGTGGTCCAGCGAGATGCGCCACGGCACCGGGTCGCTGGGATCGCCGTCCGCCGCCGCGTCGATCAGCGGCCCGACCTCGCGCAGCCGTTCGGCCCGCGCCGGCGACTCCCAGGCCCTGCGGACCGCGAGCTCCGCCTTGACCACGAGCGCGTCGGGGTCGCGCGGTGCCGCGGCGAGCCAGTACGTCAGCCACTCGTCGCGGTTGAGTGCGAAGGCCGCGAGCCGCATGACGTACCGGTCGCGGTTCTCCCACTCGGCCGCCTCGCGGGTGGTGGCCAGCAGCTTGGCTGCCGGCTCGTACTCACCGAGCGCGGCCGCCACGAGCGCGGGGCCGAGCCGCTCGTCGGGGGCGTCGAGCAGTACCGCCTCGTCGGGCGGCAAGCCGTCGGCGAGCAGCGGCGTATGACGGATCATGCGCGCGGTACGGATCAGGGCGGTGAGCAAAGACATGGTGCGGACCATTGAAAACCGCAGGTCGGGGGTGCGCCATAGGACAGCTGTGAAGCTTTGGTAGCGGCAGAATGGTTGTCCTGGCGAAAGCCAAGAGAGCGTAAAGAAAGCGAGCGTTGAGAAGGGCGTTAAGGCGTTGGGAAGGGCGTAGGAACAGTGAGTCAGCCGCGCCGGAGAAGGCGGGACGCGCCCGCAGCGACCGTCGTCGCCAGGATCCAGCCGAGCAGGATCAGCGCGGCGGAGGCCCATTGCCAGTGGCCGTCCAGCCGCCAGTAGCCGTCCTGGCCGAGATTGATCACCGGCACCAGCAGATCCAGCGCGTACAGCGGGGCGTTCCACTGCGGATGCTCGTCGCCCTTGATCGGTGCCGGATCGATCTGGGCGAAGGCCACCGCGCCCGCCGCCCAGAGCACAGCCATCCACAGCGCGGCCCGGCCGGGGCGGTAGCCGTACGCCACCGTCCAGTCCTGGAGGTAGCCCCAGAGCTTCGCGGCCAGCGGCAGCGTCTCCCGGCGGCGGCGCTGCTTGGCGAGCAGCACCTCGCGGGCGTCCGCGTCCTCGCCGCTGTTGCGCAGCACGGTCGCCAGCCGTTCGTACGGCTCCGGTGAGTACTCCGGGGTCGCCGACGCCACCCACTCCAGGCGCCGCCCCAGCGGGAACTCCTCGTACGGGACGAGGTTCTCGTACACGAAGCCGCCCATCGCGAGCCCGCCGGGCCCCGGCCAGCTCGCCGCCTTGTCGATCAGCGTCACCACCTTCGCGCCGTTCAGCACGACGCGTCCCTCTTCCGGGCGCTCCGCGTTGAACCGCAGTTCCGGAGTGGCGATCCGGCGCAGCGACAGCTCCTCGCGCGGGCTCAGCACGAACCGCGCGCGGTTCAGGTCGACCGCGTCGCCGAACCGCCCGTCGTCCAGCCGCACCCCGCCATGGCATTCGAAGGGCTGCAGCCGGGTGCCGCGATTCGTGGTGCCGGCATGGGCGATGCCGAACGGGGGAGTTGCGCCCTGGTTGCCCGTGGCCTCGCTCACCCACGCGCCCGTCATGTAGAGCGTCCGCTCCACGCTCAGCTGGGGGGCGTTGAGTGCCCGCCGCTCCGCCGCCGCGCGCAGCCGGCTGCCGCGCAGGCTCAGTGAGACCCCGACCTTCGCGCCGCGCAGACTGAACTCGCCGTATGTCTCGATCAGTTCGGCCTGTAAGTCCTGGGCGACGGACATCCCGTCGGCGGTGATCGCGCGGCCCCGGCGGTCCGGCCGCACATGGATCTGGTTGATCAGCAGATCGGTGCCGATCTGCGCGTCGGTGAGCCGGATGCCGTGCTCGACGCGGCAGCGCGGCAGATGCAGATCGCCCTCGGTGCGCAGCCGGGCGGCCTCGATGCGCGGGATCGCGCAGCCCACCATGCGTACCGTGGTGAAGTGCGCCTCGGGCATCAGTAGTTCGCTTTCGAAACGGCAGCCGTTCAGCTCGACGTAGGGGGCGATGCTGCCGCCGGCGAGCTTGAGCGTCCCGGTGATCTGGACCCCGCGCAGCTTGAGCGCGGCGACTCGGCCGGGCCGCGCGGGCGGACCGCTGAGCAGCAGCCGGGCGACGATGCCGGCGCGAACGCTGCGCTCGGGGCCCCAGGGGCGGGGCGAGAAGGGATCGTTCAGCAGGGGATTGGTGTCGCTCAGGTCGCAGGTGTTTCCGTTCCGGAAGGCGTTCCACATCTCCAGCTCGGTCGGGCGCAGCCCGTCTGGAGGCCCGTCGTCCAGCGGCTCGGTCAAGGCCGCTCCTCACGCATCGTTGGCTCGTACAGTTGTTCTTCCCGCTGAGTAGCGGACTGAACGCTAGTGGTGATGGTCAAGTTCTGGGACGTGTATCAGCCAGTGATACGGGCGACCGGCGGCCGATACCGGTCTGAGAGAATTGGTTCCGTGATCTCACGAATCGACCTGCGTGGTGACGCCCTCCCCGAGGGCGGCGCCCTGCGCGACCTGCTGCCCCGTGCCGAGTTCGACGTGGAAGCCGCCCTGGAGAAGGTCCGGCCCATCTGCGAGGACGTGCATCATCGCGGCACGGCGGCGCTGATCGAGTACGCGGAGAAGTTCGACGGTGTGAAGCTGACGCAGGTCAGGGTGGACGCGAAGGCGATCACCGACGCCCTGGAGCAGCTCGACCCCGAGGTCAGGGCCGCTCTGGAGGAGTCGATCCGGCGCGCCAGGATCGTCCACCGCGCGCAGCGCCGCAGCGAGCACACCACCCAGGTCGTCCCGGGCGGCTCCGTCACCGAGAAGTGGGTGCCGGTCGAGCGCGTGGGTCTGTACGCCCCCGGCGGCCGTTCCGTTTACCCCTCCTCCGTGATCATGAACGTGGTGCCGGCCCAGGAGGCGGGCGTCGAGTCGATCGCGCTCGCGTCCCCGCCGCAGGCCGCATTCGACGGCCTCCCGCACCCCACGATCCTGGCCGCCTGCGCGCTGCTCGGCGTCGACGAGGTGTACGCGGCGGGTGGCGCCCAGGCCGTCGCGATGTTTGCGTACGGAACCGAGGACTGCGCCCCCGCGAACATGGTCACGGGCCCCGGCAATATCTGGGTCGCCGCGGCCAAGCGGTACTTCACCGGCCGGATCGGCATCGACACCGAGGCCGGACCGACCGAGATCGCTGTCCTCGCCGACTCCACCGCCGACCCGGTGCATGTCGCCGCCGACCTGATCAGCCAGGCCGAGCACGACCCGATGGCCGCCGCCGTGCTGGTCACCGACTCCGTGGAACTGGCGGACGCGGTCGAGAAGGAGCTCGAGCCGCAGGTCGCCGCCACCAAGCACATCGAGGACCGGATCGTCCCGGCTCTCAGCGGCAAGCAGTCCGCGATCGTCCTGGTCGACGGCGTCGAAGAGGGACTGCGGGTCGTCAACGCGTACGGCGCCGAGCACCTGGAGATCCAGACCGCCGACGCCTCCGCGGTCGCCGCCCGGGTCCGTAACGCCGGCGCGATCTTCGTCGGCCCGTGGGCGCCGGTCTCCCTCGGCGACTACTGCGCGGGCTCCAACCACGTCCTGCCGACCGGCGGCTGCGCCTGCCACTCCTCAGGTCTGTCCGTCCAGTCCTTCCTGCGCGGCATCCACATCGTCGACTACACACGGGACGCGCTCGCCGAGGTGACCCACCACGTGGTGACACTCGCCGAGGCCGAGGACCTGCCGGCGCACGGGGCGGCGATGAAGGCCAGGTTCGGGTGGAAGGTGCCGCAGAAGTGACAGGCATCGACGACCTCCCCATCAGGGACGAGCTGCGCGGCAAGTCCCCGTACGGCGCGCCCCAACTCGACGTACCCGTACGCCTGAACACCAACGAGAACCCCTACCCGCTGCCCGAGCCGCTGGTCGAGCGCATCGCCGAGCGCGTCCGCGAGGCCGCCCGCCAGCTCAACCGCTACCCCGACCGGGACGCGGTCGAGCTCCGCACCGAGCTGGCCGCGTATCTCACCCGCACCGCGGGACATGAGGTCACGGCGGCCAATGTCTGGGCGGCCAACGGCTCCAACGAGGTCATCCAGCAGCTGCTGCAGACCTTCGCCGGACCGGGCCGTACCGCCATCGGCTTCGAGCCCTCGTACTCCATGCACGGCCTCATCTCGCGCGGCACCGGCACCGCCTGGATCTCCGGGCCGCGCAGTGAGGACTTCACCATCGACGTGGCGGCCGCCGAGGCCGCCATCGCCGAGCACCGCCCCGACGTCGTCTTCATCACCTCGCCCAACAACCCCACGGGCACCGCGGTCGAGGCCGGGACGGTCCTCGCCCTGTACGAGGCCGCCCAGGCCGCCAAGCCCTCGCTGGTCGTGGTCGACGAGGCGTACGTCGAGTTCAGCCACCGCCCCTCGCTGCTGCCGCTGATCGGTGGCCGGCCGAATCTGGTGGTCTCGCGCACCATGTCCAAGGCCTTCGGCGCCGCCGGTCTGCGCCTGGGCTATCTGGCCGCGCACCCGGCCGTGGTCGACGCCGTCCAGCTGGTGCGCCTGCCGTACCACCTGTCCGCCGTCACCCAGGCCACCGCGCTGGCCGCGCTGGAGCACACCGATACGCTTCTCGGGTACGTCGAGCAGCTCAAGACCGAGCGGGACCGCCTGGTCGGCGAGCTGCGGGCGATCGGTTACGAGGTCACCGAGTCCGACGCCAACTTTGTGCAGTTCGGACGCTTCCAGGACGCGCAGGAGGTCTGGCAGCAGATCCTCGACCGGGGAGTCCTGGTCCGTGACAACGGCGTACCAGGCTGGCTGCGGGTCACCGCGGGCACCCCGGCAGAGAACGACGCGTTCCTCGATGCGGTACGCGCGATCAAGAAGGAGCAGAGCGCATGAGCCGCGTAGGACGGGTCGAACGCACCACCAAGGAGACGTCCGTCGTCGTCGAGATCGACCTCGACGGCCACGGAAAGGTCGATGTGTCGACCGGGGTCGGCTTCTACGACCACATGCTCGACCAGCTCGGACGCCACGGCCTGTTCGACCTCACGGTGAAGACCGAGGGCGATCTGCACATCGACTCGCACCACACCATCGAGGACACCGCCCTCGCGCTCGGCGCCGCCTTCAAGCAGGCGCTCGGCGACAAGGTGGGGATTTATCGATTCGGCAACTGCACGGTGCCACTGGACGAGTCCCTCGCCCAGGTCACCGTCGACCTCTCGGGCCGTCCGTACCTCGTGCACACCGAGCCCGAGAACATGGCGCCGATGATCGGCGAGTACGACACGACGATGACGCGGCACATCCTGGAGTCCTTCGTCGCACAGGCCCAGATCGCGCTGCACGTCCACGTCCCGTACGGCCGCAACGCGCACCACATCGTGGAGTGCCAGTTCAAGGCGCTGGCCCGTGCCCTGCGTTACGCCTGTGAGCGCGACCCGCGCGCCGCCGGCATCCTCCCCTCCACGAAGGGCGCCCTCTAAACCCATGACCGGTCTCTCCACCATCCTCATCGTCGTCGGGCTTTTCCTCGCCGGCGGTGTGTACTCCTTCTCCAAGCAGAAGATGCCCAAGGGACTGATCGTGCTCCTCGGCATCGGCTCGGTGATGTGCCTGGTCGCCGGTGTCCTGCGGATTCAGGGGATCTGGGAATGAGCGCGCCCAAGAAGGTCGTCGTCTTCGACTACGGATTCGGCAATGTCCGCTCGGCCGAGCGGGCACTGGCCCGGGTCGGCGCTGACGTCGAGATCACCCGTGACTACGACAGGGCCATGAACGCCGACGGGCTCCTCGTCCCCGGTGTCGGTGCCTTCTCCGCCTGCATGGAGGGCCTGAAGAAGGCCCGCGGTGAGTGGATCGTCGGCCGCAGGCTCTCCGGCGGCCGCCCGGTCATGGGCATCTGCGTCGGCATGCAGATCCTCTTCGAGCGCGGCATCGAGCACGGCGTGGAGACCGAGGGCCTCGACGAGTGGCCCGGCACGGTCGGCCCGCTGAAGGCCCCCATCGTTCCCCACATGGGCTGGAACACCGTCGAGGCGCCCGCCGACAGCAGGCTCTTCGCCGGCCTCGACGCCGACGCCCGGTTCTACTTCGTGCACTCCTACGCCGCGCACGAGTGGGATCTGGAGGTCACCAACCCCGCCATCCGCGCGCCCCAGGTCACCTGGGCCACGCACGGCGAGCGCTTTGTCGCCGCCGTGGAGAACAGCGCGCTGTCGGCGACCCAGTTCCACCCCGAGAAGTCCGGCGACGCCGGCGCCCAGCTGCTGACCAACTGGATTGAGACGCTGTAATGCCGAAGCTTGAACTCCTCCCCGCAGTCGACGTCCGCGACGGCCAGGCCGTGCGCCTCGTCCATGGCGAGTCCGGTTCGGAGACCTCGTACGGCTCCCCGCTCGAAGCCGCTCTGACCTGGCAGCGGTCGGGCGCCGAGTGGCTGCATCTGGTCGACCTGGACGCGGCCTTCGGCACCGGCGACAACCGGGCGCTGATCGCCGAGGTCGCGGGCGCGATGGACATCAAGGTCGAGCTGTCGGGCGGCATCCGCGACGACGCCTCGCTGGCGGCCGCGCTGGCCACCGGCTGCACCCGGGTCAACCTGGGGACGGCAGCGCTGGAGACCCCCGAGTGGGTCGCCAAGGTCATCGCCGAGTACGGCGACAAGATCGCGGTCGGCCTGGACGTACGCGGTACGACGCTGCGCGGCCGAGGCTGGACCCGCGACGGCGGCGACCTCTACGAGACGCTCGCCCGTCTCGACTCGGAGGGCTGCGCCCGCTACGTCGTCACCGACATCGCCAAGGACGGCACCCTCCAGGGCCCCAACCTGGAGCTGCTGCGCACTGTCTGCGCGGTCACCGACAAGCCGGTCGTCGCCTCCGGCGGCGTCTCCTCGCTCGACGATCTGCGCGCGATCGCGTCGCTGGTGCCCGAGGGCGTGGAGGGCGCGATTGTCGGCAAGGCGCTGTACGCCGAGGCGTTCACCCTGGAAGAGGCGCTTGCGGCGGTGGCCGAATGACGGACGTCGTACGCCGTATCGCTTCGAGCGGTCCGTGGGAGGAGGCCTTTGGTTACTCCCGGGCCGTGGAGCTGCCGAACGGCCTCGTCCTGGTATCGGGCTGCACCTCCGTGGTCGACGGCGTGGTCCTCGACGGCGATCCGTACGACCAGGCGATCACCGCTTTCGGTGTGGCCGTCGGCGCGCTGAGGGACCTCGGTCTCGACCACGAGGATGTGGTGCGTACGCGGATGTACATCACCCACGCCCGGGATGTGGACGAGGTCGGCCGGGCCCACCGGGAGCTGTTCGGCTCCGTCCGCCCCGCCGCTTCGATGATCATCGTGTCCGGCTTCGTCGACCCCCGGCTGGTCGTCGAGGTCGAGGTCGAAGCCTACCGAGGAGGTGCCCGATGACTCTCGCCATACGGGTCATTCCCTGCCTGGACGTGGACAACGGACGGGTCGTCAAGGGCGTCAACTTCCAGAATCTGCGCGACGCGGGCGACCCCGTCGAGATGGCCAAGCTGTACGACGCCGAGGGCGCCGACGAGCTGACCTTCCTCGACATCACGGCCTCCTCCGGCAACCGCGAGACGACCTACGACGTGGTGCGCCGCACCGCCGAGCAGGTCTTCATCCCGCTGACCGTGGGCGGCGGTGTGCGCAGCGCCGACGACGTCGACAAGCTGCTGCGCGCGGGCGCCGACAAGGTGGGCGTCAACACCGCGGCGATCGCCCGCCCCGAGCTGATCCGCGAGATCGCCGAGCGTTTCGGGCGCCAGGTGCTGGTGCTGTCGGTCGACGCGCGGCGTACGCCCGGGGGCTCCTTCGAGGTCACCACGCACGGCGGCCGCGAGGGCACAGGCATCGACGCCGTCGAATGGGCGCACCGGGCCGCCGAGTTGGGCGCGGGCGAGATCCTCCTCAACTCGATGGACGCCGACGGCACGAAGGACGGCTATGACACCGAGATGATCGCGGCGGTGCGCAAGCACGTCACCGTCCCGGTCATCGCATCCGGTGGCGCGGGCAAGCTCGCCGACTTCCCGCCGGCCATCGCGGCGGGCGCGGACGCGGTCCTGGCCGCGTCCGTCTTCCACTTCGGCGATCTGCGTATCTCCCAGGTCAAGGACACACTGCGGCAGGCCGGCCACCCGGTCCGGTGACACCGGCGGACACTGTCCGAGACGCCTGAGAGGACCGGCTCCCATGTCCGCCGTGGACAGCAAGGCCATGGCCGCCGCCGTCGAACGCCCCGCGTACCGCGACACCAATGTGCTGCGCTGGCTCGGCGCCTACGCAGCGTCGACCGTCGGCGACATCATCTACTACCTGGCCCTGTCCTGGGCCGCCACCCGCGGCGGCAGCCCCGCCCAGGCAGGCGTCGTGCTCGCCATCAGCGCCGTGCCGCGCGCCCTGCTGATGCTCGGCGGGGGAGTACTCGCCGACCGCCTCGGACCCCGCCGGGTGGTCATCGCCGGCGACGCGGCACGCAGCGTGATCGTCCTCGGTGTCGCGGCCCTGCTGCTCGTCGCCGCCCCGGGGCTGTGGCTGCTGGCCGCCGTCGCCGTGGTCTTCGGCGTTCTGGACGCGCTCTTCATGCCGGCCGTCGGTGCCCTCCCGCCCCGGATCGCCCCGCCGGGCCAGCTCGCCAGGATCCAGGGCATGCGCGGACTCGCCTCCCGCCTCGCCACCGTCGTCGGCGCCCCGCTCGGCGGTGTCGCGGTCGCCCTCGGCGGCTCTGTGACCGCGTTCGGCCTCGCCGGACTGCTCTTCGCGCTCTCGCTGCCGCTGCTGCTCGCCGTACGGATCGGTCCGCTGCCGGCCGACGACGACCGCCCCAAGGCCACCGCCCTGCGGGATCTGACGGGAGGGCTGACCTACATCCGCCGCCACCGGGTCCTCGCCCCGCTGCTGGTCGTCATCGCCCTGGGCGACCTGGGCTTCGTCGGACCGCTGAACGTCGGCCTCGCCCTGCTCGCGGACGACCGCGGCTGGGGCGCGTCCGGCATGGGCTGGATCCTCGCCGGGTTCGGCATCGGCTCGGGCGCGGCCTCACTGCTGCTGGCCGTGCGGGGCCGTATCGCGCGCGCCGGACTCGTCCAGGGACTCGCGCTGGTCGTCGGCGCCGGGGCGATCGCCGCCCTCGCCGTAGTGCCGCACATCGTCGCCGCGGCCGGCATCGCCGTCGCGATCGGGCTCTTCGCGGGGCTGAGCGGCGCGGTGTGCAGCGCGCTCGTGCAGACGCAGACCGATCCGGCCTACCTCGGCCGCGTCACCTCGGTCTCGACCTTCTTCAGCCTCGGCGTCGCACCGCTCAGCTTCCCGCTCACCGGCGCGGCCGTCGGCCTGTGGGGCACCGCGCCCGTCTTCACCGCGAGCGCGGCGGTCTGCGCCCTCGGAGCGGTCTACGGACTGTGCTCCAAGGGCCTGCGCGGCGCCGAGCTCCCGTGACTCCGGCGCGCGCTACAACCCCAGCTTGGCTTCGTTCAGCCGGGTGATCGCGTCCTTGTCGCCCTCGAGGTCCACCTGCGCCGCGTCCTGCCGCCCGAACATGAAGATCGTCAGCTCGCCCGGCTCCCCGGACGCCGTCACCACCGGGGTGCCGCGGTGGGCGACCGCCGTCTGACCGTCCGCACGGCGCAGCACCAGACCGACCGGCGCCCTGCGGCCCAGCAGCCTGGACGCCTTCTCCAGCCGTGACCACAGGGCGTTCTCGAAGACCTGGTCCAGCTCGCGCGGCGTCCAGTCCGGCTGCGCCCGCCGCACATCCTCGGCGTGGACGAAGAACTCGACGGTGTTCGCGGCCTCGTCGATCTGCTTGATCCCGTACGGGGACATCCTCGGCGGTCCCGTACGGATCAGCTGGATCAGCTCCTCGTACGGCTTCGCGGCGAACTCCGCCTGCACCCGCTCCATACGCTCCCTGAGCGCGCCGAGCAGTACCCCGGCCGCCGCGTCCATCCGTCGCTCGCGCATCACCACATGGGCCGCGAGCTCCCGGGTCGTCCAGCCCTCGCACAGGGTCGGAGCATCCGAGCCCGCCGCTTCCAACAGATCAGCGAGCAGAAGTCGTTCACGCTTTGCATGGGTCGACATGCCCGCCAGCGTACGGCGGCGGCACCGGGTCCGCCCAGTGGACGCACCGCCCGGCGAACCCGGCGGACACGGCACAATGGCGTTATGACCAGCAGTGTCCCCGCAAGCTCCCTCGATCCCGCCGTCGCCGCCCGCCTCAAGCGCAGCGCCGACGGCCTGGTTCCGGCCATCGCCCAGCAGTACGACACCGGTGAGGTGCTGATGCTCGGCTGGATGGACGACGAGGCCCTGCACCGCACCCTGACCACCGGCCGCTGCACCTACTTCTCACGCAGCCGCCAGGAGTACTGGGTCAAGGGCGACACCTCCGGCCATGTCCAGCACGTCAGGTCCGTCGCCCTGGACTGCGACGCCGACACGGTCCTCGTCAAGGTCGACCAGGTGGGCGCCGCCTGCCACACGGGGGCCCGCACCTGCTTCGACAACGACGTTCTCCTGGACAAGTAGGGTCGGGCGCCATGGATCTCGAGACCTTCCGCAAGCTCGCCGCCGACCGCCGTGTCATCCCCGTCAGCCGCCGCCTTCTCGCGGACGGCGACACCCCGGTCGGGCTCTACCGCAAGCTCGCCGCCGAGCGCGAAGGCACCTTCCTCCTCGAATCCGCCGAGAACGGCCGCTCGTGGTCCCGCTACTCCTTCATCGGCGTGCGATCCGACGCGACCCTCACCGAACGGGACGGCTCGACCCGCTGGCTCGGCAACCCGCCCGTCGGCGTCCCCGTCGACGGCGACCCGCTGCAGGCCCTGCGCGCCACCGTCGAGACCCTGCACACCCCGCGCGACCTCGCCTCCGGCATGCCGCCCTTCACCGGCGGCATGGTCGGCTATCTCGGGTACGACATCGTGCGCCGGCTGGAGAAGATCGGCCCCGGCGAGCGCGACGACCTGAAGCTCCCCGAGCTGACCATGCTGCTCACCTCGGACCTCGCCGTGCTCGACCACTGGGACGGCACCGTCCTGCTGATCGCCAACGCCATCAACCACAACGACCTCGACACCGGCATCGACGAGGCCTACACGGACGCCGTCGCCCGTCTCGACGCGATGGAGTCCGATCTGGCGCGGCCGCTGGCCTCCGCGCCGGCCGCGCTGCCGCCCTCCGAGCTGCCGGAGTTCTCGGCGCTGTGGGGCGGCAAGGCCTACCAGGACGCCGTCGAGGACATCAAGGAGCGCATCCGGGCCGGCGAGGCCTTCCAGGTCGTACCCTCGCAGCGCTTCGAAACCCCTTGCCACGCAAGCGCGTTGGACGTCTACCGGGTACTGCGGGCCACCAACCCCAGCCCGTACATGTACCTCTTCCGCTTCGACGGCTTCGATGTCGTCGGCTCCAGCCCCGAGGCGCTGGTCAAGGTCGAGGACGGGCACGCCATGGTGCACCCGATCGCCGGGACCCGGCCGCGCGGCGCGACCCCGCAGGAGGACCAGGCGCTCGCCGAAGAGCTCATGGCCGACCCCAAGGAGCGCGCCGAGCATCTGATGCTCGTCGACCTCGGCCGCAACGACCTGGGCCGGGTCTGCGCGCCCGGCAGCGTCGAGGTCGTCGACTTCATGTCGGTCGAGCGGTACTCCCACGTCATGCACATCGTCTCGACCGTGACCGGCCAGGTCGCCGAAGGCCGTACCGCCTTCGACGTACTGACCGCCTGCTTCCCCGCGGGCACGCTCTCCGGCGCCCCCAAGCCCCGCGCGATGCAGATCATCGACGAGCTCGAACCTTCGCGGCGCGGCCTGTACGGCGGCTGCGTCGGCTATCTCGACTTCGCCGGGGACTCCGACACCGCGATCGCCATCCGCACCGCGCTGCTGCGCGACGGCACCGCGTACGTGCAGGCCGGAGCCGGTGTGGTGGCGGACTCCGACCCGGTCGGCGAGGATACCGAGTGCCGGAACAAGGCGGCCGCGGTGCTCCGCGCCGTCCACACGGCGAACCGCCTCAACGGAGCATGAAGCCGTAGGGGATAGTGGGGTACGTGAGTGCTGTACCCGTACCCCAGCCCCGCGCCGAAGCCGCAACCGCCGCCACGAGCAGCCGCCGCAGCCTCGCCGCCGCCCTGTTCCTCGGCGCCGTCGGCGCCGTCGTCGTGCTGCTCGCCTCCGGCCGGACCTGGGCAGAGGGGACGGCCGCGGTAGGGGGCGGCAGCCTGCCGCTCGGCGCCGACGGCGGCGATGTCACCGGCGTACCGACGGCGCTCGCGATCGTCGGCCTGGCCGCCCTCGTCGCCGTCTTCGCGGTACGTCGCGCCGGCCGGCTGCTCGTCTCCGCCCTGCTCGCCCTGAGCGGCGCGGGCGCGGCCCTCGCGGCCTTCCTCGGCGCCTCCGACAGCGCGGCCCTCGACGAGAAGGCCGCGCAGACCACCGGCGACGCGGCCGCCACGGTCGACGCGCTCACCCACTCCGCCTGGCCGTATGTGACCGTGGCGGGCGGCCTGCTGATCCTGCTCGCGGGCCTGCTCGCGCTGCGGTACGGCAAGCAGTGGCCGGCCATGTCCGGCCGCTACGAGCGCGACGGCACGCCCCGGCCCCGCAAGGCCCCGGTCGTGGACCCGGACCGGCCCGAGGACCTGTGGAAGGCCCTGGACCGCGGCGAGGACCCCACGCGCGAAGCGTGACCCCGGGCTCGGGCATTCCCCGGCGTACGGGACAATGAGAGCCGAGCTTCCGGCTCACACAGACCGACAGCTCACCACAGAGCAACATCGACGAGGAGCAAACTCATGGCGGGCACCAGCCACGGACACACCCCGGCCGCCTGGACCGGCGTCACCATCGCCTTCATCGGCTTCTGCATCGCAGGCGTCTTCATGGTGGCGGCCAGTCCGCTCGGCTTCTGGGCCGGCATGGCCGTCATCGCGCTCGGCGGTGTCATCGGCCTCGCCATGAAGGCCGCCGGTCTCGGCATGCCGAAGGAGTCCGAGGCCGCGGTGCACGCCAGGCACCAGGCCGGCCGGATCACGGGGCAGACCGCTCAGGCGCAGACGACCGCCTGAGGCCGCGGTCCGGCCCGCGATGCGAGGCGCGGCCCGGCGTTGGCGGGCTGCGCCATTCGGTATGAGCTGCGCCTTTCCGCACGAACGGGGAGAATCACGGGGTGGACGCCATGCCTTCCTCCGCCGCACCCGCTCACGAGCCGGGCCCCGCCCCGCTCGCGCGGCGCCTGGCGATGCCGCTGGCCACCCTCGCGGGGGTCGCCGCGGCCTTCGCGTACGTCGGCTCGGTCGACCCCAATGAGCCCGGCCACTACCCGGTCTGCCCGCTGCTGCGCTTCACCGGGATCTACTGCCCGGGCTGCGGAGGGCTGCGCAGTGCCCACGCCTTCATCCACGGCGATCTGACCACCGCTCTCGGAGCCAACGCGGTGGCCGTCGTCGGCTACGGAATCTTCGCCGTGGTGTGGCTGATGTGGCTGATTCGCGCCGTACGGGGCGAGCCATTGCGGATCGCTCCGGCACCCGCCTGGTGGTGGTCGCTGGGCGGTGTTCTGCTGATCTTCAGCGTCGTACGGAACCTGCCGTTCGGGTCACTGCTGGCCCCGTGAAGTCCCAGGTAGTGGGACGGGCGGCGGCCGGATGCGAGCCGCGGGCCATCCTCCGGATACCATCGACATGGCTGATCCTGTTCCATCTCCACCGTCCCGGAAGGGGGCCGCTCGCGTGAGTGTGCTCGACGAGATCATTGAAGGCGTACGCGCCGACCTCGCGGAGCGGCAGGCGCGTGTGAGCCTCGACGAGCTCAAGGAGCGCGCCGCCAGGGCTCCTGAGGCCAAGGACGGCGTCGCCGCGCTGCGCGGTGAGGGCGTCCACGTGATCTGCGAGGTCAAGCGCTCCAGCCCGTCGAAGGGTGCGCTCGCCGCGATCGCCGACCCGGCCGGGCTCGCCGCCGACTACGAGGCGGGCGGCGCGGCCGTCATCTCCGTACTGACCGAGCAGCGCCGCTTCGGGGGATCGCTGGCCGATCTCGAAGCCGTGCGCGCCAAGGTCGACATCCCGGTGCTGCGCAAGGACTTCATCGTCACCGCGTACCAGCTGTGGGAGGCCCGGGCCTACGGCGCCGACCTCGTGCTGCTGATCGTGGCCGCGCTCGAGCAGGAGGCGCTGGTCTCGCTGATCGAGCGTGCCGAGTCGATCGGGCTCACGCCGCTGGTCGAGGTGCACGACGAGGACGAGGCCGAGCGCGCGGTGGAGGCCGGAGCGAGGATCATCGGTGTCAACGCCCGCGATCTGAAGACGCTCAAGGTCGACCGGACGGTGTTCGAGCGGGTCGCCCCCGAGATCCCGGCGCATATCGTCAAGATCGCCGAGTCCGGTGTGCGGGGCCCGCACGACCTGATCGCCTACGCCAACGCGGGCGCCGACGCGGTGCTGGTCGGCGAATCCCTGGTCACCGGCCGCGACCCGAAGTCGGCGGTGGCCGACCTGGTCGCCGCGGGCGCGCACCCGGCCCTGCGGCACGGTCGGAGCTGACCCTCCTGTGACCGCCGCCGCTCGCCCTGCCGCCCTGCCGTACCGGACGCCTTCGCGCCCGGCGCGGGCGGGTGTGGCCGCGCGCGCGGACGAGACGGTGAGCGACGGGTACGCACGCCTGGCCAGGGGCTGCAAGCCCCGCGGCTGCCGGGCCCCGGCCCGGCGGGTACACGGCCGCCGGGTGCGGTATGTGATCGGCTCCGAGCCGGGACAGGTCAACGGCATGCGATGGCGCGGTAGCCGCGCGCGCGACTGATGGGGGCTCTGCCCCCGGATCCCCGCGCCTCAATCGCCGGCGGGGCTGACAAGGTCAGCCCGTCCGGCGACTGAGGACACGGCCGGAGGCCGTACGGGGTCCGGGGCCTGCCCCTCACGCGGCGGAGCCGCACATCGGTACAGCGGGAAGGGGCGGGCAGGGGAACAGGCCCCCGTCCGACTCCCGCACGCGCGCACACCGTGTCCCCGCACACCCAGAACCCCTGGGGCATCCGCCCCGACAAGGAGCACGTCGCAATGTCGAGCGACTTCTTCATCCCGGACCCGGACGGTCGAGTCCCCAGCCCCGAAGGCTACTTCGGCGCCTTCGGCGGCAAATTCATTCCCGAGGCGCTCGTCGCCGCGGTCGACGAGGTGGCCGTCGAGTACGAGAAGGCCAAGGCCGACCCCGCTTTCGCCGCCGAGCTCAACGACCTGATGGTCAACTACACCGGCCGCCCCAGCGCGCTCACCGAGGTGCCCAGGTTCGCCGAACACGCGGGCGGTGCGCGGGTCTTCCTCAAGCGCGAGGACCTGAACCACACCGGCTCGCACAAGATCAACAACGTGCTCGGACAGGCGCTGCTCACCAAGCGGATGGGCAAGACCCGCGTCATCGCCGAGACCGGCGCCGGACAGCACGGCGTCGCCACCGCGACCGCCTGTGCCCTGTTCGGCCTCGAGTGCACCATCTACATGGGCGAGATCGACACGCAGCGCCAGGCCCTGAACGTGGCCCGGATGCGGATGCTCGGCGCCGAGGTCATCCCGGTGACCTCCGGCAGCAGGACCCTGAAGGACGCCATCAACGAGGCGTTCCGTGACTGGGTCGCCAATGTGGACCGTACGCACTATCTCTTCGGCACCGTCGCGGGACCGCACCCCTTCCCCGCGATGGTGCGCGACTTCCACCGCGTCATCGGCGTCGAGGCGCGCAGGCAGATCCTGGAGCGGGCCGGCCGGCTGCCCGATGCCGCCGTCGCCTGCGTCGGCGGCGGGTCCAACGCGATCGGGCTGTTCCACGCGTTCATCCCGGACGCCGGTGTACGGCTCATCGGCTGCGAGCCCGGAGGCCACGGCATCGAGACCGGCGAGCACGCGGCCACCCTCACCGCCGGCGAGCCCGGCATCCTGCACGGCTCGCGGTCCTACGTCCTGCAGGACGAGGAGGGCCAGATCACCGAGCCGTACTCGATCTCGGCCGGACTCGACTACCCGGGCATCGGCCCCGAGCACTCGTACCTCAAGGACAGCGGGCGCGGGGAGTACCGCGCGGTGACCGACGACGAGGCGATGCAGTCGCTGCTGCTGCTCTCTCGTACCGAGGGGATCATCCCGGCCATCGAGTCCGCGCACGCGCTGGCCGGCGCGCTGGAAGTGGGCCGGGAGCTGGGCAAGGACGGACTCATCCTGGTCAATCTGTCCGGCCGGGGCGACAAGGACATGGACACGGCGGCCCGCTACTTCGGGCTGTACGACGGCGAGGGGGACGCGAAGTGAGCGGGAACGTCGAGCTGCTGAGCGACACTCTCGCCGGCGCCAGGAGTGAGAACCGGGCCGCGCTCATCGCGTACCTCCCGGCCGGATTCCCGACCGTCGACGTCGGGATCGAGGCCGTCAAGGCGGCCTTCGAGGGCGGCGCGGACGTGGTGGAGGTAGGGCTGCCGCACAGCGACCCCGTCCTCGACGGCCCCGTCATCCAGACCGCCGACGACATCGCCCTGCGGGGCGGAGTCAAGATCGCCGATGTGATGCGTACGGTCCGCGAGGGGCATGAGGCCACCGGCAAGCCGGTCCTCGTCATGACGTACTGGAATCCGATCGACCGGTACGGCATCGAGCGCTTCACCGCCGAGCTCGCCGAGGCGGGCGGCGCCGGCTGCATCCTGCCCGACCTGCCGGTCGAGGAGTCCGGGGTGTGGCGTGAGCACGCCGAGAAGCACGGTCTCGCCACCGTCTTCGTCGTCGCACCGAGCAGCCAGGACGCCCGGCTGGCGAAGATCACGGCGGCCGGCTCCGGCTTTGTCTACGCGGCCTCGCTGATGGGCGTCACCGGCACCCGCGCCTCGGTGGGCGTGCAGGCCCAGGACCTGGTGCGGCGCACCCGGGCCACCACCGAACTGCCGGTCTGCGTGGGCCTCGGGGTGTCCAACGCCCAGCAGGCCGCGGAGGTCGCCTCGTTCGCGGACGGGGTGATCGTCGGATCCGCGTTCGTGAAGCGGATGCTCGACGCGCCGGGCCCGGCCGCGGGCCTTGAGGCGGTACGCGAACTGGCGGCCGACCTCGCCAAGGGCGTGCGCCGGGGAGCGTAGCTCGTACGGGTGGATATGGGACCGGGGAGGCATGCACAGCCTCCCCGGTTCGTTTGTGGGATGTGAGTGAGAAGAACCAGGAACGGAAGCGGACCGCGCGAGAGCGGCTCCAGCAGGAACGTGAGTCGGAGAAGGCGCGTGAGAGGCGCCGGCGGCTCCTGATCGTGTCGGCGGCGGTGGTGGCCGTGCTGGGCCTGGCCGCCGTGGTCGGCGTGATCGCCGCCAACTCCGGGAAGGACGACAGCGGCTCCGATGCCGGTCCCCTCCTCGCGCCGGCAGGCGTGCAGGGCAAGGACCGGCTCGCGATCCCGGTGGGCGCGAGCGACGCCCCGTCCACGCTCACGGTGTGGGAGGACTTCCGCTGCCCGGCCTGCGCCAGTTTCGAGAACGGCTTGCGGGACGCGATCCACGAGCTCGAGCAGGCGGGTCGGATCAAGGTCGAGTACCACCTCGCCACCATCATCGACGGGAACATGGGCGGCAGCGGTTCGCTGCGCGCGGCGAACGCCGCGGCGTGCGCTCAGGACGCCGGAAAGTTCGCTCCGTACCACGACGTGCTGTACCAGAACCAGCCGCCGGAGACGGACGACGCCTTCGCCGAGAACAGCAGGCTGATCGAGCTGGCCGGCAAGGTCGACGGTCTCGACACCCCCGCCTTCCGCAGCTGTGTCCAGGAGGGCAGGCACGACAGCTGGGTCGACAAGTCGAACACCGCGTTCCAGAACGGCGGCTTCCGCGGCACGCCGACCGTGCTGCTCAACGGGGAGTCCGTCTTCCCGCAGAAGGGCTCCGAGCAGATCTCCGTGGCCAACTTCAAGAAGTGGGTCGAAGAGGCGAACAAGGGCAAGAAGCCGGGCACCCAGCGGTCCACACCGAGCCCGGGTTCGTCCTCTTCCTGACCGCTTCGGGGCGGCCTCCCGGGTGCGTCCGGGGCGCGGCTCGTTATCCAGACGTTGCCGGGTGGGTTGTCGCACGTCCCACCCGGCAGGGTAGCGTCGGTGCTGCCATGGATATTGCCTACATTCCCAGCCCGTCGACCGGAGTGATCCATCTCGGACCGCTCCCGCTGCGCGGCTATGCCTTCTGCATCATCATCGGTGTCTTTGTGGCCGTCTGGTACGGCAACAAGCGCTGGATCGCGCGGGGCGGCAAAGCCGGCACCGTGGCCGACATCGCCGTCTGGGCGGTGCCCTTCGGTCTCGTCGGCGGCCGGCTGTACCACGTGATCACCGACTACCAGCTGTACTTCAGCGAGGGTGAGAACTGGGTCGACGCCTTCAAGATCTGGGAGGGCGGCCTCGGTATCTGGGGCGCGATCGCGCTGGGCGCGGTCGGCGCCTGGATCGGCTGCCGCCGCCGCGGGATCCCGCTGCCTGCCTGGGCCGACGCCCTGGCACCCGCCATCGCCATCGCGCAGGCGATCGGCCGCTGGGGCAACTGGTTCAACCAGGAGCTGTACGGCAAGGAGACGGATCTGCCGTGGGCCCTCAAGATCACTGAGGGTACGAACCGCGAGGCGGGCCTCTACCACCCGACGTTCCTGTACGAGTCCCTGTGGTGCATCGGCGTCGCGGTGCTGGTCATCTGGGCCGACCGCCGCTTCAAGCTGGGCCACGGCCGGGCGTTCGCGCTGTACGTCGCGGCCTACTGCGTGGGCCGGGCCTGGATCGAGTACATGCGGGTCGACGAGGCGCACACCATCCTAGGGCTGCGCCTCAATGTGTGGACCTCGATCGTGGTCTTCGTGCTGGCGGTGACGTACATGGTCATCTCGGCGCGACTGCGGCCGGGGCGCGAGGAGATCGTCGAGCCGGAGCCGGCGAAGGCCGGTACGGCGAAGCCGGACGCCGACTCCGAGGACAAGGCCGCTGCCGAGGACTCGGCGCAAGCGACGGAGGACGCCTCGGACGTGGACGCCTCGGACGTGGACGCGGAGTCGGCCAAGAAGGGCTGACCGCGGACCACACGCACGGTGCAAGGCCGCCGGGACCGAGAGGTCCCGGCGGCCTTCGCGTTTCTCAGAGGGCTTCGCGCCGAGCGAGGGAGAGGGTCCGTTGCGCCGCGGCCACGACCGCGGCATCCACGAAACGGCCGTCCGGCAGGGCCAGCGCGCCCTCGTCCGTGGCGGCCGCTTTGACGATCTCCTCCGCCGCCTCGATCTCCTCGGGTGTGGGCCGGAACGCCCGCTCGATGACCGGGAGTTGGTGGGGGTGGATGGCCGCCCGGCCCAGGAAGCCGAGGGAGCGGCCGTGGGCGCAGGAGGCGTAGAGGGCGTCCAGGTCGCGGATGTCGGGGAAGACGGACTGGATGGGTGGCGGCAGCTGCGCGGCCCGGGCGGCGACCACGATGCGGGTGCGCGGCCAGTCGAGGCCGGCACCGTCCCGTACGCCGAGGTCGGCGCGGAGGTCGGACTCGCCGAGTGCGATGCCGTGGACGGCGGGGTGGGCGGTGGCGATCGCGTACGCGTGCTCGACGGCGAGCGCGGATTCGAGGAGGGGGTAGAGGGGGAGGTCCGGTGCCCGGGCCGCGATCTGCTGAATGTCAGTGGCGTATGCGACCTTGGGGATACGCAGAGCACGGAGGCCCGGGAGTCCGGTGAGGGTCTCGATGTCATGGGGGGTGTTGATGCGGACATGGACCGGGAGGGGCTGGGGCGAGGCGAGGAGTTCGGCTGTGGCGTCCAGCGCGTACTCCTTGCGGCCGGGGGACACCGCGTCCTCCAGGTCGACGATCACGACGTCGGCGCCGGAGGCGAGGGCCTTGCGTACGACCTCGGGCCGGTCGCCGGGGGCGTACAGCCAGGTGAGGGGGGTGGTCATACGGCCCCCTGGGTGCGCAGTGCGGTGATGTCGGCCTGGGACAGGCCGAGTTCGGTGAGGACCGCGTCGGTGTCTGCGCCGTGCGGGCGGCCCGCCCAGCGGATGGCGCCGGGGGTGTCGGAGAGGCGGAAGAGGACGTTCTGCATACGGAGGGGGCCGAGTTCGGGGTCCGGGACCTCGGTGACGGTGTCCAGCGCTTGGTACTGGGGGTCTTCCATGACGTCACGGATGTCGTAGATCGGTGCGATCGCCGCTTCGGCCTTCTCGAAGGCGGCCATGGCGTCGTCGCGGGTGTGGCGGGCGATCCAGCCGCCGACCGCCTCGTCGAGTACGTCCGCGTTCTCGGCGCGGCCGCTGCCGGTGGCGAACCACGGCTCGTCGATCAGCTCGGGGCGGCCGACGAGATGCATGACGCGTTCGGCGATGGACTGGGCCGAGGTGGAGACGGCCAGCCAGCAGCCGTCGGCCGTGCGGTAGGTGTTGCGCGGGGCGTTGTTGCGGGAGCGGTTGCCGGTGCGCGGCTGGACGTAGCCGAGCTGGTCGTACCAGAGGGGCTGCGGGCCGAGGACGGTCAGGATCGGCTCGATGATCGCCATGTCGACGACCTGGCCGCGGTCCGTCGCGGTGCGGGCGGTGAGTGCGGTCATGACGGCGTACGCGGTGGCGAGCGCCGCGATCGAGTCGGCGAGGCCGAACGGGGGGAGGGTGGGCGGACCTTCGGGTTCGCCGGTGATGGATGCGAAGCCGCTCATCGCCTCGGCGAGGGTTCCGAAGCCGGGGCGGTGGGAGTACGGGCCGAACTGCCCGAAGGCGGTGACGCGGGTCAGGACGAGACGGGGGTTGGCGCTGCTCAGCTCGTCCCAGCCGAGCTGCCACTTCTCCAGGGTGCCGGGGCGGAAGTTCTCGATGATCACATCGGCGGTGGTGGCGAGGCGGAGGAGGGTCGCGCGGCCGCCCGGGGTGGAGAGATCGAGGGTGACGGTGCGCTTGTTGCGGCCGAGCAGCTTCCACCAGAGGCCGACACCGTCCTTGGCGGGGCCGTGGCCGCGGGAGGGGTCGGGCCGGGTGGGGTGCTCGACCTTGATGACCTCGGCGCCGAAGTCACCGAGCATGGTGGCGGCCAGCGGGCCGGCGAAGAGGGTGGCCAGGTCGAGGACGCGCAGTCCCTGCAGGGGAGTTCCGGGGGCTGTGGTCATGAGGCGTCGATCTCGGTGCGGTACGGCATGGAGGTGGAGGCTCCTGGGCGTTGGACACAGAGTGCCGCTGCGGCGGAGGCCCAGATGAGGGCCTGCTGTACGGGGCGGCCCTCGCCGAGTGCGACGGCGAGGGCGCCGACGAAGGTGTCGCCGGCCGCGGTGGTGTCCACGGCGGTGACATGGGGTGCGGGGACGGTGAGTGGCTCGGCTCCCCGGCGGGCGTACAGGCTGCCCGCCGAGCCGAGCGTGATCACGACCTCGGGGACCTGACGCAGCAGCGCCTCGGCGGCGGCGGGCGGGTCGGCGATCCCGGAGAGGGTGGCGGCCTCGTGCTCGTTGGGGACCAACAGGTCGGTGACGGCGAGGAGTTCGGGAGGGAGGGGCTGGGCGGGGGCGGGGGTCAGGACGGTGCGTACGCCGTGGCGGCGGGCGGCTTCGGCGCCGCCGAGCACGGCGGTGAGGGGGAGTTCGAGCTGGAGGAGCAGGGTGTCGGCGGTGGCGATGAGGGCTTCGTCGCCGGGGACGAGGGAGGTGACGGTGCCGTTCGCGCCCGGGATCACGACGATGGAGTTGCCGCCTTCGTCGTCGACGACGATGTGCGCGGTGCCGGAGGGGCCCTCGGCGGTACGGAGGAGGTCGTCGTCGACGCCGGAGGAGACGAGCGTCCGCCTCAGCCGTACGCCGAAGTCGTCCGAGCCGACCGCGCCGATCATCGCGACGTCTCCGCCGGCGCGGGCGGCGGCGACGGCCTGGTTGGCGCCCTTGCCCCCGGGGATCGTACGGAACTCACGACCCGTGACGGTCTCTCCGCGTTTCGGCGCGTGCGCGACGTACGCGACGAGGTCCATGTTGGTGCTGCCGAGCACCGCGATGCCTGTCATGGGCGGAGTGCCTCCTGGTGGGTGAGGTGGGCGAGGGTGTCGAAACCGATGCCCGCGAAGCCGGGGACGGAGGTGGCGAGGCGGTTCTTGAGGGGCGCGGTCCAGCGGTCGGGGAGTGCGTCCGGGTGGCCGGCGAGCAGTCCGGCGATGGAGCCGGCGGTCGCGCCGTTGGAGTCGGTGTCCCATCCGCCGGACACGGCACGGCAGATGGAGCCGGTGAAGTCGCCGTCGGCGTGGGTGAGGGCGGCGGCGAGGAGGGCGGCGTTGGGGATGACGTGGACCCAGTGGTGGTGGCCGTAGATGGCGTGGATGAGGTCGACCGCCTGCTCGAAGTCCGGTTCCTTGTGTGCGGTGTCGATGCCGAAGCGGATGGCTTGGGCGAGGCGGGAGCGTGGCGGGATGACGGACAGGCCGGTCCGCAGGCACTGGTGGATGTCGCTGCGGCCGCCGGCGGCGGTGGCGATGGTGGCCGCGACGAACATCGCGCCGTAGATGCCGTTGGCGGTGTGCGTGAGCGACGCGTCGCGGTACGCCTGCGCGGCGGCGGCCGCGGGGTCGCCCGGGTGTGTCCAGCCGTGGATGTCGGCGCGGATGGCGGCGCCGATCCACTCCCGGAAGGGGTTGCGGTGGCGGGCGGTGAGCGGGGGCTCGATGCCGGAGAGGAGGTTGCGGTAGGCGATGCGCTCGGCGGTGAAGGTACGGCCGGCGGGGAGCTCGTCGAGCCAGAGCCCGGCGAGCTGGGCGGTGGTGAAGTTCCTTCCGTGGCGCTGGAGGAGGAGCAGGTTGAGGAGGGGGTAGTTGAGGTCGTCGTCCTCGGGCATGCCGTCGATGTTCTCGGCGAGGGAGGTACCGGCGGACCGGCGGTTCCAGGGGTGCGCGGCGGCGAGGTCGGCGGGGAGGCCCTTGGCGGTGAACCAGCTGTTGAGGGGCCAGTTGCCGGTGGCGCGGGCGAGGTCGCGGATGGCGCTGAGGGGGAGCTTCTCGACGGGCTTGCCGAGCAGGCACCCGACGGCGCGGCCGAGCCAGGCGGCGTGCAGGGGGTGCTGTTCCCCCACCCCGCCCCTTCCGTCCCGGTCGCGCGCTGAGGGCCAGTTCGGGCAGGACGTCACGATCATGGCCAGGTCCGTTGGCTCCTCCGTCGTCAACGGGGAAGGCAGCAGCGACAGTTCGGCCAGCAGTTCGACCGCGAGGGTGCGCAGGTGCGGGGGAGCCGGGGTGGGGGAGGCGCCGGCTCGGGGTGGGGCCGGGTGGCCGCCCGCCGTCTGCCACCTTGCGCGGATCTCGGTCGCGTCGCGGCCGTCCTCCTCCGCCTGGCGCAGTTCGTGGCCGAGGAGGTCCTCCGGCTGGACCCAGGTGAGGCGGAGGTCCGTCATCGTGCCACCGTCAGACGGGCGAACGCCGACTCGTGGGCGCGGCGGCGTTCCCTGTCGCGGGTGAAGATCTCGCGGGTGACCGCGGTCAGTTCCGCCGCCGGGGCGTGCAGGTCCAGGCGGCTCGCCTCGGCGACCCCCTTCGCCCAGTCCGCCGGGACCGCCGACTCGCCGTGGAGCGCCCCCGCGATCGCCCCCGCCATCGTCGCGATCGAGTCGCAGTCCCGTCCGTAGTTGACCGAGCCCAGGACCGTACGGCGGTAGTCGCCCCCGCCCACCAGAAGCATGCCGAGCGCGATGGGGAGCTCCTCGATGGAGTGGAGACGGGACGGGCGGCGGGCCGCGAGCGTCGGGGCGCGGTAGTCGGGGCCGACCGTGTCGAAGGGGGCGACCGCGACCCGCAGCGGTGCCATCGCCGACTCGAAGTCCGAGTGGTCCGCCGCGACTTCGGCCACCGCCTCGATCGCCGAGGCCGTGCCGTCCTTGGCCAGCGACAGACAGCTGTCGATGACCGAGGCCGGCGTCGCGCCCGGGAGGCAGGCCGCAGCGACCGCCGCCGCGAAGACGCCCGCCGCCTCTCGTCCGTACGAGGACTGGTGCGCGCCCGCGACGTCGATGGCCTCGGCGTATGCGGCGGCGGGATGCGCCGCGTTGACCAGGCCCACCGGCGCCATGTACATCGCCGCGCCGCAGTTGACGATGTTGCCCGCACCGGCCTCGCGCGGGTCGTTGTGCCCGTAGTGCAGGCGCGCGACGATCCACTTCTCGGCGAGGAAGACCCGCTGGAGGGGGAGCGCCTCCGCTTCCAGCTCCGGGATCCAGCGGGGGTTCGACATCAGGTCGGGGACCAGATGGTCGGCGACCGCGTAGGCGTCGATGTGGTCGCGGACGGTGGCGTACACGCGGATCAGCGCGTGGGTCATGAGGGTGTCGTCGGTGATGTGGCCGTCGCCCTTGTGGTACGGCGCGATGGGGCGGGCGGTACGCCAGGCATCGCCGTTCCACGGGCCGACGATGCCGTGGACGCGGCCGCCGTGCCGTTCCACGATCTGCTCCGGGGTGTAGCCCTCGACCGGGCCGCCGAGTGCGTCACCGACAGCCGCTCCGATGAGGCTGCCGGCGATCCGGTCATCGAGTGCGAGTGTCGTCTCGAGTGTCGTCGTCATGCCGGAATTGTCCACCCGGGGCGGTCAGTTCCGTGTGTGCGAGCAGCCCGGCGAGTTCGACCAGATCCGTACCCGCGAGCCGGGGGAGCGCGCAGCCGGCCAGGATGCGGCAGGCGTCGCGCCAGGTGCCGGGGACGGAATCGCCGCCGCCGAGCGCCCCGGTCAGGGCGCCGGCGAGGGCGGGGGCGGAGTCGGCGACGCGGGAGAGGCAGGCGGCCGCGGGTACGGCTTCGCAGACCCGGCCACGGGCGGCGGTGGCGAGGGCGAGGGCGACGGGGACGGTCTCGGCGGCGGCGATGCCGTAGCTGTAGACGTGGTCGACGATCTGGTGCTCGAGGAGGGGTACGAGTTCGAAGGCGCCGTGCGCGTCGCGGGCGAGCTTGACGGCGTGCTGGGCGTTGCGGCCGATCTCGGTGGCGGCGGGGAGTTCGGCGAGGGCGGCGTCGACGGCGTCGTCGACGGGCGCGCCGCCGAGGGCGACGGCGACGGCGGCGGCCATGGCGCGGGCGCCGTGCACTCCGTCGCCGTCCTGGGTGTAGCGCGCGTCGAACTCGGCGAGCGCTGCGGCGGCGGCCGGGTCGCCGGGGTGGACGACGGCGAGGACGACGGCGCGTACGCAGGCGGCGTCGTCGAAGTAGTGCGGGTTGTCGTGGCCGGTGGCGGGCGGGCGCAGTCCGGTGGCGAGATTGCCGAGGCCGGCGCGTACGGAGATCCGGGCGCGGAGAGGGAGTACGGCGGACTCGACCTCGGGGGCGCGGTCGGCGGCCGCGGCGACCTCGCTGGCGAGGGAGTTCCAGGCGAGGGCGACGGCGGCGCGCATACGGCGGCCGGGGGCGAGGCCGGAGAAGAGGTCACCTGCCGCGGTGAGCACGGTCTCGGCGGCGAAGGCGGCCCACTCGGCGTCGTCGGACGGGCCGAGGCGGAGGGTTCGGGGGGCTGGTTGAGGGCGATGGGGACGGGGAGGGTGGTGGTTGCGTTCTGCTCGGCGAAGGTGTCGAGCTCGCGGGTGAGGCGGCGGGTCCACTCGGGCATCCGCGCGGCCCGGTGCCGCGCGGCGGGCCACCCGGCGGCGTCCCCGGCGGCGAGCCCGAGGAGGAGGCCTTCGATGGGCCGGGGAGGGGTGCGCCCGGTGGGGTGGTGTTCCCTCGGCCCGCCCGTTCCTGAAACCGGGGGGAGGGCCTCCGGCCCCGCGGTGGTGCCCGGCGCTTCCCGCGAGGGCGGTGTCGTGTCCTGGGCGTGCCCGCACTCCCCGGGCGCGCTCGGCGATTCCCGCGTGCGCCCACGCCCGTCGGATTCCCGCGTGCGCCCACGCCCGTCGCTCGGCGGCAGGCCTTCCGGGCGTGGTGCCTGCCCGCTCTCGGGCCTCATGCGCCGGCCTGGGGTTCGTCGTCCGGGGTCAGCAGTTCCGCGATGTCCAGGACATGGTGGCCGCTCATCGAGGGCAGGCAGCTGCCGCGGACCGGGCCGATGGCCGAGGACCATTCGGGCGGGATCGCTGCGGCCCCGGACATCGCTCCCGCCAGCGCTCCCGCCACTGCCGCCGTCGTGTCCGCGTCGCGGCCCATGTTGACCGCGGTGAGCACCGACGTACGGAAGTCTCCGCGGGCCGCCGCGAACGCGCCGAACGCCAGGCCCACCGCCTCCGGCGCCAGGTCCGTCCACGGGTAGCCGCCGATCACGACCGCCGAGCGGACCGCACGCTCCATCGCGAGCGTGTCCGTGTGGGTGTGCTGGGCCGCCACGACCGCGCGGCGCAGCGAGCGGGCCGTCCAGGAGTCCATCGGGACCACGGACAGCGCCGCGCCGATCACCCCCGCCGGGCCCGCGCCCGCCATCGCCGCCGCGACTCCCGCCGCCACCGCCTGGCCGCCGTAGATGCCCTCACCGTCGTGGCTGACGCTGCCGTCGATCGCGACGAGCCGTGCCGCCTCCGCCGGGTGGCCCGCCGCGAAGACGCCGAACGGCGCCGCGCGCATCGCCAGGCCGTCGCTCCAGGCGTGCCGGTGCTGGGCCGAGATGGGGGCCGCGAGCCCGCGCCGGAGGTTTTCGAGGGTGCCGCGTTCGCTGAAGCCCGCACCACGGAACGGGCCTTCGTCCAGGTCCGCGATCCAGTGGTGCCATGCCTTCTCGACATGCGAGACGGTCAGTGCCGAGCCGTGCCGGGCGAGCAGCAGGCCGGAGAAGATGGCGTACTCGGTGTCGTCCGTGCCCGCCGGGTCGTCGCTCACGAAGCCCTCGATACGGCCCCAGCGCCGGCGGATCTCGGACGGCCGCATGTTCTCCGCGGGGGCGCCGAGCGCATCGCCCACCGCGAGGCCGAGCAGTGCGCCGCAGGCCCGCTCGCGGAGCACCGCGGCCGTCGGGGGCGCACCGGGTGCGGGGCCGGCTGACTCGGCGGCCTGGGCGGAGTCGGCGGACTCGGCGTGGGCGGGGCCGGCCGGATCAGCGGGATTGCATGCAATCAACTCCATGAGGCGGGGCCCTTTCGCGCGCTCCGAGCCTGTTCATGCATCCCTGCCACATGTGGCGCGTGACGAGTCTGAGAAACGTGTCTGTCACCCGTTCCGCCACCCGCCCGAACCCAGGTAAGTACGGCCTGCCTTGCTGGCGGACCCCTTACGTCGTGCGTATTTTCGAGGGTGTTGAGGGGGAGCGGGACCACAGGGCCCGCTGCTGAGAAGGGGAGAACTGTGTCCATCATCGAAACCGGAGCGACGCTCCACGAGGCGCACCGCGACAATCACACCCACCGTGATGTGAACGGCGGCTGGCTGCGCCCGGCGGTGTTCGGCGCGATGGACGGGCTCGTCTCCAACCTGGCGCTGATGACCGGTGTCGCGGGCGGCGCGGCCTCCCAGCAGACCATCGTCATCACCGGCCTGGCCGGACTCGCGGCGGGAGCCTTCTCCATGGCGGCGGGCGAGTACACGTCCGTGGCCTCCCAGCGTGAGCTCGTCGAGGCCGAACTCGACGTGGAGCGGCGGGAGTTGCGCAAGCATCCGGTGGACGAGATGGAGGAGCTGGCCGCCCTGTACGTCGCGCGCGGCGTGGAGCCAGTGCTCGCTCGCGAGGTGGCGATGCAGCTCTCCAGGGATCCCGAGCAGGCGCTGGAGATACACGCGCGCGAGGAGCTCGGCATCGACCCGGACGACCTGCCGTCGCCGACCGTCGCCGCGGTCTCGTCCTTCGGCTCGTTCGCACTGGGCGCGCTGCTGCCCGTACTGCCGTATCTGCTCGGCGCGGCCGCCCTGTGGCCGGCGGTGCTGCTGGCGCTGACCGGGCTCTTCGCCTGCGGTGCCCTGGTGTCCCGGGTGACGGCGCGCGGCTGGTGGTACAGCGGGCTGCGCCAGCTGGTCCTCGGCGGGACCGCGGCCGCGCTCACCTTCGGGCTGGGTTCGCTGCTCGGTGCCGCGGTCTGACCGGCGGTCCTCCCCGCTTGTGACGTACGCCCCTGGCCGGAATCACCAAGTCGGTGGGACACTATGCGTGGCGCCACATAAGTAGCCGTTACCCGGCGGTTTCGAGTCCTTAACCACCGGGCATGAGCCGTAGGCGCTGCGGGCAATGAAGCCTGCTCTGCGACGGGCTCGCGGACATCGATCTGTCCGGCTGTGACCCACCTCCACCACTTTGCGTGGTGTCCGCATGCTGGAACGGACTATCCGCTTTTCGAGAAGCGTTCCATCATGTAACCTGCACGAAATTTCGCGGAGGGCCAACGTCGTCCCTCGATAATCGCTCCCCCGGACGTGGTCCGGGAGGGCATACGACGACGACGGGAGAGCCGATGCGTTCCGACGCCTGGTCGCCCATGGACGGTCGCCCCGCCCCCCAGGGGCTGTACGACCCCCGTAACGAACACGACGCATGCGGCGTCGGGTTCGTGGCCACCCTCACCGGTGTTGCCAGCCATGAGCTGGTCGAACAGGCGCTGACCGTCCTGCGGAATCTCGAGCACCGCGGTGCCACCGGCTCCGAGCCCGACTCGGGTGACGGCGCCGGCATTCTGCTCCAGGTCCCGGACGCCTTCCTGCGCGAGGTCAGCGGTTTCGAGCTTCCCGAGGCCGGTTCGTACGCCGTCGGAATCGCCTTCCTGCCGGCCGATGAGAGCACTGACGCCGTCTCACGCATTGAGACGATCGCCGCCGAGGAGGGTCTGACCGTCCTCGGCTGGCGCGAGGTCCCGGTCACCCCGGATCTGCTCGGCAGCGGCGCCCGCGCCACGATGCCCGCCTTCTCGCAGCTCTTCGTGTCGGACGGCGGTACGAGCAAGGGCATCGCCCTCGACCGCAAGGCCTTCGTGCTGCGCAAGCGCGCCGAGCGCGAGGCCGGTGTCTACTTCCCCTCGCTCTCCGCCCGCACCATCGTCTACAAGGGCATGCTCACCACCGGTCAGCTGGAGCCCTTCTTCCCGGACCTCTCCGACCGGCGCTGCGCCACGGCCGTCGCGCTCGTCCACTCGCGCTTTTCCACGAACACCTTCCCGAGCTGGCCGCTCGCCCACCCGTACCGCTTCGTCGCGCACAACGGCGAGATCAACACGGTCAAGGGCAACCGCAACTGGATGAAGGCCCGCGAGTCCCAGCTCGCGTCGGGCCTCTTCGGTACGGACCAGCTCGACCGGATCTTCCCGGTCTGCACGCCGGACGCCTCCGACTCCGCCTCCTTCGACGAGGTGCTCGAACTCCTCCACCTCGGCGGCCGCTCGCTGCCGCACAGCGTCCTGATGATGGTTCCCGAGGCGTGGGAGAACCACGAGTCCATGGAGCCGTCGCGCCGCGCGTTCTACCAGTACCACGCCACGATGATGGAGCCCTGGGACGGCCCGGCCTGTGTCACCTTCACCGACGGCACCCAGGTCGGCGCGGTCCTCGACCGCAACGGTCTGCGCCCCGGCCGCTACTGGGTCACCGACGACGGACTCGTCGTCCTCTCCTCCGAGGTCGGCGTCCTCGACATCGACCCGGCGAAGGTCGTCCGCAAGGGCCGTCTCCAGCCCGGCAGGATGTTCCTCGTCGACACCGCCGAGCACCGCATCATCGAGGACGACGAGATCAAGTCCACCCTCGCCGCCGAACAGCCCTACAAGGAGTGGCTGGAGGCCGGCGAGATCGAGCTCGAGGACCTTCCCGAGCGCGAGCACATCGTCCACACCCACGCCTCGGTCACCCGCCGCCAGCAGACCTTCGGATACACCGAGGAGGAGCTGCGCGTCATCCTCGCGCCGATGGCCCGTACCGCCGGCGAGCCGCTCGGCTCCATGGGTACGGACTCCCCGATCGCGGCCCTGTCCGAGCGCCCCCGGCTGCTCTTCGACTACTTCACCCAGCTCTTCGCGCAGGTCACCAACCCGCCGCTGGACGCCATCCGCGAGGAGCTCGTCACCTCGCTGCGCTCCTCGCTGGGACCGCAGGGCAACATCCTGGAGCCGACCGCCGCGGCCTGCCGCAGTGTGACCCTGCCCTTCCCGGTGATCGACAACGACGAGCTGGCCAAGCTCATCCACATCAACGCCGACGGCGACATGCCCGGCATGACCGCCGCGACGCTCTCCGGTCTCTACCGGGTCAGCGGCGGCGGCAACGCCCTCGCCGCCCGTATCGAGGAGATCTGCGCCGAGGCCGACGCGGCCATAGAGGACGGCGCCCGCCTGATCGTCCTCTCCGACCGCCACTCGGACGCCGAGCACGCGCCGATCCCCTCGCTGCTGCTCACCTCCGCCGTGCACCACCACCTCATCCGCACCAAGCAGCGCACCCAGGTGGGCCTGGTGGTCGAGGCCGGCGACGTCCGCGAGGTGCACCATGTCGCGCTCCTCATCGGTTACGGCGCCGCCGCGGTCAACCCGTACCTCGCGATGGAGTCGGTGGAGGACCTGGTCCGCGCCGGCACCTTCATAGAGGGCCTGGAGCCCGAGAAGGCCATCCGGAACCTGATCTACGCGCTCGGCAAGGGCGTTCTGAAGGTCATGTCCAAGATGGGCATCTCCACCGTCGCCTCCTACCGCGGTGCGCAGGTCTTCGAGGCCGTCGGCCTCGAAGACGCCTTCGTGGAGAAGTACTTCAACGGCACCGCCACGAAGATCGGTGGAGCCGGTCTCGAGGTCGTCGCCAAGGAGGTCGCCGCCCGGCACGCCAAGGCCTACCCCGCCTCCGGCATCTCCGCCACGCACCGTGCGCTGGAGATAGGGGGCGAGTACCAGTGGCGCCGCGAGGGCGAGCCGCACCTGTTCGACCCGGAGACGGTCTTCCGGCTGCAGCACGCCACGCGCTCGCGCAGCTACGACATCTTCAAGAAGTACACGGACCGGGTCAACGAGCAGTCCGAGCGCCTGATGACGCTCCGCGGCCTCTTCGGCTTCAGGTCCGACCGTCCCGCCATCTCCGTCGACGAGGTCGAGTCGGTCTCCGATATCGTCAGGCGCTTCTCCACCGGCGCCATGTCGTACGGCTCCATCTCCAGCGAGGCGCACGAGACCCTCGCCATCGCCATGAACCAGCTGGGCGGCAAGTCCAACACCGGTGAGGGCGGCGAGGACGCGGACCGGCTGTACGACCCGGCGCGCCGCTCCTCCATCAAGCAGGTCGCCTCCGGCCGCTTCGGTGTGACCAGCGAATACCTGGTCAACGCGGACGACATCCAGATCAAGATGGCGCAGGGCGCGAAGCCCGGCGAGGGCGGCCAGCTGCCCGGCCACAAGGTCTACCCGTGGGTCGCCAAGACCCGGCACAGCACCCCCGGTGTCGGTCTGATCTCCCCGCCGCCGCACCACGACATCTACTCCATCGAGGACCTGGCTCAGCTGATCCACGACCTCAAGAACGCGAACCCGGCGGCGCGTATCCACGTGAAGCTGGTCTCCGAGGTCGGCGTCGGCACGGTCGCCGCGGGTGTCTCCAAGGCGCACGCGGACGTCGTCCTCATCTCCGGCCACGACGGCGGTACGGGCGCCTCGCCGCTCACCTCGCTGAAGCACGCGGGCGGCCCCTGGGAGCTCGGCCTCGCCGAGACCCAGCAGACCCTGCTGCTCAACGGCCTGCGCGACCGTATCGTCGTGCAGACCGACGGCCAGCTGAAGACCGGCCGCGATGTCATCATCGCCGCGCTGCTCGGCGCCGAGGAGTTCGGTTTCGCGACCGCGCCGCTCGTCGTCTCCGGCTGCGTCATGATGCGCGTCTGCCACCTGGACACCTGCCCGGTCGGCATCGCCACGCAGAACCCGGTGCTGCGCGACCGGTTCTCCGGCAAGGCCGAATACATCGTCAACTTCTTCGAGTTCATCGCCCAGGAGGTCCGCGAGCTCCTCGCCGAGCTGGGCTTCCGTACGATCGAGGAGGCCGTCGGCCACGCCGAACTGCTCGACACCGAGCGGGCCGTGCACCACTGGAAGGCGCAGGGCCTCGACCTCGAGCCCCTCTTCTACGTCCCCGAGCTGCCGGACGGCGCCGTACGCCACCAGGTGATCGAGCAGGACCACGGTCTGGAGAAGGCCCTCGACAACGAGCTGATCGAGCTCGCCGCCGAGGCGCTGAGCGCGGCCTGTGCCGAGGACGCCCAGCCGGTCCGCGCACAGATCGCGATCCGCAACATCAACCGCACGGTCGGCACCATGCTCGGCCATGAGGTGACGAAGAAGTTCGGCGGTGCGGGTCTGCCCGAGGACACCGTCGACATCACCTTCACCGGCTCGGCCGGCCAGTCCTTCGGCGCGTTCCTGCCGCGCGGTGTGACGCTGCGGCTGGAGGGCGACGCCAACGACTACGTGGGCAAGGGCCTCTCCGGCGGCCGCGTCATCGTCCGCCCGGACCGGGGCGCGGACCACCTCGCCGAGTACTCCACCATCGCGGGCAACACCATCGCCTACGGTGCGACCGGCGGCGAGCTGTTCCTGCGCGGCCGCACCGGCGAGCGGTTCTGCGTCCGCAACTCCGGTGCCACGGTCCTCTCGGAGGGCGTGGGCGACCACGGCTGCGAGTACATGACCGGGGGCCGCGCGGTGGTGCTCGGCGAGACCGGACGTAACTTCGCGGCCGGTATGTCCGGCGGTATCGCGTACGTCATCGACCTCGACCGCGACAACGTCAACGTGGGCAACCTCGGCGCGATCGAGGCCCTCGACGACTCCGACAGGCAGTGGCTGCACGATGTCGTGCGCCGCCACCAGGAGGAGACGGGCTCGACCGTCGCGTCGAAGCTGCTGGCCGACTGGTCCGCCGCGGTGGACCGGTTCAGCAAGATCATCCCGACCACGTACAAGGCAGTGCTCGCCGCCAAGGACGCCGCTGAGCTCGCCGGTCTCTCCGAGCAGGAGACCACCGAGAAGATGATGGAGGCGGCGACCAATGGCTGACCCCAAGGGCTTCCTGACCACCGGCCGAGAGGTCGCCGAGACCCGCCCCGTCACGGAGCGCCTCAAGGACTGGAACGAGGTCTACGTTCCCGGTTCGCTGCTGCCGATCATCAGCAAGCAGGCCGGGCGCTGCATGGACTGTGGCATTCCGTTCTGCCACAACGGCTGTCCGCTGGGCAACCTCATCCCCGAGTGGAACGACTACGCGTACCGCGAGGACTGGTCCGCGGCGAGCGAGCGGCTGCACGCGACCAACAACTTCCCGGAGTTCACCGGGCGGCTGTGCCCCGCGCCGTGCGAGGCCGCGTGTGTGCTCGGCATCAACCAGCCGGCCGTCACCATCAAGAACGTCGAAGTCTCGATCATCGACAAGGCGTGGGACAGCGGCGATGTCACCCCGCAGCCGCCGGAGCGCCTGTCCGGCAAGACGGTCGCGGTCATCGGCTCGGGCCCGGCGGGTCTGGCCGCCGCCCAGCAGCTGACCCGGGCGGGTCACACGGTCGCCGTGTACGAGCGCGCGGACCGCATCGGCGGGCTGCTGCGGTACGGCATCCCCGAGTTCAAGATGGAGAAGGTGCACATCAACCGGCGCATCGAGCAGATGCGGGCGGAGGGCACCAAGTTCCGTACCGAGGTGGAGATCGGCCGCGACATCGACGCGGCGAAGCTGCGCAGGCGGTACGACGCGGTGGTCATCGCGGCCGGCGCGACGCTCTCGCGCGATCTGCCCGTCCCGGGCCGTGAGCTGACCGGCGTCCACTTCGCGATGGAGTACCTGCCGCTCGCCAACAAGGTGCAGGAGGGCGACTTCGTGGCCCCTCCGATCACCGCCGCGGGCAAGCACGTCGTGGTCATCGGCGGCGGCGACACCGGCGCGGACTGCGTGGGCACGGCGCACCGGCAGGGGGCGGCCTCGGTCACCCAGCTGGAGATCATGCCGCGCCCGGGCGACGACCGCCCGACGGGCCAGCCGTGGCCGACGTTCCCGATGCTCTACAAGGTCACCTCGGCGCACGAGGAGGGCGGCGAGCGGGTCTACTCCGTCTCCACCACCCACTTCGAGGGCGACGAGGACGGCAACGTCCAGTTCCTGCACCTGATCGAGGTGGAGTTCAAGGGCGGCAAGCTGGAGCAGAAGCCCGGCACGGAGCGGAAGATCCCGGCGCAGCTGGTCACCCTGGCGATGGGCTTCACGGGCACGGACCAGGCCAACGGCCTCGTCTCCCAGTTCGGCCTGGAGCTCGACGAGCGCGGCAACGTCGCGCGCGACGCGGACTTCGCGACGAACGTCAACGGCGTGTACGTCGCGGGCGACGCGGGGCGCGGCCAGTCGCTGATCGTCTGGGCGATCGCCGAAGGACGCTCGGCAGCGCGGGGTGTGGATCGTTTCCTGACCGGTGCGAGTGAGTTGCCGGCTCCGATTCGTCCCACGGACCGTGCGCTGACGGCGTGATGACTGTTTGACCCCTTATACGGTCCCGTACAACGGCGTACGGGCTCGGGTTGGTCCGGGGCTCCGGACCCCCGTACCGCGGCGCTCGCCCTGTCCCCGACCGGACACTGGGTGGGCGCCGCGGCGCGTTCGGGCTCAGACACGGCCTTAAGCGGCCCCGGGGAAGTCCGGGCGGCGTCGCGGGCCGATGGCTGTCGCCTGGCTGCGTTGTCGTCAGTCGCCGACGCTCCGCGTGGACTCTCCCCCTGCCTTCGGCGGGGGGACCCCCATCCTCCGCCTTGCCAGACTCGGCCCTCCCCCGTAGCCCTGCGGGCACGGGAGGTACCCCCACCTTCACCCACCCGGACTTCCCCGACACCGCTCAGGGCGAATGCCCGTCGTCCGTGCCCGTCAAGGGACTTGGCGACTCCCGCCTCTCGTCCCGACAGCGGTGACGTAATCTGCTCACTCCAGGACGAACGGAGCCCCGCATGGCGGCCATCAGCCTCCGCAAGGTCGAGGAGACCGCCCCCGCGCTCGTCAGCCTCTACAAGAGCGCCGGCGTCTCCTTGGAGAAGCACCGGCTGAGCGGGGAGCGTGCGGCCGTCTATCTCGTGCTCGACTACTCCGGCTCCATGAAGGAGTACTACAAGGACGGCAGCGTCCAGGCACTCGCCGACCGCGTCCTGTCCCTGTCGGCCCATCTCGACGACGACGGCCGGGTGCCCGTCGTCTTCTTCTCCACGGACATCGACGCGGTCACCGACATCGCCCTGGACAACCACCACGGGCGGGTCGACGAGATCGTGGCGGGCCTCGGGCACATGGGCAGGACCAGCTACCACCTCGCCATGGACGCGGTCATGGACCACTACGTCGACAGCGGCTCGACCGCGCCCGCGCTCGTCGTCTTCCAGACCGACGGCGGCCCGATCAGCAAGCACGCGGCGGAGCGCTATCTGTGCAAGGCGGCCAAGCTGCCGCTGTTCTGGCAGTTCATCGGCTTCGGCAACAAGCGCAGCTCGCAGTTCGACTTCCTGCACAAGCTCGACGAGCTGGCCGTACCCGCCAAGCGCCCGATCGACAACGCCGGCTTCTTCCACGCCGGACTCGACCCGCGGCAGGTCCCGGACGCCGAGCTGTACGACCGGCTGGTCGCCGAATTCCCGCTCTGGCTGGCCGCCGCCCGCGCGCAAGGGATCGTGCGGTGACGCTACGGGTGCTGCGGGCGGCCGACCGTACGGCCGTGCCCTGGAAGAACGGCGGGGGAGTCACCCGGGAGATCGCCGCCTCCCCCGAAGGCGCCTCGATGGACGCCTTCGACTGGCGGGTCAGTCTGGCGGATGTGGCCGCGGACGGGCCGTTCTCCGCGTTCCCCGGCGTCGACCGGACCCTGACCGTGGTCGAGGGGGCAGGGATGGACCTCATGGTGGGCGGCGAACACCACATCGTCGACGAGCAGTACTGGCCCCATGACTTCCCCGGGGACCTGGAGACCGACGGCCGACTCCTCGAAGGCCCGGTCGTGAATTTCAATGTGATGTACCGAAGGGGGCATACGCAAGCGGCGACCGCGGTCGTACGCGGCACCCTCCGGCTCATGGTGCCGCAGGGCGGTGCGGTGCTGGCTGTCGCACTCGAGGACGGTGCCGTGCTCGACGGGCAGGGCGTCGAACTCGCCCGCTACGACGCGGTGTTGGTGACCGGCGAGTCACCGGGCGTACTCCGGACGCAGGGGTATGCGGTGGTGGTCACGCTCTCGGTCCGGTGAGCGGTGCTACGCCGCCCCGGGTGTCCAGTGGTTGTGCACCTGCGCGATCTTCGGGGGTCCGCCGGTCCGGGGGAAGCCAAGACCCTGGGCGACCGGCATCATCACGGTGGTGAACTTGTCCATGGCCGCCTCGGACTCCCACAGGTCGAAGATCTCCAGGCCCGAATCGGATGCTACGCAAACGTGCGAGAGACACCCGGCGAAGGTGTCGCCCGGCAGGGCCTGCAATTCGCTGTTCAGCGTGTCGTACTGGTCTGTCGTGATGCCCGGCAGAGTGGCGTGCATGAAGATCGCCATCAGAAATCTCCTCGGGTGGCGGGTTCGGTCCCCCGCGCCGCCACGATGACGGCCCTGCCCTCTCCAGCAGACCACGTTCGCCCTGGGACGGCATCCGTGCGGCACCCGGATCCGAAACCCGACAGAAGATGTCGGGATTCTGGGGTTCGATGGCGTCATGACATCGAGTACAGGGACATCGAGTGCGGGGACCACCTGGGCAGATTTCCGGGCGGCGGAGCCGGCCTTCGCCGAGACCGTGCGGAAGCGGTTCCAGCAGTACAAGCATCATGTCCTGGCCACCCTCCGCAAGGACGGCTCACCGCGGGTGACCGGCCTCGAGGTGGACTTCCGCTTCGGTGAGCTGTGGCTGGGCATGATGCCGTACTCCCGCAAGGCGCAGGATCTTCAGCGCGATCCGCGGTTCGCGGTGCAGGCCAACCCCGGCCCCGACGACTCGATGGACGGCGGTGACGTACGGATCGGCGGGCGCGCGTTGGAGGTGACCGACCCGGAGGTGATGGCCCGGTTCGTGGCGGAGGCCAAGCCGCCGGAGCCGTTCCATCTGTTCCGCGTCGAACTGGACGAGGTGGTGCGGACGCACGTCGAGGGCGAGGAGCTGGTCGTAGAGTCCTGGCGGCCCGGCGGAGCGGTGCGCACCGTCCGGCGGCGCTGAGCCCTCCTCCGCTCATGTCCCCAGCACCCGCGCCCGGCACTGGGCGGGGGTGCCCCACGCGTCGCGCAACGGCCGTGCCTTGCGCAGCCAGAGCGAGAGATCGAGCTCCTCGGTGTAGCCGACGGCGCCATGCAGCTGGAGAGCTGTGCGGGCCGCGGCGTACGCGGCCTCGCCCGCACTCACCTTGGCGGCGGCGATATCGGCGGGGGCCATGGAGAGGGCGGCCCCGTAGAGCAGCGGGCGGGCGAATTCGAGCCCGATCAGAGTGTCGGCCAGCCGGTGCTTGACCGCCTGGAAGGAACCGATGGCGGTCCCGAACTGGGTGCGCTGCTTGACGTACGCGACGGTGCGGTCGAGGAGGGTGAGCCCGACGCCGAGGGCCTGCGCGGCGGTGGCGAGGGCGGCGACATCGGCGGCGTACGCGGCGACGGCGGCGACCTGCGGCCCGACGGCCAGGGCTGCGCCCTCGGGGCCCGGCACCGCCGACCGCCGCACGGGATCGACGGACCCCCGAAGAGGCCCGTGCCCGCGGGCTACCCGTAGCGTGGCCGATGCGCCGCCGGCCCGACCGCTGCCGCCCCCCGCCTCCACCACCAGCGTCACCGTCGCCGCGTCCGGGTCCAGCGCGTACGTGCCGCAGCCGTCCACCGCCAGTGTCAGGACCTCCTCGCCGCCCGCCACGCCCGGCAGCAGCCGCTTCGCGGGGGACGCGTCGCCCAGCTCCGCGAGGCGGGTCAGCAGCGCCGCTGCCGCGACCGTCTCGACCACCGGCCCCGGTACCGCATGGCGGCCCAACTCCACGAAAGCCACCACCAGTTCGACGGGGAGCGTGCCCACGCCCTCGTACGTCCGAGGGACCGCAAGCGCGAAGACCCCCGCCTCCGCCAGCCGGGCCCACACCTCGCGGCCCTGCGCGTGGTCGCCCATGGCCCACGCGCGGGCCGCCGACGGGACGTCCGACGCCGACAGCATCGCGTCCAGCGAGCGCGCGAAGGCCCGCTGTTCATCGGTGAGCAGAAAACGCATCAGCGGCGGCCCTTCGGAAGGCCGAGCAGCCGCTCGGCGATGATGTCGCGCTGGATCTCGTTCGTCCCGGCGTAGATGGGTCCGGCGAGCGAGAACACATATCCCTCCGCCCACTCACCGTCCGCCAGCTCCCCCTCCGCGCCCAGCAGATCGAGCGCGGTCTCGTGCAGGGCGATGTCGTACTCGGACCAGAAGACCTTGTTCAGGCTGGACTCGGCACCGATGGACTCGCCCGCCGCGAAGCGCGAGGCGCCCGCGCAGGTGAAGAGCTGATAGGCACGGGCGCCGATCACCGCGTCCGCGACCCGGTCGCGCAGCGCGGTGTCCGACCCGTCGGCCGACGCGCGCCACTGCCGTACGAGACGGTCCGCCGCGGCCAGGAAACGGCCCGGCGAACGCAGCGTCAGCCCCCGCTCGTCGCCCGTCGTGGACATCGCGATCCGCCAGCCCTGCCCCGGCTCGCCGATCACGTCCTCGTCGGGCACGAAGACCTGGTCCAGGAAGAGCTCGGCGAAGGCCGGCTTGCCGTCGAGACGGCCGATGGGCCGGAGGGTCACCCCCGGCGCCGACAGGTCGAACATCAGGTAGGTGAGGCCCTGGTGAGGCTTCGGCGCATCGGGATCGGTGCGGAAGATGCCGAAGGCGCGATCCGCGAACGCCGCCCGCGAGGACCACGTCTTCTGGCCGCTCAGCAGCCAGCCGCCCGCCGTCCGCACGGCCCGCGATGTCAGCGACGCGAGATCGGACCCGGCCTCGGGCTCGGACCAGGCCTGCGCCCAGATCACCTCGCCGCTCGCCATCGCGGGCAGCACCCGGGCCCGCTGCTCCTGCGTGGCGTGGTCGAAGAGCGTCGGGGCGAGGAGGCTGATGCCGTTCTGCGAGACCCGGCCGGGCGCCCCCGCCGCGTAGTACTCCTCCTCGAAGACCAGCCAGCTGAAGATGTCGACGCCCCGCCCGCCGTACTCGCGCGGCCAGGAGACGACCGACCAGCGGTCCGCGCGGAGCAGGGCCTCCCACGCGCGGTGGGCCGCGAAGCCCTCCTCGGTCTCCAGCGAGGGGAGCGGCTCGGCGGGCACATGCGCGGCGAGCCAGGCGCGGGCCTCGGCCCGGAAGGTTTCCTCGTCGGCACCGTGGTGCAGGTCCATTCGCGCATCCTTCCCTAACAAGTGTTTGGTAGGTTAACGTGCTGCTGTGACGAACAACAGGGCGCAGTACGTACCGGGCCATGGCCTGCTGAAGGGCCGTACCGCCGTCATCACCGCCGCCGCCGGAGCCGGCATCGGCGGAGCGACCGCCCGCAAGTTCCTGGAGGAGGGCGCGCGCATCCTCATCAGCGACGCGCACACCCGCCGGCTCAAGGAATCGCAGGAGGCGCTCGCCGAAGAGTTCGGAGCGGACGCCGTCACCTCACTGCCCTGCGACGTCACCGACGAGCCCCAGGTCCAGGCGCTGTTCGAGCAGGCGGTACGGGACCACGGCGGCCTGGACATCGTCGTCAACAACGCGGGCCTCGGCGGCACCACGGCCCTCGTCGACATGAGCGACGAGGCGTGGGACAAGGTCATCGACGTCACCCTGAAGGGCACCTTCCGCTGCACCCGGGCCGCCCTGCGCTCCTTCAGGGCGACCGGCCGCGGCGGGGTGATCGTCAACAACTCCTCCGTCGTCGGCTGGCGCGCCCAGGCCGGCCAGGCCCACTACGCCGCCGCCAAGGCCGGAGTCATGGCGCTCACCCGCTGCGCGGCGATCGAGGCGGCCGAGCACGGCGTACGCGTCAACGCCGTCGCCCCCAGCCTCGCCATGCACCCGCACCTGGTGAAGGTCACCTCGGCCGAACTGCTGGCGGAGCTGACCGCCAAGGAGGCCTTCGGCCGGTACGCCGAGCCCTGGGAGATCGCCAACGCCATCGTCTTCCTCGCCAGCGGCTACTCCTCGTACCTCACCGGCGAGGTCGTCTCCATCAGCAGCCAGCATGCGTAGGACGAGAATGGCCCTGTGCCGACCAACAGCAAGAAGAAGACCCAGGTGACCGCCTCACCCGCGCGCCGCCGCGAGCTCCTCGACACCGCCGCCGAGGTGTTCGCCGCGCAGGGGTACAACGCCACCACCGTCCGCAAGATCGCGGACCGGGCGGGGATGCTCGCCGGCAGCCTCTACTACCACTTCGATTCCAAGGAATCGATGCTCGACGAGATCCTCTCCGCCTTCCTGGACGAGCTGTGGCAGGGATACGACGCCGTGCTCGCCGCCGGCCTCGGGCCCAGGGAGACCATCGAGGCCCTCGTCACCGAGTCCTTCCGCGAGATCGACCGGCACCGCGCCGCCGTCGCGATCTACCAGAAGGAGTCCAGGCACCTGGCCGCGCAGCCCCGCTTCCACTACCTCACCGACTCGCAGCAGAAGTTCGAGAAGGCATGGCTGGGGACGCTGGAGCGCGGGGTCTCCGACCAGGTCTTCCGACCCGACCTGGACATCCGGCTCACCTACCGGTTCGTGCGCGACACCGTATGGGTCGCCGCGTCCTGGTACCGGCCGGGCGGGCAGCACAGCCCGGAGGAGATCGCCCGTCAGTATCTGTCGATGGTGCTGGACGGTATCGCCGTACGTACATAGACAGCCGTACGTACATGGACATGGGGAGTTGTCATGGCCGAGGCCTACATAGTCGAAGCGGTACGCACTCCGGTGGGCAGGCGCAAGGGCGGACTGTCCGGTGTCCACCCGGCCGACCTGGGCGCGCATGTGCTGCGGGCCCTCGTCGAGCGCTCCGGAGCCGATCCGTCCGCCGTCGAGGACGTCGTCTTCGGCTGCCTGGACACGGTGGGCCCGCAGGCCGGCGACATCGCCCGTACGGCATGGCTGGCGGCCGGGCTGCCCGAGGAGGTGCCGGGCGTGACGATCGACCGGCAGTGCGGGTCCTCGCAGCAGGCGGTGCACTTCGCGGCGCAGGGAGTGCTGTCCGGCACCCAGGACCTGGTCGTCGCGGGCGGCGTCCAGAACATGACGCAGATCCCCATCGCCTTCGCCTCCCGGCAGGCCGCCGAACCGCTCGGGCTGACCGCGGGCCCCTTCGCCGGCAGCGAGGGCTGGCGGGCCCGGTACGGGGACCGGCCGGTCAACCAGTTCCACGGCGCGCAGCTGATCGCCGAGAAGTGGGGGATCTCGCGCCGTGACATGGAGGAATTCGCGCTCCGTTCCCACCAGCGGGCGGTCCGGGCGATCGACGAGGGCCGCTTCGATCGGGAGCTGGTCGCGTACGGCGATGTGACGGCGGACGAGGGCCCGCGCCGGGACACCACCCTGGAGAAGATGGCGGCCCTGAAGCCGGTCATGGAGGGCGGGACGATCACCGCGGCCTGCTCCTCGCAGGTCTCGGACGGCGCCGCGGCGATGCTGATCGCGAGCGAGCGCGCCGTCGCCGAGCACGGCCTGGTGCCGCGGGCCCGTATCCACCACCTCTCCGTACGGGGCGAGGACCCGATCCGGATGCTGTCCGCGCCGATCCCGGCGACGGCGTACGCGCTGAAGAAGACCGGCATGTCGATCGACGCCATCGACCTGGTCGAGATCAACGAGGCCTTCGCGCCCGTGGTGCTCGCCTGGCTGAAGGAGACCGGCGCGGACCCGGACAAGGTCAACGTCAACGGCGGGGCGATCGCGCTGGGTCATCCGCTGGGCGCGACGGGGGTGAAGCTGATGACGACGCTTCTCCATGAACTGGAGCGCACCGGCGGCCGATTCGGACTGCAGACGATGTGCGAAGGCGGGGGTCAGGCGAACGTCACGATCATCGAGCGGCTGTGAACACGGGCCTTCGCGGCCGAGGCGTGCTACGGTGTGGGCGTTGCAGTTTTGGTACCCATGAACTTTGTGTGCGCCTGACGGGAATGCTTCCTCAGGCGCATGTTTTGTTTTCCGGCTTCTCCGGATGGGGCTCAATACAACAACGGGAAACTCACGAGGTGTGGGTTTCCGGCTTGCCCCTTGTTTTAGGAGAATGACATGGCTACTGGAACCGTGAAGTGGTTCAACTCGGAAAAGGGCTTCGGCTTCATTGAGCAGGACGGCGGCGGCGCCGACGTCTTCGCCCACTACTCGAACATCGCCACCCAGGGCTTCCGTGAGCTCCAGGAGGGCCAGAAGGTCTCCTTCGACGTCACGCAGGGCCAGAAGGGCCCGCAGGCGGAGAACATCGTCCCGGCCTAATTGCTGGACGCGTACCTCGCAGCCGGGGCCCGCACCGTCAAGGTGCGGGTCCCGGCTTGTGCTGTCCACAGGCCCAGGAAGGCAATATCCGCATGACTCGCTCCGAACGCCCGGCCCGTCCGACCCGAAAGGGCCCGGTCAATTCGCGCGCCAACGGCCCCGCGAAGGGTTCCGGCAAGGCTCCCGCCCGCAAGGTGGCGCCCCCGCAGGAATTCACGCTGCCGGAATCCACTACTCCCGCGCTGCCTGCCGTCGAGGCGTTCGATGAGCTCGACATGCCGGCCGCCCTGCTGAAGACCCTTGTGGCACAGGGTGTGACCGAGCCCTTCCCGATCCAGGCCGCCACCCTGCCGAACACTCTCGCGGGGCGCGACATCCTCGGCCGGGGGCGCACCGGCTCCGGCAAGACCCTTGCCTTCGGCCTCGGGCTGCTCGCCCGCACCGCTGGGCGACGCGCCGAGCCGCGGGCGCCGCTCGCGCTCGTGCTCGTACCGACGCGTGAGCTGGCGCAGCAGGTCACCGACGCGCTCCTGCCGTACGCGACCTCCGTGCAACTGCGGATGGCCACGGTCGTCGGCGGCATGTCGATCACCAAGCAGGCGGGCACGCTGCGGCGCGGCGCCGAGGTGCTCGTCGCCACGCCCGGACGGCTCAAGGACCTGATCGAGCGTGGCGACTGCGCCCTCGACCGGGTGTCGATCACCGTCCTCGACGAGGCCGACCAGATGGCCGACATGGGCTTCATGCCGCAGGTCACGGCGCTGCTCAAGCAGGTCGAGCCGGACGGTCAGCGGATGCTGTTCTCGGCGACGCTGGACAAGAACATCGACCGGCTCGTACGGATGTTCCTGACCGACCCTGTCGTGCACTCCGTCGACCCGTCCGCGGGCGCGGTCACCACGATGGAGCACCACGTGCTGCACGTGCTGGACGAGACCGACAAGAAGGCCGTGGCCACGCGGATCGCGGCGCGCGACGGGCGGGTGATCCTTTTCGTGGACACCAAGCGCGCGGCGGACCGCTTCGCCAAGCGGCTGCTGTCCAGCGGCGTACGGGCGGCGGCGCTGCACGGCGGCCGTTCGCAGCCGCAGCGCAACCGCACCCTCGACCAGTTCAAGACCGGGGAGGTCACCGCGCTGGTCGCGACGAACGTCGCGGCCCGCGGCATCCATGTCGACGATCTCGACCTGGTCGTCAACGTCGATCCGCCGGTCGACCACAAGGACTATCTGCACCGCGGCGGGCGCACCGCCCGTGCGGGTGAGTCCGGCAGTGTCGTGACGCTGGTGCTGCCCGAGCAGCGGCGTGAGATGACCCGGCTGATGGCGGACGCGGGTATCAGCCCGCGTACGGCTCGGATCAAGTCCAGCGACGAGGAGCTCAGCCGCATCACCGGTGCGCGCGAGCCTTCCGGTGTCGCGATCACGATCGAGGTACCGCAGCCGGTCGTGCAGCAGCAGCAGCAGCGGCCGCAGCGGCGCCGTGCGCAGGTCCCGGGCCAGGGCGGCGGGGGCCGTGCGGCTCAGGGCGGCGGTGGCGGCGGTGGCCGTGGTCGGCGCGGTGGTCAGGGCGGTCAGGGTGCGCAGGGCGGCGGCCAGGGCAGGCAGGGGGGCCAGGGCGGACGCCCTCGCGGTGCGCAGGGCGGCGGCGGCCGCCGCGCCGCGGCGTAGCGGCGCCGGCCTTGTCGGGGCTCCGCCCCGAACCCCGCTCCTCAATCGCCGGAGTGGCTGACCTTGTCAGCCCCTCCGGCGATTTGCAGCGCGCCCAGTACCCGCGCCGCCTCCGTCATCACACGCGCGACCAGCTCCTCGCAGCTCGGGACGTCCTCGATCAGCCCCGCGACCTGACCCGACGCCATCACACCCAGGTCAGCGCGGCCCTCGACCATCGAAGCCCGCAGCAGCATCGGGGTGTTGGCGGCGAGCAGGACCTGGCTCCAGCTCAGGTCCCTGCCGTGCTTCATGGCGAGACCGTCGCGGATCATCTGCGGCCAGGAAAGGCCCGAGATCTTCTTGAAGCCCGCCGCACGGCGTACGGCCTGCGCCAGGGCTCTCGTACGGCCCGCCCGCTCGAGGGCGTCGACCAGCTCCGTACGCAGCATGCGATGCGGGAGCCCGTCGACGGCGGTGGTGAGCGTGATGTCCTTGACCGTCGCCGCGAGGTACCGGGCCTTGACCGCGTCCGGCACGGTCGAGTCCGAGGTCAGCAGGAAGCGCGTGCCCATCGCGATGCCCGCCGCTCCGTAGGCGAGCGCCGCGACCAGGCCCCGCCCGTCGTGGAAGCCGCCCGCCGCGATCACCGGAATGTCGACCGCGTCGACAACCTGCGGCAGGAGCACGGTCGTTGCCACGTCACCCGTGTGTCCGCCGCCCTCACCGCCCTGGACGATCACCGCATCCGCGCCCCAGGCCGCGACCTTCTCCGCGTGCCGGCGGGCCCCGATGGAGGGGATCACGACCACGCCCGCGTCCTTGAGCTCGGCGATCAGCTCGCGGGACGGAGCCAGAGCGAAGGAGGCGACCTTCACCCCCTCGTCGATGATGATCCGGACGCGGTCGCGTGCGTCGCTCGCATCCGCGCGGAGGTTGACCCCGAAGGGCGCGTCGGTGCGGGACTTGACCTCGCGAACGGCCTCCCGCAGCAGGTCGGTGGTCATCGTCGCGGAGGCGAGGATGCCCAGTGCGCCGGCCCGGGCCGCGGCGGAGACCAGGCGGGGTCCCGCGACCCAGCCCATCCCCGTCTGCACGATGGGGTGCCGGACTCCGGTGAGCTCGGTGAGGGCCGTCCGGATCAGCGCCGTCTCCATCAGGGCCTGACCTCGCGGTCGCGCAGGCCCTTCGGGTCGATCACCTCGCGGATCAGCCGGAGTTCGGCGGGGGTGGGCTCACGGGTGTACGGGACGTCGTCGGGGATCGTGAGTGCGAAGCCGGTCGCCTGCCGGATCTGCCCGACCGTGACACCCGGGTGCACGGACGCGAGCCGCATCGAGCGGTCGGGGGTCGCGAAGTCGAAGACGCCCAGGTTGGAGACGACACGCGGGATGCGGTGGAAGCGGGTGGCGGACGGGCCCGCGGCGGCAGCACGGTCGTAACCGACACCGCTGACCATGTCGACCCGCTCGACGAAGACCCGGGTGGAGTGCTTCGGCACCCAGTAACTGACCGGATTGTTCAGGGTGTTGACGGGCGCTCCGCGTACGCCGAGCAGCTGGCGGGTGGGCTGGTGCCAGTCGCCGACGCAGGAGATGTTCTGGTTGCCGAAGCGGTCGATCTGGCTTGCGCCCATCATGACGTGCCGCTTGCCGCCGGTGACCATGGTGAGGTGCTGGCGGTACGGCAGCCAGCCCTCTGTCGTCCCGTCGAGATCGACGAGCATCGCCTCGCCGTCCGTGAGCAGGAGCTCGGGGGAGAAGGTGCGCTTGGCGAGCCGGGCGCCGAAGGAGGAGACGGGGGCCATGGTGGCGGCCAGCACCTCGCCGTTGTCGCGCCAGGCCTCGGCGCAGGCGACCACGCAGTACTCGGCGCGGCCGGCGGTCAGCGTGTCGGTCACTGCTGCTCCTCGTGCCAGGTCCGGACGGCGGACTGGTAGTCGAGCTCGGCCGGGCCGGCGAGGAAGCGCTCGGCGAACTCCGGCCAGGGGGTGCTCGCGTACAGCTTCTGGAAGGCCTCGTCGCGCCCGTAATCGGGGGCGCAGGAGGTGAAGTGCGCGCCGTTCGGCGTCTCGGCCACGCCCGTCACCGAGTGGCGCTTGACGAGCAGGGTCTGTGGGGCCGCGTCCTTGGTGAGCTCGGCGGTCTCGACGAGCTGCTCGCAGCAGACATACGCGGAGTCGGCGGCCTCGCAGAAGAGATCGTCGAAGTACGGGTCGGGGCCGAGGTACTGGCCGTTGCCGAGCCGGTCGGCGCGGTTGAGGTGGACCAGGGCCGCGTCCATGCGCAGGGCCGGTACGGCGACGAACTCCTCCCCGTCCTCGTACGGCGAAGTGACCGTACGCAGCCCGGGGTTGACCCGCATGACGTCGGAGCCGATGCCGGCCCGCACCGGCAGGAACGGCAGCCGGTTGGCGGCCGCGTGCAGCCCCCACATGAACATCGCCTCGTCGATCTCGGTGAGCGCGAAGGCGCCGCGCTCGCGGGCGGCGCGGAAGTGCGGCTCGAGCGGGATCGAGTCGAGGGTGACAAAGGCAGTGACCAGCTTGCGGATCCGTCCGGCCGCTGCGAGGAGGCCGACGTCGGGGCCGCCGTACGAGACGATGGTGAGATCGGTGATCCCGGAACGGAGCAGTGCCCGCACCAGCGCCATCGGCTTGCGGCGCGAGCCCCAGCCGCCGATGCCGATCGTCATCCCGCTGCGCAGGCGACCGACGACCTCCTCGGGAGTCATGGTCTTGTCGGTCACTGTGCGCCCTCCTTGCCGAAGGTGTCGCGGACGCGGTCGGCGACCCCGCTGAGGTTGGCCTCGAAGGTGAAGCCCTGCTCGAAGCGGTAGCTGCGGCGTACGTCGACGGGGTCGATGCCGTTGATGGCGGCCTTGGCCAGCCGGATGAGGCAGCCGTCCTTCCGGGCGATCTCCCGCGCCAGCTCCAGGGCCGCGGCGGCCAGTTCCTCGCGCGGGACGACCTTCCAGACCGATCCGTGGGCGTGCAGCTCCCGCGCGGTCGCGGTACGCGAGGTGTAGTACAGGGCGCGCATCAGATGCTGGGGGACGAGGCGGGCGAGATGGGTGGCCGCGCCGAGCGCGCCACGGTCCAGCTCCGGGAGCCCGAAGGTGGCGTCGTCGGAGGCGACGATCGCGTCCGCGTTGCCGACGAGGCCGATGCCGCCGCCCAGGCAGTAGCCGTTCACCGCGGCGACGACGGGCACTTCGCACTCGTACACGGCGGCGAAGGCCTCGTAGCAGCCGCGGTTGGCGCCGATGAGCGCGGCGTGTCCGGTGTCGCGCCGCATCTCCTTGATGTCGACGCCCGCGTTGAAGCCGCGGCCCGCGGCGGCCAGGACGACACAGCGGATCTCGGGGTCGCGGCCCGCCGCGCGGAGGGCGTCGGCAAGGTCGTACCAGCCTTGTACGGGGAGGGCGTTGACGGGTGGGAAGTCGACCGTGACGACACAAATTCCCCTCTCGGGGCTTGTGGTGGAGACACCCATGAGCGGATCAGCTACCTTTCCACCAAACATTTGTTAGGTCAGGAAGGTAGCAGCGGATGGAGCTGGCCGGGAAGGTGGTCGTCGTCACCGGCGGCACGCGGGGCGTGGGCGCGGGCATCGCGCGGGCGTTCCTGCGGGCGGGCGCCGAGGTGGTGGTCTGCGCCCGCCGGCCGCCGGAAGTCCCCCTCGCCGGGGCCGAGTTCGTGCCGCTCGAGCTGCGCGATCCGGCCGCGGTGGCGGAGCTCTTCGACGGGATCGCGGCCCGGCACGGCCGGCTGGACACCCTCGTCAACAACGCGGGCGGCACACCGTACCGGCTGCTCGGTGAGGGTGATGCGGCCCGCCACGCACGCGTGATCGAGCTCAATCTCACCGTGCCGCTGACCGCCTCGCTCGCGGCCCACGAACATCTCAAGGCGGCACGCGGATCGGTCGTGATGATCGGCAGCGTCAGCGGCGGCCGCCCCTCGCCGGGCTCGGCGGCGTACGGGGCGGCGAAGGCGGGCCTGGAGAATCTGGCCCGCTCCATGGCCGTGGAGTGGGCGCCCGAGGTGCGCGTCAACACCCTTGTCCTCGGCATGGTCCGCACGGAGCTGTCGCATCTGCACTACGGCGACGAGGACGGCATCGCCGCGGTCGGCCGCACCGTGCCGCTGGGCCGTCTTGCCGAGCCGTCGGAAATCGGTGAGGCGGCGGTGTTCCTCGCCTCGGAGCGGGCGGCGTATGTGAGCGGGGCGTCGCTGCTCGTGCACGGCGGCGGGGAGCGCCCCGCCTTCCTCGACGCCGCAACTGCCAACAAGGAGAAGTGACATGACCGGGATCTGCGACGGGCGAGTGGTGATGGTGACGGGCGCGGGACGGGGCCTCGGGCGGGCCCACGCGCTCGCCTTCGCCGCCGAGGGCGCGAAGGTCGTCGTCAACGACCTGGGTGTCGGCCCGGACGGGGCAGGTGGATCGAGCGGACCCGCCCGGCAGGTCGTCGACGAGATCCGGGCGGCCGGCGGTGAGGCGGTGGCGCACAGCGGCGACATCGCGACGACGGAGGGCGCCGCGTCCCTGGTCAGGGCCGCTCTGGAGACGTACGGCCGGCTCGACACCCTCGTCAACAACGCCGGGTTCCTGCGCGACCGGATGCTCGTCAACCTCGACGAGGACGACTGGGACGCCGTCATGCGCGTTCATGTGAAGGGCCACTTCCTGCCCCTCAAGCACGCCGCCGCGCACTGGCGTTCCGAGGCCAAGGCAGGGCGGCCGGCGGCGGCCCGGGTGATCAACACCACCTCCGGGGCAGGCCTGTTGGGCAGCGTCGGGCAGGGCAACTACGCGGCCGCCAAGGCCGGGATCATCGGCCTGACACTCGTCGCGTCGGCCGAGCTCGGCCCGTACGGAGTCCAGGTCAACGCCATCGCGCCGGCGGCCCGCACCCGGATGACCGAGGAGACCTTCGCCGGTCTCTCTGCCCTGCCGGAGGATGTCTCGCCGCTCGTCGTCTGGCTCGGCTCCGACGGCAGTACGGGCGTGACGGGCCGCGTCTTCGAGGCCGAGGCGGGCCGTATCACCGTCATGGAGGGCTGGCGGCCGGGACCCACCGCGGACAAGGGCGCGCGCTGGACTCCTTCCGGGGCGGGGGAGGCGGCGCTGAAACTGCTCACGGAGGCCGAGCGGCCGCAGCCCGTGTACGGCGTGCGGTAGCCGCGCGGAGAGAAGGTGAAGGCCGGCTTCCGCCGGACCGCAGCCCGGTTAACTTCCGGGAAATTCAGCCCAGTTGACGTTGACGCGTCAAGGTCTACGCGCATCAATAGTGCGTATGCGAATCCCCCCACGAATCGCCACCCTCGGTGGCATCGCCGCCCTCGTCTCGACTCTCCTCATCGGCGGAACGGCCACGGCCACCCCCACGACCGTGGCCGCCGTCGGTGACATCTGCTACTCCGACCTCCCCTCCCAGGCGCACGACACGCTCGACCTGATCGACCAGGGCGGGCCGTTCCCGTACCGCCAGGACGGCACCGTGTTCCAGAACCGCGAGGGCATCCTGGCGTCGCACCCGACCGGCTACTACCACGAGTACACGGTCAGGACGCCGGGCTCCTCCAACCGCGGCGCCCGCCGCATCGTCACGGGCGACACGGCCCAGGAGGACTACTACACCGCCGACCACTACGCCTCGTTCGACCTCGTCGACCACGGCTGCTGAGCCGGTATCCTCCGCCCCGTGACCAGGACCTATGTGATCGACGGGGCGGAGGTCACCGGCCTCGACAGCTTCTGGCGGGTGATCGGCGCCGCCGTGAACGGGCCGGAGGGATACTTCGGCCGCAATCTCGACTCCTTCGCGGACGCTCTCAGCGGTGGATTCGGCACGCCGGACGACCGCGACTTCGTCATCGAGTGGCGCGACCACGAACTCTCCCGCCGGGCACTGGGGCGGGAGGAGACCGTACGCCGGCTGCGACTGCGGCTGGAGCGCGCCCATCCGCTGAACAGGGCCGCGATCCAGGCCGAGTTGGCGCAGGCCGAGGCGGGCCGGGGCGCGACCGTCTTCGACTGGCTGGTGGACATCATGGCGGAGCGTGCGCCGGGCGCACTGCGGCTGCGCTGAGCGGGGCCCGGCCGTCCGTGTGCGGCGACCGCGCCGTCAGCGGCAGCGCGGTGCCGTCTGTTCCAGCCGGCGCCTGAGCTGTTCGTCCCGTACGTGTCCCACGGCCTCCAGCGCCGTCTCGCGGGCGTAGCCGTCCGGATCCTCGTCCGCGAGGATCCGGGCCAACGCCGCTGCCGCGCGAGGATCCTGACGCATCGCCAGGCCGCGCGCCGCCTCCGCCGCCGTGTCCGCGTCCGGGTCGTTGAGCCGTGCCGCCAGCGCCTCGCGGACCTCGTGCGCATCGGATTCCACACCCGCCAGAGCCGTCGTCGCCCAGTCCCTGACATGGGTGTCCGCGTCCCGGCTCAGCGCGATCAGGGTCTCGACACCCTCCGCATGGTCGCCGGACACCAGCCCGCACAGCGCCAGCGCCACCCGGTGGCGCACCTCCGCGTCCGGATGCCCGGCATGCCGCAGGATCTCGGGCAGCGCGCCCGGATCCCCGTGGTGACCGAGCCCGAGAACGACCGCCTGGATCAGCTCCGCGTCACGCGCCCGACGGGACAGCTCGCGCAGCAACGGCAGCGCACGGGCGGCGAACGGCCGTACGGGGCCGTGCGCGGACGACCCGTCCACGGGTGCGCGGAAGCCCAGTTGCGCCAGCACATCGGCCGCGAACGCCTGCCGCATCGGATCGTCGCTCGCGCACCACGCTGCCGCCGCCTGGAACGTCTCCTCGTCGCCCCGGCCCCGCAGCGCGGTCATCGACTCGACCCAGTCGTCCCGGCCCGGGTCCCCGCAGCGCAGCGCCCGTTCGGCCAGCTCCGCGTACGGCGTCGAGATCCCCAGCTCCCCTTCCAGCAGGGTGGCGATCGCGCCGTGCCCGGTCTGCCGCTCATTGCCTGCCAGCGGTGTGCCGTCCCGCAGCAGCTCGACGACGACGGTCACCCCGCCGTCCTCCTCTATCCGGCGCGCGTACGTCTCGTACCGCTCGCCGTCGGCCTCGCCCTCCCCCTCACCGAACGCCTGCAGCAGCCCGTCCCGCAGCTCTCGCTCCACATCCCGTACGAGCCACTGCCTGGCCTCCGCCAGCGCCGCCTCCTTCGCGCCGGTGCCGGCTCCGTGCCGCAGCAGGGCCCGCACGGTCGAAGGGGAGCCGCGGCGGGCGGCCAGCACCAGCGGCGGCTCGCCGCCGGGGCCCGGCAGATCGGGGTCGGCCCCGTACTCCAGCAGGACCTCCACCGTCCCGGTGTGACCCTGCCCCACCGCCCAGGCCATCGCCGTGAACCCGTACGACTCCGGCAGATCGGGCCGGGCGCCCGCGGCGAGCAGCGCCCGTACCACCTCGGTGTGCCCGCCGACCGCGGCCCCGCACAGCGGCAGGTCCCCGGCGTCGGGGCCGCTCGCGCGCTCGGGGACGGCACCCGCGGCCAGCAACAGCCGTACGATGCCCACTTCGTCGCTCACCGCCGCCAGATAGAGCGGCGTCTGCCCGTCCTCGTCCGTCACATCGGCGGCGGTCCCGGCCCGCAGCAGCCGTACGACAGCGTTGTCCGCGCCGTCGTGCACCGCGTCGAACAACGCGGCCCGCCCGGCGTGGGCGCCCGCTGTCGGCTCTTTCGTCATGCTTCGACCCTACGGAAGATCGGTCAGGTGTCGCATTCCAGAATCGTGCGGCACAGCCCGCATCGGGCGCGCACCCGCCCCCGCACGGGTACGCGGATGCGTGCGTGACAGGTGGGGCACGAGAAGGAGACACGCAGTCCGTCGGGTCCGCTCTCGAAGGCGTACGCGGACGACGACGCGGACGAAGAGGTGGACGCCGACGCCCACGATCCGGCGTCCGCGGGGGCGGCGCCCGGGTGCTCCCGGGCGTAGCGCCGGTCCTTGGCGTAGCGGTGGCGGCCCGACCAGCCCGCCGTCGTGAGCGGCGGCTGCTGCGCGTCGCGCAGCGCCTGCGCGCGGCCCTTGGTGTAGGCGGTGTATCCCTGCGGGCTGGTGAACCAGGGCGAGGGGTCCTCGTCGAAGGCGATCGCCCGCTTGGCGAGTACGTAACCGAACTCCTCCGGCGTGAGATAGCCCAGCTTCTGGCTGGAGACGCGGTCCTCCCGGAACGCGTCCAGCAGCAGCCAGCCCGCGCCGAGATAGGTGGTCGCGGTGTCGGTGAGGATCTCGTTGTCGCGCGTGCCGGGGAAGGAGAGGTCGAGCCGGTGCAGCAGCACATGCATGATCTCGTGGGCGAGGGCCGCGCCGATGTCCCTGCGGTGGGTGCGGAAGCGGTCGTTGAGCTCGATGAAGTACTCGGGTCCCGCGGTGAACTCCACGCTCGCCGCATGGTGCATCTCGCGGAAGCTGACGATCATCCGGGCCTCCGGCAGCTTCAGATGCTGGACCAGGGCGCGGGCGACGCGCTGCGCGCCCAGATGCAGATCGTCCTGGTCGGCGAAGGCCACATCGCCGGGGACGACGCTGGGCGCGTAGGAGAGCACGCCCTCGGGTGACAGCCGTCTGTAGAGCGCGGTGATCGCCGACCGCACGGTGTCGAGGTGCGGAAAGCCGTGTACGACCTCGCTGCCGTTCGCCACCACTCCCGTACCCCCCCATGAACGACGGTCGGCCGGAATCAACTGTACGGGGCGGCGGCGGCGAATCCTCGCTGGTGACCCTGGCCGAAAACTGCTCCTTGTGGCACTCGTGATCCGCTCTCCATAATCCGGATCACGCCTTGTCGGGCCCATGTCAGCGCGTGCACTGTGCTGCCTGGATCCGGCAGACGCGTAGGCATCAACCCCCCACGAAAGGCAGTCCGTTGAAGCAGCTTCTGCGTGTGCTCAAGAGATGTGCCGCGGCCGGGACCGTCATCCTCGCCGCGATAAGCCTCCAGCCCAGCTCGGCCTCTGCCGCCGCGCCGCCAGTCGTCGGCGGAACCCGCGCGGCCCAGGGTGAATTCCCCTTCATGGTCCGGCTCTCCATGGGCTGTGGCGGCGCGCTGTACGCCCAGAACATCGTGCTGACAGCCGCCCACTGTGTGAGCGGCTCCGGCAACAACACCAGCATCACCGCGACCGCGGGCGTCGTCGACCTGAGGAGCCCCAGCGCCATCAAGGTCAAGTCGACCAAGGTCCTCCAGGCCCCCGGCTACAACGGCACGGGCAAGGACTGGGCGCTGATCAAGCTCGCCAAGCCGATCAACCTGCCCACCCTGAAGATCGCCGAGACGAAGGCGTTCGACAACGGCACGTTCGACGTGGCCGGCTGGGGCGCGGCGCGCGAGGGCGGCTCTCAGCAGCGCTACCTCCTGAAGGCCAAGGTGCCCTTCGTCTCCGACGCCAGCTGCAAGCAGGCGTACCCCTCGCTCGTCTCGAGCGAGGAGATCTGCGCCGGTCTCCCGCAGGGCGGCGTCGACACCTGCCAGGGTGACTCGGGCGGCCCGATGTTCCGCAAGGACAACAACAACGCGTGGATCCAGGTCGGCATCGTCAGCTGGGGCGAGGGCTGCGCGCGGCCGAACCTCCCGGGTGTCTACACCGAGGTGTCCACGTTCGCCGCCGCGATCAAGTCCGCGGCGGCCGGCCTGTAATGACCGGGGCTCCGCCCCGGACCCCGCGCCTCAATCGCCGGCGATGTTTGAGTTGCCGGGCAACCTCAGCCCGTGCGGCGATTGAGGACACGGCCGAAGGCCGTACCGGGGTCCGGGGCGGAGCCACAGTCACCCCAGACAGACCGACGTTCCCGCCGCCTCCAGCTCCAGCACCCACACCTCGTTCGTACCCTCGCGCAGCACCGGCCCCGGAACGTACAGCGTGTGCTGCGGTCCCGCCGACCAGTAGCGGCCCAGGTTGAAGCCGTTCACCCAGACGAAGCCCCGTGTCCAGCCGGGCAGTTCGAGCTCCGCGTCGCCGGGGACAGCGACCTCGAAGGTGGCCCGGTACAGACCGGGGGCCGCGGCCCCGTCCCCGGCCGGCGCGCGGAACGGCACCTTCGCGACCGCGCCCGCCTCGTCGAAGGCGTCCAGCCGCAGCCCGCGGGACCGTACACCGTGCAGATACTGCCGCTCGTGCATCACGCCGCCGGTGATGCCCTTCGTCTCGCCCATCAGCGGCCCGTAGTTGACGCGGCCCAGCGACTCCACCCACAGCTCCACGGCAGCGGGCCCCGCCACCGGCTCGGCCAGCACGGCGTGCTCGCCGCTCAGCACCCCGGCCCGCACGCCGTCGACGTACACGACGGCCCGGTCCCGCAGACCGGCCACGCTCAGGGGACGTGGCTTCCGTGGCCCCGGAATGCCGACCCGGTAGCGGACCAGACCGCGGTCCACGTCCAGCTGCTCGAACGACGCTGGCACGGGTGTCTCCGCCTCCGTGCCGCCGAGCACGTCCAGTACGTCCCCCAGCGGCGCCCACTCGGTGAGCTCCACCTGTACCGGCGCGCCGAACAGGGCGGGGGCGGGCGGCAGTTCCGGCAGCGGGCCCTCCTGGTACAGCGCGAGCACATCCCGGAACAGCCAGAACTTCCGCGTCGGCCTCCCGAACTCATCGACCGGCGCACCGTAGTCGTACGACGTGACGTCCGGCTGGAGCTCTCCCATGTGCAGATCGCCGCCGCCCCGGTTGGCGCCCGACCAGCCCGCGAAGTTCGTTCCTCCGTGCGCCATGTAGATGTTGACCGAGGCACCGCACTCCAGGATCTCCCGCAGCGTGGCCGCCGCGTCCGCCGGATCCCGTACGACATGGTCCGCGCCCCAGTGGTCGAACCAGCCGCACCAGAACTCCATGCACATCAGCGGTCCGGCCGGCTGATGGCGGCGCAGGGTCTCAAACCCCTCCCGGGCCCCCGAGCCGAAGTTCGCGGTCGCCAGCACCCCGGGCACCGAGCCGCCGGTCAGCATATGGTCCTCGGGCCCGTCGGAGGTGAACAGCGGTACGGTCACCCCGCAGCTCCGAAGCAGGTCCACCAGTTGGCGCAGATAGCCCTGGTCGGTGCCGTAACTGCCGTACTCGTTCTCGACCTGCACCATGATCACGGGTCCGCCACGGCCGATCTGCCGCTCGGCGACCTGGGGCAGCAGCCGCGTGAACCACCGCTCCACATGGCCCAGATACTCGGGGTCCTCGGTGCGCACGCGCAGTCCGAGCCGGCCGGTCAGCCAGTGCGGCAGCCCGCCGTTCTCCCACTCGGCGCAGATGTACGGTCCCGGCCGCACGATCGCCCACAGTCCCGCCCGGTGCGCGGCGTCCAGGAAGCGTCCCAGTGCGGCGTCGTCCGCGTACCGGCCGGGCTCCGGCTCATGCATGTTCCACGGGACGTACGTCTCGACGCAGTTGAGCCCCATGGCCCGCAGCATCGCCAGCCGGTGGTCCCACTGCTCCTCGTGGACCCGGAAGTAGTGCAGTGCTCCCGACAGCAGCCGTACGGGCCGCCCGTCCAGCAGGAAGTCCGCATCACCCACAGTGAACTCAGCCACCGTTCCCGCTCCTCACTCGGTCCCTTACCGCGACCAACCATCGCCCCCTGGCGGTGAGCCGGTCCATGGACAAAGATCAGCGCTGTTTGGACGCAACGTCGGCACTCGGCGCCCAGGGAAAGGACAGAGGCGGATGTACCACACCTGGATGCGCTATTTCACCCCACGTCCCGTCCACCATCGTCTGGGCCTGGTCTGTCTCGGCGTCGGCCTCCAGCACGGCACCCTGCCCACCGTCGGACCCCGCACCCTCGACCACCATGTCGCCGTCGTGATCAGCGCCGGCAGCGGCTGGTTCCGCGGCCCCGACGGACGGCGCGCCACCGTCACCGCACCGGCCCTGATCTGGCTCACCCCCGGCGTACCGCACCACTACGGACCCGATCCGGCCTGCGGCTGGGACGAGAGCTTCGTCGATTTCACCGGGCCCGCCACACTCACGTACACCGAACTCGGCTACATCGAGCCCGACCGTGCCCTCGTCCCGCTCTCCGACGCCGGCGGGGCCCGCGCAGTCGTCGGCCGTATCGCCCGCGCGGCACGCCGCGGCAACCCGCTCCTGGAGGTCGAGACGGCCGCCGCCGTCCATGAACTCCTCGTCGCCCTGCGCCGCGCCCGCGCCGACACCAGCGCCGAGGGCGACCCCGTACTCACCGCACTGGCGCGCGACGCCTTCCGGCCACTCTCCGTCGCCGAACACGCCGCGCGGCACGGTATGTCCCCCGCCGAACTGCGCACCGCCGTACGCCGCGGCGCCGGCTGCAGCCCCAAGGACTACCTGCTCGGCATCCGTCTCGGCCGGGCGAAGGAGCTGCTCGCGGCCACCGAACTCCCCGTCGCAGCGGTCGCCCGCCGCGTCGGCTACGAGGACCCGGCGTACTTCTCCCGGCTGTTCACCCGCCGCGTCGGCATCGCGCCCATCCGCTTCCGTGACCAGCAGGGCCGGGCCGTCCCCGGCGGCTGGAGCAACCAGATTCCGGATCCCGAACACCCCCCGACGATCACCACGTGATCGACGCGGGGCCTGTCCTCCGGAGCAGCCCGGCACGATCCAGAAGCAGGCCCTAAGCTCGATGACCATGACCACGAGGGACATCGACGAGACCGTACGCGCCGAACTGAACCGCCTGCGCGAGAGCATCGACAACATCGACGCGGCGGTCGTCCATATGCTCGCCGAGCGCTTCAAGTGCACCCAGCAGGTCGGCCACCTCAAGGCACAGCACCATCTGCCGCCCGCCGACCCTGCCCGCGAGGCCAGCCAGATCGAGCGGCTGCGCCAGCTCGCGGTGAGCGCCCACCTCGACCCGGCATTCGCGGAGAAGCTGCTCAACTTCGTCATCGCCGAGGTCATCCGGCACCACGAGACGATCGCGGGCCAATCCGCCGGCCGCACATGACCAATGACGGCCGTACACAGAGTGACCGCGTAGATCGCCACGGACACGGCGGCGGCCGGAATAGGGCGCCGCCGGTACGTGCGCCGCCGGCGGAACCGATACCCCGTGTGCGGGACGGGGCCCATCAGGCAGCATGGCCCCATGTCCGTACTGACGCGCGACGAAGCGCAGACCCGTGCCCAGCTCCTCGACGTCCACCGGTACACGATCGACCTCGATCTCACCACCGGCGAAGAAACCTTTGACTCGCGAACCGTCATCCACTTCACCGCGCGCGCGGCCGGGGACACCTTCGTCGAGCTCAAGCCGGCCGTGCTGCGCTCCATCACACTCGACGGACACCCCATCGACCCCGGGACACTGGCCGAGAACCGGCTCGCGCTCACCGGCCTGAGCGCCGGGGAGCACGAGCTGCGCGTCGAGGCGGACATGCGCTACTCCCGCACCGGCGAGGGCATGCACCGCTTCACCGACCCGACCGACGGTGAGGCGTACGTCTACACCCAGCTCTTCATGGAGGACGTCCAGCGCGTCTTCGCCGCCTTCGACCAGCCCGACCTCAAGGCCGTCTTCGAAGTCTCCGTCACCGCCCCCGACGGCTGGACCGTCCTCGGCAACGGCATCGCCACCCACACCGGCGAAGGCCGCTGGACCTGCGCGCCCACCCCGCCGCTCGCCACCTACTTCGTCGCCGTCACCGCGGGCCCCTGGCACTCCGTGCGCACCGAGCACGCCGGTCTGCCCTTCGGCCTCCACTGCCGCCGCTCCCTGGCGCCGTACCTCGACGCGGACGCCGACGAGATCCTCGAGATCACACGCCAGTGCTACGACCGGTACCACGAGAAGTTCGACGAGCCCTACCCCTTCGACTCCTACGACCAGGCCTTCGTGCCCGAGTTCAACGCGGGCGCGATGGAAAACCCCGGCCTGGTCACCTTCCGCGACGAGTTCATCTACCGCTCCGCCGTCACCGACACCGAGCGGCAGACCCGCGCCATGGTCATCGCCCACGAGATGGCCCACATGTGGTTCGGCGACCTGGTCACCCTCAAGTGGTGGGACGACATCTGGCTGAACGAGTCCTTCGCCGAGTACATGGGATACCAGACCCTCACCGAAGCCACCCGCTTCACCGACACCTGGGTGGACTTCGGCATCGGACGCAAGTCCTGGGGTTACGACGCCGACCAGCGGCCCTCCACCCACCCCGTCGCCCCCGACCCGGACGCCGTCCCCGACACCGCGTCCGCGATGCTCAACTTCGACGGCATCTCCTACGCCAAGGGGGCCTCGGCGCTGCGCCAGCTCGTCGCCTGGCTGGGCGAGAAGGACTTCCTGGCCGGCATCAACACCCACTTCGCCCGGCACAAGTTCGGCAACGCGACCCTCGCCGACTTCATCGACTCGCTGGCCGGCGCCACCGACCGCGATGTGCACGGATGGGCCGAGTCCTGGCTCCGTACGACCGGAGTCGACACCCTCACCCCGGCGATCGCCGAGTCCGACAGCGGCTGGTCGCTGACGGTCGCCCGCGACGGCAGCCGCCCGCACCGCATCCTGGTCGGCGCCTACGACGCCGACCCGATCGACGCGGACCGGCTCGTCCTGCGCGACCGCATCGAACTGGACATCCCGCAGAGCGAGAACGGTGCGCGCCCCGGCCGCCGCCCGGCCCTCGTCGTCCTCAACGACGGCGACCTCGGCTACGCCAAGGTCCGCCTCGACGCCACCTCCTGGAACACGGCCGTACGCGCGCTCTCCGGCATTCCCGACCCGCTGACCCGCACCGTCGTCTGGAACGCCGCCCGTGACATGGTCCGCGACGGAGAGCTCGCGCCCGCCGCGTATCTCGAGGCCGCCCGCGCCCACCTCCCGCGCGAGTCGGACCTCGCGGTCGTCCAGGGCGTCCTCGCCTTCGCCGCCACCCAGCTCGCCGACCGCTACCTCACCGCCGAGCAGCGGCCGGCCGCCCTCGGCACGCTCAGGGAGATCTGCCGCGCCCTGCTGCGCCGCACCGAGGACGGCAACGGCCCCGGCCTGCGCCTCACCGCCGTACGCCACTTCATCGACGCCGCCGCCCAGCCGGACACCCTCCAGCAGTGGCTCGGCGACGGCAGCGTGCCCGGCGGCCCGGAGCTCGACCCGGAACTGCGCTGGCGCATCCTGTACCGGCTCGCCGTCCTGGGCGCGACCGACGACGCGGCGATCGCCGCCGAGCTGCACCGCGACCCCAGCGCCACCGGCCAGGAGGGCGCGGCCCGCTGCCGCGCCGCTCTGCCGACCCCGGAGGCGAAGGCGGCGGCCTGGGAGCGGCTCTTCACCTCGGACGGCCTGTCCAACTACCTCTTCACGGCCACGGCCCAGGGGTTCTGGCAGCCCGAACAGGCCGATCTGGTACGGGAGTACGTCCCCCGCTACTACCCGCACTCGGTCGCCCTCGCCGCCCGCCGCGGCCCGGTCATCGCGGAGGCCGCGGGCCGCTACGCCTTCCCGCTCCACGCGGTGGACGCGGAGACCCTGCGCCTGGGCGAGGAGTGCCTGCGGGACGCGGACATGATCCCGGCGCTGCGCCGCAAGCTGGTCGACCAACTGGACGACTTGCGCCGCGCGCTGACGGTACGGGGCGCCTAGGGTCCCCGTACGGCCTCCGGCCGTGTCCTCAATCGCCGGACGGGCTTATTGAGCCCGTCCGGCGATTGAGTACCACTTTCCGGTTCCGATCGTTGAGCTCTGCGGGCCCCGGACGGGGCCCCGTCCACCCTGGTGTGACACTCCCGCTCGCCGAAGGACCCCGCATGAGTACGCCGCCCCTCGCCGGAGGCACCACCGGACCCGACGCCCTGCGGCCCCTGCTCGCCGTCGTGCTCGACGCGCTCCACGACGGTGCGGCGGACCGCGGCGGCCCGCTCCCCGCCGGAGGCCCCGACGCGGTCGCCGCCCGGATGCGCCAGGCCGCCGAGCCCGTGCTCCCCGACACCGGCACCGGCGCCGGTGAAGCCCTCCGCAGCCTCGTCCACGCCGTGGCATACGGCTCCGCCGACCCCGCCGACCCCCTCTGCGCCGCCCATCTCCACACGCCGCCCCTCGCACTCGCCGTCGCCGCCGATCTCGCCGCGTCCGCCCTCAACGCCTCCATGGACTCCTGGGACCAGGCCCCCGCCGCGTCCGAGCTGGAGGCCGCGGTCACCCGGACCCTCGCCGCCGAGGTCTACCCGCACGGCCCTGACCCCGACGCCCTCGTCACCACCGGCGGCACCGAGTCCAACCAGCTCGGCCTGCTCCTCGCCCGTGAACGCCACGGCTCCGTACAGGTCGTCTGCGGCGCCGGCGCCCACCACTCCGTACACCGCGCCGCCTGGCTGCTCGGCCTCCCCGAGCCGGTGACCGTCCCCTCCGGCGTACTCGACCCGGCCGCCCTGGACGAGGCCCTCACCGATCTGTCCGGACCGCTCCTCGTCGTCGCCACCGCGGGGACCACCGACACCGGGCGCATCGATCCACTGTCCGAGATCGCCGATCTGTGCGAGCGCCACGGCGCCGAGCTGCACATCGACGCCGCGTACGGCGGACCGCTGCTGTTCAGCGCGGAGCGCCGCGGCAAACTGGCGGGCCTCGACCGCGCCCACTCCGTCACCCTCGATCTGCACAAGCTGGGCTGGCAGCCGGTCGCGGCTGGCCTGCTCGCCGTACCGGACCGGGCCCACCTCGCCCCCCTCGGCCACACCGCCGACTACCTCAACGCCGACGACGACACCGAAGCCGGTCTGCCCGATCTGCTGGGCCGCTCGCTGCGTACGACCCGCCGCCCCGACATTCTCAAGATCGCCGTCACCCTCAGAGCCCTCGGCCGCACCGGCCTCGGCGCCCTCGTCGACCGCACCTGCGCCACCGCCCGCCTCCTCGCCGACCTCATCGAGAAGAACCCCCGCCTGGAGCTGTACGAGCGGCCCACCCTCTCCACCGTCCTGTTCCGCCCCACCGGCGCCACCGACGAGCAGACCGCCGCCATCCGCCGCACCCTCCTCGCCGAGGGCCGCGCGGTCCTCGGCCGGGCGCGCGCCGACGGCCGCCTCTGGCTCAAGGCCACCCTCCTCAACCCCCACGCCACCCCCCGCGACCTGGCGAACCTGATCGAACTCGTGGAAGGCAGCACCCCCCGATGACCGGCATGCCCGCAACCGAACCTGAGCAGCCCCACGACCTCGTGGGCATCGGCATCGGCCCGTTCAACCTGTCCCTGGCCGCGCTCGCCGACGGCGTCCACGGCGGCATCGCGGCCACCTTCTACGAGCAGCGGCCCGCCTTCACCTGGCACCCCGGCCTGCTGATCGAGGGCGCGACCCTCCAAGTCCCGTTCCTCGCCGACTTGGTGACCCTCGCCGACCCGGCCAGCCCCTGGACGTTCCTCAACTACCTGCGCTCGAGGGACCGGCTCTTCCCCTTCTACTTCGCCGAGCGTTTCCACATCCAGCGCGCCGAGTACGACGCCTACTGCCGCTGGGTCAGCCACAGTCTCTCCGGCCTGAACTTCGGCCATCAGATCGACGCCGTCCGCTGGAACCCCGAACGTTCCCTCTTCGAGGTCGACTTCACTCAGCTCGACGCCGACGGCGAGGCCGAGGCCCTGGGCCGCGCGTACACCCGGAACATCGTGCTCGGCGTCGGCACGGAGCCGTACGTCCCCGAGCCGCTGCGGCCGCTCGCCGAAGCGCCCGCCGTCCCCGTCATCCACTCCGCGGAATATCTCGACCACCGCGAACGGCTGCTGGCCGCCGAGCACATCACGATCATCGGCTCGGGCCAGTCGGGCGCCGAGGTCTTCCTCGATCTGCTGCGGGCCCGCCCCGAAGGGGTCGAGAAGATCCACTGGCTGACCCGTACCGAGGCGTTCGCGCCGATGGAGTACTCCAAGCTCGGCCTGGAGCACTTCACACCCGACTACACCCGCTACTTCCACGCGCTGCCCGAGCAGACGCGCGACGAACTCCTGCCGCGCCAGTGGCAGCTCCACAAGGGCATCGACGCCGGCACCATGGCGGCCATCCACGACGAGCTCTACCGCCGCACCCTGCACTGGGGCTGGCCCGACGTCGTCCTCACGCCCGGCGTCAGCGTCCGCACAGCGGGCCGGGTCGCCACCACCAAGGTCGAACTCCACCTGGAGCACGTCCAGCAAGGAGCCCGCTCCCGCCTCACGACCAGCGCCGTAGTCCTCGCCACCGGCTACCGCGAGCGGCCGCTGAACCGGATGCTCGCCGGTCTCGACCCGTATGTGCGCCGCGACGCGTCCGGACGCACATGCATCGACGACCAGTTCCGGATGGTCCTCGACGACTCGGTCACCGGGTCCGTCTACGTACAGAACGCCGAACGGCACACGCACGGCGTCGGCGCGCCCGACCTCGGCCTCGCCGCCTGGCGCAGCGCCAGCATCCTCAACTCCCTGACCGGCAAGGAGCCCTACCCGCTGCCGCAGCGCACCGCCTTCACCAGCTTCGGCCTGGAACGGCGCGAGGCGCCCAGCATCCCCGCTCCGGCGCCGGAGCTGACGCCCCTCGCCCAGGGAAACTGAACGCCCCGCGACCGATCCCGCATGGACCGAGCCCGTGCCGACCGAGCCCTTACTAGAAGACCGGCGTGCCGTCCCGCGTCAGCTTCCAGCCCACGACCGCGAACTGCGCCGGGTCGACCGTGCCCTTCGCCTTCACCCAGTTGATGATCGTGTTCCGGATCTCCTCCGAATTCGCCCACAGCTGCTGGGAGCCCGCGACATGCGGGAAGTTCCCGCCGCCGCTCGCCCGGTAGTTGTTGACGGCCAGCACGAACCGCGCCGCCGGGTCGATCGGCTTGCCGTCGAAGGACAGGCTCACGATCCGTGAGCCCGCCGGCTTGGCGATGTCGATCTCGTACGTCACACCCGAGATCGCGTCGTAGTTGTAGTCCGGGGTGTTGCCGGCGTTCGTCAGCTTCGAGGTGTCGACCGGACCACCGGCCGGCGTCTGCACGTAGTACCGCGCCGAGAACTCCAGATAGTCCTTGACCTGCGCGCCGGTCACCAGCCGCGCCTCCAGGGTGTTCTCGAACACGTAGAGCCCGGCCGCGTCCCTGATGGTCACCCGTCCGGCCGGAATCGCCGCGGTGCGCGAGAAGCAGGAGGCCTGCGAGAGGACGGGCAGCGCCGCGTACTGGCCGCCGGCCAGCGCCGCCTTCACCGTCTCCGCCTGGACATGGTTGATCAGATCGATGATCGGCTCGTCCTTCCACGGCGCCTCGGCCGTGGCCATCGCGGCGGTGGAGGTGCCGATGACCTGGTTGACGTACGCGACGACCTTCGTGTGCTCGTCGCCGAGCAGCCGGGTGATCTTCGGATCCTCGGCGGTGGTGTTGGAGTTGAGGACCTGCGCGCCGACCTTCTCGACCGTCCAGCCGCCCTTGTCCCAGACCAGGTCGAAGTCGAAGAGGGTGAGCCGCTGACCCCACTTGAGCGGCTCGGAGAGCACGACCTTCTGGCCGGTCTCCTTGTTGGCGACGAAGTACTCGGCGATCTCGGTGTGCGCGTGGCCGACCAGGATCGCGTCGATGCCGGGCACCTGCTCGGCGACAAGACCGGCGGCGTTCTCGATGTACGGGAGCTGGTCACCGTAGGAGGAAGTGCCGCTGGAGCCCGAGTGGGCGGAGACGATCACAACGTCCGCACCCATGGAGCGCAGCTTCGGCACCCACTTCGCGGCCTGCTCCTCCAGGCCCGGGAAGGTCATCTTCCCCTGGACGTTGGCCTTGTCCCAGATGGCGATGCCCGGGTTGGTAAGACCGAGGACAGCGACCTTCACATCACGGCCGCAGGGGGTGCGCAGCCGGTGCAAGCTGTACGGGGCGAAGGCCGGCCGGAGCGTCTTGGCGTCCAGGGCGTTCGCGCCGAGCAGCGGGAAGTCGCACTGCTCCTCGAACTTCCGCAGCACCGGGATGCCGTAGTTGAACTCGTGGTTGCCGAGCGCCGCCGCGTCGTAGCCGATGGCGTTCATTGCCTGCGCCATGGGGTGCACGGGGCCGTGCTCCGCCGTGATCGGGTCGACCTTGGCGTAGTAGTACGAGAGCTGGGTGCCCTGGATGGTGTCACCGGCGTCGATGAGGAGGGTGTTGCGCGGGCCCTTCTCCTTGCGGATCCTGTCCACGAGCGTGGAGATCTTCGCCAGGCCCACGTCGTTGTGGTCCTTGTCGTCGAACTCCTTGTCCGTGAAGTAGTCCCAGTTGAAGACATTGCCGTGCAGGTCCGTGGTGCCCATGACGGTGAAGGAGTACCGCTTCGGCGGGCGTCCGTGGCCGTGGCCGTCCTCCCGTGCCTCAGCCGGCGCGGCGGCACTGCCGACTATCGCCACACCGGCCCCGGCGGCGGCCGACCGCTCCAGGAACGTCCTACGGTTCAGCGGCATTTCGTCTCCCTCGTTTCAGTTCTGCAGTGGTGCACAACGCGCGTAGATTCTGGCCCAGGAGCACCATCCGGCAACACCCCCCGCGGGTTTCCATCTGGTGTCCGCCGGTTGTCCTGCGCGGATGCGAGAGTGTGCGGGACCACTGCCACAGGACGAGGGAGCCATCCGTGACCACCGACGCACCCACCACCGCCGCGCCGTACGGCACTCCGGAGACACCGCGGGTCGCCGTACGCGGCGAAGCACGCCTGGAGTTCGACCCGGAGATCGCCAGGATCGGCGTAGTGGTCAGCGCACGCGGCACGGACCGGCGCAGCGCGCTGGAGGACCTCACCCGTCGAAACGCCGCCGTCCTCGACCTGATCAAGTCCTACGGCGAATCCGTCGAAAAGCTCGAGACGGGCGCCTTCTCCATCAGCCCCGAACTCACCCGCCACGGCCGCGGCGAACGTGTCCGCGCCTACCACGGCCGCGTCAACATCACCGCGGAGCTCGCCGACTTCACCGCGCTCGGCGAGCTCACCACCCGCCTCGCGGACCTCGAACTCACCCGCGTCGACGGCCCCTGGTGGGCCCTGCGCCCCGACTCACCGGCCCACGGCGAAGCCCGCCGGCAGGCCGTCAAGGAAGCGGTCCAGCGGGCCCGCGAATACGCCGAGGCACTGGGCGCGCAACTGGCAGCCCTGGTCGAGCTGGCCGACCTCGGCGCGGAGCACGCCGAGACGTACCCCGTTGTCTCCTACGGAGCGCCCCGCGGTGCCGCCTACGGCGGCGCCCAGGCCGAGAGCGCCCCGGCCCTCGATCTGGAGCCCCAGCGCCAGACGGTCTATGCGCAGGTGAATGCGCGCTTCACGATGACTCCGCCGCAGCTCTAGAGCGTGTTTAGAAAGTGCGTTCACAGCCACTCGTCGATCATGGCGATGTTGACTGTGGCCTCGTAGCGGACGGCCAACTTGTCGTACCGGGTCGCGACCGCGCGTCGGCGCTTGAGCCGGCCGATCCCGCACTCCACCGCGTGGCGCTCGCGGTAGTCGACTTTGTCGAACGTCGGTGGTCGGCCACCGGCGGAGCCCCGCTTCCTACGGTTGCGGATCCGGTCCCGCTTCTCCGGGATGGTGCAGCTTATGCCAAGACCCTCAAGGGGCAGCTTGACCTGGAACGGCACGGCGGCAAGAGCCCGGCGGGCGTAACCGTGCGGGTCCTGTCCCGCATCCTCGCGCTGACCACCGCGATCTGGCTCAACGACAAGACCGGGCAACCCATCAAACGATCACTGACAGCCTTCGATCACTGACCGCAACCACACCCCTTGGACTCAATCATCTAGAGCCTGGCTGACCGCGCCGTCGGGCTCCTCGATGCAGTCGAGGCTTGCGTCCCTCCCTGGGAGTCCGCCAACGACGGTTCCCTGGTACGGAGTTGTCCCGAGCAATGGCCACGGGATCCGGCCGCAGCCAACGAGCTCATGCGAGACCTCGGTCGTCGCAGGGTTGGTACGCTTGCCATGCTGCACTCACAGCTGGGGAGGCGTCGTCGTGACCGGGATCCCGTTGGCCAGCGCGATCGCCGACCTGCGCTCGGAGTTGCAGAAGGCGATCCTGGCGGGTGCCAGGGAGCCGTTGCGCTTCGAACTTGACACAGTCGAGCTGGAGCTTCAGGTCGCCATCACCACCACGGGTTCCGCCGAGGCGAAAGTGGGCCTGTGGAGTGTGCTGACGGCTGGAGCCTCCGCCGAACACAGCCATGGATCCGTGCACAAGCTGACGTTGAGGCTGTCCCCGAGGCATGCCAACCCGGCCAGCGGGGTCACCGTCCTGGTCGGTGACGACCTGGAGGCACTGCCTCCGGCGGCCACGCCGGAGGACTGAGCACACCATCCCGCTTCGGGGGAGGCCGGCCATGGATCATCGGCAGCAGCGGACCGGACTGCATCGCGTGGTCGAGGTGTTCGGGGTGACCTACGGCTCCGGGTACGCGATCAACGACCGAATGGTCCTGACCGCCCGTCACCTGCTGGTCGTGGACGGGAAGAGGATTGCGCCGGGCCAACCGGTCACTGTCCGCGTCACGGGCGAGGAGAACGGGCGCCGCGCGACGGTCGAGTGGGTCAGCAAGGACGTCGGCGACGCGGCGCTGCTCTCGGTCGAGGGAGCACCGTGGGCCGACGCTCCCGACGTCGGCGCCGTACGCTGGGGCTGTGTCGCCGACGATGGCCCGGTGCGGTGCCGGGCCTGGGGATTCCCGGCCGCGCAGGCGCGGGCACAGGGGAACCGGGAGGTCCGGGACCCGGAGGAGATGCTCGGTGGGGTCAAGGCGCTGACCGCCTCCAAGCGCTATGAGATCGACGTCCGTTCCGCGGCGCCGGTGCTCACCGACGATGAACACTCGCCTTGGCAGGGGATGTCCGGCGCGGTCCTGATGGATTCCAGGAAGCGGATTCTAGGCGTCGTCATCGCCAACCGCCTGCGCTACGGCGGACAGCGACTGCAGGCGACTCCGATGGAACGCCTTTTCACGGACCCCGAGTTCTGCGAGAGGGCGGCTGCCGACCCGAGCCGGCTGGAGGCTGTCGGCGCCGAGGACGCCGTCCAACTGGACGCTCCCGGGGAACGGCCCATCCTGCAGACCTTTCATACGGCCGCGCCAAGGCTTCGCGGGCTTTCCGACTACCAGTTGCTCCAGGCGAAGTCTCAAGCGGTCCACTTCCTTGGCCGGGAGGACGAGCGACAGGACCTGCGAGCCTGGTGCACCGCGGACCAGGCCGTCAGCCTGGGGCTGGTGGCCGGCACAGGCGGGGCGGGCAAGACCCGACTCGGCATCCAACTGTGCCGGGAGTTCGCGGAACGGGGCTGGTCTACCGGCTTCGCCGACGAAGAGGTCCTGGACGGTGCCCTAGGCGCCAACAAGGCCGTCGACGTCGTATGGCCGACCCTGCTGATCCTCGACTATCCGGATCGTCTCACCGACCGGACCATCAAGTGGATCGAGAGCATGGGCGCGCGGTCCTTCGGACCGAAGCTGCGGATCCTGCTGCTCGACCGGGTGCCCGGGGGCACCGACGACCGGACCGAAGCGGCGCGCGCCGACCTCACCTGGTGGGCCAACGCCAAGAGGATCACCCGCAGTGACTTCATCGCCAGGCCGCAGGTCGTGGTCCACCTGCGCACCGGCGGGTTGACCGGGATCGATCGATCCCGCCATCTGGAATCCGCCCGTCGTGCCTTCGGCGGCCGCAGTACGGATCTTTCCGGTCTCGACCTCTCCGACGACGCCTATCGCAATCCGCTGAAGGTGCATGTCGCGGCGCTGCTGGCGATCCGCGGCGAGTTCTATCCGACGGCCGCGGAGGTCATGCGCCATTTCCTCGACCGGGAAATGGACATCTGGATACGGGAGCTGAACAAGCACCGGATCGGCAACATCGCGGCGCCGCTGGCGCATCAGATTGTCGCGCTGACCACTCTGACCAGGCCGAAGATCGATGCCGTGCCGCAGTTGCTGTCGGCGATCCCAGACCTGGCCGACCCCGTCGACGGCGGAGGGCTGCTCCGGCCCAACATCAGGAACTGGCTGACTGAACTGTTCGGAGTCGGATCCCGGATCTCCGCCATCGAACCGGACCTGCTGGCAGAGGAACTGCTCGGCACCACTCCAGATCTTGACCGGATCGTGGTGGCGATCTACAGGCACAAGTCCAGCACCGCCGAGCACGCGGCGAGCATGCTCGAGTCCCTGAGCCTCGCGGGTGGTGGCAGGGAGAGTATCCGCAAGGCGCTCCGGCGGTTCCTGGCCACCTGCCTCGGGCCCTTGATGGCCCAGGCCGCCGCGGAACCTGGCGGGCGGCTTCCCGGCCTGATCGAGATCGCGCTGACCCAATTCCGGGACGACGGGGACGCGCTCGCGGAGCTGGCCGTCGTCGCCGCGGGCATCCGCAGAGTCCCGCACCCGCAGGACAGCTATCGCCAGGTGATGAGCCGTCTCGCCCAACTGGCTCTCGCATGGTGCGATGCGCAGCCGCCGAGCGTCAGGACCAGGCTGGTCCGGGTGGACGCGCTGACCGACATGGCCGCGGAAGCCGCCATCACCGGTAGCGTCGCCGAAGCGACAGCGCTGGCCGGTGAGGCACTCGGCGTCTGCCGCTCACTGGGCCCCGACGAGTCCCGGCGCCTGGCGCGCGCCTGGTACAACCTCGGAACCTGCCAGGCGAACAGCGGCGACCTGCCGGCCGCGCGGGAGGCGCTGTCCACGGCGGCTGCCGGGTACCGGCAGAGGGCGGACGAGGACACTGGCGAACTGATCGAGCGCCGCGAGGCGCTGATAAATCTTGGCTCCTGCCTGGCCGATCTGGACGATCAGGCGGCGGCGCTGGACGCCTGCGTGGAAGCGATCGAGCTTCATGTCGGACGGGACTACACCGGTCATATGCTGGAACCGCTGGCCGAGCCGCTGGCCCTGCTGGCCCGGAGCGTGCGCGGGAACCCCGGGCCCGGCGCTTCGCTCGGTGATCCGCTGCCCTTCCGTCCACTTGGCTGGAGCGAACCGGAGCACCGGACCTGGATCCCGCCGCACAGATTCGCGCTGATCACGCTGGTGGCGAGGTTGAGCACTGGCCTTGCCGACAGCCTTGCAGCGCACCTTCGCACCTTGCCCGGAAACGAGGCCCCAGCGAAAGCCGTCGCGCTGTCCGACGCACTTCACCGTCTCACCCTCGACCTGTCCGACTTCACCTTGTCCGAAAGACCGCTGATTGAGAGCATCGAGCTCCGCCGCCGGTTCGTCACCGACGACCAGTCGCGTGCCGTATTCGCGAAATATCTCAGCACCATCGCCGAGGATTTCGGTGACGCGGATCGCAGCGACGCGGCCATCGCTTATGCGAACGAATCGATCACCGAGTTCCAGCGGCTGAGCCCCGAGCATATCGCGCAATATGAGGATGATTTCGGGAAGGCAGTACTGACCAAGGTCGGGGCACTGACCCAGCGTGGCATGATGGACCCACTGCAATTGACACAGGCCGAGCTGCAGCAGTCGACCACTCTGGAACTCGAAGAGGCCGAGCTGCTCCTGAGCAGGCTGCCGGAGACTCCGGAGAACTCCCTGGTGCTCGCGAGTGTGAGCACCATGCGGGGGATCAACCTCCTGCTTACCGGCGATACCGATGCCGCGGGTGAGGCTCTGACCAGGGCTGGCGAACGATATGCGGCGATCACGGATGATTCCGAGGACTCCTTTGATGAGCGGGCGATACCGTACATCCTGCTGGAATTACTGGCCGGTCGGCGGCCGTATGAATGGCTGACCTCATTGAGCGATTATGAGCTGACAGAAATGGACCCGGAGGCACTGCCACTGCTTGACCAGGCCATCCTGGCGGACTCGGAGGAGATCGGGCAGTTCTTCGATCTGCTGTCCGGTATGCTCATTGCCGCCGATCGACCGGACCTCGCCCTCGGATTCGCCAATCAGTCCGTCGAGCTCGCCCGGTTCTGGCTGAGGTTCGAAGAGGAATCGGATCCGGAGGAGCGAACCGAAATTCGGATGGGTTTGAGCAGTTCGCTGTCGAACCTATCCGGGATAAGGATAGGGGTTCCCGAGGAGGCGCTTCGATATGCCAGGGAAGCCGTGGACGTCATCGCCTCGGCCCCCGAGGATGAGCTGCTGCTGCCGCTCGTCCGCGGACAGGCCGAGCTCGCGTTGGCCCGCGCATCACTGGCCGGCGATCCGCACATCGACGTCGTCGGTATCGCGGAGAGTGCGACGGCCGATCTGGTGACGGCGGTGCACTCGCTCGGCGAGATCGACGAGCTGGGCTCGTTCGCAGACTCGGCGAGTGTGGCGGTGATGCGAGCCGAGGCGCTGGTCATCCTGTCCAACGCCTACCTCGCCGCCGATCGGCATGCGGAGGCGATCGAGCAGGCGCTGGTCGCACGTGACCTTCTCCTGCCGTGGCCGCAGACGAAACACGTCGTCACCCTGATGCTGTCCACCTACCTCGTCGAAGGCCAGGGCGAGCTCGCTTTCGGCCGCTACGAAAGCGCCCTGGCCGCGCTTGATCAGGTCATCGGAGTGCACGAGGATGCGGATCTCGCGCCTTCCTCCCCGGCCGCTCTGGCGCAAGCCGTATTCCTGACGGCCGTCTGTCGGCAGGAACTGGGCCAGGCGGAACTGGCCGTGCAGAGTTCGCGGCTGGCCATGGAACTGCTGCGAAGTCCTGAGCTCGAGCAGGTGCCGGCGCTGCAGGCACGGGTGGCCCCGAACCTGGTGGTGCAGGCCGTCGGGCTCGGCATGCTCGGAGATCTCAACGAGGCGTACCGGGTCAGCCTGGAGGCCGTCGTGGCAGCCCGGGGCGTGCCGCAGGCTGCCGCCGAGCTGGTGAACGCCTTGCGAGTACATGCGAACTGTGCGTTCGAACTCGGCCGCCTGCCGGAAGCGCTGAGCGTGCTCGAAGAGGGCTTGAACGTGGCCGAGTTGGCCGTAGGTCACAAGATCCCACCGATCCAGCTCGGGCTCGTCAATCTCGGCTACGGGAACTGCCAGGTTGCGCTCAGTCGGCACACCGAAGCGCTGGACGCGTTCCTGGCGGCGGCGGGGTTCTTCCGGGAGATCCCCGACCAGACGCCGCTGTTCTCCGGGACGCTGGTGCTCGCCGCCCGGTGCCATCGGGAGCTGGGACGCGACCTGGCCGGGCTGCCCCTGCTGAACGAGGCGGTGAGCCGGTGCTGTGAGCTCATCGTCGACCAGCACAGCGCCGCTGGCCTCGCGGACGCGCTGACCGAAGCCCTGTGGGAGGTGGTCGTCTGCCAGGAGTCGGCCGGCAACAGCGTTGACGCCGACGCCGCAGCCACCGAGGGCATCGACTTCCTCCGGACATGGAGGCTATCCCAGCCGGGCGAACCGACCCATGCGACGCTCTACTACGCCGACATGTTGACCTCTCACTTCAGCTTCCTCGCCGAGCACGGCCGTGATCTCGAAGCGCTGCCCTTCTGTGTCGAGGCAACCGGGATCTTGCGGAACCTGGGCGGGATCGATCCGGAGGCATACCTGCCCGCATACCTCAACTCCCTTGCCAGTCAGGGAGAACTGCTCCGACGCCTGGGCCGGCCCGCCGAAGCGGCTATGGCCGACGACGAGTACGCCCGCTGGGCGGCGGACTGATCCGAGCGGACGGTCGGCACTCTCCGGTGAGCGGATGGGCCGGGGCAAGACGCTGGTCTTACTGAGCCCGAATCCACCGGTCAATTGCTGGTCCAGGGCTTGGACGTGAGGGCGTGGATACCATCTGACCTGGGATGATGGGACTTCCCACGGTTCCAAGTCCACAGATCGAGAGAACATCCGCGAGATGCAATCTTCCCATGCCATCACGGCGGTCCGCGCTGCGTTCGACGAGCCGAACCTGATCGCCGACGCCGGGCTGCGGCCGCTGGTCCGCCTGGCCGAGCGGGCCGGACTGCCCGACCTGGCCGCCGCGATACGCATCGACGGGGCCGCCAACAGCGACGGCGCCCACCCGGCGGCCAAGGTGATGTCGCTGCTGGGGCCAGCGCGCCGTGCCGCAGCCGGTCGGCGTCGTCGATGCTGCCCGCTCTCGCGCACATCGCGCCCGCCTTCGGCGGCGTGCGCGCACCGTCCGCGCCTACCTGCGCAGACGCGGCATACGCTGCACCATCCAGGAGAAGCGGGACCGGATCCGCAACCGTAGGAAGCGGGGCTCCGCCGGTGGCCGACCACCGACGTTCGACAAGGTCGACTACCGCGAGCGCCACGCGGTGGAGTGCGGGATCGGCCGGCTCAAGCGCCGACGCGCGGTCGCGACCCGGTACGACAAGTTGGCCGTCCGCTACGAGGCCACAGTCAACATCGCCATGATCGACGAGTGGTTGTGAACGCACTTTCTAAACACGCTCTAGGCAATGCCGAGCCGATGGCCCGGTAATGCTCATCAGAGCACCCCCGCGCACAATTCAACACTTGTCAATAAGCTTTCACGTAAAGGTTGTTGAGTAGTCATGCAGGGCCAATTCTCTACCGACCGGTAAGCCGTAGGCTCGAATCATGCGCCGAGCAAAGATCGTCTGTACTCTTGGGCCCGCCACCGACACATACGACCAGATCAAGGCACTGGTCGAAGCCGGAATGGACGTCGCCCGCTTCAACCTCAGCCACGGCACCTACGCCGAGCACGAGGAGCGCTACCAGCGCGTACGCAAAGCTTCCGACGAGACGGGCCGCAGCGTCGGCATCCTCGCCGACCTTCAAGGTCCGAAGATCCGTCTGGGCCGCTTCCGGGAAGGTCCCGTACTCCTTGAACGCGGCGATGAATTCACCATCACCGTCGAGGAGACAGAAGGCGACCGTCACACCTGCGGCACCACCTACCAGGGCCTCGCCGGCGATGTCACCATCGGTGAGCGCATCCTCGTCGACGACGGCAAGGTCGCCCTGGAGGTCACCGCGGTCGACGGCCCCCGGGTCCGTACCACCGTCGTCGAAGGCGGCATGGTCTCCGACCACAAGGGCCTCAACCTCCCCGGCGTAGCGGTGTCCGTGCCCGCGCTCTCCGAGAAGGACATCGACGACCTCCGCTGGGCCCTGCGTATCGGCGCCGACATCATCGCCCTCTCCTTCGTGCGCAGCGGACGCGACATCGTGGACGTCCACCGCATCATGGACGAGGAGGGCCGCCGCCTCCCCGTGATCGCCAAGGTCGAGAAGCCCCAGGCCGTCGAGAACATCGACGACATCGTGGCCGCCTTCGACGGCATCATGGTCGCCCGCGGCGACCTCGGCGTCGAAATGCCGCTGGAGCAGGTGCCGATCGTCCAGAAGCGCGCCATCAAGCTCGCCAAGCGCAATGCCAAGCCGGTCATCGTCGCGACCCAGATGCTCGACTCGATGATCGACAACTCCCGCCCCACGCGCGCCGAGGCGTCCGACGTCGCCAACGCCGTCATCGACGGCACGGACGCCGTGATGCTGTCGGGCGAGACGAGCGTCGGCAAGTACCCCGTCGAGACGGTGAAGACGATGGGCCGCATCGTCGAGGCGGCCGAGGAGGACGTCCTCGCCAAGGGCCTGCCGCCGCTGACCGAGCGCAACAAGCCCCGCACGCAGGGCGGCGCCGTGGCCCGCGCGGCCGCGGAGATGGGCGACTTCCTGGGCGCCAAGTTCCTCGTCGCCTTCACCCAGTCCGGCGACACGGTCAAGCGGCTGTCCCGCTACCGCTCACCGATTCCGCTGCTGGCCTTCACCCCGGACGCGGCCACCCGCTCCCAACTCAACCTCACCTGGGGCGTGGAGACCTTCCTCGGCCCGCACGTCGGCTCAACGGACGCGATGGTCGCCCAGGTCGACGAGGAGCTGCTGAAGATCGGCCGCTGCGAGAAGGGCGACATCGTGGTCATCACGGCCGGTTCCCCGCCCGGGGTCGCTGGCTCCACGAACCTCGTGCGGGTGCACCACATCGGCGATGACGACAGCCCCAAGTAGGCGGCGGGGCAGGTCTGTCGGGCCGGGGTGGTCAGTACTTCGGCCCGACGTGGGCGTCCATGAGCGCGACGGACGCGCGCTTGGCGACGGAGATGTTGTACGGCTTCCCTGCGCGGGTGCAGTGCTTCCACTCGACGCCGACCTTGTCGAGAGTGTCGGTGTAGAGCTGTCGGATGTCGTCAGACACGTTGGTGAACCAGTAGCGGGGATACTCGTAGCGCTTCCGCTCGCCGCTGACGAGGCGAGTGGTCCAGTTCATGTTCCGGCACCCGTCAGAGTGAATCAGCCCACGGATGAACGCCCAGGGATGGGCGTCCACGATCTCTCGCTGCCAGGGTTCGAGCACGATCTTCCGCTCGTGCTTCTTGCCCGGGCCATGCTGGGGGAACATGCACGTCCAGTGCTGCGTGTAGGACTTGACCTCCACGCACCCCTGTCTCTGCCGTCGTCGCACGCTTGGCAGGGACATCACGTGGCGCATTGCCGACTCTGCTGCATTGATCAATCCGGGCCATGTGTCGGTGCAGAAGATCGACAGGTGATGCTGCTTGGGCTTCGAGATGATGTGGCCGTCGCCGAGGTAGAGCCCCAGAAGGTACGAGTACGCCTCGCGGTCGAATCCGCGTCCCGTGCACTTCGGGCAATCGGTGGGGTGCTCGAACTTCTCGCCCCGTTTCTTGCGGTCTTCGTGGCGCCACCAGCCGACCGTGCCGCGAGGCACGTTCAGGCGGTCGGCCACGGCACGATTGGTCACGCCTCGCCTCAACAGCACGAGTGCTTCTTCGCGTATCGAAAGGTCATGTTGCTCCATGGCACGAGCTTCGCTGGATCTTCGCCAAGCCGAGCTGAAGCGATGATGCGTTCACCGTGAAGAGCGACGATCACGAAAGGGGTACGTGACCTTGGAATCCAAGGAAATGTGCCCCAGGTGGGATTCGAACCCACACTGTCGGTGGTTTGAGCACCGTCTCTCTAACCATTGGAGTACTGGGGCCTTGCGAATCGAAGGATCAAGGGGGCCTTCTGCTGCCCTACCTTACCGCAGCTGGGTAGGCTCATGGATAGCTGCACCTGCCCTGAACGAGGAGTCCCGTGACCGCCCCCGAGTCGCCCCAGCCCGCCGCCGATGACGACAAGTCGCACGTTCCGCCGCTGACGACCCGCGTCGTGATCGCCGAGGACGAGGCCCTCATCCGTCTCGACCTCAAAGAGATGCTCGAGGAAGAGGGATACGCGGTCGTCGGCGAGGCCGGTGACGGTCAGCGGGCCATCGAGCTCGCCCGGGAGCACCGTCCCGACCTGGTCATTCTCGATGTGAAGATGCCCGTCCTGGACGGGATCTCCGCGGCCGAGAAGATCGCCGAGGAGTCCATCGCCCCCGTCCTGATGCTGACTGCGTTCTCGCAGCGCGATCTCGTCGAACGGGCGCGGGACGCCGGAGCGATGGCGTATCTGGTGAAGCCGTTCAGCAAGAGCGACGTGGTGCCCGCCATCGAGATGGCTGTCTCCCGTTTCGCGGAGCTGAAGGCGCTGGAGCAGGAGGTCGCGGACCTCTCCATGCGGCTGGAGACGCGGAAGTTGGTCGACCGCGCGAAGAGCGTTCTGCAGACGCAGTACGGGCTGACGGAGCCTGCCGCGTTCCGGTGGATCCAGAAGACCTCGATGGACCGGCGGCTGTCGATGCAGCAGGTCGCCGAGGCGGTCATCGAGGACGCCGAGGAGAAGAAGGCCGCGAAGGGCGAGTAGGACATACGGAAGGGCCCGCACCCCGACTCGGGGTGCGGGCCCTTCCGTATGCGTAGGCCTAGTCCTCGCCGAGGTACGTCTTGCGGACGTTCTCGTCGTGGAGCAGGTCCTGGCCGCTGCCGGTCAGCTTGATCTCGCCGACCTCCATCACATGGCCGTGGTCGGCCAGCGAGAGAGCCGCCTGGGCGTTCTGCTCGACGAGCAGGATGGTGGTGCCCTGCGCCTTCAGCTCGATGATCGTCTCCATGATCTTCTGCATCATGATCGGGGAGAGACCCATCGAAGGCTCGTCCAGCATCAGGAGCTTCGGCTGGGACATCAGTGCGCGTCCCATCGCCAGCATCTGCTGCTCACCGCCCGAGAGGGTGCCCGAGGCCTGCTTCCTGCGCTCTCCCAGAATCGGGAACAGGTCGTAGGCCTTCTGGATGTCCTTCTCGATGCCCGCCTTGTCGGTCCGCAGGAACGCACCGAGCTGGAGGTTTTCCGCGATCGTCAGACGCGGGAAGATGTGCCGGCCCTCGGGGGAGTGGGCAAGCCCCAGCGACACGATCTTGTGGGCCGGGACACCGGCGAGCGGCTTGCCGTCGAAGCTGATCCGGCCGCCGGAGGGCTTGAGCAGCCCGGACAGCGTCCGCAGGGTGGTGGTCTTGCCCGCGCCGTTGGTGCCGATGAGGGTGACGACCTGGCCGGCCTCGACGCTGAAGGAGATGCCCTTGACGGCTTCGATCTTGCCGTAGGCGACCCTGAGGTCCTCGACCTCGAGCAGAGCGGTCACTGGGTTTCCCCTTCCTTGCTGGTGGTGCTGGTGGTGCTGGTGGTGCCGGTGGAGCTCTGTGCCTCGGCCGCCTCGACAGCGGCGGCCTCCTCCGCGCCCGGTGCGCCTTCGAAGGGCGTACCGAGGTAGGCGGCGACGACGCGCTCGTCGCCCTGGACGACGTCGGGTGTCCCCTCGACGAGCTTCTCGCCCTGGACGAGACAGGCGACGCGGTCGCACAGATTGAAGATGAAGCGCATGTCGTGCTCGATGACGAGTACGGCGATGCCCTGGTCCCGGATGGCGAAGATGAGCTCTTCGGCCGCCCGGGTCTCCTGCGGGTTCATGCCGGCGGTCGGCTCGTCGAGAAGCAGCAGGCCGGGCTCGCTGGCCATGGCCCGTGCGATCTCGAGCTTGCGCTGCTCGCCGTAGGGGAGGTTGCGGGCGAGGTGGTCGGCCTTGTGCTGCAGGCCGATGAACTCGAGCAGTTCCATGGCGCGTTCGTGCGAGGCGGCTTCGGCCTTCTTGAAGCCGGGGCCGCGGAGCAGAGCGGACCAGAGGCCTTCCTTGGTCCTGGTGTGGCGTCCGACGAGGACGTTCTCCAGGACCGTCATGTTGGAGAAGAGCCTGATGTTCTGGAAGGTGCGGGCGACGCCTGCCTTGGTGACGAGGTGAGGCTTGGGCGGCAGGGTGGTGCCCTTGTAGGTGACCTTGCCCTCTGTGGGTATGTACAGCCCGGTGAGGCAGTTGAAGAAGGTGGTCTTGCCGGCGCCGTTGGGGCCGATGAGACCGACGATCTCGCCGGCGCCGACGGTGAGGTCGACCGAGCGCACGGCGGTGAGGCCGCCGAAGCGCATGGTGACGCCGCTGGCGTCCAGCACGGTGCCGGTCGCGGTGTTCGTGGTGGTGGTCGTCATGTCGTTCACGCCCCCGCCTTCGCGATGCCGACGCCGGAGGGGGGCGGCCCCTCGTCCGGTACGTCGAGTTGGTCGTTCTCGTGGTATTCGAGCTGGGCACGCCGGTTGGCGATCAGGCCTTCGGGCCGGAAGCGCATCAGCAGGATCAGCGCGATACCGAAGCCGAGGAGCTGGTAGTCCTGGAGGAACTGCAGCTTCGCGGGAATCATGTACAGCAGCGTGGCGCCGATGAGGGGTCCGCTGATGGTGCCCATGCCGCCGAGGATGACGGCCGCCAGGAGGAAGGCGGAGTTGGGCGGGACCGGACCGGCGAACTGGTACATCTCGGGGACCACGGTGCTCTGGACATGTGCCTGCACGGTGCCGGCGAGGCCGGCCAGGGTGGCGCCCAGCGCGAAGGCGATGAGCTTGACCCGGAAGCCGTTGATGCCCATGGCGGTCGCCGCGGTCTCGTCCTCGCGGATGGCGACCCAGGCGCGTCCGATGCGCGAGCTGCCGGCCCGGCTGAAGACGACGACCACGAGGATCATCACGACCAGCATCAGCAGGTAGTAGTTGGCGTAGGAGCCGAGTTCGAAGCCCAGGATGTTGTGGGACTCGCCGAAGCTGTACCCGAAGAAGACGAGGTCGGGAATGTTCGGGATGCCGTTGGGGCCACCAGTGATCTCGGGTCCCGATACGCCGTCCAGGTTGCCGACGGTGATTCGGAAGATCTCGCCGAAGCCGAGGGTGACGATGGCGAGATAGTCACCGCGGAGCCGCAGGGTCGGGGCTCCGATGACGACACCGAAGATCAGGGAGACCGCGGCTCCGGTGAGGACTGCCGCCCAGAAGGGGAATTCGACGTCGAAGGCGGAAGCGGTCGATCCGGAGACGAGGGCCGCGGTGTACGCGCCGACGCCGAGGAAGGCGACATATCCGAGGTCGAGGAGTCCGGCGAGGCCGACGACGATGTTCAGTCCGAGAGCGACGGTCGCGAAGATGAGGATGTTGACCGCGATCAGGGTGAACTGGTCGGTGTTCTGGGTGAACGGGAAGGCCGCGGCGGCGACGAACGCGGCGGCGACGGCGATGGAGCGGTACTTGGCGGTGAGCGCCGAGAGCCGCGCCATGAGGCCGGCCTTGAAGAGTGCCGCCGCTGCGAGGCCGGCGGTGATCAGGTAGCCGGTGAAGAGTTCGGCGTACTCCGTGTCGATGCCGTAGGTGATCGCGAACAACGCGATCGCGAAGGCGCCGACGATGATCAGGATTTCGGCCCAGGAGGGGAGCTCCTTGGGGCGCGCGGCCTTGCGGGTGTCGTCGGGGAGCTGGAACGCCGCGGCGACGGGGATGGCCGAGGCCACGGCGGCGACGAAGCCGCCCGGTTCGAGGTTGACCACGCCGCCGAGTTCGACGGTGATGGCGATGACCGTGAACCAGGTGGTGCCGAACGCGCCGAGGGCGAACAGCTGCAGGGCCTTGGTCGTGCCGGTCGGCGCCAGCCAGCGCAGGCCCTTGATCTCCAGCGAGGCCAGTGCGTACAGCAGGACGAGCAGGCCCGCCACGAGGGTGAGGACCTGGAGGCCGCCGGGGTACCCGTAGACGGTGAGGTCGCCGGGGAACTCGTCCGTGTACGTCCAGGACAGGAAGGTGCTGGCGATGGTGGCGAGCCCGCCGACGGCGATCAGCCGGCGGAGCGTGGTGGTACGGGAGGTGACCCCGGCCGGGATGGCTTCGGCGGTCTTGGTGGTGTCGGTGGTCATCGCTCTCACGCCCGATCCGCGACGCGCTCACCGAGCAGACCCTGCGGCCTCACGAGGAGCACGACGATGAGAAGTACGAATGCCCAGACGTTGGACCAGGCGCCACCGCCGAGCTGCTGCATACCGGGGATCTCTTCGATGTAGGCGATCGACAGGGATTCCGCCAGGCCGAGGACGACGCCGCCGACCATGGCTCCGTAGATGTTGCCGATGCCTCCGAGGACCGCTGCCGTGAAGGCCTTCAGTCCGAGGATGAAGCCCATCTCGAAGTTGATCTGGCCCTTGTCGAGTCCGTAGGCGACCGCTGCGACCGCGGCGAACGCGGCGCCGATGGCGAAGGCCATCACGATGATGCGGTCGGTGTTGATGCCCATGAGCTGCGCGGTGTCGCGGTCCTGTGCGGTGGCCTGCATGGCGCGGCCGCTGCGGCTCTTGGAGACGAAGACGCCCAGGGCGAGCATGCACAGGGGGGCGAGGATCAGCACGAAGGCGTCGGCTCGCTGGATGGCCAGGTTGTCCAGGACCTTGAAGGACTCACCGTGGAACTCGGGGAAGCTGCGGGCCGCCTTTGCTTCGGGGTAGAAGCCCCAGATGAGCTGCTGCAGGGCGATGGACAGGCCGATCGCGGTGATCAGCGGGGCCAGCCGTGGGGCGCCGCGCAGCGGCCGGTAGGCGAAGCGTTCCGCGGCTGTGGCGACAGCGACGGAGGCTATTGCGCCGCCGACGATCATGAGGGGTATCGCCACCAGGAGTGAGGTTCCGCTGGGGAGCAGAATGTAGGTGGTGAGGGCGCCGAAGCCGCCGATCATGAAGATCTCGCCGTGGGCGAAGTTGATGAGCTGGACGATGCCGTAAACCATCGTGTACCCAATGGCGATGAGGCCATAGAGGGCTCCGAGGGCAAGGCCGTTGGCCAGCTGTTGCGGCAGTTCGTTCACCGCAGGGCCTCCGATGAGCTTGTCGGATATGACTCCGCGCGAGGGCGCTGTTGCGCCCTCGCGCGGCTGGATCAGGTGGTGCGGGGCGATGCGGTGTGGATCAGTCCTCGAACGTGGCGCTCTTGACGTCGACCCAGGCGTTGCCCTTGACCGAGTACACGGTGAGCTGCTTGTTCGTGGTGTCACCGAACTCGTCGAAGGCGACCTTGCCGGTCACACCGTCGAAGGAGACCTTGGCCAGTGCCTCGACGACCTTGGTGCGGGCGTCGTCCGGGACCTTGCCGTCGTTGGCGGCGACCACGGTCTTGACGGCCTGGATGAGGGCCCAGGCTGCGTCGTACGAGTAGCCGCCGTAGGCCGCGTACGGGTCCTTGTAGCCACCGGCCTGGTAGTCCGCGATGAACTTCTTGGCGGTCGGGAGCTTCTCCACCGGGTAGCCGACGGAGGTCGAGAGGTCACCCTCGTTGGCCTCGCCGGACGCCTTGATGAAGGCGGGGTCGTAGATTCCGTCGCCACCCATGGTGGGGATCTTGGCTCCGGCCTTCTTGACCTGGTCGGAGAGGAGACCGCCCTCAGGGTACTGGCCACCGAAGTAGACCGAGTCGGCGCCGGAGGCCTTGACCTTGTCGGCGGTGCTGGAGAAGTCGGTCTCCTTCACCGTGACGTGGTCGGTACCGGCGATCGTGCCGCCGAGGCGCTTGAACTCCGCGGAGAAGATCGCGGCGAGACCGGCGCCGTAGGTCTGCTTGTCGTCGACGACGTAGACCTTCTTCTTCTTCGCGTCGTTGTACAGGTACTGGGCGGCGAACTTGCCCTGGATGACGTCCGTGGTGGCGGTGCGGAAGTACGTCTTGAACGGACGCTTCTTGTCGCCGCTGCCCCATTTGTCGCCCTGGGTCAGTGCCGGGTTGGTGTTGGCCGGGGAGACCTGGGCGAGGGTGGCCTTGTCGAAGACGCTCTGCATTGACTGGGCAACACCGGAGTTCAGCGGGCCGACGGCGCCGAGAACGTCCTTGTTGGCGACGAGCTTGGTGGCGTTGGCCTGGCCCGAAGCGGGAACCGCCTGGTCATCGAGGGCTTCGATCTTGAACTCGACGCCCGGAACCTCGTTGTTCTTGTTCGCGGTCTTGGCCGCGAGGTCCACGGAGTTCTTGATGCCCTGGCCCAGTGCGGACAGCGAGCCGGTCAGCGGTGCGTCGACACCGATGACGACGGTGGTCTTCTTTCCGCTGTCGGTGCCCTTGTCGTCGTCGCGCGATCCGCAGGCGGAGAGGGTGAGAGCTCCCGTGGTGACCACGGTGGTGAGGATGAGCAAGGAACGGTGTCGCACAATAAATCCTTTCCCTGGCGCGGCCCCCTCTGCTGAGGTGCCGTTTGGTCGCCGGGCCGTACTGAGAGGTACACGGCCGTGCTGATGACGAGCCCGGCGGCGCGGTGACTGGCCGTGACTCTAAGCGGAGGCGGCGGGGTCGGGGAGCCGGGACGTCAGGATGTGACGCTCTTGTTATGCCGAGGCCAAGGCTCGGTGGGGGGACTGTGGACAGATCGGGCGTTCGTTACACCGACGTTTCGGCTCACATGGTGAGAACGCGCAGTTCCGCTAAGGGGCTTGAAGCGATCTTGGTGCCGGCGGCGGAAAGATCGCGCGGAGGGCTCGCGCGAGATCGTCGGAGTGGGTGCGGCCGGGGGTGGAGCCCGAACCCCCGACCCCTTCCTTGTTACGGAGAGTTATATCAAGGAGGGGCGGTTGCGCGTCACGCGGGAAGCCGTCGCGGCCGCGCACGGTGACCTCAAGAGTGCTGGTGCGGCTCGCGCCAGGGCATACGGCGAGGACCGGGGCGGTGGCCGCGGCGCCGGCGAGCGCGGGTCGACTCCAACGGGGCGTCCGATTATCGGGGTTGGCGTCACCGATTGTCGCGCACGGCGGTGTCCTCACCGTCGGTGACCGCTTCGACCGGCGAGATGCCGCCGCCTATTTCGGCGGACGCCAGTTCTCCGAGCTGCCGGTGGCGCCGTTCTGTGCGGTGCACTTCTGCCTGGCCTGGAGATCGATCAACTTCAGGGCCGCTGGACGCCCTTGCCGCTTCTCCTCGGCGCGAGCCGCGGCGAGGATCTCCTCGTGGATGGCGTACTGCTCGTTGGACAGCCCCTTCTGCTCCCAGTCGAGCCCCGACCACTTGCCGCCGTTGACTGTCTCTTTTGCCCAGTAGGAGACGAGATTCGCGCATACATCTGCCGGCGATGTCTTCTGCGGTACGGGTGTTGAGGTGGCGGGCTGCCCGGCCGGGGACGATCGGGTGCAGCCCGCGACGGCGAGCGCGGCCAGGAGCGCGCAGGCGAGGTACCTGGCCGAGGTGTACTGCTTGGTCCCCATAAGGGGAACGCTAAGTCGTCACGATCCGTGACACAACAGGCCGGAAAGTCCCCGGCCGGCCCGCGCGGGACCGTTCACGCAGTGGACGCCGCCGCGCCGCCGGCATCCCGCAGCAGACAGGTCAGCCGAGCCGTGCAGACCCGCTTGTCCTGCTCGTCGGTGATGACGATCTCGTACGTGGCCGTGGTGCGGCCCCGGTGCACCGGGGCCGCGACCCCGGTGACCAGGCCAGAGCGGACGCCACGGTGGTGCGTGCAGTTGAGATCGACGCCGACGGCGATCTTGGAGGTCCCGCCGTGCAGCATCGAGCCGATCGAGCCGAGGGTCTCGGCCAGCACGGCGGAGGCGCCGCCGTGCAGGAGTCCGTACGGCTGGGTGTTGCCCTCGACCGGCATCGTGCCGACGACGCGGTCCGCGGATGCCTCGACGATCTGTACGCCCATGCGGTTGCCCAGATGCCCGGCGGAGAAGAGCGCGGGCAGATCGACCCCCAGCGCGGCGTATTCGTCGATGACCTCTTGCGGGAACTTCACGGTTCGCTGCTCGCCCATGGGGCCCGGCTCCGATCGTCGTACCGTCCTGTGCCTGAGCGAACGCTTAGGCGGGTGGTGATTGTTCCAGACGTACGATCACGGACTTGCTCGCGGGGGTGTTGCTCGTGTCCGCGGTGGAGTCCAGCGGCACCAGCACATTGGTCTCCGGGTAGTACGCGGCCGCGCAGCCACGGGCAGTGGGGTAGTGCACCACCCGGAACCCGGGGGCCCGCCGCTCCACACCGTCCTTCCACTCGCTGACCAGATCGGTGTACGAGCCGTCCGCGAGGCCCAGCTCCCCCGCGTCCTCGGGGTTCACCAGCACGACCCGGCGGCCGCCCTTGATGCCCCGGTAGCGGTCGTCGAGACCGTAGATCGTGGTGTTGTACTGATCGTGCGAGCGCAGCGTCTGCAGCAGCAGCCGGCCCGCGGGGACCTCGGGGAACTCGACCGGCGCCGCGGTGAAATTGGCCTTGCCGGTGGCGGTGGGGAAGCGGCGCTCGTCGCGCGGGCCGTGCGGGAGGGTGAAGCCGCCGGGCCGGGCGATCCTGGCGTTGAAGTCCTCGAAGCCGGGCACCACGCGCGCGATGCGGTCGCGGATCGTCCCGTAGTCCTTCTCGAAGTCCTCCCAGGGCGTGACCGAGCCGGGGCCGAGCACGGCACGCGCCATGCGGGTCACGATGGCCGGCTCGGACAGCAGATGGGGGCTCGCCGGGGTGAGATTGCCGCGCGAGGCGTGCACCATGCCCATCGAGTCCTCGACGGTCACCACCTGCCGCCCGCCCGCCTGCACGTCCTTGTCGGTACGGCCGAGGGTGGGCAGGATCAGCGCCCGGGTGCCGGTGACGGCGTGCGAGCGGTTCAGCTTTGTCGACACATGGACCGTGAGGCGGGCCCTGCGCATCGCGGCCTCGGTGACCTCGGTGTCGGGAGTCGCGCTCACGAAGTTGCCGCCCATGGCGAAGAAGACCTTCGCCTCGCCGTCGCGCAGCGCGCGGATGGACCGTACGACGTCGAAGCCGTGGTGGCGGGGCGGCGCGAAGCCGAACTCCTTCTCCAGGGCGTCCAGGAAGGCCGGGGACGGCCGCTCGAAGATGCCCATGGTGCGGTCGCCCTGGACGTTGGAGTGCCCGCGCACCGGGCAGACGCCGGCGCCCGGGCGGCCGATGTTGCCGCGCAGCAGAAGGAAGTTGACCACCTCGCGGATGGTCTGCACGGCGTGCTTGTGCTGGGTCAGACCCATCGCCCAGCACACGATGGTGCGCTTCGAGGCCAGGACCATCGCCAGCGCCTGCTCGATCTCCGCGCGGCCGAGCCCGGTGGCGGCGAGCGTCGCCTCCCAGTCGGCCGCGCGCGCCGCGGCCGCGAACTCCTCGTACCCATGGGTGTGTTCGCGTACGAACGCCTCGTCGACCGCGCCCTCGGCCTCCAGGATCAGCTTGTTCAGCAGCCGGAAGAGCGCCTGGTCGCCGCCGATACGGATCTGCAGGAAGAGGTCGTTGAGCGCGACGCCCTTGAGCATGCCGTGCGGGGTCTGCGGATTCTTGAACCGCTCCATACCGGCCTCGGGCAGCGGATTCACCGAAATGATCTTCGCGCCCGCGGTCTTGGCCTTCTCCAGCGCGCTGAGCATCCGCGGGTGGTTGGTGCCCGGGTTCTGCCCGGCCACGATGATCAGGTCCGCCTCGTGGATGTCCTCCAGGGAGACGCTGCCCTTGCCGACGCCGATCGTCTCGGTGAGCGCCGAGCCGGAGGACTCATGGCACATGTTCGAGCAGTCGGGGAGGTTGTTGGTGCCGAACTCGCGGGCGAAGAGCTGGAGCAGGAAGGCGGCTTCGTTGCTGGTGCGGCCCGAGGTGTAGAAGAGCGCCTCGTCGGGGGATTCCAGCGCCGTGAGCTCCTCGGCGATGATCGCGAAGGCCCGCTCCCAGGTGACCGCTTCGTACCGCTCGGCGCCTTCGGGGAGATACATCGGCTGCGTGATGCGGCCCTGCTGCCCCAGCCAGTAACCACTGCGCGAGGCGAGGTCCGCAACGGGATGCGCGGCGAAGAAATCGGGGGTCACGCGGCGCAGCGTCGCCTCCTCGGCGACGGCCTTCGCGCCGTTCTCGCAGAACTCCGCCGTATGCCGCTTGTCGCCCTCCGGCCAGGCGCAGCCCGGACAGTCGAAGCCGTCCTTCTGATTGACCTTGAGCAGGGTCTGCGCGGTCCGGCGCACGCCCATCTGCTGCTGGGCCATGCGCAGGGTGTGCCCGATCGCGGGGAGTCCGGCGGCGGCGTGCTGCGGGCCCGCGACCTGCGGTGCGTCCTGGACCGGGTCACCTGTGGGCGGCTTGCTGGCCATCGCGCTCTCCCTCGAGCCTGCGTCTGCTGCGTACGTGTCCGATCCTGCCACGGTTCTTCCCGCGGTCGGGATTGTCAGTGGTACGTGGCAGGATCGGGGACGTGGCTGAGACGGCATCGAAGAAGACCGCAGACAACCGACCGCGCCTGCTCCTCATGGACGGGCACTCCCTGGCGTACCGGGCGTTCTTCGCGCTGCCCGCGGAGAATTTCACGACCGCGACCGGCCAGCCGACGAACGCCGTCTACGGCTTCGCCTCGATGCTGGCGAACACGCTGCGCGACGAGTCGCCCACGCATTTCGCGGTGGCGTTCGACGTGTCCCGCAAGACGTGGCGCTCGCAGGACTTCCCCGAGTACAAGGCGAACCGCTCCAAGTCCCCGGACGAGTTCAAGGGCCAGGTCGAGCTGATCGGCGAGCTGCTCGACACCATGAACGCCGAGCGGTTCGCGGTGGACGGCTTCGAGGCGGACGACATCATCGCCACCCTCGCCACGCAGGCCGAGACCGCCGGCTTCGATGTGCTGATCGTCACCGGCGACCGGGACTCCTTCCAGCTGGTCAGTGAGCACACCACCGTGCTCTACCCCACCAAGGGCGTCTCCGAGCTGACCCGCTTCACCCCGGAGAAGGTCCAGGAGAAGTACGGACTGACCCCGCAGCAGTACCCGGACTTCGCCGCCCTGCGCGGCGACCCGTCGGACAACCTGCCGGGCATCCCCGGCGTCGGTGAGAAGACCGCCACGAAGTGGATCAGCCAGTTCGGTTCGTTCGCGGAGCTGGTGGAGCGCGCCGACGAGGTCAAGGGCAAGGTCGGGCAGGCGCTGCGCGACCACCTGGAGTCCGTCAAGCTCAACCGCCACCTCACCGAGCTGGTGCGGGACGTGGAGCTGCCGAAGCCCGTCATGGACCTCGAGCGAAAGCCGTACGACAGGACCGCGCTCAAGGGGTTCCTGGAGGTACTGGAGATCCGGAACCCGAGCCTGCGCGAGCGGCTCCTCGCCGTCGACCCGGGCGCGGAGGAGGACGAGGCCCCGGCTCCCGCCGCCGGCGTCGAGCTGGACGGCACGGTGCTCTCCACCGGCGGGCTCGCACCCTGGCTGGCGGAGCACGGATCGCAGCCGCTCGGCGTGGCCACCGTCGACACCTGGGCGCTGGGCACCGGCACGGTCACCGAGATCGCGCTCGCCGCGGCCGGGGGAGCCGCCGCCTGGTTCGACACCACCCAGCTGAACGAGGCCGACGAGCAGGCCTTCGCCGCCTGGATCGCCGACGCCGGCCGGCCCAAGATCATGCACAACGCCAAGGCCGCCATGCGGGTCTTCCCCGAGCACGGCTGGAGCGTCGACGGCGTCACCATGGACACCGCGCTCGCCGCCTATCTGGTCAAGCCGGGCCGCCGCTCCTTCGCCCTGGACGCCCTCTCCGTGGAGTACCTCGGCCGTGAGCTCGCCCCGGCCGCCGCCGACGGCCAGCTCGCCTTCGGTACGGACGAGGACGAACAGGCCGAGGCGGACGCCCTGATGTCCCAGGCCCGCGCGGTCCTCGACCTCGGGGAGGCCTTCTCCGGGCGGCTGCCCGAGGTCGGCGCGGCCGAGCTGCTGCACGACGTCGAGCTGCCCACCTCCGCGCTGCTCGCCCGCATGGAGCGGAACGGCATCGCCGCCGACCGGCCCCATCTGGAGGCCATGGAGCAGCAGTTCGCGGGCGCGGTGCAGCAGGCCGTGAAGGAGGCGCACGCCTCCGTCGGGCACGAGTTCAACCTCGGCTCGCCCAAGCAGCTCCAGGAAGTCCTCTTCGGCGAGCTGAACCTCCCCAAGACCAAGAAGACCAAGACCGGTTACACCACGGACGCGGACGCGCTCGCCTGGCTGGCGTCCCAGACCGAGCACGAACTGCCGGTCCTCATGCTGCGCCACCGCGAGCAGGCGAAGCTCCGGGTCACGGTCGAGGGTCTGATCAAGACCATCGCGCCGGACGAGCGTATCCACACCAGCTTCAGCCAGATCGTGGCGGCGACCGGCCGGCTCTCGTCCACCGACCCGAATCTGCAGAATGTGCCGGTGCGCACCGACGAGGGCCGCGCGATCCGCCGCGGCTTCGTCGTCGGCGAGGGCTTCGAGTCGCTGATGACCGCCGACTACAGCCAGATCGAACTGCGCGTGATGGCGCATCTGTCGGAGGACGAGGGTCTGCTGGAGGCGTTCGCCTCCGGCGAGGACCTGCACACCACCGTCGCCTCCCAGGTGTTCGGCGTGGAGCGGTCCGCGGTCGACGCGGAGATGCGCCGCAAGATCAAGGCCATGTCGTACGGACTGGCCTACGGGCTCTCGGCGTTCGGCCTCTCCCAGCAGCTGAACATCGATCCCGCCGAGGCACGCGGCCTGATGGACACCTACTTCGAGCGCTTCGGCGGCGTACGCGACTATCTGCAGCGGGTCGTGGTGGAGGCCAGGGCGACCGGCTATACCGAGACGATGCTGGGCCGCCGCCGCTATCTGCCCGACCTCAACAGCGACAACCGTCAGCGCCGTGAGGCCGCCGAGCGGATGGCGCTCAACGCCCCCATCCAGGGCACCGCGGCGGACATCGTCAAGGTCGCCATGCTCAATGTCGACCGGGCGCTGCGGGAGGCGAAGCTGTCCTCCCGGCTGCTGCTCCAGGTCCACGACGAAATCGTCCTGGAGATCTCGCCGGGCGAGCGCAAGAAGGTCGAGGAGCTGGTCCGCAAGGAGATGGCCTCGGCCGTGTCCCTGCGTGCGCCGCTGGATGTCTCGGTCGGCGTCGGCACGGACTGGGAGTCCGCGGCGCACTGACCCCGCTCCTCAATCGCCGGCGGGGCTCAAAAAATCACCCCCGCCGGCGATTGAGGACAGGGCCGAAGGCCGCAGGCGACGACTCGGCCGCGCCCCGCCTCAGACCCGCACCGCGCGCGCCCGCAGCCGCATCCCCGCCCTGTACACGAACAGGCCGACCCCAGCCCGCGCCCGCCCCGAAGCAGGCCGTCGGGATGATGTCGAGGGGCGAGTCCACCCGCCCGTAGTACACGTACCAGCGCGCACACCGCTGTACGACGCCGAGCAGTACGCATATCCCCAGCAGCGCCCCCGCGAGCCATCGCCCCCGCCGGTCGAGTACCGGCACGGAAGCGGGCGACGCGACCGCCGGCTGCCGCCGCAGCGCGGAGACCAGGAACCACACCATGGCGACGAGGGCGAGCGCCGAACTGCCGTACTGCGCGTACGAGTACACCGGCAGCCCCGCCACCGTCCCGCCGAGCACCGGCACCAGCTCCGTGCCCCACCGGTCGTGGTGGGTGAAGGCGTCCCACACGACGTGGGTGCTCGCGCCGAGGACCGCCGAGACGTAGAACCGGAGCGCGAAGGCCGGGCGCCCGCCACCATCGGGCGCTCGCCCCTGTACACACGCGTGCACCCGCCCCCGCCAGGCGGCGGGCAGCAGCGCGAGCAGTGGTTCGCGCAGCAGCAGCCACACCGCCACCAGCGCCGCGGCGATCGCCACATCGACGGTCAGCACCCCGAGCGGGGCGTGCGTGAAGCTCCCGAACTCCATCGCTCCCGGAATGGCAGTGGCCGCGAAGTACGTCATATCGGGCGCGAACGAGCCCATCACGAGCGCCGAGGCGAGCAGGGGGCCGCGGCCGGTCCCGTCTCTCCGGATGCCCGGCAGTACGGCCGCGGCATGGCTCAGCGTGAACGGCATGGTGGTGTGCCCCCTGCGACCGTTGTGGATCAATGACGCCCAGTATGCGTGACGTTGGAAGACCGGAATCCGGGCAAACGGGAGGTGGCGAACCGGTGAAAGCCGGTCAGGGGGCAGTGTTCCAGGGTCTCCGGTTGCCGTAGGGTCACCTGAGTCCGCGCTGGGGAGCGCGAACAGCCGCCGATGGGGAGGGACCAGACGTATGGCAGCGCAATTCGGCCGCCGACTGCGCAGGGGGGCGACCACCACCGCGATTGCCGCGGCAGCCGTGGCCGCACTCGCCGCCTCACAGGCGCCCGGTGTCACGCACACCCCCTCGGGCGGCAGCCAGGGAGCAGCCGACGAGACCCCGCCTCCCGGCACCCCGGTCACCGGCAACTCCCCGTACTACACCGACCTGCCGCCGCTGAACACGCCCGGCAAACCGGGCACTTCCATAGATCTGCCCGCGACGGGCACGGCGGAATCGGGCATACCGGCCACCGTCCTCGCGGCGTACAAGCAGGCGGAGCAGACCATCGCGGGCACTGACCCCGGCTGCCACGTCCCGTGGCAACTGCTCGCCGCGATCGGCAAGGTGGAGTCCGGACAGGCGCGCGGCGGCAAGGTCGACGCCGACGGCACCACCCTCTCCCCGATCCTCGGCCCGGTACTCAACGGCGTCGGCTTCGCCAACATCTCGGACACCGACAACGGCGCGTACGACGGCGACTCGACGCACGACCGCGCGGTCGGCCCGATGCAGTTCATCCCCTCCACCTGGGAAACGTGGGGCCAGGACGCGAACGCCGACGGACTCAGGGACCCCAACAACATCTACGACGCCGCGCTCGCCGCGGGCCGCTACCTCTGCGCCGACGGCCGCGACCTGGCGGTCAAGGCGGATCTCGACCGGGCGATCCTCGGCTACAACCACTCGCAGGAGTATCTGCGCACGGTTCTGTCCTGGTTCGAGTACTACAAGCGCGGCACCCACGAAGTCCCGGACGGCACCGGCGTACTGCCGGACGCCACCGTCCCCGACAGCCCTGGCTCGACACAGCCGCCCAGTGCCACACCGAGTCCGCCCGCGTCCGGGACGCCCAGCCCGCCTCCCACCCCCCCGAAGCCGGGTGGCGACCCGGGCGGAAAGCCGACCGCGCCACCGACGCCGACCCCGCCACCTACGCCGCCCCCGGCCCCGTCGCCCGTCACCCGTATCGAGGACGCGGGCACCGGCGAGCTGGCCGCCATGGCGGGCCAGGAGTTCACCGCGCGGCCCACGGTGCGGGTGAAGAACGCCGCGGGCCGTACCGTCCCGGCGCAGGCCGTGCGCTTCGAGATCGTCGGCGACACGGACGCCCTCTTCCCCGGCGGCAAGAAGAGCGTCGTCCTGTACACCGGCGCGGACGGGACGGTCGATGCGCCGGCCCTCCAGGCGGGCGAGAAGACCGGCACCTTCACGGTGCGGGCCACGGCGGCCGCTCCCCTGGCTCCCGTCATCGACTTCACCGCGACTGTCACGGCCCGGGCCGCGGACGCGATCGCCAGGACCGACGAGAAGGTCCTGACGGCCGCCCCCGGCGCCGAGTTCGCGGACACCGTCGAGGTCACGGCCACGTACAAGGGCGCCATCGCCTCGGGCGTCGCGGTGACCGCCACCATGATCACCGCCGCGGACAACCCGGCCGTGAACGACAAGGGTCCGTACTTCAAGGACGCCGACGGCAAGACGGTCCGCACGCTCACCGAGCTCAAGACCGACGCCAACGGTGTTCTGGAGCTCCCGAAGATCTACGCGGACGACGCGACGGGCACCTTCCTGCTCCGCCTCACCACCGAGGGCGGCGCGACCGTGACCATCGAGCTGGAGGTCGCCGCCCCGGCCGCCTGACCCACCACGCACCTTCACCGCCCCTGTGCCGCCGGCCGGCGCCGGGGCGGTGTGATGTGCCGGTGGTGAAACGTGTTCTCATCTCGCGGCTCCATTGCTACGGTGCCCCCGCCCTGACGCCGTATCAGATCCAACCGGATCCGAGCTCCCGGGAGGCCGAGCATGCGCGCACTTCTCGCCGCAGCCGTCGGGCTGGCCGCTGCCCTCGCCCTCGTCCTCACCATCACGGCGATCGGCGCACCTCCCGGCGAGACCTCGCCCGAACCGCTGCTGACCACCGTCCCCGGCCCCAGGAAGTAGGAGGGCCGGACCATGCGCCGCAGAGTGAGCCTCGTACTCCTCGCCTTCGCCGTCTTCTTCGCCGCTCTTTCACCGCTGCTGCGCTGGTACGCCTTCCCGCGGCTCGCGAAGATCCCGCCCGGCCAGTATCAGGAGATGGTGCTCGAGGCGAAGCCCGCGACCCTCCTCGACTACGGGACCCTGAAGGCGAAGGAGGTCGAGAAGGTCACCATCGTGCAGACCCTCAAGGGAAATGTGGAGGAGTCCGAGAAGATCGAGCGCAGCGCGGGCCGCGATGTCGTCGTCTGGGACTCGCTCTCCTACGTCCAGGGTCCCGACGGCAAGATGGTCTCCCAGATCCCCGAGCGCTATATCTTCGACGCCCACAGCCAGGCGCCCGTGCACGCCACCGGCGAGATGGTCGACGGCGACGCGGTACGGCGCGAGGGCATCGAGTTCAAGTGGCCGTTCCTCACCGAGAAGCGGGACTACGAGTACTTCGACGCCCAGGCCCGTACATCGGCGCCCATCCACTACAAGGGGACGCAGAAGTTCCGCGGGCTCGACGTCTACTACTTCGACCAGACGATTCCCTGGACCAAGGTGCCGTACCCGAAGAAGATGCCCATCCCGGGCGTCGACGCGACGACGCTGGAGAAGCAGACGGGCACCACCCGCTGGTACACCACCAAGCGGATGTTCTGGGTCGACCCGGTCACCGGAGCCCCGGTCAACGGCGAGGAGATCCACCGGGAGGAGCTGCGCGGCGGGACACTGCTGGGCGGCCGGGACAAGGTCACCGCGTTCGCCGGACATGTGAAGATGCGCGCGGACTACATCGACTCGACCGTCGAACTGGTCAAGTCCCAGCGTCAGTTGGTGCTGCTGATGACCTCGTATCTGCCGTGGGGCTTCCTGGTGCTCGGCGGCGGACTGCTGGCGCTCGCCCTGGTCCTCGAGGCCCGCAGCCGCCGGCCGCACCCGCCGGCGGCGGAGCGTGAGCCGGAGCCCGAGCCGGTGCCGGCCTGACGGACCGCCGCGTCAGCTCTCCCTGCTGAGCCGCGCCTTGGTGTGCCGGGTCGGCTCGGCGGTCGCCGGGTCCTCCGGCCAGGGGTGCTTCGGGTAGCGGCCGCGCAACTCCGCCCGCACGGACCGGTATCCGCCCTTCCAGAACGACGCCAGGTCCGCGGTGACGGCGGCCGGCCGGCCGGCGGGGGAGAGGAGATGCACCAGCACCGGCACCCCCGAGACCGTGGGCGTCTCACGCAGTCCGAACAGCTCCTGGAGCTTCACCGCGAGGACCGGCTGCGGCCCGCCGTACTCGACGCGGATCCGCGATCCGCTCGGCACCTCGATCCGCTCCGGCGCCAGCTCGTCCAGCCGGGCCGCGTCCCCGGTCGCCCAGGGCAGCAGCCGTTGCAGCGCCTGGCCGGCCTGGATGCGACCGAGATCGGCCCGCCGCCGAGCTCTGGACAGTTCAGGCTCCAGCCACTCCTGCGTACGGTCCAGCAGCGCGGCGTCCGACACATCGGGCCAGGGCGCCCCCCATACCCGGTGCAGAAAGGCGAGCCGCTCGCGCAGCCCTTCCGCCTCGCGCGTCCAGCGCAGCAGCCCGAGCCCCTCGCGCCGTACTCCCTCGAGCAGGGCCTCGCGTACGAGAGCGGGGTCCGGCGACTTCAGCAGACGCACGGAGAGCTCGACGGCTCCCAGCCGCTCCACCTCGCGGGCGACGACATCGCCGTTCTCCCAGTGGACCTCCTCGCCGGAGGCGAGCAGGTGCGCGGCGGCCGTACGCGCGGTCTCCTCGTCGATGACGGCGGCGAGCCGCACCCGCGCGGATGCGGAATGAGCGGGACGGTCAGCGACGGCGACGGCCAGCCAGGGCGCGTTACGCAGCCCCGACCCGGCGAGCAGTTCGCCGGCGGTCCCGGACGCCATCAGGAACGTGCCCTCACCGCGGGCCCTGGCGACTCGCTCGGGGAACGCGAGCGCGGCGATGAGCCCGGCGACGGCGTCCGTACTCTCCGGCCCCGCCTGCGTTTGAGGCGCGGGGTCCGGGGCGGAGCCCCGGTTACGGGAAGGGGCGGGGTGGGGAAAGGCCCGCCGCAGGCGTTCCGCTTCGGAGCGCCAGCGCCCCGCATACGAGTCGCCGCCCCGCCGGGCCGCGCGCCACGCCGCCCCCAGATCGTCGCCGTACTCCCGCGGCGGCTCCTCGCTCAGCAGCGCGACGACCTCCGCCGCCCGGCGCGCGCCCACCTCCCGCGCGCCGTCGAGCAGCGCCCGCGCGAGCCGGGGGTGCAGGCCCAACCGGGCCATCCGTACGCCTCGTTCGGTCGCCCGGCCCGACGCATCCACCGCGCCGATCGCGGTCAGGACAGAGCGCGCCGCGGCCAGCGCACCCGCCGGCGGCGGGTCGAGGAGCGCCAGGCCGGCAGCCGTCGGATCGCCCCAGCACGCCACCTGCAGGGCGAACGCCGCCAGGTCGGCGACCTTGATCTCGGGCGATGCGAACCGCGTCAGCCGCGCGTCCTCCGCCTCGGTCCAGCACCGGTACACCGTGCCCGGGGCCTCGCGTCCCGCACGTCCCGCCCGCTGCCGCGCCCCCGCCTGCGAGACGCGCACCGTGGTCAGCGCGCTCAGACCCCGCGCGTGATCGGTGCGCGGCTCGCGCGCGAGACCCGCGTCCACGACGACCCGCACGCCCGGCACGGTCAGCGACGACTCGGCCACCGCGGTCGCGAGCACGACCCGGCGCCCGGAGCCACCGGACAGCACCGCGTCCTGCACGGCTGCCGGTGCCCGCCCGTGGACCTGCAGGACATCCGCGCCCACATCCCCCAACTGGCCCGCCACCCGGCCGATTTCACCCACGCCGGGCAGGAAGCACAGCACATCGCCCGCGCGCTCGACGAGCGCCCGACGCACCACCGAGGCCACATGGGTCAGCAGCACCGGGTCGACCCGCATCCCGTGCGGAGGCCGAACGGGTCGCGCCGGTGGAGCCCACACCACGTCCACCGGATGCGCGACGCCCTGCGCCTCCACCACCGGCGCATCGCCGAGCAGCCGTGCCCAGCCCTGCGCGTCCGTGGTCGCCGAGGCCGCCACCAGCCGCAGCTCGGGCCGCAGCGCGGCCCGTACATCCAGCAGAAACGCGGCCACCGTGTCCGCGTCCAGATGCCGCTCGTGGCACTCGTCGATGATCACCACATCGACCCCGGCCAGCTCCTGGTCGCGCTGAAGCCGCTGCAGCAGCACACCGGTGGTCACGACCTCGACCACCGTCCCGCGCCCGACCACCCGTTCCCCGCGCACGGTGAAGCCCACCTTGCCGCCGGCACTCTCGCCCAGCAGCCACGCCATCCGTCTGGCCGCGGCCCGCGCCGCGATCCGCCGCGGCTCGGCGACCACCACGCGCCGCACAGGACCGCCACCCACCAGTCCCGACAGCACCAGGGGTACGAGCGTGGTCTTCCCGGTTCCGGGCGGCGCGCACAGCACCGCGCACCCGTGCGCGTCGAGCGCACGCGTGAGCGCAGGCACGGCGGTGTATACGGGCAGGCTGCCGAGAACGTCTTCGCGGATCACCGCCCCAGTCTCCCAAGAGCCGTGCGGCTGGTCTCCCACGAGCCCGGCGGGTGATCCTGGGGCCCGCACTCGGGTCGCTCTCAGTCGCGCTCGCAGACGAAGATCGCCGTGCCCGGGATGAGATTCCCGCGCAGTGGCGACCAGCCGCCCCACTCCTGGCTGTTCCAGGCCGGCCACTCCGGCTCGACCAGATCCACCAGCCGGAAGCCCCCAGCCACCACGTCCCGCACCCGGTCGCCGAGTGTCCTGTGGTGCTCGACATAGACCGCGCGCCCCCGCTCGTCCTGTTCGACGTACGGGGTGCGGTCGAAGTACGACGCGGCCACCGAGAGCCCCTCGGGGCCCGGCTCGTCGGGAAACGCCCAGCGGATCGGGTGCGTGACGGAGAAGACCCACCGCCCGCCGGGCCGCAGCACGCGCCGTACCTCCCGGAAGACCTGCACCGGGTCGGCCACGAACGGAACCGCGCCGTACGCCGAGCACGCCAGGTCGAACGAACCGTCCCGGAAGGGCAGCGCCCCCGCGTCCGCCTCCACCAGCGGGATCTCGTCGCCGATCCTGAGCGCGTGCTGGAGCTGCCGGTGGGAGAGGTCCAGGGCCACCGGGCGCGCGCCCTGCGCGGCCAGCCATCGTGAGCACTGCGCCGCGCCCGCGCCGATCTCCAGGATGCCGAGCCCCTTCAGCGACCCGGCAGGACCCAGCAGGCCGGCATCCGCCTCGTCGAGCCCTTCCGGCCCCCATACGAAACGGTCGTCCCCCAGGAACGCGCCGTGCTCGGTCTGGTACTCATCGGCGTTCCGGTCCCACCAGCCGCGGCTGGCCCGGCTGCTCTCCGAGTCGTCGGTGTTACGGCGCGTGGCTTCCGGCTCAAAATCTTGGAACATCGTCACCGTCGTTGTAGTTTGCGTGCAGCGCGGCCAATGGCGGCCAGGGCGGTCAATGACGGCCATGGTGGCCTCGGCAAACATTAGTTGTGCCGGGTATGGGCGTTCCGCCCCGGGTGTGCGCCTTCGCGCATTGACCCTGTCCGGCTGCCCCCGTATGCTACAAGTTGCGCTGCGGGCCTGCGCGCCTCAGACAGAGCAGGCCGCGCTCGCATCTGTATGCATGTCCCCTCGGTTCACGAGGCGCCCCGGGCGGTGTTTGCGAAAACACGAGCCGGGTCGGCGCTTCTCAGGCTGTCCGGCTTTTATACAGCTGCGATACGGGCTCCCGGCGTAGCAGTACCTACGACTCACTGTCCGTACCGGAGCCCTTACCCACATGACGAGCAGCACCGAGACCACCGCCACCACCCCTCCGCAGGTAGCGGTCAACGACATCGGTAACGCGGAAGCCTTCCTGGCCGCGATCGACGAGACGATCAAGTACTTCAACGACGGCGACATCGTCGACGGCGTCATCGTGAAGGTCGACCGGGACGAGGTCCTGCTCGACATCGGTTACAAGACCGAAGGCGTGATCCCGAGCCGCGAGCTCTCGATCAAGCACGATGTCGACCCGAACGAGGTCGTCAAGGTCGGCGACGAGATCGAGGCCCTGGTTCTCCAGAAGGAGGACAAGGAAGGCCGCCTGATCCTCTCGAAGAAGCGCGCTCAGTACGAGCGTGCCTGGGGCACCATCGAGAAGATCAAGGAAGAGGACGGCATCGTCACCGGCACCGTCATCGAGGTGGTCAAGGGTGGTCTCATCCTCGACATCGGCCTCCGTGGCTTCCTGCCGGCTTCCCTCGTCGAGATGCGCCGTGTCCGCGACCTCCAGCCCTACGTGGGCAAGGAGCTCGAGGCGAAGATCATCGAGCTGGACAAGAACCGCAACAACGTGGTCCTGTCCCGCCGCGCCTGGCTCGAGCAGACCCAGTCCGAGGTTCGCCAGACGTTCCTCACCACCCTGCAGAAGGGTCAGGTCCGCTCCGGCGTCGTCTCCTCGATCGTCAACTTCGGTGCCTTCGTGGACCTGGGTGGCGTCGACGGTCTCGTCCACGTCTCCGAGCTCTCCTGGAAGCACATCGACCACCCCTCCGAGGTTGTCGAGGTCGGCCAGGAAGTCACCGTCGAGGTTCTCGACGTCGACATGGACCGCGAGCGCGTCTCCCTGTCGCTCAAGGCGACGCAGGAAGACCCGTGGCAGCAGTTCGCCCGTACGCACCAGATCGGTCAGGTCGTCCCGGGTAAGGTCACCAAGCTCGTTCCGTTCGGTGCGTTCGTGCGCGTCGACGAGGGCATCGAGGGTCTGGTCCACATCTCCGAGCTGGCCGAGCGCCACGTGGAGATCCCGGAGCAGGTCGTCCAGGTCAACGACGAGATCTTCGTCAAGGTCATCGACATCGACCTCGAGCGCCGCCGCATCAGCCTCTCGCTGAAGCAGGCCAACGAGGCCTTCGGCGGCGACCCGGCCTCGGTCGAGTTCGACCCGACGCTGTACGGCATGGCCGCGTCGTACGACGACCAGGGGAACTACATCTACCCCGAGGGCTTCGACCCCGAGACCAACGACTGGCTCGAGGGCTTCGAGTCCCAGCGTGAGGTGTGGGAGACCCAGTACGCCGAGGCGCAGCAGCGCTTCGAGCAGCACCAGGCCCAGGTCATCAAGTCCCGCGAGGCCGACGAGGCCGCCGCTGCCGAGGGTGCTGCCGCCCCGGCCGCCGGTGCGGGTGCCGCCGCTGGTGTCTCGGGTGGTTCGTACTCCTCGGAGTCGGACGACAACTCCGGCGCCCTGGCGTCGGACGAGGCCCTGGCTGCCCTGCGCGAGAAGCTGGCCGGTGGCCAGAGCTGACGCTCTGACCCCAGCTGGTAACTAGCTGAAGTAAGGCCCGCTCCCCCCTGGGGAGCGGGCCTTACCGCGTTATGGGGCACGGACATTTTCTACGGCGTTATGGGGATGTTCGTCAGGCCCTTGCCGCCGGTGACGGTGTTGCCGGCGTAGACGGTCGTCCTGCAACTGGAGCTGTTGTTGGTGACGTTGATGGCGAGTTGCTTGTCGCCGGTGGAGCCGCGCAGATCCGACGTGTTGCTGCGGAAGACGGTGCCGCAGCCCCAGCCGCTCTGCTGGGTGTGGGTCTCATAGCCGTTGTTGGTGGTGTTCTTGCCGGTGTTGTTCTCGACGAGGACGTTGTTGCCCTTCACATCGACCCAGGAGTCGTCGAAGTTGGCGCCGGTCAGACCGCGGCCGTCGAAGGTATTGCCGGTGATCTTCGCGCCGGTGGTGCCTTCCTTGATGTCGATGGCCTCGCCGCCGACGTCCGGACCGATGGTGTTGCCCAGGATCTGTACGTTGTCGCTCTTGTCGGACGTGCCGCCCGCCGAGCCGACGTAGACGCCCTCGCCCATGCCGCTGCCGTTGTTGCCGGTGTCGTAGATCCGCGAGTTCTTGATGACGCCGTTGCGGCTGGACTTGCGGAAGTGGACGCCCTCCATGTCCAGTCCGTGCACGGTGACCGAGTCGATGACGACGCCGTCGGCCGTGTCCGTCATGATCCCTTTCTGGCCACCGGTGACGGTGACGCCCTTGACGGTCCAGTACGAGGCGCCGTTGAGGTGGAGGCCGTAGCCGCCGCCGGCCGTGAGTACGGCCTTCGAGGATCCGGTCAGGGTGATCCGGGATCCGGAGGTGCCGGGCGTCGTCGCCTTGAAGTTGCCGGTGTACCTGCCGTCGGCGAGCCGGATCGTGTCGCCGGGGCGAGCGGCGGTCAGCGCCGACTTCAGCTGGGCGGCCGTGGTCACATCGATGACCGTGGCAGCTTTCGCAGGAGTGGCGAGCAAGGACAGTCCGCCGGCCGCGACTGCGGAGGCCAGCAGGGCGGGGAGCAGCTTTCGGGTACGCATGTGGGGTTGCCTTCCCGTCGGGTCCGGGTATCGGGTCCGGGATTCGAGCGTTCTCGTATGCGGACAGTGGGCGTGTCTCTGAACGTGCGCTGCCCCGTGACGGTAGGGACGGGCCGGAGACGTGTCAAGGTCCGGACCAACAGGGCGGCTCGGTCGGCAGCTCCGTACGGTTGCCGCGAACTGAGCGTTCTGCTCCAGGTGTTCATCACGCGATGACGGGAATGCTCATGCACCACCACGCGTTCTTGCCTAAGAACACGAGGAGGAGCGGTAATCGTGCTTGATCCGCAGGGTTTGTACGAATGGGAGCCGAAGGGCCTCGCGGTCGTCGACATGGCGCTCGCACAGGAGTCGGCCGGCCTGGTCATGCTGTACCACTTCGACGGATACATCGACGCGGGTGAGACCGGCGAGCAGATCGTCGACAACCTGCTCGAGACGCTTCCCCACCAGGTGGTGGCCCGCTTCGACCACGACAGACTCGTGGACTACCGGGCCCGCCGCCCGCTGCTGACCTTCCGCCGCGACCGCTGGAGCGCCTACGAGACCCCGACGCTCGACGTCCGGCTCGTCCAGGACGCCACGGGCGCGCCGTTCCTGCTGCTGTCCGGCCCCGAGCCGGACGTGGAGTGGGAGCGCTTCGCCGCTGCCGTCGGACAGATCGTCGAGCGCCTCGGAGTGCGGCTCGCGGTCAACTTCCACGGCATCCCGATGGGTGTCCCGCACACCCGTCCCGTAGGCCTCACACCGCACGGCAACCGCACGGACCTCATGCCGGGCCACCGCAGCCCCTTCGACGAGGCGCAGGTGCCGGGCAGCGCCGAGTCGCTGGTGGAGTACCGCCTGATGGAGTCGGGTCACGACGTTCTGGGCGTTGCCGCACATGTGCCGCACTATGTCGCGCGTTCCTCCTACCCGGACGCCGCGCTGACCGCCCTGGAGGCGATCACGGCCGCGACGGGCCTGGTCCTGCCGGCTGTCGCGCACTCCCTGCGCACCGAAGCCCATCGCACTCAGACCGAGATCGACCGGCAGATCGGCGAGGGCGACGAGGAGCTGGTGTCGCTGGTGCAGGGACTTGAGCACCAGTACGACGCGGTGGCGGGTGCCGAGACCAGGGGCAGCCTGGTCGCCGAGCCGGTGGACCTGCCGTCCGCCGACGAGATCGGCCTCGAATTCGAGCGCTTCCTCGCGGAGCGGGAGGGCGACGCGTAGGGCGCCCGCACGCGGGGCTCGCGTAGGCTGCGGCCCATGCTGAAGGTGGGCCTGACCGGCGGAATCGGAGCCGGCAAGAGCGAAGTCTCCCGTCTGCTCGAGTCGTACGGGGCGGTGCTGATCGACGCCGACAAGATCGCTCGCGAGGTCGTCGAGCCCGGAACGCCGGGGCTCGCTGCCGTTGCCGAGGCTTTCGGCCCGGAGATCCTCAACCCCGACGGGACCCTGGACCGGCCGAAGCTCGGCTCGATCGTCTTCTCCGACCCCGAGCGCCTGGCGACGCTCAACGCGATCGTCCATCCGCTGGTGGGGGCGCGCTCCATGGAGCTGGAGGGCATGGCAGGGCCGGACGCGGTCGTGATCCACGACGTACCGCTGCTCGCGGAGAACAAGCTGGCGGGGCTGTACAACCTGGTGGTCGTGGTGGACGCCTCGCCCGAGACCCAGCTGGACCGGCTGGTGCGGCTGCGCGGAATGGCAGAGTCCGAGGCGCGTGCACGGATGGCCGCGCAGGCCACGCGCGAGCAGCGGCGGGCCATCGCCGACCTGGTCATCGACAACGACGGGCCGCTGGAGGATCTGGAGCCCCAGGTCCGCAAGGTGTGGGCGGAGCTCACACAGCGCGCCGCCACGGGGTCCGCTCCGCGTTAGGCATCCGTCAATGAGCTCCCGCGATCAATAACATCCCGCAAACGAACGGCCGGGTCGGCCTAGCATCGATGAGGTGCAGATCGTCTTCGCGGCCTTCACCGCCATCGGCGGCCTGGTCGCCGCGCTCGCCGGTGCGTACGGCCTGCGGCAGACCCGCCGGATCGCCGCCTCGGGGCACTTCGCCATCGCCCTGGTGAAGCCCGCGCCGCCGGGAGTCGAGCGGCCGCTGCTGCAGTACGAGACGGAGGACGGCCGGGTGATGGAGATCGTCTCGCCCGTGCCGCTACAGGCGCCATTGGAGTCGGGGAGCAGTGTGCGGCTCTCGTACGACCCGGAGGATCCGCGCGATGTCGTCCTGGACGGGCATGCGCGTACCCGTGTCGACAAGGGATTCGTGATCGCCGGGCTGGCACTGGTGGTGATCGCCCTCGTGCTGGCGGTCACCGCGCTCTGAGTCCCCGCCGAGCGCCGGGCTGAACCGGCTGTTCGTCCCTTCGCCGGAATAGCGTTGTCGGACCCGGTGTTGGAACCGTGCAGCGAGGGGAAGGATGTGACCGTGCCCAAGAGCAACCCGGAGACGCACGTCATCGACTACCGCGCGGCTGAGCACTTGCTGGCCGCGCGGGATCCGCGCGGGGCCGTGAAGCTGCTGGACTCGGTGATAGCGGCCCACCCGGAGAACACGGCGGCGCGGCTGCTGCGCGCTCGCGCCTTCTTCGCGGCGGCGCAACTGCGCCCGGCCGAGCTCGAGTTCGAGCTGGTCCTGGAGCGCGAGCCGGACAACGCGTTCGCCCACTTCGCACTGGCCCGCACCTTCGAGCGTTCCGGCCGCCCGGAACAGGCGAAGCGTCACTTCCGCCTGGCGGCCGCGCTGGACCCGAAGCCGGAGTACATGAGGGCCGCTCGCTTCGACGCGGAGGCCTGACCGCGTCAGCGTCCACCTCTGCCGACCGGGCCGTGGCCGCCGTGGTCCGGTTCGTACGGCGGGATGTCGCGGCCCGGCTGGTAGTGCGGGCCCTGGTGGATATGGCGCAGGACCATGGCCAGATCGACCGCCACGATCAGCAGCAGCACACCGCAGGCGGCCGCCCAGCCGGGCCGGCCGGCGAGTGTGAAGAACGCCGTGCCCGCGGCTGCCCAGATCAGGCCCCACACACTCAGCCAGAACCGCAGCCGCAGGGGACTGCGTGCAGTCGTCGGTTCACTCCCAGTGCGCATGGCCATCGCATCTCCTCCTCCAGAATGCACCCGTACGACCGCTGTCCGCCTTCCGATGCGTACGCCTGATCCGCACAATCGACGAGCGCGATCGACCCGCGCGACCGACCTGCTCAACTGATACCGGAGGGGGAGGAGTCGCTGGTGACAAGTACGTTGCTGGACCTGCCGGAAGCCGACGACCTGGCCGAGGCTCTGCTGGATCTCGCGGTGCCGCACGAGGACATCAATGAACTCCTCGCTCTGCGCGGCCGGATGCTGTCGGACCCAGGGCTGCGCCGGCTGCTGGATGCGGGCGCGGCGGAGCTGGTCCAGGACATGGGAAAGGTCGGCGGGGGAGGGGAACTGCCCCGGATGCCCGAGGAATCGGGGGCGGTGGGCCGCTACCTCCCGGTGTACGTGTTTGTCGCGGCCCTTCCGTACGTACGGGCCTACCACCGTGAGCGTTCCGTACCGGACGAGGTCTCCCGCCGTACGCTCGCCGACCTCGGCCGCAATATGGCCGTTCACCGGCGGCGGCACGGCACGGGCGGACTGCTGATACCGGGCTGGATCGGGCTGCACTTCCGGGGCGAGCTCTACCAGCTGGGGCGGCTGCAGTTCCAGCGCTCCCGGCTCGGCGGCCGGACCGGTGAGGCCGTGCGGGCGGCCGGACTGCCGCTCGGGCCCGGCGACTTCGCCCTGGATCTCCATGTCCCGGACTTCCTCGGGCCGATCTCGCCCGCGACCTGCGACCGATCGCTGGCGCGGGCCCGGGACTTCTTCGCCCGGCACTTTCCGGAGGAGCCGTACCGGGTCGCCACCTGCCACTCCTGGCTGCTCGACCCGCAGCTTGCCGAGTGTCTGCCGAAGGAGTCCAACATCGTCCGCTTCCAGGGCCGCTTCCGGCCCGCGTACGAGGCGAAGGAGGTCGACGACGGCGGCCCGGTCGGGTTCGTGTTCGGCGACCCGGAGCTGCTGCCGGACGGGCTGCCGCGCCGTACCGGCGTGGAGCGCGCCATCGGCGACCATCTGCGGGCGGGCGGCCACTGGTACGGCGGGCACGGCTGGTTCGAGATCTGAGCCCTCCGGTTCATGGGTCTGATGACCGGCGCTGCGGCGGCAGGGGAGAGTGGGAGGCTCGACCGAGGGGGTATACCGGGCATATCGTGGTAATTAATACCCGGCTCGGACGGTAGGGGGTGCCCTGATGGTCGAAGAGCTGGTGGCTGTGGGCGCTGCGGTCGCGGCCGGTTGTTTCGTCTATGTGGTGGCGGCTGCCAAGGTGGTCAAGCAGTACGAGCGGGGCGTGGTCTTCCGCCTCGGCCGGCTGCGCGGCACTGTGCGCGGGCCGGGCTTCACCATGATCGTTCCTGCCGTTGACCGGTTGCGTAAGGTCAATATGCAGATCGTGACGATGCCGGTTCCCGCGCAGGACGGTATTACGCGGGACAACGTGACGGTGCGGGTGGACGCGGTGATCTATTTCAAGGTCATCGACGCCTCCGACGCGATCGTGCAGGTCGAGGACTATCGGTTCGCGGTCTCGCAGATGGCGCAGACGTCGCTGCGTTCGATCATCGGCAAGAGTGATCTGGATGATCTGCTGTCCAACCGCGAAAAGCTCAATCAGGGGCTGGAGTTGATGATCGACAGTCCGGCGATGGGGTGGGGTGTGCAGATCGACCGGGTGGAGATCAAGGACGTGTCCCTGCCCGAGGCCATGAAGCGGTCGATGGCGCGGCAGGCGGAGGCGGACCGGGAGCGCCGGGCGCGGGTCATCAACGCCGACGCGGAGCTGCAGGCCTCCAAGAAGCTGGCCGAGGCGGCCGGGGTGATGGCCGAGCAGCCCGCCGCGCTTCAGCTGAGGCTGTTGCAGACGGTGGTCGCGGTCGCGGCCGAGAAGAACTCCACGCTGGTGCTGCCGTTCCCGGTCGAGCTGCTGCGCTTCTTGGAACGTGCCCAGCAGCCCGCGTCGTCGGGGCAGTCCCAGCCCGCGCAGTCCCAGATCGCGCAGCCGACGTCGGGGGAGCCCACGTCCGTGGAGCCGCCGGCGCGGGCCGAGGAGCAGGAGGCATTGGAGCCGCCGCCGGTGCAGCCGGTGCCGCCTCTGCCGCCGGCCGTGCCGCCCGCCGCGTGAGTGCGCCCGGCCTTCACCCACATCGCGCCGGGCATCGGCGCACCCGCTCGGGAGCGCCGTCTCATAGGCTGTCGGGGCCCATTGTCAGACCCCACCCGTAAGGTCGTAGATCCAGTACTTCGGTACGCGACCTGCGGGAGCGAGGTGACCCGATGACGTCCGAGACGCGGCAGCTGCTGCACACCCGTGCCGCGGTCTTCGTGCCGGCGGCGCTGCCGCGCGAGGGGCGGGTCGCCTTCTGGGATCCGGACGGCGACCGGCTCGGTGACGGGTTCGGCGACCGGCTCGGCGACCGGCTCGGGGACGCCACCGATGAGCTCACCGTCGTAGGCCGCGATGGCACGGGCATCCGTAGCCGTACCGTCCCCGCCGTGCTGCTGCCGATCGCCGAGGCCGTACCGCTGCTGACCCGAGCCCGTCATGACCCGGCCGCGCACCCCGCCACCGCCTGCTGGGGCGCCGCCGCGCTGCATGCCGTCCATCTCGTGGCGCGCGGCAGGCTGCTGCCGGGCCTGACCGTCACCGATCACGACGCATGGCGGGCGGGCCCGCTGGACGCCGACGACATCGCCCAGCTGAGGGCGATCGCCGCCGCCATGCCGTACGAGGCGCATGCCATCGCCGTCCCGGAGCTCACGCCGCTGCAGCTGCCGGACCCCGAGGCGCTCGTGCGGTCGTTCTTCGACGCGGTGGCCGACGCCCTGCCGCGTACGCCCGCCGCCGTGTACGCCGCGGGGGCGCCGTTCGCGGCCGTCTCCGCGCAGTATCTGCCCGGGGCGAGGGAGTGGGCGGCTGAGGCCGCGGCGGGCATGGACGCGGGGGTGCGGGTCTCCCTGCGCCTCGACCTCTCCGCGTTCGAGCTCTTCGACATCGCCGAGGAGGACGGGGCCGAGCGGAATGCCGGCGCGGCCCTCGTCCAGGTGCACAGCCTCGCCGATCCGACGCTCGTCATCGACGCGGCCCGGCTCTGGGCGGGCGACGGCGACGAGCACTTCGGGCCGCGCGCCCGGATCGACGCGGTGCTGGCGCTGCGCCGCGCGGCCCGGGTCTGGCCGCCGCTCGCCGGCCTGCTCGAGCGGGACGTGCCCGATGTGCTGCCGCTCACCGAGGACGAGCTGTACGAGCTCCTGGGGCCGGGGGCGGCGCGCCTGGCCGCCGCCGGAGTGGCCGTGCACTGGCCGAAGGAGCTGGCCCGTTCCCTCTCGGCCGCCGCGGTCGTACGGTCCGCGCCCGGCTCGGCGACGGACGGCACGCCGTTCTTCGACAGCGAGGAACTCCTCAAGTTCAACTGGCAGTTGGCCCTCGACGGCGATCCGCTGACCGAGCGCGAGATGGACGCGCTGGCCGAGTCGCACCGCCCGATCGTGCGACTGCGGGACCAGTGGGTGGTGCTCGACCCCGATCTCGTACGGAAGGCGCGCAAGCGGGAGCTGGGGCTGCTCCAGCCGGTCGACGCGCTGGCCGTGGCGCTGACCGGCACGGCGGAGGTGGACGGCGAGACGGTGGAGGCGCTGCCGACGGGAGCGCTCGCGACCCTGCGCGACCGGCTCACCGCGGCCTCCACCCCCGTCGCACCCCCGGCGGGCCTCGCCGCCACACTGCGCGACTACCAACTCCGGGGCCTGGCCTGGCTGGACCTGATGACCTCGCTCGGACTCGGCGGCTGCCTCGCGGACGACATGGGCCTCGGCAAGACGGTCACGGTGATCGCCCTCCACCTCCACCGCGCGCGTACGGCCCCGACGCTGGTCGTCTGCCCGGCCTCACTGCTCGGCAACTGGCAGCGGGAGATCAACCGCTTCGCCCCCGGCGTGCCGGTGCGCCGCTTCCACGGTGCCGACCGCACACTGCCCGAGCTCGACGGCGGCTTCGTCCTCACCACGTACGGCACGATGCGCACCAGCGCGGACCAACTGGCCGCGCACAGCTGGGGAATGGTCGTCGCCGACGAGGCGCAGCACGTCAAGAACCCGTTCTCGGCGACCGCCAAGGCGCTGCGCACCATTCCCACCCCCGCGCGCGTCGCCCTGACCGGAACGCCCGTCGAGAACAACCTCTCCGAGCTGTGGGCGCTCCTGGACTGGACGACCCCCGGACTGCTCGGCCCGCTGAAGGCCTTCCGCTCCCGGCACGCGCGCCTGGTGGAGAACGGGGAGGACGACCACGCGGTCGAGCGGCTCTCCCGGCTGGTCCGCCCCTTCCTCCTGCGCCGCAAGAAGTCCGATCCGGGCATCGTGCCCGAGCTGCCGCCGAAGACGGAGTCCGACCATCCCGTCGCGCTCACCCGCGAGCAGGCCTCGCTGTACGAAGCGGTCGTACGGGAGACGATGGCGGCGATCGAGAGCGCCGAGGGCATCGCGCGCCGCGGCCTGGTGATGAAGCTGCTGACCGCGCTCAAGCAGATCTGCAACCACCCCGCCCAGTACCTGAAGGAAGAGACGGCGAGGCTGGCGGGCCGCTCCGGCAAGCTGTCACTCCTGGACGAGCTCGTGGAGACGATCCTGTCGGAGGACGGCTCGGTCCTGATCTTCACCCAGTACGTATCGATGGCCCGCATCCTGTCGGCGCACCTCGCCTCCCGGGCGATCCCGTCCCAACTCCTGCACGGGGGAACGCCGGTGGCGGAGCGCGAGCGCATGGTGGACCGCTTCCAGTCCGGCGAGACACCCGTCTTCATCCTCTCCCTCAAGGCCGCGGGCACCGGTCTGAACCTCACCCGGGCGGGCCATGTCATCCACTTCGACCGCTGGTGGAACCCGGCGGTCGAGGAGCAGGCGACGGACCGGGCGTACCGCATCGGCCAGACACAGCCGGTGCAGGTCCACCGCCTGATCGCGGAGGGCACGGTGGAGGACCGCATCGCCGAAATGCTCGCCTCCAAGCGGGCGTTGGCCGACGCGGTCCTCGGCTCGGGAGAGGCGGCCCTGACCGAACTGACCGACCGAGAGCTGGCCGACCTCGTCTCGCTGCGGAGGCCGTCATGACCCCGCGCACCCCTCCCCGGTACGACGACCGCCGCCGTACGTTTCCGGCCATGGAGCCGCTCAGGGACGCCAAGGGCGAGGAGTTCGCATCCAGCTGGTGGGGCAACACCTGGGTGGAGGCGCTGGAGGACATGGCGTTGGACCGGGCTCGTCTCGCCCGGGGCCGCGCGTACGCCGGCCGTGGCCATGTCGACGCGATCACGGTCACGCCGGGCCGGGTCATGGCGTACGTCCACGGCAGCAGGCCGCGCCCGTACCGCACGGAGATCCGCCTCCGTACCCTCAGCGACGCCGACTGGGACGACTTCCTGGCCGCCGCGGCGGCCCGACCGGACCACATCGCGGCGCTGCTCGACAAGGATGTCCCGCACGCGCTGGCGACCGCGGCGGATCTGCTGCCCACGCCGGGTGATCTGATCCCCGACTGCTCCTGCCCGGACGACGGTTACCCCTGCAAGCACGCGGCCGCGCTCTGCTATCAGACGGCGAGGCTGCTGGACGAGGACCCGTTCGTCCTGTTCCTGATGCGCGGTATGGGAGAGCGCGACATCCTCGCCTCGCTCTCCCACCGGAACGCGACCCGGTCGGCCGCCGAGCGCACCACCGCGGCCACCGCCACCCCCGTGCCGACGGTCCCGGCCGACGAGGCCCTGGCCCGGCGCTCACTCCCCATGCTCCCGCCCCGTTCCGGCCCCGCCCACCCCGGACGCCCACCGCCTACCCCACATGCCCGGCGCCCCCGACCCCCTGGCCCTGGACCTCCTGGCCACCGAGGCGGCCGCCCGCGCCCACACCCTCCTCACCACAGGCACCGACCCCACCGCGGAGCTGACGGAATGGCAGGACGCGGTCCGCCTGGCCGCCGCCCACCCCGGATCCGGCCTGACCGCCTCCACCCGCGCCCTCTACCGCGATCTCGCCGCGGCCACCGACCACACCCCCACCGACCTGGCCCGCGCGGTGGCCGCCTGGCGCCAAGGGGGTCTCGAAGCCCTGGCCGTACTCGAAGACCCCTGGGACCCGCCGGCGGGCCCCTTCGACCGCGCCCGCCCGGCCCTGATCGCCGCCGACTTCCCGTACTTCCGTCCCTGGCGCAACCACCTCTCCACGGACTCCATCCAGCTCCGCTTCGGCCGCGACGGCCTCTGGTACGGCTATGAATCGGACGCCGGCCGCGAGGACTGGTGGCCGCGCGGCACCCCGGACGCCGACCCGGTGGGCGCGCTCACCGCACTGCTGGGCAGGTGAGCGACTGGGCGCTAGCGGGAGGCCGCGAACGGGACGAACGCCGCCCATGAGCCGTCTGCGAAGGCGAGTTGCGCGCCTGCCTTGTCCTTTGAGTCCCGGACGCGGACGGTACCGGGGGCGGAGGCGACCTCGACGCACTCGGGACCTTCGCCGGTGCTGTAGCTGCTCTTGAACCACATCAGCTCGGCGGCGCTGTCTGCAGAGGGTTGCACTGTCATGTCTCTCCCAGCACTTTCTCGATCAGGGCCAGCGACTCCCGTGGAGTGAGAGCCTGCGCTCGGATGGTGCCATACCTTGCCTCAAGGGTGCGGACCTCTTTCCGGTCAGTGACCACGCGGCTGAACTGCTGCACTTCGGCGTGCGCTGTCCTGGGCCCAACCTTGGGCTCCAGCAGCTGGAAGGGGCCGCCCAGTCCTACATGCTCCTCACGGTCGGTCGGCATCACCTGGATCGAAACATTCCGCAACTTGCCGATCTCCAGCACCCGTTCCAGCTGAGCCCTCAGCACATGCCTGCCACCGACTGGGCGGAGCAGTGTCACCTCCTCCTGAACGAAGGTCAGGAGCGGAGCGGGCCAACGGCTGAAGATCTCCTGGCGGGCCATGCGTGCGGCGACGTACCGTTCGATCGTCTCTTCGTCCAGTAGGGGCGTCCGCATCCGGAACAGCGTCCGGGAGTAGTCCTCGGTCTGCAGCAGCCCGTGGATGACGGAGTTGGCGTACGCACCCAACTCGACTGCCTCCGCCTCCAACTTGGCGAGATCCCGCACTTTCCTGGGATACCGCGCCCGTTCCACGTCCCCCTTGAACGCCGCCAGGATCCCGCCCGCCCCCAGCGCCTCGTCCGCCCGGTCGAGGAACTCCGGTTTCGCGATGCGGCGCCCTCGCTCGACCGCCGAGACCTGGTGCTCCGTGTAACCGATCGCCTTGCCGAGCTCGGCCTGCGTCAAGTGAGCCCGTTCCCGCCACAGCCTGACCTGCTTGCCGACGGTCTTGAGGAGTTCCGCCGTCCCCTCGTCCCAGTCCGGCTGCTCTTCTGCTTCGTCGTTCATCGGCCCTGTCGTATCCGCCATGTCGTCCCACCTTCGACGCGCCCCTGACCAACGCCGCCCTGCGCTCTGCGTCACGCCCGACAACCCGGACAGCACGCCTCCGAGCTTGGACAATCACGCTGCGTACCGACAACGCTCCTGTTCAGGTTACGCACGCTCGGCCACGCTGAGTGATGTGAATCACCAAACCGTCAGCACCGAACTCCCCGTCCCCACCCACCGCTTCACGGTCCGGCTGAGCGCGACCCGCCGCGGCGCCCGTCTCGCCCGACGACTCGCCACTCAGCAACTCGACGCCTGGGGCTGGCCGTACGACTCCGACTCCTCCCGGACGGCCGCCCTCCTCGTGGCCGAACTCGCCGCGAATGCCATCACGCACGGTCGTGTCCCCGGCCGGGATTTCCGGCTGGGGCTCACTGTCGTCCCTCCTGGCACGCTCCGTGTGGAGGTCAGCGATGCCCGCCGCGACCGTGGGCTGCCCGTGCCGGCTGACCTTGGGTCCGCACCTCTCGACTCCGACGGTGGTCGCGGCCTGCTTCTCGTCGACGCCCTCGCTGCCGACTGGGGAACCAGCCACAGTGATCCCGTCCTGAAGACCGTCTGGTGCTCGATCGCTCTGGGCCCCAGCGTCACCGGGGCCCGGCGGGTCACAAGCCCTCCGCCCAGCTGACCAGCGCCGCGAAGTCCTCCTCCCGCAGCCCCCGCCCCGGGTGGATCCGCAGGAGCAGCGCCGGTGCGTCGTGGTTGGCAGCGACATGGGCCGTGTCCAGGTCCGTGATCATGTCGTCCACCCAGGCGAACGGGCGGCCTGCCGCCCAATCCAGCAGCGGCCGGGTCTTCCAGTACAGGCCGTCCGGGTCCTTCGCGAAGAGTTCCGGCCACTCGATCACCGGGAGATCGGCGGGCAGGCCGACGCCCGGGGCGATCATGGTGTTGGCCTCGTGCATCCAGGTGGTCGCCCAGGCCAGTTCGAAGGGCAGGCCCGTCAGCCGTGGGCCGTGGGCGGGGTTGAGACGGACCCGTAGGCCGCGGCGGTGGCGGCGGGAGCCAGGGCGCTGGCGGGCGAGCCAGTTCGCCGGGTGCAGGCGGTGCGTCGTATAGCCGCGCAATCGCGGGAGACGCGCCGCGTACGGGTTGAGCGGGCCGTCGACGTCGAGGAGGAGCAGCGGGCGATCCGTCATGGGGGAGAACTGCCCGCTGCGGAGCCGGATTACGGCAGGCAGCCGTCGACAGTTCCGGACTGCCGCACCCTCCAGGGGGACCGGGCCCCTGCCCGCTCAGTAGTCGAGGTACTGGACACCCGTGAGTTGCTGCGATGTCGCCCATAGGGCGTGGGATCCGTCGCGGTCGAGGCCTGCACCGGTGAACGCCCCGGGCCGCACCTGCGGGTGGAGCTTGGGGCCGGTCGGGCCGTAGAAGCTGCCCGGCGAGGCGTCGGGGGAGGTTGCGGCGTAGAGGATCGGAACGGCAGCGTGTTCCGCGGGCCGTCCGATCAGCGCCGCCGCCGTCTTCGTCACGAGCCGCAGCGCGGGTGAGGGGTAGGTGGTGTGCAGTGGTGTCTTCGCCATGCCCGGGTGGGCGACGAAGCTTCTGACCGTGGAGCCGGACGCTTGCAGGCGGCGTTGGAGTTCGCGGCCGAAGAGCACATTGGCGAGCTTCGAGCGGTTGTAGGCCCGGCCCGGTGAGTAGGTGCCACTGCCGTCGAGTCGGTCCAGGTCCAAGTCGGCGCGCGCATACAGCGCGGACGCGACGACGACGATCCGTGGATCATGGCCGTTGCCGAGCAGATCCAGCAGCGGACCGGTCAGCGCAAAGTGACCCAGGTGGTTCGTCGCGAACTGGCTCTCCACGCCCTCGGGGCTCAGCACGAGCGACTGGCTGCTGATCCCGGCGTTCTCGATCAGCAGGTCGACCGCCGTGAACCGCTCGTGCACCGCGGCCGTGAACCGGTGCACCGAGGCCAGGTCGAGCAGGTCGAGTTCCATCACCACCGCTTCACCCGGACCTGGGGCCAATTCGGCGCGCATCTGCTCGGCCTTGGCTGTGTTCCTCACCGCCATGACGACTCGTGCGCCGTGGGCGATGAGTGATCGTGTGACCGCCAGCCCGAGACCGCTTGCGGCGCCGGTGACAACGGCGGTACGTCCGGCCAGGTCGGGCATGTCATCGGTGGACCATGAGAGGGCAGGAAACCGGGGAGAACGAGTGCTCATACGCCGACGCTAAACTCTGACATCAGTGTCAAGGTCAAGGAAGCCGGGCGGTGAGCGGCTGCGAGTGGAGAAGCATGAGGATCGGCGAGTTGAGTCGAGCGACCGGCGTCAGCGCCCGCTCGCTGCGCTACTACGAGCAGCAGGGCATCCTCACGTCCGAACGCCGGGGCAATGGGTATCGCGAATACGGACCTGAAGCGCCCGAAGTGGTCTTCCGTATCCGTGCGCTGCTGGCCATCGGCCTGCCGACTGACAGGATCCGCGACATCCTGCCCTGCGACGGCGCGGCGGGACGGCAGTCAGAGGTCTGCCCCACGCTGCTGGCGAAGATCCGCGAGATCCGCGACAACGTTTCCGAGCAGGCCGCAGAACTGTCCCGTACGAGCGACGCCCTTACCCGCTACCTCGGCGAGAACTTCGCCTGACCCGGCCCGTGTCGTTCGCCTCGATCCGGTAGCCGGTACGAACAGACCCGTCAGTTCGACAAGAAGCACACTCGATGGAGTGAAAGGCATTTCTGCCATAACCCGAATGGCCTCATGAGCGTTGGTTCAGGTGCGGGCGAGTGCCCGCGAACTTCTCCTGAAGGCAGGGAACCCATGAGGCAGGTTCACCGAAAGGGTCTGGCCGTCCTGATGCTCACGGGCGGCGCGCTCGCCATGGCGGGGCACGCGCACGCCGACTCCAACGCGGACGGCGGTGCGGCTCGTTCGCCCGGACTGCTGTCCGGCAACACGGTGCAGATCCCGGTGAATGTCCCGGTCAACGCCTGCGGCAACACGGTCGATGTCCTCGGAGTGCTCAACCCTGCCGCCGGGAACGCCTGCGCCTCCGCCCCCGACGTCCCCGGCAGGCCGCCCGTCCGCCCGCGTCCTGCCACCCCGCCGAAGCCCGCGGCACCGGTGCGCCTGGCCGACACAGGCTCCGGTTCTGTCGCCCTGACCGCGCCCGCAGGCGCCGCCCTTCTGCTCGGCGGAATCGTGCTCTACCGCCGCCGCCGGCCCGCCAACCGGTCCTAGTGCGCAGGGCAGGACCAGGACGCCAGCACCCCATCGATCACAGCCGCCACCCTGGCCCGCGCTTCATAGCGGGCCACTCCGGCCATCAGCAGGGTGTCGTACTCCGTGTCGAGATGCCGTACGGAGGCCCGCACCGCGGCCGTGACCGCACCCTCATCCAGGGAGCGGCCCGCCGCGGTGCGGCCCACCCTCCCGCTGCCGCGCGCCGAGGCGTGCTCCGCGACCTCGCGGGCGCGGGCAGGCGGGCAGCCGGGGAACAGCCGCAGGATCTCCGCGGCGAACGAGGTGGTGAACCGTACGTCCTCGGCCGCGCGGCGGACCGCGTCCCGCTCGCGACGTCGCGCCCGTGCGTCCGCGTCCGCCAGGCACGCCGACTCGGCGCGGGCCAGCGCCGCCTCCTCGACCAGCAGCCCCTGGCGTTCGTACCGCTTGCGGCGCCGGTTGAAGCGGACCACGACCGCGCACAGCGAACTCGCCTCACGGGCACGGCGGGTGAGAGCCGCGGAGCCCCGCGGCAGATACACCAGGTGGGCAAGGTCCGCGCAGTCCAGACAGACGGGCGCGTTGAATTCGAGAAGGTGCAGCGGAAGAGGCCCTTGGCGGCACTCGGCGCAGTGCCGCTGCTTCAGTGGTTCGATCACCACCAGGTCCATGTCCGCAGCGTACCCAGCAGGTACGCTCCGCTCCCATGACGCTGCACTGTGCCGTGCTCGACGACTACCAGGATGTCGCGCTGTCCATGGCGGACTGGTCGGCCCTCGGAAGTGATGTCGAAGTGACCTCGCTGCAAAGTCACTTCACACACGAGGACGAGGTCGTGGAGGCCGTCGGCGACTGCGAGATCCTCGTAGCGATGCGCGAACGCACCCCGTTCACCGCCTCCCTCTTCGCCCGGCTGCCGCGTCTGCAGCTGCTGATCACGTCCGGTATGCGCAACGCGTCCATCGACCTCGAAGCCGCCGCCCGCCACGGTGTCACCGTCTGCGGCACCAGCAGCAGCTCCGAACCGCCCGCCGAGCTGACCTGGGCGCTGATCCTCGGACTGGCGCGGCACGTCGTCCAGGAGGGCTCGGCCTTCCGCGACGACGGCCCCTGGCAGAGCACCGTCGGCGCCGATCTGCACGGAAGTCGGCTCGCGCTCCTCGGCCTCGGCAGGATCGGCGCGAAAGTCGCCCGCGTCGGACAGGCCTTCGGGATGGAGGTCATGGCGTGGAGCCGGCACCTCACCGACGAGCGGGCCGCGGAGGTCGGGGTCGTACGCGCCCACTCGCTCGGGGAGTTGCTCGAAGCCGGTGACTTCGTCTCCGTACATCTGCAGCTCGGCGACCGCACCCGCGGGCTGATCGGCGCGAAAGAGCTCGAGCGGATGCGGCGTACGGCCTACCTGGTCAACACCTCGCGGGCCGCGATCGTCGACCAGGCAGCGCTGGTGCGGGCCCTGCACGACGGCTGGATCGCCGGAGCGGGCGCCGACGTCTTCGAGACGGAGCCGCTGCCCGAGGACGACCCGTTGCGCTCCGCGCCGAACTTCCTCGGGCTGCCGCACCTCGGCTATGTGACCCGGCGCAATTACGAGGGGTACTTCCGGCAGGCCGTCGAGGACATCGCCGCATATCTCGCCGGCCGGCCCGTCCGTACGCTCGGTCCCAGCCCGGGGTAGGAAGTCCCAGCCCGCGCTAGGGAGTCTCAGCGCACGCCCGGCGCCGCCGCCCCGATGAACTCGGACAGTGTCTCGCGCGCCTGCTCGGAGCGCTGCGAACGGTCGGCCTCGTCCGGCGCCTCGTGCATGCAGTTGGTGACCTCGAAAGCGGACGCGGCCAGCTCCAGCGCCTGAGCATCGTCACAGACCAACTGGACGCGGATCAGCGCCTGATGGGCGGACGAGCGCAGCCGGTAGGAGTCGATACGCGCCGCCTCGGCCACCGCGCTGCCCGGCCGCTCCTTCGCCCGGTGCCAGCGGTCGTTCTGACCGCGCCGGTAGTCGACGAGCGTGCCGGCGAAGGCGCTGTACGCGGAGATCCGCTCCTGGCGCAGCTGTTCGGCACGGGTGAGGGCAGCGGTGCGCTCCATGGTCTGGCGCTGGAAGAAGTGGGTGGCCACCGAGCCGAGCAGGGTGCCTATGACCGCGATGACGGCTGTCTCCATCGTGCGTAACTCCCCGGCGGATCTGAAGAGATGGATCTGAAAATCGTTCGATAACGGGTGGGCGGTCTTGCTAGCTTGATCGACGTGGCGAAACTCAATCAGATCATCGCAGTCGAGAAAGGCGTCAAGTCCAAGGCGCATCAGGACCTGACGACAGCGCATCACGGGCTGCAGAAGCCCGCGCTGCTCGCCGGCATCTCGCGTACGTACCAGCCGAAGGACGAGGAGGGCGAGCAGCTGCCGCCCGAGTCCACGCGGGTGCAGGTCAAGGCCGAGGATGTGCTGCGCGAGACCGCGAAGACGCTGACCCGGCTGTTCGACGTGACCGCCACCAAGGACTGGGCCAACTGCACCGCGCGCGCCGATGTCACGGTGGACGGGCGGGTCCTGGTGAGCGAGGTGCCGGTGGCGTATCTCCTCTTTCTCGAGAAGCAGTTGACGGACATCAACACCTTTGTGCGCAAGCTGCCGGTGCTCGATGCCTCGGAGTCGTGGTCTCAGGACCCGTCGACCGACGCATGGAAGACCGAGTCGGTACGGACTCTGCGTACGAAGAAGGTCCCGCGCAACCATGTGAAGGCGGAGGCGACCGAAAAGCATCCCGCGCAGGTCGAGGTGTACTACGAGGACATTCCGGTCGGTTACTGGACGACCGTGAAATTCTCCGGTGCGCTGCCGGCCCGGCGGGTGAATGAACTGCTCGAGCGGGTGGAAAAGCTTCAGCAGGCCGTGAAGTTCGCCCGCGAGGAGGCGAATGGCGCGGAGGTCACCGACCAGCGGGTGGGCGACGCCGTATTTGGCTATCTGTTCGGGTAGCCTCAATGATTCCCCGGCCGCCTCTGTGCGGGCGGGGTGCGCGAGGAGCGCAAGCTGAAACTGAAGCTTGTCGTGACTGTGCGGTTCAAGTGGAGGTTCGAGTCCTCCCCGCGGCACATCCAGCAGGATGTACGGGCCGCGGTAGCCCAACTGGCAGAGGCAGACCGCGATCAATCTCAGACTATTGCTCCAGACTCAGCATTCGCCGCCGATCGCCGGATCAACCGGGCCCAGGCCCTGGTGCGTCGAAATGCCGGTTCAAGTCCGGCCCGCGCAGCTCGATGCGCGGTGGTCCAAAGGCAGGACGCGGCGACATAACGACTGACCTGGGTTCTCAAGCGTGCCGGCGTGCGAAATGGGCGGCATCACAGGGCTCGGGAGCCGGCTACGCTCCCGGGCCCGCTCCCGTTTCCGGTCCGGAACGGACTTCTCATCCGGTACGTTGGGGCCGTTTTGGCGGCGCCGCCGAGTTGGAGGAGTTCCATGGGATTCAAGGACAGAACGCGTACGCGGATGGTCCTGGCCGGATGCCTCGCAGCGCTCGCGACGGTGCCCTCCGCGGCGAACGCCACGCCCGGCAGCGGCGTTTCGGGCACGGTCCTCGCACAGGGAGTTTCGGAGGGGACCCTCAAGCTGAAGGCCAAGGGGACGACGGATGTGGTCGTACGGACGATCACGATCGCCCCGGGCGGCTCCACAGGCTGGCACACGCACGCCGGGCAGCTTCTCGCCGTCGTCAAGTCCGGGACGCTGACTCGCACTCTGGACGACTGCTCCGTCGAGGTCACGTCCGCTGGTACGGCCTTCATCGAACCGTCCGGCAAGAAGCACCGGCACATCGGGCGCAATCTGGGCAGCGAGCCGGTCGTCCTGTACGTGACGTATCTGCTGCCCACGGGCAGCGCACTGTCCGACGACGCGGACGCGCCGCCGTGCGCCGGTAAGTAGGCCATGCGATTCGAGGCGATCTCCTGGGAGCGGCTGACCGCTGCCCTCGTCGGCCGGATCATGGAGGCCAAGGCGGAGGACGGCAGTCCGTGGCTGCGCATTGGTGTCGACGGGGCTCCCGCCGCGCCGGCCGGGGAGCTCGCCGGGCGGGTTGCCGAAGCGCTGCGGGTGCGGGGGCGGGGCGTCCTTGTCGTCGGGACCGGGGGGTTTCTGCGGCCCGCCTCGCTGCGGTACGAGTACGGGCGCGAGGACCCCGATACGTACTACAGCGGCTGGTTCGACACCGGGGCGCTGTGGCGTGAGGTCTTCGGGCCGCTGGAGGCAGGCGGCAGCGGGCGGGTGCTGCCCGATCTGTGGGATCCGGCGACCGACCGGGCGACCCGTAGTGCGCGGGTGGAACTGCCGCCGGGCGGCGTCCTGTTGCTGCACGGACCGCTTCTCCTCGGGCACTGGTTCCCGTTCGATCTCACCGTGCATCTGCGGCTGTCGGCCGCTGCGCTCCGGCGGCGTACGGAGGAGAGCGAGCGCTGGACACTGCCCGCGTTCCAGCGGTACGAGGACGAGGTGGAGCCGGGGGCGGCGGCGGACGTGCTCGTACAGGCCGACGATCCCCGCCGTCCCGCGTGGGGTGGGCCGGACCGAGAGGCCTGACCGGCGCCCCCGCGGCACTACGGGCGGCCGCCGACCACCGTCACCGCCTCCGCGCCCGCCCGGCAGCCCTGCGCCGCGGCCGTCGCCGCATCCGCCCCCGCCAGCCGCGCAGCGAGGAACGCACCCGTGAACGCGTCGCCCGCGCCCGTGGAGTCCACCGCATCCGCCGGGAACGGCGCGACGCGGGCCGTGACCCTGCCGGACTCCGCGACCAGGGCGCCCTCGGCGCCCAGGGTGACAACGGTCAGCGGGACATGCCGGCTCAGCTTGGCCGCCGCGTCGGCCGGGTCGGAGAGGCCGGTGAGGAGGCGGGCCTCGTCGCCGTTCGGGATGAGGACGGCCGCGCCGTCGACCGCCGCCAGCACGCGGTCCACGCCGAGCTCGGTGATGAAGCCCGCGGATGCCGGGTCCACGCTCACCGGGACGCCGCGGGCTCGCGCCGACTCCAGTGCGAGCAGGGCCAGTTCACGGCTGGTGTCGGCGAAGAGCAGATAGCCGGACAGATGCAGATGGCCGACGCCGTCCAGCATCGAAGGCGACCAGTCCGCGCGGGATATCCGCAGCACCGCACCGCTGTCGGTGAGGAACGTCCGCTCGGCCGTCGCGTCGACCAGGGCGATGACGGTCGCGGTCGGAGCCTCGGCGTCCGGGACGAGGAGGGGACGTACGCCCGCGGCCCGCAGATGCTTCTCGTGCCAGCCCGCCTCGTCCTCGCCGACCCGCCCCAGCAGCGTTACGTCCGCACAGCCCCAACGCGCCGCCCAGCAGGCCGCGTTGGCCCCCGCCCCACCCGGCAGTATGCGGATCCGGGCCGCCGTGTCCGTCCCCCGGGGGAACGAAGTGAGACGGGGGTCCCCCCGGCCGACGGCCGGGGGAAGCGTGCGGTGCCTGGCCACGACATCCGTGACGACATCCCCGATGACCAGCAGTGCGCCCCCCTGGCCATCGCTCACAGCGCCACCGCGATCCGCGCCGCCAGCCGCACATTGCCGCGCACCGCTGCCAGGTTGGCCTCCAGCGAAGCCCCCTCGGTCTGCCGCATCAGATAGTCGAGGAGGAAGGGGGTCACCGACTGGCCGCGGATGCCCCGCTCCCGGCACTCGTCCAGCGCCTCGCCGAGCACCCGGTCGTGCAGCGCCGGATCCAGTTGATCGGCCTCCGTGACCGGATTGGCGACGATCAGCGCCGACTCCGGACCGCCGAGGGCCTCCTTGGCCCGGATCACCTCCGCCACCTCCTCCGGCGTACGGACCGTCCAGTCGACCCCCTCACCCGATGAGGTCAGATAGAAGCCGGGGAAGCGGTCGGTGCCGTAACCGACGATGGTGACGCCCAGCGTCTCCAGTCGCTGCAGCGTCGCCGGGACGTCCAGTATCGACTTCACGCCCGCGCACACCACCGCGATCCGTGTCTGCGCCAGCAGCCGCAGATCCGCCGACTCGTCCTGCGTCTCGGTCCACTCGCGGTGCACCCCGCCGAGCCCGCCGGTCGCGAAGACCCGGATCCCGGCCCGCGCCGCCAGGAACGCCGTCGCCGACACCGTCGTCGCCCCGCTCGCCCCCGCCGCCAGCGCGGGCGCGAGATCCCGGTGGCCGAATTTCCGTACGCCGTCGTCCCGCGCGATCCGCTCCAACTGCTCCTTGCCCAGTCCGATATGAGGCTGTCCGTCCAGTACGGCGACGGTGGCGGGGACGGCGCCCCCGGACCGTACGAGCTCCTCCAGCTCCTCGGCGACAGCCAGATTGCGCGGACGCGGCAGCCCGTGCGCGATGATCGTCGACTCCAGGGCGACGACGGGCCGGTTCGCGTCGAGCGCTTCCTGTACTTCCTCGGTCACTTCGGTCAGCAGCATGTCCCATCCCTGGCACGGGAGGGGCACGCCCAAACCCTCGGGCCGGCCGCTGCGCGCGTCGGCCGCAGCCCGGCATCGGCGGCAGCCGGTCCGCCTCCCCGCCCGGATTTCCGGACAGTCAGCTTCCGGGAAGAGGGCGGAGCGCCCTCCGGACCGTCAGGGCCGCCATCGGCAGCAGCAGACTCGCGCCGATCAGGTTCAGCCAGCCGTAGCTCGCCTGCGCGACGATCAGGCCGGCGGCCGCGCCGCCGAGGCCCGCCGCCGTGTTCATGGTCAGGTCCGACAGGCCCTGCACGGCCGCGCGGGCGGGCTGCGGCACGGAGTCGGTGAGCAGCGTCGAACCGGACACCAGGCCCGCCGACCAGCCGAGGCCGAGCACGAAGAGCCCCGCCGCGGTCTGCCCGTGGCTCGCCCCCGCCGTACCGGCGAGCAGCGCGGCCAGCGCCAGCAGCCCGGCCGCCAGCCCGATCACCGCGAGCCTGCCGATACGGTCCGCCAGCCACCCCATCAGCGGCGAGAACGCGTACATGCCCGCGATATGGCCACTGATCACCAGGCCGATCAGCTCGATGCTCGCGCCGTGGTGGCCGAGCGCGACCGGGGTCATCGACATGATCGACACCATCGCCGTGTGCGAGACGGCGACGGTGACCAGCGCGAGGCGGGCCATCGGAGACTCGCGTACGGCCCGCAGCCCCGCCCGCAGCGAGCGCCCTTCGGGCGAGCGGTCGGCCGGGGACAGCGCACGGGCGGTCAGCAGCGGGTCGGGGCGCAGCAGCACGAAGACCATGACGGCGGCCACGAGGAACACCCCGGCCGCCCAGACGAACGGGCCCGCGGCCGCCGGTATGCCGAGCCCGGAGACGCTGCGGCCCGAGGGCGCCGCGATATTGGGGCCCAGCACCGCGCCGATCGTGGTCGCCCAGACGACATTGGAGATGGCCCGGCCGCGCCGCTCGGGCTCGGCCAGATCGGCGGCCGCGAAGCGCGCCTGCAGATTCGCCGACGACCCCGCACCGAACGCGGCCATGCCCAGGAGCAGCAGCGGAAAGTTCCCGACGACCGCGCCGAGTACGACCACTCCCGCGCCCAACGCCCCGATCACATAGGCGAGTACGAGCCCGGGCCGCCGCCCGCGGGCCGTCATCAGCGCGGCCAGCGGCATGGAGAGCAGCGCGGTCCCGGCCACGGTGGCGGTCGGAGCAAGCCCCGCCAGCGCCTCGGTCCCGCTCACCTGCTGCGCCAGCACTGTGGCCAGCGCGATCCCGGTCGCGACACCGAGCCCGCCGAGGATCTGACTGGCGACGAGCACGGCGGTGATACGCCGCCGCAGCGCGGGCAGCGCCTCCGCCGACACGGGCGCGAGAGCCGCGGCCTTGTCGATCGACGTCATAGCGCGTACGCCGATCCACCCCAGCTGCACGGGGGTGCAGGGTTGTGCGGCACGTGGGCTATGTCAGGTGCGTCAGGGCTGATGGTCACTGGCGCAGTGTGCCAGCCCGTACGAGCGTACGAAAACGGGTTCCCCCGCCCTCGGCCGGCGACGGCCTCGACGCACACGCTCCTCCACGCCACCCGCTCAGAACAGCGGCTCGGGCAGCACCCCCTCAAGTGCCAGCAGCTTTCGCTTCGTCTCAAGACCGCCACCGAACCCGCCGAGCCCGCCGTTCGTCTCCACCACCCGGTGGCACGCCACCACCACCGGCAGCGGATTCGATCCCATCGCCGCGCCCACGGCCTGTGCCGCGCCCGGCTGACCCACGCGCGCCGCCAGATCGCCGTACCCTACGACCGTCCCGTACGGCACCCCGTCCGCGAGCTCCCGCAGCACCTGCCGGTTGAACCCGGAGGACAGCGTCCAGTCCAGCGGGAGGTCGAACTCCCGCAGCCCGCCCGCGAAATACGCCTCCAGCTGCCGTATCGGCTCGGCCAGCAGTCCCGTCGCGTCCTCGACCGGCTCGGCGCCGAGCCGGCCCGTCAGCCGGCCGAGCACCTTGTCCCGTACCGCCGCGTCGGCATGGAAAGCCACGCTCACCAGACCCTCGTCGGTCGCGGCGAGCAGCAGCGGGCCGATGTCCGTGCCCACGACGGTCCACTCGAAGCTCTTCATGCGAACCACCGTACGACCGGGCACTGACAATGCCGGTTCAGTCCAGCGCGTCCCGTACGACGTCCGGGTTGTTGGTGATGATGCCGTCCACCCCGAAGCCGGCCACCCGCACCGCGCCCGCCGCGTCGTTCACCGTCCAGGTGCTGACCTGCAGCGGCTTGCCGTGAGGGCCCTTCAGCCGGTGCACCGCGGCCACATAGGCGGCCGTGAGCGTGGTGTACGTCGGGTTGATCTGGTCGGTGAACGCCGCGTACGACGGCAGATCGGCGACGGCGGGCGTACCGAGGAATCCGGTGACGATGTCCGGCCGCTGCCGGTGCACGACCTTCACGGTCTCCGCCCCGAAGCTCTGGATGACCAGCTTGTGCCCGACGTGGCAGCGGTCGAGCCAGCCCTCCGCGCCCAGCACCCGCAGGGTGTCCTGTTCGATGCCCGGGTAGGACCGGGGGTTCTTGATCTCCAGCAGCAGTTTCTGGCCGTTGTCCTCGACCCGGTTCAGATACTGCTTCAGGGTCGGCACTCGCGCGCCCGCCCACTTCGGGCCGAACCAGCTGCCGGCGTCGAGCGTGGCGATCTCGGCGGCCGTGAAGTCCTTGATCTTCCACGGGGCGCGGCCGGGAAAGCGCTGCTCCACATCCGGGTCCGGGCCAGGGATTCGTCGTGGACGACGACCAGCTCGCCGTCCTTGGTGCGCTGGACGTCGTTCTCGACCCAGGAGAAGCCCATGTCGCCGGCGAGGTCGATCGCCGCGAGGGTGTTCTCCGGGGCGTAGGCGGAGGCTCCGCGGTGGGCGATCACGAGCGGTTCACCGTGCCGGACGGCGGCCGGCACGGCGGACCGGGAGGCCTCGGCGGCCCCGGCCGCGGCGCCCGGAACGAGCAGCGCGGTGACTCCCAGGACGGTGGCGGCCGTTGCTGCGGCGGGACGTGCGTACACCTGGACTCCTCACGTCTTCGGATCGCGGACGGGCCGAGGGTGGCAGCCGGCAGCCAACGAGGAACAGGCGAAGTATGGCCACAACGTGAACGGAACCGCCCAGATCGCATCACCTGCTGATTTCCGTGTCGATAAATCTCTGCTCCAATGTTTGCTTACTGTGGCGTCAGCCATACTCTCGGCCCGGACCAGACGTTCCGTCAGGGATCACGGGGATCGCAAGGAGCGAAGGGCATACGGGTATGCAGGGCACAGTGGACGGATTCAGCTACGGCCTCGTCACACCCGTGGCCGCGTACTTCATGGCGTGCCTCGGCGGCGCCCTCGGTCTGCGCTGCACCACCAGGTCTCTCCGCAACCGGCGTTCCTTCAAGTCCGGCTGGCTCGCACTCGGCGCGACCGCGATCGGTTCGGGCATCTGGACCATGCACTTCGTCGCGATGATGGGCTTCAGCGTCGCCGAGGCGCCGATCGGCTACGACCGGCCGACCACCTTCGCCAGCCTCGCCGTCGCGATCATCATGGTCGGCATCGGGATCTTCATCGTCGGCTACCGGGGCGCGACCCCGATGGCCCTGATCACCGGAGGCACGATCACCGGCCTGGGGATCGCCTCCATGCACTACCTCGGCATGGCCGGGATACGGCTGCAGGGGCGCCTCGAGTACGACACGGCGACCGTCGCCCTCTCCGTGGTGATCGCCGTCGTGGCCGCCACCGCGGCCCTCTGGGCGGCCGTGTCGGTCCACGGCTTCATGGCGAGCCTGGGCGCCAGCCTGGTGATGGGCGTCGCCGTGAGCGGTATGCACTACACGGGGATGGCGGCGGCCAGCGTCCATCTGCACGGAGCGGCGGCGGCTGCCGTCGGCGACGGCGATTCGCCCGCCTCGCTGCTGGCCCCCCTGCTGATCGGCCCGGCGGTGTTCCTGCTGCTCGCCGGAGTCGTGGTGATGTTCGACCCGCTGCTGGTGATGGGGGAGCCGGACTGGCGGGAGCCCGCGGCGGGCAGGCGCGCCCGCCCCGGCGTGCCCTCCCAGCGGCCGAAGCCGTCGTACGGAGCGTCCGCCTCCTGGGCGGCCGACCGGTCCCCCCGCCGCGAGGTCCCACCCCGGGAATCCCCGCGCTCCAGCGACTGGTGACCAGCTGATCCACCACCGATCACCCACCCGCTGTCAGTGCTGGGTCGTACGGTGGATCCATGCGGCCCGTTTCCAACATCGAACGTACGGTGGCGCCCTTCGAGGTCGTCAGTCCCTACCAGCCCAGCGGCGACCAGCCGACGGCCATCGCCGACCTGGAGCGGCGTGTCCGCGCAGGTGAGAAGGATGTCGTCCTGCTCGGTGCGACCGGTACCGGAAAGTCGGCGACGACCGCCTGGATGATCGAGAAGCTTCAGCGCCCCACCCTGGTGATGGCGCCGAACAAGACCCTGGCCGCCCAGCTGGCGAACGAGTTCCGCGAGCTCCTGCCGAACAACGCGGTGGAGTACTTCGTCTCGTACTACGACTACTACCAGCCCGAGGCGTACGTCCCGCAGTCGGACACCTACATCGAGAAGGACTCCTCGATCAACGAGGAGGTCGAGCGGCTGCGCCACTCCGCGACGAACTCCCTGCTCACCCGGCGCGATGTGATCGTGGTCGCCTCCGTCTCGTGCATCTACGGCCTCGGCACCCCGCAGGAGTACGTCGACCGGATGGTGCCGCTCAAGGTCGGCGAGGAGATCGACCGCGACCAGCTGCTGCGCCGCTTCGTCGACATCCAGTACACGCGCAACGACGTGGCGTTCGCGCGCGGCACCTTCCGGGTCCGCGGCGACACCATCGAGATCTTCCCGGTCTACGAGGAGCTCGCCGTCCGCATCGAGATGTTCGGCGACGAGATCGAGGCGCTCTCCACCCTCCACCCGCTCACCGGCGAGATCATCAGCGAGGACGAGTCGCTCTACGTCTTCCCGGCCAGCCACTATGTGGCGGGCCCGGAGCGTATGGAGAAGGCGATCAACGGCATCGAGAAGGAGCTCGAGGAGCGCCTGGCCGAGCTGGACAAACAGGGCAAGCTCCTGGAGTCCCAGCGGCTGCGCATGCGCACCACATATGACCTCGAGATGATGCGCCAGATCGGCTCCTGCTCCGGCATCGAGAACTACTCGATGCACTTCGACGACCGCTCGACCGGCACCGCCCCCAACACCCTCATCGACTACTTCCCCGAGGACTTCCTCCTCGTCATCGACGAGTCGCATGTCACGGTCCCGCAGATCGGCGCGATGTACGAGGGCGACGCCTCCCGCAAGCGGACCCTCGTCGACCACGGCTTCCGGCTGCCGTCCGCGCTCGACAACCGGCCGCTGAAGTGGGAGGAGTTCCAGCAGCGGATCGGCCAGACCGTCTATCTCTCCGCCACCCCCGGAAAGTACGAACTCTCCCGCGGCGACGGCTTCGTGGAGCAGATCATCCGTCCCACCGGCCTCGTCGACCCGGAGGTCGTGGTCAAGCCCACCGAGGGCCAGATCGACGACCTGGTGCACGAGATCCGGCAGCGCACCGAGAAGGACGAGCGGGTCCTGGTCACCACGCTCACCAAGAAGATGTCCGAGGACCTCACCGACTACTTCCTCGAACTGGGCATCCAGGTCCGGTACTTGCACAGCGACGTCGACACCCTGCGCCGTATCGAGCTGCTGCGCGAACTGCGCGCCGGTGAGTACGACGTCCTGGTCGGCATCAACCTGCTGCGTGAGGGCCTCGACCTCCCCGAGGTGTCACTGGTGGCCATCCTCGACGCCGACAAGCAGGGCTTCCTGCGCTCCGGCACCTCGCTGATCCAGACCATCGGCCGCGCGGCGCGCAATGTCTCCGGCCAGGTCCATATGTACGCGGACTCCATCACCCCGGCGATGGCACAGGCCATCGACGAGACCAACCGCCGCCGGGAGAAGCAGGTCGCGTACAACACCGAGCGCGGCCTCGACCCGCAGCCGCTCCGTAAGAAGATCAACGACATCGTCGCGACCATCGCGCGCGAAGAGGTCGACACCGAGGAGCTGCTCGGCACCGGCTACCGCCAGGCGGCGGCGGACAAGTCCGGCAAGGGCGCCAAGGCGCCGGTCCCGGTGCTCGGCGGCCGGGGCGGCAAGAAGGGCGAGGTGCTCACCGACCGTCCCGCGGCCGAACTGGCGGGGATCATCGAGGAGATGACCGACCGGATGCGGGCGGCGGCCGCCGACCTGCAGTTCGAGGTGGCCGCCCGGCTGCGTGACGAGGTGAGCGAGTTGAAGAAGGAACTGCGGCAGATGAAGGAGGCGGGCCTCGCCTGAGCACCGCGCACCTGGTGTGTTTCAAGACCGACACAAAAATGAGCCAATTGTGCTGCCTCGTCGACGCCACTGCGTAGGGTGCAGGGCAACCGCACACACGAGCGGCCGCATATCGGGAGAAGGGGACAGCGCGTGACGGTCAACATGACCAAGGGTCAGGCCATCAACCTGCAGAAGAGCGACGGGGGCACTCTCACCGCGGTGAGGATGGGGCTCGGCTGGCAGGCGGCGCCGCGCCGCGGTCTGTTCGGCTCGCGCACCCGTGAAGTCGACCTGGACGCCTCGGCGGTGCTGTTCGCCGACAAGCAGCCGGTCGACGTGGTCTTTTTCCGCCACCTCGTCAGCGACGACGGCTCGGTCAAGCACACCGGCGACAACCTGGTCGGCGGCGCCGGCTCGGGCGGCGACGACGAGGCGATCCTGGTCGACCTGCAGCGTGTGCCGGTCCACATCGACCAGATCGTCTTCACGGTGAACTCCTTCACCGGCCAGACCTTCCAAGAAGTGCAGAACGCCTTCTGCCGCATCGTCGACGAGACCAACGGCCAGGAGCTCGCCCGCTACACGCTCGACGGCGGCGGCCAGTACACCGCGCAGATCATGGCGAAGGTGCACCGCGCGGGCGCCGGCTGGCAGATGACCGCCCTGGGCAACCCCGCCAACGGCCGTACCTTCCAGGACCTGATGCCGTCGATCCTGCCGCACCTGTAGGCACGGCTCGTACGGAAGACGACGCAGCTCCCGGAGGCACCTGGCCGCCGGGAGCTGTACCAATTGCCACCACGCGCACCAATACCACCAGCCGCAGCGATTACCACCACCGAGCACCGCACAGCACTGAGGGGACAGAGGCGATGACGGCCGAGCTGGTCCGGGGACAGAACCACCCCTTGCCCCACACCCGCCTGGAGATAAGGGTGTCCGCAGGCCATCCGGTCATGGCCTGCGCCACCTGCTCCGACGAGCGGGGGTCGGTGCGGGAGCAGTGGCTCGCGCATCCCGGCGCCCCCGCACTGCCCGGAGTCGAGGTGTCCCCGCGCGCCACCGAAGCGCCCCGGTTCACCGTCGACCTGGAGGCCGTGCCCGAAGCGGTGCATCAGGTCAACGTGCTGCTCGCGCTCCCCGAAGGCACCGGCGGCCCGGCCCAGTTCGGAGCAACCGCGGCGCCTTTCGTGGCGGTCGCCTGCCAGGACGGCACCGAGCTGGCCAGCTTCACCATCACCGGCCTCGAGGCCGAGACCGCGCTCGTCGCGCTCGAGCTGTACCGCCGCCAGGGCGCCTGGAAGGTCCGCGCCGTCGGCCAGGGGTACGCGGGCGGACTCGCGGAACTGCTGGGCGACCAGGGGCTGCAGACGGCCCGCGAGACGGCCGCGGACATTCAGCAGGCGGTGGCTCCGCGCGCCCCCCGGGCCGAACCGGCGCGGCTGCGCACGCGCGGCGCCGACGGCGCTTTCACCCCGCAGGCCGCGCCGCGGCCGAACCAGACCCCCGCACCCGGACCGGACACGACGGTGCCCGACGGCCTGTCCACCTCGGGTCAGGCCGGCGCACCGGGCGGCCACGCGGGTTCCCAGCAGACTCCCGTGCCCGACGCCGCGCCAGGGCCCGACGGGCCCGTCAACTACGCGCATCCGCGCCGTCAGTCCGCCGCGCCCCCGCCGCCCCGGCCGCACAGCCCGCCCAGCCCGGTCAGCCGGCTCCGCCCGTCGCGGGCGATGCCACCGGCTGGTCCATGGACGAGCGGCTCTACAACCAGATCTGGGGCATGTTCGAAGACCTGGCCCGCAGTGTCGCCGCGTACCGCAGCGCCATCGACTTCGCCGAGAACCGGATGGACCAGGAGCTCGACAAGGTCCTGTCCGACCCGCGCAGCCGTATCGGCGGCCAGGGGGACGCCGCCCGCGATGCGGCCCGCGTCAAGTACGAGCAGCTGGCCGACCAGGCACGCCAGGTCCTCGACCGCGATCTGGCCCAGCTCGCCGCCGAGTCCGAAGTCGTCGAGCCCGCCCTGCCGCCCGCCTTCGCCCGCTGGGACAACCCCGCCTGGCACGCGTACCGCGTCCCCATGGAGATCCCGATGGCGCTGCGCCTCGGCGATCTCCATCTGCCCGAGAGCCCGGAGCTGCGCATCCCCTTCCTGGTGCGGCTGCCGCTGGAGCGCGGGCTGTGGGTGGACAGTGGACGGTCCGGCTCCGAGGCCGCGTTGGTGCTCGACGAGGGGCAGTTGCGCAAGCTCGCGCTGGACTGCGCGGTCGCGCACGCGGCCCGGCTGCTCGCCGTCTACCCGCCGGGCGAGTTCACGGTCCATGTCATCGACCCGGCGGGCACAGCGGCCCCTTCGCTCACCCCGCTGGTCGACTCCGGGGCGCTCGACGGACCGCCCGCGGCCGGCGCCCAGGGCGTCAGTGCCGTCCTCGCCAAGCTCACCCAGCGCGTGGACCTGGTGACGATGGCGGTGCGCGGCGGCGCCGCCGACTCGCTCCCGCCCGATCTGGACACCGCGGAACAGCTGCTGATCGTCAACGACTTCCCGCACGGCTTCGACGACCGCGCGGTCACCCAGCTGCGGTACCTCGCCGACGAGGGCCCGGCGGTCGGCGTCCATCTGCTGATGGTCGCGGACCGCGAGGACGCGAGCGCGTACGGCCCGGTGCTCGACCCGCTCTGGCGCTCCCTGCTGCGGATCACCCCGGTCCCCGACGACCACCTGGCCGACCCGTGGGTCGGCCATGCCTGGACGTACGAGCCGCTGACGGTGCCCGCGGGCAGTGGAGTGCTGCGGCAGGTACTGGATCAGGTCACCGCCGCCCGTCGCTCCTGGCGCCGCTGACCTGCACACTTGGGGCCTGCTTTACCAACGCCTTTACCTCCCTTTGGTCTTTCCTGTACTCTTCTTTGCGCGGAGGGGAGTACTCCCGACTCGCGGCGTTCCCGTCAATACGGACCGGCATCGGTCCCGGGGCGTCGGCCCGTGGTGCGGCGGAGGCCGCTCGGGTGGAGGAGACCTCCGGCAGCGACGACGCTGATCAGTAGCCGTACGACGCCGGAGGCGCAGTGGACGTTTCATGGACCCTTTGGGCGCTCACCATTCTTGGTCTGAGTGCCCTGATCGCAGTCGACTTCTTCATCGGGCGGAAGCCCCATGACGTGTCGATCAAGGAAGCCGGAATCTGGACCGTCGTCTGGATCGTCCTGGCCGCGCTCTTCGGCCTCGGCCTCCTGGTATTCGGCAACACCCAGGCGTCGGGCGAGTTCTTCGCGGGCTTCATCACCGAGAAGTCCCTCAGCGTCGACAATCTCTTCGTCTTCGTCCTGATCATGGCGAAGTTCTCGGTGCCGTCCCACCTCCAGCAGCGGGTGCTGCTGTTCGGTGTGCTGATCGCCCTCGTTCTGCGCGCGATATTCATCGCCGCCGGCGCCGCGGTCATCGCCAACTTCTCGTGGATCTTCTACATCTTCGGTGCGTTCCTGATCTACACCGCCTGGAAGCTCATCCAGGAGGCGCGCTCCGACGACGAGGAAGAGGAGTTCGAGGAGAACCGACTCCTCAAGTCCATCGAGAACCGCTTCGGCGTCGCCGACAAGTACCACGGCACCAAGCTCTTCATCCAGAGCAACGGCAAGCGCGTGCTGACCCCGTTGATGGTGGTCATGCTCGCCATCGGCACCACCGATGTGCTCTTCGCGCTGGACTCCATCCCGGCGATCTTCGGCCTGACCCAGGACCCGTACATCGTCTTCACGGCCAACGCCTTTGCCCTGATGGGTCTGCGCCAGCTGTACTTCCTCATCGGCGGGCTGCTCAGGAAGCTGGTCCACCTCAGCTACGGCCTGTCGGTCATCCTCGGCTTCATCGGCGTCAAGCTGGTGCTGCACGCCCTGCACGAGGGCGGGGTGCACGTGCCCGAGATCTCCATTCCGTTCTCGCTGGCGGTCATCTGCGGCGTACTGATCATCACCACGATCACCAGCCTGATCGCCTCCAAGAAGCAGGCCGAGCGGGAGGCGGCCGAGGCGGCCGAGAAGGAGAGCGTCGAGGCCTGACGGTCGTACGGCGCAGGGATGACCAGCACCGGCCGGAGCGAGTGACGCACTGCCGCCCGATCCGGCCGGTGTTCGGCTCTACGGCGCTCAGTACGTCACGGTGATCCGGCGGCCAGGACCGTCGACGCGGACCGAACCGCCGTAGGGGATCACCAGCTGAGGGTCGGTGTGCCCGAGGTCGACGTCGAAGACCGCCATGGTGTCCGGGGCGTACTCGGCCAGCGCGCGCTGCACCGCCTCGCGCTGCTCACTGGCGTAACGCTCCGCGGAGGCCCGGTCGTTGGGCTGCTCGAAGGACCAGGTCTTGGGGCGGCCCATCAGCAGCGCGGGGAAGCGCCGCAGCAGCCCGCGCTCGCCCATGTTCCGCAGTATCCGGAACACCTCGGTGGCACGCGGCAGTTCCTCTGAGGTCTCCAGGAACAGCACACAGCCGTCGTACGCGGAGAGGCCGGCCTGGATCTCTCGGTCCGACATCAGCAGCCAGGAGAGCACCTCCAGATTGCCGCCCCAACTCCTCCCGTCCACCACGTGCTGCGGCCCGTACCAACTCCAGCCGCCACCCGGCCGGGTCTTCGGCTCCGCCGTGAAAGTCGCCGGGTCGGCCCAGTCGCGGTCGGCATCACGGAACCGTTCGGCGGGCCGCAGCTCATAGGTCCCGGAGGAGAACAGCGCGGCCCGCACGGACTCCGCCGTATGCGGATCCATCGCCCCGGGCCGCCCGAGCTCCGTCATCACGCTCGCGCCGTGATAGCCGACGACCCCGGTGTTCCACAGCCAGGCCAGCAGATTGGTGTTGTCGCTGTAGCCGAAGAAGGGCTTGGGGTTGTCGCGGATCAACTCCCGGTCCAGCAGCGGCAGCACGGTGATCTGATCGTCTCCGCCGATGGACGCCATCACCGCCCGGACGGAGGGGTCCTGGAAGGCTGCGTGTATGTCGTCGGCCCGTTCCCGCGGCGTGGCCCCCATCTTCCGGCTCGCCGGATACTCCACCGGTACCAGCCCGAAGTCCTTCTCCAGCCGCAGAAGCCCGAGTTCGTACGGCATCGGCAGCAACCCCGGCAGCCCGCTGGATGGCGAGATCACACCGATCCGGTCACCGGGACGGGGCTTGGGCGGATACGTGGGATTCGGCATCCGGTGATCGTAGCGAGGGCACCGTGCGCGGCCGAGGTCTTTTTCGGCAGGGAGCCCAGTGGTTGAATCGGGAGATGGACATGAGCAAGAAGCCGCTGGGCGAGGTCAGTCTGTCCAAGGGCGGTCAGGCCCGGATTTCCCTGGACAAGGGGGATCACGACGTCACGGTGACGGCGTCGCTCCAGTGGGACGGCGGCAGCGACCAGCGCCGGCAGCGCGGCGCCGACCTCGATCTCTACGCGCTGTACGTCCCGGCCGAGGACGCCGTGCGCAGCGCCGACCATGCACCCGGGTATGTCTTTCCCCAGCTGAAGCGGGGATTCTTGGGGCCGAAGAACAAGGACGAGGCCAAGGCCCTGAAGGCGCAACTGGCGGACCGTACGGACGCCGGTCAGGTCGTCTACTACAAGCGGCTCGGCTCGCTGAAGACGGCGCCGTACATGAAGCTGAGCGGCGATGCGAAGATCCCGGGCGAAGAGACGATCACCATCGTCCGCCCGGATCTCCAGGGCTATGCCCTGATCTGCGCGTACAGCGCGGTCGAGAATGGCAGGGGCAGCTTCCGCAGTTTCGGCGCGCGTGCTGTCGTCTCCGACGGACGCGGTTCGGAGGTGACCGTGCCGCTCTACGAAGAGGCAAACACCTCGTACTGGGTCGCCATCGCCTTCATCGACTTCACCGATCCGCAGGGCGTGGAGATCAGCCACGTCGAGCGGTACGCCAGGCGGGCCACGGAGAAGCGGCCGGTGCTGCACACCGATGGGACCGTGCTGATGGACGCGGGGCCGGTGGAGTTCAAGCGGACCTAATCACCAGCCGCGCTCGCGCCACTCCGCCAGATGCGGTCGCTCGTCGCCCATGTCGGGCGCCGGCTCCCGCGCGGCCGCCCTCGCGATGGTCTTCAGCTCGTCGAGTCCGCCCAAGCCCGCTGGCGGGCCGTGAACGCACCTCCCCTCGTCGCCCTCGTCCGGGCCGGAGCCCGCTTCGAGCGCGGCCACCTCGTCGAACGCTCCGAGGCTCACGCGGCCTGAACCACCTCAACTGACGCAGAGGTATTGACAATTACTCAACCGAACCGGCCTGCATGTAGGGCCGGATGGCCACCGTGACATCCATGTCGAAGGCGTTCGCCCCCGCCGCGGACGGCAGGCCCAGGGCCCGGTCGAGCGCGCGGCTCAGGGGGCCGCAGCCACTAGTGCCCGGGGCGGCGAACTCCGCGTCCTGGGCACCGAAGGCGACGACCAGGGGGTCCTCGGATATCACCCGGGTGGGATCGGTGTCCTTGAGCACTAGGTGGACCGCGTCCTCATCGCTGCCCACCGAGCAGCCCGACGACGGCAGGGCCAGCAGCCCGTGCGCCGAGCCTATGGCGAACTTGATGTCGAACTCGCCGCGCCGGGTGTCGTCGGACAGGAAGTCCGAGTAGCCGCCGTACTGCGGAGTCAGGGTCAACGGGGTGCCTCCCACCCGGATTGGCGCAGCGGTCATCTCCCCGAAAACCTGGCGGAATTCACCGTCCACACGGCCTTCCGCAAAGGTGATCTTCATAGGTTCGGTGAGCGGCTCGTCGACGGCGCCCATGCGCAGATACCCCGTGGCGTGCATGACCTCGCAGCGCCAGGTCCCGGGGTCCGCACCCGCAGGCAGCTCATCGACGGTCGGGCAGGCGGAGAAGTCGAACTCGGGTCGATCCGCGGCCCGTTCAGCTCCATGCGCGGGTGCGGCGCCCAGGGCGAGTCCGGCAAGTAGTGCCCCCGCAGCACCACTTGTGAAGCGGCGGACTGTGCGATTCAAGGTCACTCGGTTCGGCGTCATACGCCACAGCATTGCAGAGGTTTCTCTGCAGAGTAAGATCTGCAGAGAAATCGCTGTGATCTGGATAGACTGCCGCCATGACGAAAGAGCGGAGAGCGGAAGCCGCAGTGCGGCGCACGGTCGACAGCCCCGAGGTGCTCAAGGCCCTCTCACACCCCCTGCGCCTGCGCATCCTGCGCCACCTCGGCGCGGCGGGCCCGGCCACCTCAACCACACTGGCCGCCGCCCTCGGCGAAAACACCGGGACGCTCAGCTACCACCTGCGCATGCTGGAGCGCAGTGGCCTCGTCGAGGACATCCCCGAGCGCTCGACCGGGCGTGAGCGCTGGTGGCGCGGGGTGCGCGGCCTCGACATCCGCAGACCGCCGCAGGGTGAGCTGACGGAGGCCGAGCGTGCCATGTCGGCCGAGCTGGACCGGATGAGGATGGAGGAGGACGTCGAGCTAGCCCGGCAGTTCACCGCCGGACAGGCGGAGTCCGAAGGCTGGATGCGGGGTTCACGCGGCCTCATCCACCTCACGAAGGGTGAGCTGGACGCGTTCCATGACGACTATCTGGCCCTGCTCGCGCGCTATGCCCGCGGCCCCGAGGACGCCCCCGACGACGCACGACCCATACTCCTCCGCTGGTTCGGCCTGCCCGCTGACTGACCGGCAGCCGGCCGACGAACTGTATGATCGACCGACTGACGTGCGAGTGAGTTGAGGGAACGGACCAGGTCGGGCCGACTTCTTCACTCGGGGCCGACCGGTGTGCAGTCGGCGGGTTCGGGCCCTTGCCCGTACTGCCGTTGCCTGTGGTCGTCACACATTCAAGATGGCGCGGCCACGGAGAGTTGCGCGGCGTCAGTGCGGGCGTCAAAGCGGCGACATACGGGGCGTCATATCGGTGTCATTCAAGGCGGGTTGGAGCTACCGTTCTCCCATGGCCACACCGAACAGCGCACTGCGAGCAGTCCGCATGGGCCTGCTCATGTCCCAAGACGACTTCGCCCGCGCCGTGCGAGATGCCGGAACCCGCGCGGGCCAGCCCAACGACGCCAACAAGCGGCTCGTGCAGCGCTGGGAGTCCGGCACGACGACCGCGCCCCGCCCCGTGTATGCCCGCGCCCTGGAGTACGTCACCGGTCTGCCCATCGAGTCCCTCGGCTTCAGCGGCGTCGTGCCCATGGCGCGCGTTGCCGAGGACGGGCAGGGCGGGCACGACGTCGAAGCGTCCGTGAACGGCATCGCCCCCGCGCATGCCGCGCCGCAGCCCGAACCCCATGGCAGCCACCGCAACTACTCGGGCGTATGGCTGTCCCGCTACGAGTACTTCTCCAGCGGCCGCGACTCGTCCTACACCGGGCAGCACTACGTGGTGCTGCTCCAGCACGGCAACCGGCTGTCCGCGCGGAGCCTGCCCGGCTCCAGTGACTCGCCGCTGACGATGGATCTGGAGATAGACGGCCACGTCGCCACGGGCACCTGGACCGAGCAGACGGAGACTGAGGGCTACTACCGGGGCGCCCGCTATCACGGGGCGATTCAGCTGCTCGTCGAACCGACCGGTCGGCGCATGACGGGCAAGTGGGTGGGGTTCGGTAAGGAGTTCGATGTGAACACCGGGCCGTGGGAGCTGGTCTTTCAGGACGGCTCGACGAACAAGGCGACTCTCGCGGCGTACAACAAGCGGCCCGACGCCTGACCCTGGACGCACGGATGCGCCCCTCCCACCCGAAGGTGAGAGGGGCGCAGTGCGTTACGGGTACTGCCCTGTCGGCTGGCCTCAGCGGGGCAGGGGGCATCGTCCGCTGGTCGTCAGGTTCGGGCATCCGGGGGTCGGTCAGACCTGCATGGCCTTGCGAGGCATGGTCACCTCACCGCATGCGTGAGCACGCCCGCGAGGGTGTGTCGGCCACGGGCGCTCACCTCCCTCCTATGCCTTGGGGATGGCCCACTCGGTGGGCTCGGACTCCTCAGGCTCGTACACTAGGTTCTGAGGACGCTTGTCGCTGGGCACTGGGAAGGCGATCAGGCCGCGCGCGCATCGCCCTGGCTTGAGGGTCTTGTCCATCGGGAACTCGGGCTTCGGCATGTCGCCGCCCGAGGAACCGGTGACGTCGATGCTGGTGCCATCGCTGTAGGTCAGTGACCAGGGGAACTGGCTGACGCTGATGTCGGCGCCCTTGACGTTGCAGACCTTGACGTCTGCCGTTGACCAGGTGTCGCCGCCCTGGAAGTCCTGTGGGGGCTGGGGCTGGGGCTGGGGCTGGGGGCCCTTGTAGGGCTGTTGGTAAGCGAGCGCCTGAACGGTGATGTGGATGTTGTTCTCGGGGTCGACAGCGTCCTTCTTGGACCCCATCTTGAGGACGCTGTCGGTTTGGGCGGCGGCGGCTTCCTTGCCGGGCGTGGCCGTGACAGTCTGCGTGACGGTGATGGTGATCTTCTCTGGTTCGCCGCTGCTGCTGCAGGCGGTGGCAGTAGCTGCGACAAGCACGGCTGCGCAGGCGGCTCTATGGGTGCGCACTGTCCCCCCAAGGACTGTTGCGTGATGAGGGGACATCGTGGCGTGAGTCAGGAGATGGCGGTGCCAACGTGGCCATTCCGTAGTGCGGCCGTTCGGCTGCTGCCAGACTCTCGCCATGGATCAGGGGGACGCGGCTGTCTGGGCCGCAGGCATTGGGGTGGTGGTGGGCGCCCTGGCTGGGGCCCTCGGCGGCTTCTTCGCTGGGCGGGCTCAGGCCAAGGCCACTGTTGACGGAGTGAAGCTTTCCGTTTCTGGTGAGCGGACCAACGCGCTCTGGGAGGGGCGCAAGAGCGCCTACGCGTCCTTCTTGGCTGGGATCGAAGAGGTGCGGATGAAGCTAGTGCACCTTGCCCAGATCGGACCTACTACTTCGAGGGGATCAGCGGGAACGGAGCGGCAGTTGGGCGGGCGGTAGACGAAGCGGCTGAGCACTACAAGGATCTCCTGCTGCGGCAGTCCACGCTCAGGCTCTCGGTGGACAGTCCCGAGGTCGTTCAGGCGGAAGACCTGATGAAGCTGGCGTGGCAGGTCATCCAAGCCTTTAACGAATACGCGCAGTTGGCCGACAGTCATGCTGACTCCGAGGGCTCCTGGGGGAGTTCAGTGATGGGCTACTGCGCCTGCGGTCCGGAGTCGAAGGCTGGGCGGTGAACGCGCGCAAGCGACTGACAGATGCCGAGCAGTGGCACGGCGAAGGACCCGACCTTAGGGGCGATCGGCGCGGATGCAGATGAATGACCTGCCGCTGGTATCCATGGCGGTCGTCGTCGAGGGCGGGCGTGTCCTGCTGATCCGGCGCAGCGTGCGTGAAGGTGACCTGTCCTGGGCGTTCCCTGGGGGAGTCGTCGAGGCCGGAGAGTCCGCAGCGGAAGCGGCAGTTCGGGAGACGCTCGAGGAGACCGGGCTCACGGTCCGCGCCGTCCGGGCGCTTGGTGAGCGCCTCCATCCCGACACGGGCCGGCTGATGGCGTACACGGCGTGCCATGTAATGGGGGGTGCCGCGCGCGCAGCCTCTCCCCGGGAAGTCTCCGCGGTCTCCTGGGTGGGGCACGGCGAGCTTGCCCGCTACGTGCCGCGCGGACTGTACCCGCCCGTTCAGGCGTACCTCGACGACGTTCTGCTGCCGCACTAACTCCCCGCCGCCGTCCGGACCTAGGAGCGCGAGAAGCCCGCCGTGAGGCGGGCTTCAGCTGTATGCGGCGGTCTTGGCTAGGTCACCAGCCCCTGGCGCGCCACTCATCAATGTGAGGCCGCTCATCCCCGAGCGTCGTGTCATTCCCGTGCCCGGGGTACACCCACGTCTCATCAGGCAGCACCTTGAACAGCTTCTCCCCGAGGCCGTCCATGAGGCTGTTGAAGTCCTCTGGGTTTGTTGTCCTCCCAGGACCGCCGGGGAACAGGCAGTCGCCGGTGAAGACGTGCGGGGGCCCCTGCGGGTCGTCGTAGATGAGGGCGATGGAGCCCGGGGTGTGGCCCACGAGCCGGCGGGCGGTCAGTTCGACGCGGCCGACCCGGATCGTGTCGCCGTCCTCCACCAGTACGTCGGTCGGGACGGGGATGCCCTCGGCGTCGTACCGGCCCGCGTAGGTGCGGGCGCCGGTCGCGCGGACGATCTCGGCGAGTGCCTGCCAGTGGTCGCCGTGGCGATGGGTGGTGACCACGGACTCGATGGAGTCGTCGCCGATCAGATGCAGGAGGGTCTCGGGCTCGTTGGCCGCGTCGATCAGCAGCTGCGCGCCGGTGTTCCGGCACCGCAGTAGATAGGAGTTGTTGTCCATCGGGCCGACCGCGACCTTGGAGATCATCAGCTCCGTCAGTTCGTGGACAGCGGCACGGCCGCCGACCTTCACCACACCGCTGTACGTCATGGAGTCAGCCTATAGCGGGGGCAGCGCGGGCAGCGGGGCTCCCGCGGTGTTCAGGGCCGCTCCGTCGCGGCGGCCCGCGAGCCAGCCGAGCAGCGCGGGGGCGGTGCCGGAGACCGTGACCGGGTCGCCGTCCCCGCCGCCGGTTCCCCACTCGCCGGTGTCCGCGACGATCCGGGTCGGCGGGACGTCCGGGCGCCCGGAGAAGCGCTGTGCGAGGAAGGCGATCTCCCGCTCGGCGAATTCCTTCGGCAGGTCCTCCAGGTCGTAGCCGATGCCCAGGTCGACGTGGTGCAGTTCGACCTCGATGAGGCGGCGGAAGGGGATGCGGGCCGCGGCGTCGGTGATGCCGTTGCGCAGCTCGACCGTGCGGCTCCAGTCGGCGGGGACGGCGCCCGCGGCCTGGAAGCGGGCGGCGGTCGCGCGCACATCGGCGAGCTGGTCGGTGAGGGGGCGGGGCGCGTCCCGCTCGATGTCGGCTTCGCGTGCCTCGCCGCTCGTATACATCGGGCGGCCCTCGAGAACATTCACGAGCGCTTCGGCGTTACGGGAGATGTGGGCCAGGACATGGCCGCGGCTCCAGCCGGGCAGTCGCGACGGCTCGGCGGTGGCGGCCTCGTCCAGTCCGGCGGCTGCGGCGAGGAGCCGTTCGGTGGCTTCACGTACAGAGTCCAGGTCGCGCAAGGGATCGATCATGGCGCCGACGATAGCCGCGCCACACGATCGGGTGAAGGTGGCAGAGCAGCGCCGTAATTCGAATGCACGTGCTATAGGCTCAGTGGAGGAATCCGGCATCCTTGGTTGGCAGCAGCCAATTCAGAGCTTGGATCCAAACGATCCGGCGGCCCCCATAGTCTGGGACGGGGGCTGTGCCCCCCGCTTCTCTCAAGAAAGGTGCGGACCGGCGTGGCCGACCGTCTCATCGTTCGTGGCGCTCGCGAGCACAATCTCAAGAACGTCTCGCTCGACCTCCCGCGTGACTCCCTCATCGTCTTCACCGGGCTCTCCGGGTCGGGCAAGTCGTCCCTCGCGTTCGACACGATCTTCGCCGAGGGGCAGCGCCGGTACGTCGAATCGCTCTCCTCGTACGCCCGGCAGTTCCTCGGACAGATGGACAAGCCGGACGTCGACTTCATCGAGGGCCTCTCACCGGCCGTTTCGATCGACCAGAAGTCGACCTCGCGCAACCCGCGCTCCACGGTCGGCACCATCACCGAGGTCTACGACTACCTCCGGCTGCTCTTCGCCCGCATCGGCAAGCCGCACTGCCCCGAGTGCGGCCGGCCCATCTCGCGCCAGTCGCCGCAGGCCATCGTCGACAGGGTGCTCGAGCTGCCCGAGGGCAGCCGCTTCCAGGTGCTGTCGCCCCTCGTGCGCGAGCGCAAGGGCGAGTTCGTCGACCTCTTCGCCGATCTCCAGACCAAGGGATACAGCCGGGCCCGTGTCGACGGGCAGACGATCCAGCTCGCCGAGCCGCCCACCCTGAAGAAGCAGGAGAAGCACACCATCGAGGTGGTCGTCGACCGCCTCACTGTCAAGGACAGCGCCAAGCGCCGGCTGACCGACTCGGTCGAGACCGCGCTCGGCCTCTCCGGCGGCATGATCGTGCTCGACTTCGTCGACCTCCCCGAGGACGACCCCGAGCGTGAGCGGATGTACTCCGAGCACCTCTACTGCACGTACGACGACCTCTCCTTCGAGGAGCTCGAGCCCCGCTCGTTCTCCTTCAACTCGCCCTTCGGCGCCTGCCCCGACTGCACCGGCATCGGCACGCGCATGGAGGTCGACCCCGAGCTGATCGTCCCGGACGAGGAGAAGTCCCTCGACGAGGGCGCGATCCACCCCTGGTCGCACGGCCACACCAAGGAGTACTTCGGGCGGCTCATCGGCGGGCTCGCCCAGGCGCTCGGCTTCTCCACCGACATGCCCTGGGCCGGGCTGCCGCAGCGCGCCAAGAAGGCCCTGCTGTACGGGCACAAGACCAAGCTCGAGGTCCGCTACCGCAACCGTTACGGACGGGAGCGGGCGTGGACCACGCCCGCTTTCGAAGGGGCCGTGCAGTTCGTCAAGCGGCGGCACACCGAGGCCGAGAGCGACTCCAGCAGGGAGCGCTTCGAGGGCTATATGCGCGAGGTGCCCTGCCCGACGTGCGAGGGCACCCGGCTGAAGCCGATCGTCCTCGCGGTCACGGTGATGGAGAAGTCCATCGCCGACATCGCCGCGATGTCGATCAGCGAGTGCGCGGACTTCCTCGGCCTGCTGCGGCTCAACGCCCGCGACAAGAAGATCGCCGAGCGGGTGCTCAAGGAGGTCAACGAACGGCTGAGGTTCCTGGTCGACGTCGGCCTCGACTACCTCTCGCTGAACCGCGCGGCCGGCACACTCTCCGGCGGCGAGGCCCAGCGCATCCGGCTCGCCACCCAGATCGGCTCCGGCCTGGTCGGCGTGCTGTACGTACTGGACGAGCCGTCCATCGGCCTGCACCAGCGCGACAACCACCGGCTCATCGAGACCCTCGTCCGGCTGCGCGACATGGGCAACACGCTCATCGTCGTCGAGCACGACGAGGACACCATCAAGGTCGCCGACTGGGTCGTCGACATCGGCCCCGGCGCCGGCGAGCACGGCGGCAAGGTCGTGCACTCCGGCTCGCTGAAGGACCTGCTGGCCAACAAGGACTCGATCACCGGTCAGTACCTCGCAGGGAAGAGGTCCATCCCGACCCCGGACATCCGCAGGCCCATGGACCCGAGCCGGCAGCTCACCGTCCACGGCGCCCGGGAGAACAACCTGCAGGACATCGACGTCTCGTTCCCGCTCGGCGTACTGACGGCGGTCACCGGTGTCTCGGGATCCGGCAAGTCGACGCTGGTCAACGACATCCTCTACACCCACCTGGCGCGCGAGCTGAACGGCGCCAAGTCGGTGCCGGGCCGCCACACCCGAGTCGACGGCGACGACCTCGTCGACAAGGTGGTGCACGTCGACCAGTCGCCCATCGGCCGTACGCCCCGGTCCAACCCGGCGACGTACACCGGCGTCTTCGACCATGTCCGCCGTCTCTTCGCGGAGACGATGGAGGCGAAGGTCCGGGGCTACCTCCCCGGCCGGTTCTCCTTCAACGTCAAGGGCGGCCGCTGCGAGAACTGCTCCGGTGACGGCACCATCAAGATCGAGATGAACTTCCTGCCGGATGTGTACGTCCCGTGCGAGGTCTGCCACGGAGCGCGCTACAACCGGGAGACCCTGGAGGTCCACTACAAGGGCAAGTCCATCGCCGAGGTGCTGGACATGCCGATCGAGGAGGGCCTGGAGTTCTTCGAGGCCGTCCCGACGATCTCCCGCCACCTCCGCACGCTCAACGAGGTGGGCCTGGGATACGTCAGGCTCGGGCAGTCCGCGCCGACGCTGTCCGGCGGTGAGGCACAGCGCGTGAAGCTGGCGAGCGAGCTTCAGAAGCGTTCCACCGGCCGTACGGTCTATGTCCTGGACGAGCCGACGACCGGTCTGCACTTCGAGGACATCAGCAAGCTGATCAAGGTGCTGTCCAACCTGGTCGACAAGGGCAACACGGTCATCGTCATCGAGCACAACCTGGATGTCATCAAGACGGCCGACTGGGTCGTCGACATGGGTCCAGAGGGCGGCAACGGCGGCGGACTGGTCATCGCCGAAGGCAGCCCGGAACAGGTCGCGGGGGTGTCGACCAGCCACACCGGCAAGTTCCTGCGGGACATCCTGGACGCCGAGAGGATCAGCGACGCGGTGGTGCCGGCGGCGCGCAGGGCGCCGAAGAAGGCGACGGCCAAGAAGACCGCCGCGGCGAAGAACGCGGTGGCCGCGAAGGCGAGCCCGGCCAGGAAGACGGCGACGGCGCGGACCAGCCGGGCCCGTAAGGCCTGACCGGGATGCCGTTCTGCCCTCGATCGCCGGACGGGCTTGATTCAAGCCCGTCCGGCGTCGAGGACGAACCGGCTGCCGGACGGCCCCGACTTCTCCCGTCAGCCGTCAGCCGTTCAGCTCCGACGCGTACGGCGGCTCCGCGCCCGTGCGGGAGCAGGTGACGGCCGCCGCTCGGGCGGCGAAGCCCAGCACCTCACTCCAGCCGTCCGCGTCCAGACCGGGCAGCGCGTCCGCCGACAGGGCGTTCCGGGCCGCGAGGCTGTGCAGCAGCGCCGCGTTCACCGTGTCGCCCGCGCCGATCGTGTCCGCGACGGTCACCGGTGCGGCCGGGACCGAGAGCTCGAGCCCGGCCCGCGTCCGTAGCGTCAGACCGTCCCCGCCCCGTGTCAGCACCACGGCCGCAGGGCCCACCGGCACCCCGCCGAGCCACTCCGCGTCGTCCTCGGAGAGCTTCAGCAGCGACACATACGGCAGCCAGCCGGCGAACCGCGCGCGGTAGGCGTCCGGATCCGGGATCAGGCCGGCCCTGATGTTCGGGTCGAGCAGGGTGAAGACCCCACGCCCGGCCTCCCGCCGCAGCAGTGCCTCGTACGCCGTCGCGCCCGGCTCCAGCACCAGCGAACAGGTGCCGAACGCCAGCGCCCGTACTGAATCCGGCAGTGGCGGCGGCAGCTCGAAGAGGCGGTCCGCGCTGCCCTGCACGTAGAAGCCGTACCCGGCGGAGCCGTCCGCTTCGATCGCCGCGACCGCGAGCGTCGTCGGCTCCGGGCCGCGCTGTACCAGGGAGGTCCCGACCCCCGCCGTGCGCAGCCCGGCCAGCAGCGCCTCGCCGAATCCGTCCGTCGAGACGCGGGAGCAGAAGGTGACCGGCGCGCCCAGCCGCCCCAGGGCGACAGCGGTGTTGTACGGTCCGCCGCCGAGCCGCGGCAGGAGCATCGGCAACGGCTCGCCGCCCCGCTGCGGGACCAGGTCGATCAAGGACTCTCCGGCGACGACGATCACGGGCCAGAAGGTAACCCATCGCCTCAGGGCGTAACAGGCGGCCCGCACGGAGGGCCGCCGATCTCCGCCGGTATCGTCGGGTCTGTCACCGACGCCCTGCCGGACGGGCGGCGCCTCCGTCCGATGACCCACCCGATGCCCCGTCCGACGCCCTGAACTGTGGAGAATCCATGCCCGGCCAGCCCGCCGCCCGCCGCACCGTGCTGAAAGGCGCCGCCCTCGCCGGCGCCGCCGGGCTGGGGGTCGCCGCCTGCTCCACCGAGTCGAAGCTCGGTCACGCCGAGAACCCGACGCCGACCGCGCCCGTCGACCTCGGTGCGGCGGACGCCGTCCCGGTCGGTGGCGCCAAGCTCTACCGCGAGCAGCGGCTCGTCGTGAGCTGCCCGGCCAAGGGCCAGTACAAGGCATTCAGCGCGCAGTGCACACACGCCGGCTGTGTCCTCGACAAGGTCGAGGGCACCGAAGGCAACTGCCCCTGCCACGGCAGCCGCTTCGACGTCACGACGGGCAAGGCGCTCCAGGGTCCGGCGACCGAGCCGCTTCCCGAGGTCCCGGTCAAGGAGGCGGGCGGCAAGCTGGTCGCGGGACCCGACGCGTAGCGAGCCGGGAGGTCCGGCCGCCGTCAGGCATCAGTCCCAGTCCCAGTCGATCCCGAGGATCCCCGGCCGTACCCCCTGCTCCACCATGTGGACCGTACGGTGCCGCCCGCTGAGCGTCAGATTCGTACGGGCCCCCCGTGACGCCCCCGTCGTCGCCTGCGCGAACCGACGGCACCGCACCGGCAGCGCGCCCTCGTCGAAGCGCACCTGCAGTACGTACTGCCCGCCCGCGAAGCTGAAGCCGCGCACATACTCACCGCTCGGCCCGCCGGTCCCGTCCTCGAAGCCGTAGCCGAAGAGGTACGTCTCACCCGCGCGCAGCCGGGCGTCGAACAGCAGCTCCGCGACGAGCACCCCCGTCTCCCGGTGCCACCGCACCCGCCCCGTGCGGCAGTTCTCCAGCGCGCTCACCTCCACCCGCGCCGGGTCGCAGCCCGGATCGCCGTGGTGGATGGCCAGATAGCGGTCGATGCCGTCCCGGTGGGCGCGTACGACGTGCTGCGAGTCGCGCCCCACCAGCTCGCGCCCCGCCCCGATCCGTACGCGCTCGTGGTGCCCCACCGTGTGCAGCCCGCCGTCCGTCGGTGACTCGAGGTCGGCGAGCAGCTGCTCCACCGCCCCCGAAGCCTCCACAAGTGAGCGGTACGAGCGCGAGGCCGGGCGCTCGACATCACGCTGTGCGCTCCCCTCGCCGACATCGAGCAGCCGGATCAGCGAGTTCCCGGGCAGTTCGAGCACGTCCTCCAGTGCGCGCACGGCGCGCAGCGACTCGGGGCGCTGCGGGCGGCGCGCACCCTGCTGCCAGTAACTGAGGCTGGTCACCCCGACCGTGATGCCGCGGTGGGCGAGATGGTGCTGGACCCGCTGGAGCGGCAGCCCGCGCACGGCGAGGGCGGCGCGCAGAGCCAGATGGAAGGGGCCGGTGTGCAGCACCTGTGCCAGATCGGCCTCGGTGTGCCCCATGGTTCCTCCAGCGCTTACAGGGAATGAGTGAACGTTCACGAAGTGTGCGAGCCGCTGCGGGTGGGCGGCGACGGGCGTCCAGGTGGAGCGGGACGGAGGTGTTCACATCCCGGCCGCAGCATTCACAGCGCCGTGTCACCCCGCATTGAAGCGTGTTGGCCTGCCCTCGACAAGGACTGATGCACATCCGCAGCGGTCGCCTCGGCCGGGGCTCCGCAGTAGGGGGCGGGTCCACGGGCGGAGCCCCCGGGTACACCGCGCGCGCCCGCACTGTCAGCCCCCGCCAGTAGGGTGGACGGCATGGCAGACCCCTCCAGTTACCGCCCCAAGCCGGGACAGATCCCCGACTCCCCGGGGGTCTACAAATTCCGCGACGAGCACCGCCGGGTGATCTACGTCGGGAAGGCCAAGAGCCTGCGCCAGCGCCTCGCCAGCTACTTCCAGGACCTGGCGAATCTGCACCCGCGCACCCGCACCATGGTCACCACGGCCGCCTCCGTCGAGTGGACCGTCGTCTCCACCGAGGTCGAGGCGCTGCAGCTGGAGTACTCCTGGATCAAGGAGTTCGACCCCCGGTTCAACGTCAAGTACCGGGACGACAAGAGCTATCCGTATCTCGCGGTCACCCTCAACGAGGAGTTCCCGCGGGTCCAGGTCATGCGCGGCGCCAAGAAGAAGGGCGTGCGCTACTTCGGTCCGTACGGACACGCCTGGGCGATCCGCGAGACCGTCGATCTGATGCTGCGCGTCTTTCCCGTACGCACCTGCTCCGCCGGGGTCTTCAAGAATCACGCGCAGAAGGGCCGCCCCTGTCTGCTCGGCTATATCGGCAAGTGCTCCGCGCCCTGCGTGGGCCGGGTCACCCCCGATGAGCACCGCGAACTGGCCGAGGAGTTCTGCGACTTCATGGCCGGCCGCACCGGCACGTACATCCGCCGCCTGGAGAAGCAGATGATGGTGGCCGCCGAGGACATGGAGTACGAGAGGGCCGCCCGGCTGCGTGACGACATAGGCGCACTCAAGCGGGCCCTGGAGAAGAACGCCGTCGTGCTCGCCGACGCCACCGACGCCGATCTGATCGCCGTGGCCGAGGACGAGCTGGAAGCGGCCGTGCAGATCTTCCACGTCCGCGGCGGACGCGTCCGGGGCCAGCGGGGCTGGGTCACCGACAAGGTCGAGGCCGTCGACACCGCCGGTCTTGTCGAGCACGCCCTGCAGCAGTTGTACGGGGAGGAACGTGGCGACGCCGTCCCCAAGGAGGTCCTCGTCCCGGCGCTCCCCGAGGACACCGACGCCGTCACCCAGTGGCTGAGCGACCGCCGCGGCTCGCAGGTATCGCTCCGCATTCCGCAGCGCGGCGACAAGAAGGACCTGATGGGGACGGTCCAGCGCAACGCCGTGCAGGCGCTCGGCCTGCACAAGACCAAGCGCGCCAGCGACCTCACCACCCGCTCCCGCGCACTGGAGGAGATCGCCGAGGCACTCGGCCTCGACTCGGCGCCGCTGCGGATCGAGTGCTTCGACATCTCGCATCTCCAGGGCGAGGACGTCGTGGCGTCGATGGTGGTCTTCGAGGACGGTCTGGCCCGCAAGAGCGAGTACCGCCGCTTCCAGATCAAAAGCTTCGAGGGGCAGGACGACGTCCGGTCCATGCATGAAGTGATCAGCCGCCGCTTCAAGCGGTATCTGGCGGAGAAGGACAAGACGGGGGAGTGGATCGGGGACGACATCCCCGAGGACGACGGCAGGCCCAAGCGCTTCGCGTACCCGCCGCAGCTCGTCGTGGTAGACGGCGGACAGCCCCAGGTGGCCGCCGCCCAGCGTGCCCTCGACGAGCTCGGCATCGACGATGTCGCCGTCTGCGGCCTCGCCAAGCGCCTCGAGGAGGTCTGGCTGCCGCACGACGACGACCCGGTGGTCCTGCCCCGCTCGAGCGAGGGGCTGTATCTCCTCCAGCGGGTCCGTGACACAGCTCACGACTTCGCCATCCGCTACCAGCGCGCCAAGCGGAGCAAGCGCATCAGGACAAGCCCGCTGGACGCGGTCCCCGGCCTCGGCGAGTCCCGCAAGCAGGCTCTGATCAAGCACTTCGGCTCCGTGAAGCGGCTGAAGCAGGCGACAATCGAGCAGATCTGCGAGGTACCGGGAATGGGCCGCAAGACGGCGGAGTCCGTCGTGGTGGCCCTTGCCCAGGCGGCTGTGGCCGCCCCTGCCGTGAATACGGCAACAGGAGAGATCATTGAAGAGAACGACGGGGGCAGCAGGACATGACTGAGCACGATGGAGACGGAGCAGCTGAAGTGAGTACGGGCACCACGGCCGAGCCCGGCGGAGCCGCAGACGCGGCCATCCCCGAGCTGGTCATCATCTCCGGAATGTCGGGCGCCGGGCGCAGCACGGCCGCGAAGTGTCTGGAGGACCTCGGCTGGTTCGTCGTCGACAACCTGCCGCCCGCGCTGATCCCCACCATGGTGGAGCTCGGCGCCCGCTCGCAGGGCAATGTCGCCCGGATCGCCGTCGTCGTCGACGTACGCGGCCGGCGGTTCTTCGACAACCTCCGCGAATCCCTCGCCGACCTCGACTCCAAGCAGGTCACCCGGCGGATCGTCTTCCTCGAGTCCTCCGACGACGTCCTGGTCCGCCGCTTCGAGTCGGTCCGCCGGCCCCATCCCCTCCAGGGCGACGGCCGGATCGTCGACGGCATCGCCGCCGAGCGCGATCTGCTGCGTGAGCTGCGCGGCGACGCCGACCTGGTGATCGACACCTCCAGCCTCAACGTGCACGAGCTGCGCGCCAAGATGGACGCCTCGTTCGCGGGCGACGAGGAGCCGGAGCTGCGTGCCACGGTGATGTCGTTCGGATTCAAGTACGGACTGCCGGTCGACGCGGACCTCGTCGTCGACATGCGCTTCCTGCCGAACCCGCACTGGGTCCCTGAGCTGCGCCCCTTCTCCGGACTCAACGAAGAGGTGTCGAACTACGTCTTCAACCAGCCCGGCGCCAAGGAGTTCCTCGACCGCTACACCGAGCTGCTCCAGCTGATCGCCGCGGGCTACCGCCGCGAGGGCAAGCGGTACGTCACCATCGCAGTCGGCTGCACCGGCGGCAAGCACCGCTCGGTCGCCACGTCCGAGAAGCTCGCCGCACGCCTCTCCTCCGCGGGGATCGAGACCGTCATCGTCCACCGGGACATGGGGCGCGAGTGAGTGGACGCAATCTCCGTCTGAGGCGTCTGCGCAGGTCCACGCACGCGCCGTCGGGACGGAAGCGCGGGGCGCAGCCCAAGGTCGTCGCACTCGGCGGCGGCATGGGCCTGTCCGCGTCGCTCACCGCTCTGCGCCGTATCACCGGCGACCTCACCGCGGTCGTCACCGTCGCCGACGACGGCGGCTCCAGCGGCCGGCTCCGCGACGAGCTGGGCGTGCTGCCGCCCGGCGACCTGCGCAAGGCCCTGGCGGCGCTGTGCGGCGACGACGACTGGGGCCAGACCTGGGCCCGCGTCATCCAGCACCGCTTCCACTCCAAGGGCGATCTGCACGAACACGCGGTCGGCAACCTGCTGATCGTCGCCCTGTGGGAGCAGCTCGGCGACCATGTCCTCGCCCTGGACCTGGTCGGCAAGCTGCTCGGCGCGCACGGCCGGGTGCTGCCGATGTCCGCCGTGCCGCTGGAACTGCAGGCGCTCGTACGGGGCCACGACCCGGCGCGCCCGGACGACGTGGACACGGTGCGCGGTCAGGCGACCGTCGCGCTCACCCCCGGTGAGGTGCAGTCCGTGCACCTCGTCCCGCACGACCCGCCCGCCGTGCCCGAGGCTGTCGCCGCGGTCCTGGACGCCGACTGGGTGGTGCTCGGCCCCGGCTCCTGGTTCTCCTCGGTGATCCCGCACCTGCTGGTGCCCGAGCTGCTGGACGCACTGATCCAGACGAAGGCCCGCCGCGTCCTCTCGCTGAACCTCGCGCCCCAGCCGGGTGAAACAGAAGGCTTCTCACCGCAGCGTCATTTGGAGGTTTTGGGACGACACGCGCCTAAACTCGCCCTGGACGTGGTGCTGGCCGACGAGGCCGCCGTGCCCGACCGCGAGTCCCTCGCAGACGCCGCCAAGCGGCTCGGAGCCGCGGTCGAGCTGGCGCCGGTGGCTTCGCCCGACGGACTTCCGAAGCACGACCCGGAGCTGTTGGCCGCCGCGTACGACCGTATTTTTCGGATGCATGGAAGGATCGGCCCATGGCGATGACGGCAGCGGTGAAGGACGAAATCTCCCGGCTTCCCGTCACCCGGACCTGCTGCAGAAAGGCAGAGGTCTCGGCGATTCTTCGGTTCGCGGGCGGGCTGCACCTGGTCAGCGGCCGCATTGTGATCGAGGCGGAGCTGGACACCGGCATCGCGGCGCGCCGGCTGAAGCGGGACATCCTGGAGATCTTCGGGCACAGCTCCGAGCTGATGGTGATGGCGCCGGGAGGACTGCGCCGCGGCTCCCGTTACGTCGTACGGGTGGTGGCGGGCGGTGACCAGCTCGCCCGCCAGACCGGTCTGGTCGACGGCCGGGGCCGCCCGATCCGCGGGCTGCCCCCGCAGGTCGTCTCCGGCGCCACCTGTGACGCGGAGGCCGCCTGGCGCGGCGCGTTCCTGGCGCACGGCTCGCTCACCGAGCCCGGCCGCTCCTCCTCGCTGGAGGTCACCTGCCCCGGCCCGGAGGCCGCCCTCGCCCTGGTAGGCGCGGCCCGCAGGCTCTCCATCGCAGCCAAGGCGCGCGAGGTACGCGGCGTGGACCGCGTCGTCGTACGCGACGGGGACGCGATCGGCGCGCTGCTGACCCGGCTCGGGGCGCACGAGTCCGTACTGGCCTGGGAGGAGCGGCGGATGCGGCGCGAGGTGCGCGCCACCGCCAACCGCCTCGCCAACTTCGACGACGCCAACCTGCGCCGCTCGGCCCGTGCCGCGGTCGCCGCCGGTGCCCGGGTGCAGCGCGCGCTGGAGATCCTCGGCGAGGAGGTGCCCGAGCACCTCGCCGCGGCCGGCCGACTGCGGATGGAGCACAAGCAGGCCTCCCTGGAGGAGCTGGGCGCGCTCGCCGACCCGCCGCTGACCAAGGACGCGGTCGCGGGCCGGATCCGCAGGCTGCTCGCGATGGCCGACAAGCGGGCCCAGGACCTCGGCATTCCGGGTACGGAGTGCAACCTCACCGAGGAGATGGCGGACGGCCTCGTCGGCTGACCCGCCGTCACCACCCGGTCGACCCACCGCTGCCGGCGTTCACACGGACGCCGGCAGCGGTTGTACATTGCACCCCTTCGGACCGCGTGGCTGTCTTGACATGGCCATGGGGTCTGATGAGTCTGGCGTCTGTTGCTTTTCCTGGCAGACACCAGCAAGGGGGGCCAATGAGACGAAGAGCGAGATCGATCCTCGCCGCCGTATCACTCCTGACCGCCGGACTCGCGGCGGCGCCGCTCGCCCAGGCCGACCAGAGGGGCGAGGGCGACGGACTCTCCGTATGGCACGCGACAGTCACCGAGGCACAGGTGCCGCTGATCCTCGCGGCAGGCACCGACGGCCACGAGCTGACGGAGCAAGTGCCTGACAAGGGCACCGCCACCATCGAGCTGTTCCTCACCGAGAAGCAGGCCGGCGAACTGCGCCGGCAGGGCATCGGCATCACCGAGCACACGATCTCGGCCAAGTCCGAGAAGCGTGTCGCGGCCGCCGGAGACGGCGTCTTCCGCCCGTACAGCGGCGAGAACGGCCTGCAGCGCGAGATCCTCGCCACCGGACAGGCCAACCCGAACCTGACCAAGGTCGTCAGCATCGGCAAGAGCGTCAAGGGCCAGGACATCCTCGCCCTCAAGATCAGCAAGGGTGCCAAGAAGGTCAAGGACGGCTCCAAGCCCTCCACGCTGTACCTCTCCAACCAGCACGCCCGCGAGTGGATCACGCCCGAGATGACCCGGCGGCTGATGCACTACTACCTCGACGGTTACGGCAAGGACCCGCGGGTCACCAGGATCGTGGACTCCACCGAGCTGTGGTTCGTCCTCTCCGCCAACCCCGACGGCTACGACTACACCTTCACCGGCACCGACGAGCGCCAGTGGCGCAAGAACCTGCACGACAACAACGGCGACGGCAAGACCGCCCCCGGCGACGGCGTGGACCTCAACCGCAACTTCGCCTACAAGTGGGGTTACGACAACGAGGGTTCGTCCCCCGACCCGGCCGACGAGACCTTCCGCGGCACCGGTCCGGCCTCCGAGCCCGAGACCAAGGCCCTCGACGCCTTCCAGAAGCGCATCGGTTTCGAGTACGGCATCAACTACCACTCGGCGGCGCAGCTGCTGCTGTACGGAGTCGGCTGGCAGGTCGCGACCCCGACACCGGACGACGTCCTCTACGAGTCCCTCGCCGGTACGCCCGCGAACTCCGCCGTCCCCGGCTACCGCCCGCAGGTCTCCTCCGAGCTCTACACCACCAACGGCGAGGCCGACGGACACGCGGCCAACATCAACGGGATGATGATGTACACCCCGGAGATGTCGACCTGCGGCACGGTTTCCCGCATCGACCCCAACGACCCCTGGAACGCTGCCGACTGCGCCTCCGTCTTCACGTTCCCGGACGACGAGAAGCTGATCCAGCAGGAGTTCGCCAAGAACGTCCCGTTCGCGCTCTCCGTCGCCGAGACCGCCGCCCACCCCGACCAGCCGTCCTCCTCGCTCGGTCTGAAGGCCGCGGACTTCACCCCCGATGCGTTCACCACCTCCTACGCGCGCGGCGGCGACCAGGAAGTGTCCGTCATCGCCCGCAAGTCCGTACGCGACAAGGAGCTCAAGTACCGCGTCAACGGCGGCCATACGCACGATCAGGCACTCAGGGCCTGGAAGGGCGGCGAGACCTACGGCGGCGACGACAACATCCGCTTCGACGAATACCGCGCCAAGGTGCAGGACGGCGACGTCGGCGACAAGGTCGAGGTCTGGTTCACCGGCGAGACCAAGGCCGGGAAGCCCACCGCCGGCGAGCACTTCACGTACACGATCGCCGAACGGCCGCGCGGAGACACGCTGGTGATCGCGGAAGAGGGCGGCACCACCGCGGCGAAGAACACGGCCGCCTACACCAGGGCCCTCGCCGACAACGGCCGCAAGTCCGCGGTCTGGGACGTCGCCACCCAGGGCGTCCCGGACGCCCTCGGGGTGCTGAGCCACTTCAGGACGGTCGTCTGGTACACCGGCGTCAACCAGCCCTCCGCGGCGACCACACAGGCCGTACGGGACTTCCTCAACGAGGGCGGCAAGCTGATCAACGCCGGTGAGCAGGCCGGCGGCACCGTCGACCTCGGCGGCGCCGACTCCGACGACTTCGCCCAGTACTACCTCGGTGCCTACAACCGGGTCGGGCTCAAGTCCCCGCCGGCCTTCGCGGGCGCCGGGAACCTCGCGGGTGCGAATGCCTCCCTCGCCGACGCACCCGGCAACCCGCTCGACCTGGCCGGGGCGTACACCATCACCTCGGACACACTGAAGCCCGACCGGTTCCCGCAGTTCAAGAGCGCGCCCGCGGGCGGCTACCCGGGTACCCGTACCCCCTTCGAGCCGGCCGACGGCTCATGGTTCGCGGCGGCGAAGCACCAGGACAACGGCTATATGCGGCTGTCGCGCACCGTGGACCTGTCAGGTACGGCGGCCACCGCCGAGCCGAGCCTTCAATTCCGGCTCAGCTACGACACCGAGCCCGGCTTCGACAACGTCATCGTCGAGGCGCACACGGTCGGCCAGGACGACTGGACGACCCTGCCGGACGCCAACGGCGGCACCACGTCCGAGGTGCCCGTGCAGTGCGAGGAGGGCTACTACGTCCAGGGCCACCCGTTCCTCGCCCACTACCTGACGGTCGCCGACAGCGGCTGCACGGCGACGGGCACCAGCGGCGCCTGGAACCGCTTCACCGGCTCCTCCAACGGCTGGCAGACGGTCTCCGTCGACCTCGGCGCCTACGCGGGCAAGCAGGTCGAGCTCTCCATCTCGTACGCCTCGGACCCGGGCACCGGCGGGATCGGCGTCTTCGTCGACGACACCAAGCTCGTCGTGGGCGGCACCCCGCAGGGTCCCGAGGGCTTCGAGACGGCGCTCGGCCCGTGGAGCGTTCCCGGACCGCCGGCGGGCAGCCCCGGGAACGCGGACGACTGGGCACGGTCCCAGGCGCTCTTCCGGTCCCATGCGGCCGTGACCACGCGGGACACCGTGCTGATCGGCTTCGGTCTGGAGCATGTGCCAGGCGCGGCCGACCGCGAGCAGGTCATCGGGAAGGCGCTTCGTGCCCTGCGCCGCTGACGCTGACGCTGAGTAGTCAGTACGCATAGTGCACGGTCAGGACCCGAGTCGCGGCGGTCCGTGCCCCTACTGGGGGGTAGGGACCGCCGTGCCACGCAGGGACCCTCTCGATGTCACCCCTGGGCTCACAGGGAGGTAGGGTCGTAGGCGGTCGGGGACATCCCATACAACTCGCCGGCGTCTAAAACCGGCGTACCACGAGGAGATCGGTTCGTGACGATCCGCGTAGGCATCAACGGCTTTGGCCGCATCGGTCGTAACTACTTCCGCGCGCTGCTGGAGCAGGGTGCAGACATCGAGATCGTGGCTGTCAACGACCTGGGTGACACTGCGACCACGGCCCACTTGCTGAAGTACGACACCATCCTCGGCCGTCTCAAGGCCGAGGTGACCCACACCGCCGACACGATCACGGTCGACGGCCACACCATCAAGGTGCTCTCGGAGCGCAACCCCTCGGACATTCCGTGGGGCGAGCTGGGCGTCGACATCGTCATCGAGTCGACCGGCATCTTCACCAAGAAGGCCGACGCCGAGAAGCACATCGCCGGCGGCGCCAAGAAGGTCCTCATCTCGGCTCCGGCCAAGGACGAGGACATCACCATCGTGATGGGCGTCAACCAGGACAAGTACGACGCGGCCGGCCACCACATCATCTCCAACGCCTCCTGCACCACAAACTGCGTGGCGCCGATGGCCAAGGTTCTCCTCGAGAACTTCGGCATCGTCAAGGGCATGATGACCACGGTGCACGCGTACACGAACGACCAGCGCATCCTGGACTTCCCGCACTCGGACCTGCGCCGCGCCCGCGCCGCCGCCGAGAACATCATCCCGACCACCACCGGTGCCGCGAAGGCCACCGCGCTGGTCATCCCGGAGCTGGCGGGCAAGCTCGACGGCATCGCGATGCGCGTCCCGGTCCCCACGGGTTCCGTGACCGACCTGGTCATCGAGCTGGAGCGCGAGGTGACCAAGGACGAGGTCAACACCGCGTTCCAGAAGGCCGCCGAGGGTCAGCTCAAGGGCATCCTGGACTACACCGAGGACCAGATCGTCTCCTCGGACATCGTCAACTGGCCGGCCTCCTGCACCTTCGACTCCTCCCTGACCATGGTCCAGGGCAAGAGCGTCAAGGTCATCGGCTGGTACGACAACGAGTGGGGCTACTCCAACCGTCTGGTGGACCTCACGGTCTTCGTCGGCGGTCAGCTCTAATCAGCAACGAGAGCAGCAAGATGTGAGCGACAGGGCTCGGCCGGTGCAAGGAAGCGCCGTCCGAGCCCTGTCGCACGTCTCCCCTTTACGGCTGAACCGCCGCCGCTCTCGCGGACGTGGTTGCTCGCCGTGGGGGTTACTCAATTGATGGTTGCTGTGTTCCTCGCTCGGTCGGGGAGCCGCTCTCTAGGAGTCATGCACGCATGAAGACGATCGACGAACTTCTCGCTGAAGGGGTCGCCGGCAAGCGGGTATTCGTCCGCGCCGACCTCAACGTGCCGCTCGACGGCACCACCATCACCGACGACGGCCGTATCCGCGCCGTCCAGCCGACGATCGCCAAGCTCGCCGAGGCGGGCGCACGTGTCATCGTCGCCTCGCACCTGGGCCGTCCCGCGGGCGCCCCGGACCCGGCGTTCTCCCTCGCCCCGGCCGCCGCGCGGCTCGGTGAACTGCTCGGCGCCGATGTCGCGTTCGCGACCGACACGGTCGGCACCTCCGCCCAGGAGACCGTCGCGGGCCTCGCCGACGGCCAGGTCGCCGTCATCGAGAACCTCCGCTTCAACGCCGGCGAGACCTCGAAGGACGACGCCGAGCGCGGCGCCTTCGCCGACCGGCTCGCTCAGCTCGCCGATGTGTACGTGGGCGACGGCTTTGGTGCCGTACACCGCAAGCACGCCTCGGTGTACGACCTCCCGGCCCGGCTGCCGCACGCCGCCGGCCACCTCATCGCCACCGAGGTCGGCGTACTGAAGAAGCTCACCGACGAGGTCAAGAGCCCGTACGTCGTCGTACTCGGCGGCGCCAAGGTCTCCGACAAGCTCGCCGTCATCGACCAGCTGCTCGGCAAGGCCGACCGCATCCTCATCGGCGGCGGCATGGCGTACACCTTCCTCAAGGCCCAGGGCCACGAGGTCGGAATCTCCCTCCTGCAGGAGGACCAGATCCCGACCGTCACCGAGTACATGCAGCGGGCCGAGAAGAACGGCATCGAGCTGGTGCTGCCGGTCGACATCCTGGCCTCGGGCGAGTTCCCCGACCTGAAGACCAAGGCCCCGGCCGACTTCATCACGGTCGACGCCGACAAGATCCCCTCCGACAAGGAGGGCCTGGACATCGGCCCGAAGACGCGCGAGCTCTTCGCGTCGAAGATCGCCGACGCCGAGACCGTCTTCTGGAACGGCCCGCTCGGCGTCTTCGAGCACCCCGACTACGCCGGGGGCACGAAGGCCGTCGCGCAGGCACTGCTCGACAGCCCCGGCTACACGGTCGTCGGCGGTGGCGACAGCGCCGCCGCGGTCCGGATCCTGGGCTTCGACGAGAACGCATTCGGCCACATCTCGACCGGTGGCGGCGCGAGCCTCGAATACCTCGAGGGCAAGACGCTCCCCGGCCTCGCCGCACTGGAGGACTGACCCCCTTATGACTGACATTGCTCAGGGCCGTATCCCGCTGATGGCGGGCAACTGGAAGATGAACCTCAACCACCTCGAGGCCATCGCGCACGTCCAGAAGCTTGCCTTCGCCCTGGCGGACAAGGACTACGACGCCGTCGAGGTCGCCGTACTGCCGCCCTTCACCGATCTTCGGTCGGTGCAGACCCTGGTCGACGGCGACAAGCTCAGGATCAGGTACGGCGCCCAGGACGTCTCGGCGCACGACTCCGGTGCGTACACCGGAGAGATCTCGGGCCCGATGCTGTCCAAGCTGAAGTGCACCTACGTCGCCGTGGGGCACTCCGAGCGCCGGCAGTACCACGCCGAGACGGACGAGATCTGCAACGCGAAGGTGAAGGCCGCCTACCGGCACGGCCTGACCCCGATCCTCTGCATCGGTGAGGGCCTGGACGTCCGCAAGGCCGGCCGGCAGGTCGCGTACACGCTCGCGCAGCTCGACGGCGGACTGAAGGACATTCCGGCCGAGCAGGCCGAGTCCATCGTGATCGCGTACGAGCCCGTGTGGGCGATCGGCACCGGCGAGGTCGCCACCCCCGAGGACGCGCAGGAGGTCTGCGGTGCGATCCGCGGGCGCCTTGCCGAGCTGTACTCCCAGGAACTGGCCGACACGGTCCGTATCCAGTACGGCGGCTCGGTGAAGTCGGGGAACGTCGCCGCGATCATGGCGCAGCCCGATGTGGACGGTGCTCTGGTGGGCGGTGCGGCGCTGGACGCCGACGAGTTCGTCAAGATCGTCCGGTTCCGCGACCAGTGAGTATGCGGTAGCGCGGATCCGTCGTACCCTTGCGGGGGCCTGAGGCTTTTCCAGCCCGGGCCCCCGTCGTCCGTTTCAGTCCGAGGAAGTTGGTCCAGCCGTGATTATGGGGTTCTCGATCGCCCTGGTCGTCTTCAGCCTGCTGATGATGATGCTGGTGCTGATGCACAAGGGGAAGGGCGGCGGCCTCTCCGACATGTTCGGTGGCGGTATGCAGTCCTCGGTGGGCGGCTCTTCGGTAGCCGAGCGCAACCTGGACCGCATCACTGTGGTTATCGGTCTGCTGTGGTTTGCGTGCATTGTCGTACTTGGTCTGCTGATGAAGCTGGACAGCTGACCCAAGCCTTCCGTGTCCTGGGCTGGGGTGTAACTCCAATCACTGGACGAGCGTTGGGCCTTACGTAGACTGGGGCACCGCGGCGCAGCCGCTGTGAGACGCTGTGCAGCACCATCACGCAGGGAGTTACGACCGTGGCAAGTGGCAACGCGATCCGGGGAAGCCGGGTCGGAGCGGGGCCGATGGGTGAGGCTGAGCGAGGCGAGTCCGCGCCACGCCTCCGCATCTCCTTCTGGTGCTCCAACGGGCACGAGACGCAGCCGAGCTTCGCCAGTGACGCACAGGTCCCGGATACGTGGGACTGCCCGCGCTGCGGGTTCCCGGCCGGCCAGGACCGGGACAATCCGCCGGACCCGCCGCGCACCGAGCCGTACAAGACGCACCTCGCGTACGTACGCGAGCGGCGCAGCGACGCGGACGGCGAGGCGATCCTTGCCGAGGCGCTTGCCAAACTGCGCGGCGAAATCTAGAAGTTGCGGTCCGGCCGGACACCTGAGGGTGCCCGACCGGACCTTTTTCGTTGACTGTCAGTGGCACCCCCTACGGTTCTGAATCACAGGACCGGGAGGGGATGTTGTGACGGCGACAGAAGCGGTGCGGACGCGAACACCCGCGTGGCGCGGGGGGTTCGGGCGGCTGTGGACGGCCGCGATCGTGTCCAGGTTCGGAGACTCGCTCCGGATCGCCGCGATGCCGCTGCTCGCCGCCTCCTTCACCGACGACCCGCTGCTGATCGCCTCGGTGACCGCATGCGGCTATCTGCCCTGGCTGCTGTTCGGACTGCTCGGCGGCGCGGTCGCCGACCGGGTGGACCAGCGGCGGGCGATGTGGGCGGTGGATCTGCTGCGCGGCGCGCTGATGGCCGCCTTCGCCGTCGCTGTGTGGCTGGACCTGGGATCCATCGCCCTCCTGCTCGCCCTCGCCTTTCGCGCTCACCACACTCCAGACGCTCTTCGACAACGCCGCCACGGCCCTGCTGCCCTCCCTGGTGCCGGCCGATGCGCTGAGCAGTGCCAATGCCCGGCTGATGACCGCACAGCAGATCGTTGGCGGCTTCCTGGCCGCGCCGCTGGTGCCGGTGCTGCTCGTCGCGGGCGCCGCCGTGCCGTACGCGGCGGATGCGGCCACCTACGTCGTGGCGGCGCTGCTGGTCGCCTCCCTGCGGGTGGCGGCGCCCGACAGGGCTCCCAGACCGCCGGGCAGCACACTGCGTGCGGAGATCGGGGAAGGGCTGCGGACCCTGTGGGCGGATCGCGCCCAGCGCGGGCTCTGTATCGCCACCACCCTCTGCAACATCGGCATGGGTGCTCTCATCGCCACCCTCGTCATCCACGTCACCGGCTGGCTGGACGCGGGCAACGGCGGATACGCGGCGGTGATCACGGCGTTCGGGGCGGGCAGCGTGCTGGGCGGACTGCTGGCCCGCAGACTCTCCGACCGCCTCGGCCGAATACGGAGCGTGTTCGCCGCCGGGATCGTGCAGACCGGATGCCTGGTCGCGATGGGATCGGTGCGCGCGCTCTGGGCGACGATCGCGGCGATGGCGGTGTTCGCCGTCATGGGCATGGTGTGGAACGTCAACCAGACGACGCTGATACAGGAGCGCAGCCCGGCGGCCATGCTGGGCCGGATCAGCTCCGCCTTTCGCACGCTCGCGATCGCCGGCGCCCCGCTCGGCGCACTGCTGGGCGGTGCGGCGGCCGCCGCCTGGGGCCCGAACACGCCCGCGCTGCTGGCGGCCGGACTGTTCATTCCGGCAGTCGCGTCGCTCACCCCGCTGATCAATTAGGTTGGAGACGCAGCGGGGCACGCAGGCAGGTACGAGAAGAAGTGGGCTGATGTCCGGATGAACGCAGAAGGCCGTACCAGGCTCAACCAGACGCCCGAATGGGCTGCTCTCGGCAAGCACCGGGAGCAGCTGGGGGAGACGCATCTGCGGGAGCTGTTCGCAGCCGATACGGCGCGCGGCACCGAGTACACCCTCCAGGCCGGCGATCTGTACCTCGACTACTCCAAGCACCTGGTGACCGACGAGACGCTGGCGCTGCTGCGCGAGCTGGCCGCCGCCACCGACGTATCCGGCCTGCGGGACGCGATGTTCCGCGGCGAGAAGATCAACACCACCGAGGACCGCGCCGTCCTGCACACGGCGCTGCGCGCCCCGCGGAACGCCGTGATCGAGGTGGACGGCGAGAACGTGGTGCCGGCCGTCCACGCGGTGCTGGACAGGATGAGCGCCTTCTCCGACCGGATCAGGTCGGGCGAGTGGACCGGCCACACCGGCAAGCGCATCAAGAACGTCGTCAACATCGGCATCGGCGGCTCCGACCTGGGACCGGCGATGGCGTACGAGGCGCTGCGCTCCTACACCGCGCGCGATCTGACGTTCCACTTCGTGTCGAACGTCGACGGGGCCGATCTGCACGAGGCCGTCCGGGACTTGGACCCGGCCGAGACGCTCTTCATCATCGCCTCCAAGACCTTCACCACCATCGAGACCATCACCAACGCCACCTCCGCCCGCGACTGGCTGCTCACCGGTCTCCGGGCCGGCCAGGAGGCCGTCGCCGCGCACTTCGTGGCGCTGTCGACGAACGCCGACAAGGTCGGCGACTTCGGCATCGACACGGCGAACATGTTCGAGTTCTGGGACTGGGTCGGCGGGCGGTACTCCTACGACTCCGCCATCGGCCTCTCGCTCATGATCGCGATCGGCCCGGACCGCTTCCGGGAGATGCTCGACGGCTTCCACCGGATCGACGAGCACTTCCGTACGGCTCCGGCCGAGACCAACGCGCCGCTGCTGCTCGGCCTGCTGGGGGTCTGGTACGGCGCGTTCTTCGACGCGCAGTCGCACGCGGTGCTGCCGTACTCCCACTATCTGAGCAAGTTCACCGCCTACCTCCAGCAGCTCGACATGGAGTCCAACGGCAAGTCCGTTGACCGCGACGGCAATCCGGTGGACTGGCAGACCGGCCCCGTGGTGTGGGGCACGCCCGGCACCAACGGGCAGCACGCGTACTACCAGTTGATCCACCAGGGCACCAAGGTGATCCCGGCGGACTTCATCGGCTTCGCCGAGCCGGTCCAGGATCTGCTGCCGGGACTGGTGGCTCAGCACGATCTGCTGATGGCCAACTTCTTCGCGCAGACGCAGGCGCTCGCCTTCGGCAGGACGCCGCAGGAGGTACGGGCGGAGGGCGTGGCCGAGGAGCTGGTGCCGCACAAGACGTTCAAGGGCAACCATCCGACGACGACGATCCTCGCGGACGAGCTGACCCCGTCCGTGCTGGGACAGTTGATCGCGCTGTACGAGCACAAGGTGTTCGTCCAGGGCGCCATCTGGAACATCGACTCCTTCGACCAGTGGGGCGTCGAGCTCGGCAAGGTCCTCGCGAAGAAGATCGAGCCGGTGCTGACCGAGGGGACAGGTGCCGAGCAGCTGGACAGCTCGACGTCGACGCTGGTGGCCAAGTACCGCACACTGCGCGGACGTTGAGCCGATGGCGGGGGAGGGGGGCGGCACGGCCGGGGTACGGCTGAGGCCGCCGGACAACAGGCTGAGCGAGCGGGCCGTCGGCTTGTGGCGGGTGCAGTGCCTGCTGACGACCGCCGTGCCCGTGACCGTACTGGCCGTGCTCGGCGCACTCATCGCGCCCGCACGGCCGTGGCTGCTGACGATCGCCGGGGTACTGGCGGTGCCGGGTCTGGCCGGCACTGCCTTCTTCCCCGCGTGGTGGTTCAGGGTGCACCGCTGGGAGGTGACGGACGAGGCTGTCTATGTCCGTACGGGTGCGCTCTGGCAGGAGTGGCGGATCGCGCCGATGTCCCGGATCCAGACCGTGGACACGCTGCGCGGGCCGCTGGAGCAGGCGTTCAGGCTCGCCACGGTCATCGTCACGACGGCCTCGTCCAAGGGCGCGATCAAGATCGAGGGGCTCGACCATGAGCTCGCAGCGGAGCTGGCCGAGCGGCTGACCCGGATCACCCAGGCCACGCCCGGGGACGCGACATGAACAGCCCGCAGGAGGAGTGGCGGCGGCTCGACCGGCGTACGGTCCTGGTCACCGCGCTCGTCATGGCGGGCGTGGCCGCCGGCGCCGGGCTGCCCACCGCCCTCGGCCTCGCGGGCGGGATGCCGCTGTGGGAGGCGTTCGCCTGGGTGCTGACGGGGGCGGCCCTGCTCATCGCCGCCGGCGCGGGCGTCGACTACGTGCGGTGGCGCCGGACCCGCTACCGCATCGGCCTTGAGCGCGCCGAACTCCACACCGGGCTGCTCGTGGTCAAACGCCGCTCGCTGGCCCGTGAGCGCATCCGCAGCGTCGATCTCGCCGCCAACCCGCTGCTGCGGGTCATGGGCCTGGTCAAGGTGCGTATCGGTACGGGCGAACAGAGCGCGGGCGGCGAGTCCACGCTGGAGCTCGACGCGGTCTCCAGGGCGGAGGGCGAGCGGCTGCGTACGGAACTGCTGGCCCGTGCCGCGCGTGCGCCCGGCACTCACCGCGAGGGCGTGCTCGCCGCCCTCGACCCGTCCTGGATCCGCTATGCGCCGGTCTCCTTCGTCGCGCCGCTGCTCGGCGGCGCGGCGGTCGGCGGTGTGATGCAGGTCAGCGAGTGGTTCGGGGCTCAGGGCGAGGTCATCGACTGGGTCGGGGACCGTTTCCAGGACACCTCGATCCTCATGATGGTGGTGGTGCTGGTCGCGGCGGCCGGGGCCGCGGGGCTCGTCGGCGCGCTCGGGCTCTGGATCGAGATGTGGTGGAACTACCGCCTGGAGCGTGAGCCGGGCGGCACGCTGCGGGTGCGGCGCGGCCTGTTCACCGCCCGCTCGATCTCCATAGAGGAACGGCGGCTGCGGGGCGTCGAGCTCGTCGAGCCGCTGGGCGTGCGGCTGTTCGGGGCGGCCCGGGTGGACGCGGTCGCCACGGGTCTCGTCGAGGACGAGCAGGCCAGGCACGGGGACCTGAAGGTGCTGCTGCCGGCGGCGCCGCGTGACGTGGCTGAGGAGGTGGCCGCGCAGGTGCTGCGCGAGCCGGTGGCTCCGACGAGCGCGGTCCGGCTGACCGCGCACCCGCTCGCCGCCCGGGGCCGCCGGCTGCGCCGGGCGCTGACGACCGTGCTGCTCCCGGTGCTGGTGGCGGCGGCCCTGGGCGCCTGGCTCACTCCCGTACTGCTGTACATCGCGGCGGCCCTCGCGGTCGTGGCGGTGCCGGTCGCGGTGGTCCTCGCGCGGGACGCGTACCGCAACCTGGGTCACGGCATCAGCGGCGGGTACCTGGTCGCCCGCTCCGGGACGGTCCGCCGGGCGACGGTCGCGCTGCAGCGGGGCGGGGTCATCGGCTGGACGCTCAAGCAGTCCTCCTTCCAGCGCCGGGCCGGTCTGCTGACGCTGACGGCGACGACGGCGGCCGGGGCGGGGGAGTACTCGGTGTACGACGCCGGGGAGGACGAGGGCCTGTCCTTCGCGGCGGAGGCGGTACCGGGGCTGCTCGAGCCGTTCCTCATACGGGACCACGGGGCATGCCCCGGACCCCGTACGGCCTTCGGCCGTGTCCTCAATCGCCGGACGGGCTGACTCTGTCAGCCGCGTCGGCGATTGAGGACACGGGGTCCGGGGCGGAGCCCCGGCTTCACTTCAGGCCGACGCCGGTGGGTACAGATCGCGGGGGAGCTGGGACGCCGCCGCCGCGTCCAGCAGCCACAGCGTCCGGCTGCGGCCGTACGCGCCGGCCGCCGGAGCCTGTACCTCCCCCGCGCCCGACAGCGCGATCGTCGCCGCCTTCGCCTTGTCCTCGCCGGCCGCCAGCAGCCATACCTCCCGCGCCGCCCGGATCGCCGGGAGCGTGAGCGAGATACGCGTCGGCGGCGGCTTCGGCGCGCCGTGCACGCCGACCACCGTGCGCTCCGTCTCCCGGACCCCAGGGAGCTCCGGGAAGAGCGACGCCACATGCGTGTCGGGGCCGACGCCCAGCATCAGGACGTCGAAGGTCGGCACCGGGCCGTGGTCCTCCGGCGCCGCCGCGGCGGCGAGTTCGGCCGCGTACGTGGCAGCCGCCGCGTCCGCGTCGTTGCCGTACTCGCCGTCCGACGCGGGCATCGCGTGCACCCGCGCCGGGTCCACCGGAACGCTGTCCAGCAGAGCCTCACGGGCCTGCGTGACATTGCGCTCCGGGTCGCCCTCAGGAAGGAACCGCTCGTCGCCCCACCACAGGTCGAGCCGCGGCCAGTCGATCGCGTCCCGGGCCGGCGAGGCCCCGAGGGCGGCCAGCAGCGCATTGCCGTTGCGGCCGCCCGTCAGGACCACCGACGCCGAGCCGCGCGCGGACTGGGCGTCCACGATCTTCGTGATCAGCCGGGCCGCCGCGGCCTGCGCCATCAACTCCTTGTCGCGGTGGACGACGAGTTGCGGGGCACTCACTTCGCCGCCGCCTTCTTGGCCGGTGCGGCCTTCTTCGCAGGGGCGGACCCGGCCTCAGGCTTCGACTCTTCCGCGGGCGTCCCCGACCCGTCACTCAGCCGGTCCACGCCGAACCGCAGCGCCGACGCGTAGGTGTCGTCCGGGTCGAGCCGCCGCAGCTCCTCCGCGATCAGCTCGGCCGTCTCACGCCGCTTGAGCGCCACTGCCCGGTCCGGCTGCCCCTGGATCGACAGCGTCGCCAGCGAGCCGTCCGCCCGGTCCAGCACGATCGGACCGCAGGTGGACCCCATCCGAACGGCGGTGAGGCCGGGGCCGGAGGACCGCGAGCGCCTCACCGGCACGTTCAGCCGGTCCGCGAGCCACATGGCGAGCAGCTCACAGCTCGGGTTGAACTCCTCGCCCTCCACCTCCACCTCGGTGACCTCGCAGCTGACCTGGTCCAGAGCGGCCGCGAGCATCGAGCGCCACGGCGTGATCCGGGTCCAGGCCAGGTCGGTGTCGCCGGGGGTGTACGCCTCGGCGCGCGCCGCCAGTTCGTGCACCGGCTGCTCGGCGGCGTACGTGTCCGTCACCCGGCGCTGTGCCAGCGTGCCCAGCGGGTCGTTGGCGGGGTCGGTCGGCGCGTTCACCGGCCACCAGACCACGACCGGCGCGTCGGGCAGCAGCAGCGGCAGTACCACCGACTGGGCGTGGTCGATGACCTCGCCGTACAGCCGCAGGACGACCGTCTCGCCGGTGCCCGCGTCCGCGCCCACCCGCACCTCGGCGTCCAGGCGTGGCTTCGCCCGGTCGCGCGGCGAGCGCGAGACCCGCTTGATGACGACGAGGGTGCGCGAAGGGTGTTCGCGGGACGCCTCGTTGGCCGCCTTCAGCGCGTCGTAGGCGTTCTCCTCGTCGGTGACGATGACAAGGGTGAGGACCATGCCGACGGCAGGCGTGCCGACGGCCCGCCGCCCCTGCACCAGCGCCTTGTTGATCTTGCTGGCTGTGGTGTCCGTAAGGTCGATCTTCATGGCCGACGCCAGCTCCGTCCGTCTCGTGCGAGCATTTCGTCCGCCTCGACCGGACCCCAGGTGCCGGACGGGTACTGAGCGGGCTTGCCGTGCTTGTCCCAGTACTGCTCGATCGGGTCGAGGATCCTCCAGGAGAGCTCGACCTCCTCCACCCTCGGGAAGAGGTTGGAGTCGCCGAGCAGGACATCGAGGAGGAGGCGCTCGTACGCCTCGGGGCTGGACTCGGTGAAGGACTCGCCGTAGGCGAAGTCCATCGAGACGTCCCGCACCTCCATCGAGGTGCCGGGCACCTTCGAGCCGAACCGCATGGTCACGCCCTCGTCCGGCTGGACGCGGATGACCAGGGCGTTCTGGCCCAGTTCCTCCGTCGCCGTGTGGTCGAAGGGGGAGTGCGGAGCGCGCTGGAAGATCACCGCGATCTCTGTGACACGACGGCCGAGCCGCTTGCCCGTACGGAGATAGAAGGGGACGCCCGCCCAGCGGCGGTTGTCGATCTCCAGCTTGATCGCGGCGTAGGTGTCGGTCTTCGACGTGGGGTCGATGCCGTCTTCCTGGAGGTAGCCGACGGCCTTCTCGCCGCCCTGCCAGCCCGTCGCGTACTGCCCGCGCACCGTGGTCCTGGACAGGTCCTTGGGCAGCTTCACCGCGCCCAGCACCTTGGTCTTCTCGGCCGCGAGCGCGTCCGCCTCGAAGGAGGCGGGCTCCTCCATCGCGGTCAGCGCGAGCAACTGGAGCAGGTGGTTCTGGATGACGTCACGGGCGGCGCCGATGCCGTCGTAGTAGCCGGCACGGCCGCCGATGCCGATGTCCTCGGCCATGGTGATCTGGATGTGGTCGACGTACGACCGATTCCAGATCGGCTCGAAGAGGGTGTTGGCGAAGCGCAGCGCCAGGATGTTCTGGACGGTCTCCTTGCCCAGGTAGTGGTCGATCCGGAAGACCTCGTTGGACGGAAAGACCTCGTGCACCACCTGGTTGAGCTCCTTGGCGGAGACCAGGTCGTGGCCGAACGGCTTCTCGATGACCGCGCGGCGCCAGGAGCCTTCCTTCTGGTCGGCGAGCCCGTGCTTCTTGAGCTGCTGGACAACCTTGGGGAAGAACTTCGGCGGCACGGACAGATAGAAGGCGAAGTTGCCGCCGGTGCCCTGCTTCTTGTCGAGGTCCTCGATCGTGGCCTTCAGCTTCTCGAAGGCGTCGTCGTCGTCGAAGTCGCCCTGGACGAAGCGCATGCCCTGGATGAGCTGCTGCCAGACCTCATCGCGGAACGGCGTACGGGCGTGCTCCTTGACGGCGTCGTGGACCTCCTGCGCGAAGTTCTCGTCCTGCCACTCGCGGCGGGCGAAGCCGATGAGCGAGAAGCCCGGTGGCAGCAGCCCCCGATTGGCGAGGTCATAGACGGCAGGCATCAGCTTTTTACGTGACAAATCACCCGTGACGCCGAAAATGACCAGGCCCGACGGCCCCGCGATACGCGGGAGCCGTCGGTCTGCGGGGTCACGAAGCGGGTTGGCTCCGCTAAGACCGGACAAGTTGGTCAGCCCTCCGAAGGAGCGAGGCGCTTGAGCTCGGCCTCGGTCGAGTTGAGCAGGTCGTTCCAGGACGTCGCGAACTTCTCGACGCCCTCGTCCTCGAGCAGCTGCACGACGTCGTCGTAGGAGATCCCGAGCTTCTCGACGGCGTCGAGGTCCGCGCGGGCCTGCTCGTACGTGCCGCGCACCGTGTCACCGGTGATCTGACCGTGGTCGGCGGTGGCGTCGAGGGTGGCCTCAGGCATGGTGTTCACCGTGCCCGGGGCGACCAGCTCGTCGACGTACAACGTGTCCTTGTACGCCGGGTCCTTGACGCCGGTCGAGGCCCACAGCGGACGCTGCTTGTTGGCCTGCGCCTTGTCGAGCTCGGCCCAGCGGTCGGAGGAGAAGACCTCTTCGTACGCCTCGTACGCCAGACGCGCGTTGGCCAGAGCCGCCTTGCCGCGCGCCTCCTTGGCCTCGGGCGTGCCCAGGGCGTCGAGCCGCTTGTCGATCTCGGTGTCCACGCGGGACACGAAGAAGGACGCCACGGACTGGATCTTGGAGAGGTCCAGGCCTGCGGCCTTCGCCTTCTCCAGACCGGCCAGGTAGGCGTCCATGACCTCGCGGTAGCGCTCCAGCGAGAAGATCAGCGTGACATTGACGCTGATGCCCCTGCCGATGACCTCGGTGATCGCCGGCAGGCCGGCCTTCGTCGCCGGGATCTTGATGAGGGTGTTCGGACGGTCCACCAGCCAGGCCAGCTGCTTGGCCTCGGCGATGGTCGCCGCGGTCCGGTGCGCCAGGCGCGGGTCGACCTCGATGGAGACCCGGCCGTCCTGGCCGCCGGTGGTGTCGAAGACCGGGCGCAGGATGTCGGCGGCGTCGCGGACGTCCGCCGTCGTGATCATCCGTACCGCTTCCTCGACGGTCACCTTGCGCACGGCGAGGTCGGCGAGCTGCTGCTCGTAACCGTCACCGCTGCTGATGGCCTTCTGGAAGATCGACGGGTTGGTGGTGACGCCCACGACGTGCTGCTGGTCGATCAGTTCGGCGAGGTTGCCGGACGTGATCCGCTTGCGCGACAGGTCGTCGAGCCAGATCGCGACGCCTTCGTCGGAGAGGCGCTTGAGTGCGTCTGTCATGAGAGTTGCATCTCCTACTTGTCGTGTACGGGCGTCAGCGCGCGGCGGCTTCGATGGATTCCCGGGCGGCGGCGGCCACGTTGTCGGCAGTGAAGCCGAACTCCCGGAAGAGAACCTTGCCGTCGGCCGAAGCGCCGAAGTGCTCCAGCGAAACGATGCGACCGGCGTCACCGACGAAGCGGTGCCAGGTGAGACCGATACCGGCCTCGACCGCCACGCGCGCCCTCACGGACGGTGGCAGCACGCTCTCCTTGTACGCCTGGTCCTGCTCCTCGAACCACTCGACGCACGGCATCGAGACCACCCGGGTCGGAACGCCGGCGGCCTGCAGCTGCTCGCGCGCGCCCACGGCCAGCTGGACCTCGGAGCCGGTGCCGATCAGCACGACCTGCGGCGCTGTGCTCTGCCCTTCGGGGCCTTCGGCGTCGAACAGGACGTAACCGCCCTTGGCCGCGTCCTCGTTGCGCTCGTACGTCGGCACGCCCTGGCGGGTCAGCGCCAGGCCGTGCGGAGCGCCCACGCCGAACTTCTTGGTGTAGCGCCTGAGGATCTCGCGCCAGGCGATGGCGGTCTCGTTGGCGTCGGCCGGGCGGACGACGTTCAGGCCCGGGATCGCGCGCAGCGAGGCCAGGTGCTCCACCGGCTGGTGCGTCGGACCGTCCTCGCCGAGGCCGATCGAGTCGTGTGTCCACACGTGCGTCACCGGCAGGTGCATCAGCGCCGCGAGCCGTACGGCATTGCGCATGTAGTCGGAGAACACCAGGAAGGTGCCGCCGTAGATACGGGTGTTGCCGTGCAGCGCGATGCCGTTCATGGTCGCGGCCATCGCGTGCTCGCGGATGCCGAAGTGGACCGTACGGCCGTACTTGTCCGCACCCGGCAGCGGGTTGCCCTCGGGGAGGAACGACGACGTCTTGTCGATCGTCGTGTTGTTCGAGCCGGCCAGGTCGGCGGAGCCGCCCCACAGCTCGGGGATGACCGCGCCGAGCGCCTGGAGGATCTTGCCGGAGGCGGCGCGGGTGGCGACGCCCTTGCCGGGCTCGAACTCCGGGAGCTTCTCCTCCCAGCCGGCGGGCAGCTCGGCGGCGCGGATCCGGTCGAACTCGGCGGCGCGCTCGGGATTGGCGGTGCGCCACGCGGCGAAGGTCTTCTCCCACTCGCCCTTGGCCTCGCGGCCGCGGTCGAGCGCCTCACGGGTGTGCGAGAGGACCCCTTCGGAGACCTCGAAGCTCTTCTCCGGGTCGAAGCCGAGGACGCGCTTGGTGGCCGCGACCTCCTCGTCGCCCAGCGCCGAGCCGTGCGCGGCCTCGGTGTTCTGCGCGTGCGGGGCAGGCCAGGCGATGATCGAGCGGGCCGCGATGAAGGAGGGGCGCTCGGTCTCGGCCTGCGCCGCCTTCAGGGCCTGGTACAGGCCGGCCGGGTCGAGGTCGCCGTCGGGCAGCTGCTCGACGCGCTGGACGTGCCAGCCGTACGCCTCGTACCGCTTGAGGGTGTCCTCGGAGACGGCTGTCTCCGTGTCGCCCTCGATGGAGATGTGGTTGTCGTCCCACAGCAGCACCAGGTTGCCCAGCTTCTGGTGCCCGGCCAGCGAGGACGCCTCCGCGGAGATGCCCTCCTGGAGGCAGCCGTCACCGGCGATCGCCCAGATGGTGTGGTCGAACGGCGAGGTGCCGGGGGCGGCGTCCGGGTCGAACAGCCCGCGCTCGTAGCGGGAGGCCATCGCCATGCCCACCGCGTTGGCGACACCCTGGCCGAGCGGCCCGGTCGTCGTCTCGACGCCCGTGGTGTGGCCGTACTCCGGGTGCCCCGGGGTCTTCGAACCCCAGGTGCGGAAGGCCTTCAGGTCGTCGAGCTCCAGGCCGTACCCGGCCAGGTAGAGCTGGATGTAGAGGGTCAGGGACGAGTGCCCCGCGGAAAGCACGAACCGGTCGCGGCCGGTCCAGTCCGCATCGGCGGGGTCGTGCCGCATAAGCTTCTGGAACAGCACGTAGGCGGCGGGCGCGAGGCTCATGGCCGTACCGGGGTGGCCGTTGCCGACCTTCTGTACGGAATCCATGGCCAGGACGCGGACGGTATCAACGGCCCGCTGGTCCAGATCGGTCCACTCGAGGTCTGTGGTGGTCGGCTTGGTGCTCACCCTGGGTCAGGGCTCCTCTCCACATGTTCGTATCCCGGTGACGACGGAAGCACCGGGCGTTGTCGAGCCTACCCCCGGAGCGGCGCGCGCTTTTCGAGTGCCCGCCTTTTGAAATGAGGCGGGTCACAGTGGAAAAAAGCAGACACAGCCAGGGTGCCGTCACAGCCGGGTCTCCGCCTGTCGGCGATGTATACGCACGCGGTCCGGACGGCGCTCAACACGAGCGCACCCCCGCGAAGATCGGCGTCTGGGCAACGTCTAGAGTGGCGTGGTACGCGCAAGTCTTTACCGGGCATTCACGCCGGGAACTTGCTGGGATTTCTCTGTCAGGGGTGTGCGTGACGGCCGTCGAGTCCCGACCCGCAGGGGTCGTCTTGACTCCCAGCCCGGGGGGCCATCGGCCGTTCGGGGCCCGCGTCAAGGCATTCGTGGCGCTGACCAAGCCCCGGATCATCGAGCTGCTGCTGATCACCACCGTCCCGGTGATGTTCCTGGCCGCGCAGGACGTGCCCGATCTGTGGCTCGTGCTCACGACGTGCATCGGCGGCTATCTCTCCGCCGGTGGCGCCAACGCGCTCAACATGTACATCGACCGCGACATCGACGCCCTGATGGACCGGACGTCGCAGCGGCCGCTCGTCACCGGAATGGTCTCGCCCCGCGAGGGCCTGGTCTTCGGACTCGTACTCGCCGTCGTCTCCACCCTCTGGTTCGGACTCCTCGTCAACTGGCTGTCCGCCGCGCTGTCGCTGGGCGCGCTGCTCTTCTACGTCATCGTCTACACGATGATCCTGAAGCGCCGCACCTCACAGAACATCGTCTGGGGCGGCATCGCCGGCTGTATGCCGGTCCTGATCGGCTGGTCCGCCGTCACGAACTCGATGTCCTGGGCCGCCGTCATCCTCTTCCTTGTCATCTTCTTCTGGACGCCGCCGCACTACTGGCCGCTGTCGATGAAGGTGAAGGAGGACTACGCGCGCGTGGGCGTTCCGATGCTGCCGGTCGTCGCCTCCAACAGCGTGGTGGCCCGCCAGATCGTCCTCTACTCCTGGGTGATGGTCGCGGTTTCGCTGCTGCTGACGCCGCTCGGCTACACCGGCTGGTTCTACACGACGGTGGCGTTGGTGACGGGTGGCTGGTGGCTCTGGGAGGCGCACTCCCTGCAGAACCGCGCGAAGTCCGGCGAGACGGGCGGCAAGCTCAAGGAGATGCGGCTGTTCCACTGGTCCATCACCTATGTGTCGCTGCTGTTCGTGGCCGTCGCGGTGGACCCCTTCCTCCGCTAGCTAATCCGCTCTACTCGCGAGTAGCATCGCCGTATGGCAGACACCAAGCAGGCCGAGCACTCCAAGCAGGCCGAGCGCAAGGCGGCCAAGCTCGCCAAGCAGATCGGCGCCTTCGCCAAAGCGCACGGCGGCGCCGAGGGGCAGCTCGCGTACATGGGTCAGATGGGCACCCGCATCGTGCTCGTCGGCGAGGACGGCGGCTGGGGCGACCTCGTCGCGCCGGACCACTCCATCGCCGAGGCCGCGGCCGAGAAGGCCGGGATCACCCTGCACGAGTCGTTCGACGGCGAGTTCGCGGCCAAGGTCCGCACCGGTCCGTACGAGTGGACCCGCATGGCCGGCATCCAGCTCGGCGGTCCGTCCAACGGCTGAGCAACACCTCGTCGGGGTGTCACCCGTTAGGACTGTGGAAGCACGGTCCACGACTGGGAGCCCGGATGATCGACACCCCGACCCTCGTGGACCAGTACTGCCACGGCGTGCTCCGTACGGAACTCGGCCTCGGCACCTTCGAGGCGCACCTGGGCAGGACCGCGGGCCCGCCCGCGCCCGGCACCACCTTCTTCGACACCCAGACCGGCTTCGCGGTACGCCGCTGGTGCCCGCCGCTGCTGGATCTTGAGCCGCACTGTCCGCCCGCGCGCTATCTCGCCCGCCGCCGCGAGCTCGGAGTGCTCGAGTCGGGCAGGCGGCTGCTGCGGGGGAGCGGGATTTCCACCTACCTGGTGGACACCGGGCTGCCCGGCGATCTCACCGGACCCCGCGAGATCGCCGCGGCGGGCTCGGCCGAGGCGCGCGAGATCGTACGTCTGGAACTCCTCGCCGAGCAGGTCGCCGACACCTCGGGCACCGTGGAGGGCTTCCTGGCCAATCTCGCCGAGGCCGTGCACGGGGCGGCCGCCTCCGCCGTCGCCTTCACCTCCGTCGCCGCCGTGGGCCACGGGCTCGCCCTGGCGCCCGAACCGCCGGGCCCCGGGGAGGTACGCGGGGCGGCCGGGCGCTGGCTGGCCGGACGACAGGTCGGCGGCAGGCTCACCGATCCCGTACTGGTGCGGCATCTGCTGTGGATCGCGGTCGCCTCGGGCCTGCCGCTCCAGCTGCACGTGGGGGTCGAGGACCCGATGCTGCTCACCGGCTTCGCGGCCGCCACCAGCGGACTCGGCACCGATCTGGTGCTGCTGCACGGCTATCCGAACCACCGGCACGCCGCGCATCTGGCGAGCGTCTTCCCGCATGTGTACGCCGATCTGGGGCCCGCTCTCGTGCACACGGGGGCGCGGGCCGCGGCCGTGCTCGCGGAGATCCTGGAACTCGCGCCGTTCGGGAAGCTGCTCTTCTCCAGCGGCGCGCACGGGCTGCCCGAGCTGCATGTGGTGGGCGCGCGGATCTTCCGTGAGGCGCTCGGCCTGGTGCTCGGCGGCTGGGTGGGCGACGGCGCCTGGGCGCGTGCGGACGCGGAACGGGTCGCCGGGATGATCGCGGCGGGCAACGCGCGCCGCGTCTACGCCCTGCCGGACGCCTGAGCCGCCCGGCGTTGAATCAGACGCCGGACGTTGAATTCAGACGGTCGAGAGGGCCGCGTCGGTCTGGGCCGGGATCTCCGCGTTCGTCTCCGGGCGCTCGCGCAGGCTCAGCGCCAGCCGCAGCACCGCGATCCACATCAGCGCGGAGCCGAGCATATGGGCGGCCACCAGCGCCTCGGGCACATGCGTGAAGTACTGGACGTAGCCGATGGCGCCCTGCGCGAGCAGCACGAGCAGCAGGTCGCGGGCGCGCGCCCGGATGTCATCGGGGGCGTCGACGACTCGCAGCACCAGCCACATCGCGACGGCCAGTGCACACACGACCCAGGCGGCGATCGCGTGGACGTGTGTGGCGTCCGTCCAGTCCCACGGCATGCGCGGTACGTCGCTGCTGTCGCCGGCGTGCTTGCCGGACCCGGTCACCGACGTGCCCAGGGCGATGAGCACCACCGAGACGCCGACGATTGCCCAGGACAGCTTGCGCACCGGGCGCGGGACGCGCGGGCGCGGTGTGCTGTCGCCCTCACGGGTGCGCTGCCAGGTGATCGTGGCGACCGTGAGCAGCCCGGTGGCGAGCATGAAGTGCCCGGCCACGGTCCACGGGTTGAGGCCCGCCCAGACCGTGATGCCGCCGAGCACGGCGTTGCCCATCACGATCCAGAACTGCGACCAGGCGAGCCGGGTCAGCCCGCGCCGCAGCGGCTTGGTGGCGCGCGCCGCGATGATCGCCCAGCCGACCGCCGCCGACAGGACGTACGTCAGCATCCGGTTGCCGAACTCGATCGCGCCGTGGATGCCCTGTTCGCGCGTGGCGAAGAGGCTGTCGTCCGTGCACTTGGGCCAGGTGTCGCAGCCGAGACCGGAGCCGGTCAGCCGGACCGCGCCGCCGGTGACGATGATGACGACGCTCATCACGACGGCGGAGAGCGCGGCGCGCCGGAGGGTCCGGGGTGACGGAGTCCAGCGCTCGGAAATGAAGGTGAGCGGGTTTCGCGCGGCTTGAGCGACTTCGGCTCGGGTCAGCTTGGGCACGCGCACCATCGTAGGCGGGCGTTTGTGCACGCTTTCACGAGGGGGTCGGGGGGTCCCTGAAAGGCCCATGGGATCCCAGGAAAAGTCACGTGGTGGGTGCGGAGGGGGTGGCGGGCGCGGACGGCGCGTACGTCTTCAGGAAGCGCGAGCCGTCCAGATGGTCCTCCTCCTCCCACCACACCGCGATCCGCCAGTGCACCGAGGACGGCGGGCGGTCGGGCGCATGCAGGAACGCGTCGGTCAGCTCCGCCGCGACCGCCGCCGCGCTGCGGTCCGTGACCGCGTCCGTCCCGCGCCAGGGGTACCTCATCGGGGTCCAGTGCCCGTCGGCCGTGTCGCGCACGTCGAACCGCCACACCGCACGCCAGGACCGCGCCCGCAGGATGCGCCGGACCTCCGTGCCGTCCACCCCCAGCCCCTCGGCGATCGCGTCCGGCTCCACACCCTCGATGCGCGCGGCCACGACAGCGAGCGGCACCAGTCGGCCCGGAAGCAGGCCCTCCGCCTGCAGCTGTGTCAGCCCGCCGTCGAAGGGGCAGCGCCTGAGCCTGCGTTCGAGCTGATCGCCGAGATGCTCCAGGGTCGCGTTGTGCGCCGCTTCGCGCGGATCGGGCGGCGACCACAGGAGGTGGAACTCACGCTCCGCCCGTACGGCCCAGGCCGCCGCGTCCACCGGACGCCCCAGCTCCTCCAGCCGGTCGCCGAGGAAGACATGCGCCTGGGCGAGACCCTCCTGGTTGCGCGGGTCCGACTGGTCCAGGCTCTCCCAGACCCCGATGGCCCGGCGGGTGGCCGCCAGGGCGGCGAGCCCGTCCTCCCGGTCGTCGGGCGAGGGCTGCTCGCCGCTGGGATGGAAGGCATAGCGCGGCAGACCCAGCTCGTCGCTGAGCGGCTCGGCCAGATAGACGGCCTGGTTGATCAGCGCCCGCGCGTACCAGCGGGCGTGCTGTTCGTCGTGCCTGGCCGGCTCCTCGCAGCGCCGGATCGCCTCGTCGACGGCGGTCAGCGCCGCCTCGCGGCGGCCGGTGTCGAAGTGGTGCCGCGCCAGATCCCCGTACCGCAGGCTCAGCCGCGCGGTGAGCGAGAGATCGTCCTCGGCGTGCGGGGCGAGCGCGGCGATCAGGTCCGTGAGCATGCGCTCGCGCTTCCCGGGCGAGGTCCCGGCCCTGCCGGACCTGATCTTCGCCCATTCCGCGTCCATGCGCAGTGCGGCAGTCCGCTCCATCGAGGCCTCCGACCGTATGATCTTGGCAGGCTCATACTGGCCCGTGAGTCAGTCCCAGCGGAAGAGCCGGGCGGCCGCGCCGAGACCGAGCACCGCCCATACGGCGAGGATCGCGAGATCGCCCCACGGCACCGCGGCGCCGTGCTGGAGCACATCGCGCAGACCGTCGGAGAGCGCCGAGATCGGCAGCAGCGCGAGGACCGACTGGACCCCGTCCGGGAACGTGTCCAGCGGCACGATCACCCCGCCCCCCACCAGGAGCAGCAGAAAGACCAGGTTGGCGGCGGCCAGGGTGGCCTCGGCCCTGAGCGTCCCGGCCATCAGCAGACCGAGGCCGGAGAAGGCGGCGGTGCCGAGGACGAGCAGCAGCAGTACGGAGAGAGGGTTGCCGTGCGGCGACCAGCCGAGCGCGAAGGCGATGACGGTCAGCAGCGCGATCTGGAGGACCTCGGTGGCCAGGACGGAGAGCGTCTTGGCGGTCATCAGCGCCCAGCGGGGGATCGGCGAGGCACCGAGCCGTTTGAGGACTCCGTACCGGCGCTCGAAGCCGGTCGCGATGGCCTGGCCGGTGAAGGCGGTGGACATCACGGCGAGGGCGAGGATGCCTGGCGCGAGGAAGTCGACGGCCTTGCCGCTGCCGCCCGTGTTCTCAACGGACAGGGTGACAACGTCGACGGTGGAGAACAGCACCAGCAGCAGCGACGGGATGATGACGGTGAGCAGCAGTTGCTCGCCGTTGCGCAGCATTATCTTCGTCTCGAACGCGGTCTGCGCCGCGATCATGCGGGGCAGCGGGGCGGCACCGGGCCTCGGCGTGTACGTACCGACGCTCATGAACGCAGCCGTGAGCTCGAGGCTGTGTCTTCCCGGGGGGCAACCCCCGGACCCCCGGTCGAGACCGGTGTCGTCCCACTTCATGAACGCAGCTCCTTGCCCGTGAGCTCGAGAAAGACATCTTCGAGGGTGTGGCGCTCGACCGAGATCCCGTCCGGCATCACTCCGTGCTGCGCGCACCAGGAGGCCACGGTCGCCAGCAGTTGCGGGTCGACCTGGCCCGTGATCCGGTACGCGCCCGGCGTGAGCTCGACCGCCTCCGTGCCGTCGGGGAGCGCCTTGAGCAGGGAGCCGGCATCGAGCCCCGGCCGTCCGGTGAAGCGCAGGGTGTTCTCGGCGCCGCCCCGGCAGAGCTGCTCCGGGCTGCCCTGGGCGATGACCTTGCCCGCGTCGACGATCGCCACATCGTCGGCGAGCTCCTCGGCCTCGTCCATGAAGTGGGTGGTGAGGACGGCCGAGACCCCGTCGCCGCGGAGTTCGCGTACGAGCTCCCAGGTGGACCGGCGGGCCTGTGGATCGAGGCCGGCGGTCGGCTCGTCCAGGAAGAGCAGTTCGGGGCGGCCGACGACGGCCATCGCCAGCGCGAGGCGCTGCTGCTGGCCACCGGAGAGCCGCCGGTAGGTCGTACGGCCGCAGCTGCCGAGGCCGAGGCGCTCGATCAGGGCGTCCACATCCAGCGGATGGGCGTGCAGCTTCGCCATGTGGCGCAGCATCTCGTCGGCGCGGGCGCCCGAGTACACGCCGCCGGACTGGAGCATCACGCCGATCCTCGGGCGCAGCTTTCCGGCGTCGGCGACCGGATCGAGGCCGAGCACGCGTACCGTGCCCGCGTCGGCGCGGCGGTAGCCCTCGCAGGTCTCGATCGTGGTGGTCTTACCGGCGCCGTTGGGGCCGAGGACGGCGGTCACGGAGCCCCGGGGGACCTCGAGATCGAGGCCGTCCACGGCCGTCTTGGATCCGTACCGCTTCACCAGGCCACGGATCTGGACGACGGGCTCGCTTCGCATGCCGGGAATTCTAGGCGGGGGTTCAAGACCGCCGGGGCGCGGGGGCCGGGGTCCGCCACAGGGGACCGCCGTGTACGGATCACGCCATGCGGTGGACGGGGTGTGGGGGAGTGACTGCTGGTGGCCGTTTCGCCGTACGGGGTCGGGCACCGACAGCCTTCGCCTTCGGCGGGACGGCGCACCGCTCGGGCCGCCGGCCGCTGTCCGGAAACAACGCCCGGCCGGCGTCGGGGATCTGCCGCGCGACCTCCCCTTCATCGTGCCGCGCACTGCGACCGGCCTCGGGCGGCCCATGGCTGATTCCAGTGCTCCAGGTGGCGCGCGGGACGCCCGTGACAGGAATGGCCGGAACTGACACCAGAGGCGTTCTTCACATGAACCTGCCAATTCCTTCACGATCGTTGTTGGCTCAAGCCGCCACTGCACCCCCCACCCCGTCCCCCCACACCACGGGACAGCAGCGGTACTGAGCGTCGGTACGAACCCACTCACGCAAGGAGAGTTCGTGGCTAGACGCATCCCGGGACGGCGAGGAACCCTCGCCACGCTCACGGCCGCCGCGGTGGCTCTGCCGCTCGCCCTCGGCGCCTTTCCCGCCCAGGCACAGGACCCCGAAACCTCCCGGACAGCCCTCCCCCCGGCGTATCTGCACAAGGCCGAGGACTCACTGATGGGGCGGCTCGCGACCAAGGACAGCGCGACCTTCTGGGTCACCCTGACGCAGGAGGCCGACACCTCCGCAGCCCGCAGGGCCAAGGGCAAGACCGCGAAGGCGCGCACGCTCTACGAGACCAAGACCGCGTACGCCGAGAAGTCCCAGGCCCCGCTGCGCGCCCTGCTGGACAGCGCGGGCGTCCGCTACGAGTCGTTCTGGATCACCAACACCCTCAAGGTCACCGCCGGCAAGGCGCTCGCCGAGAAGATCGCGGCCCGCGCCGACGTCGCCGCGCTCGAGGCCGACGACCCGGTCACCATCCCCGACCCGTTGCCGGGGAAGAACGAAGAGCGCCTGGACGCCGTCGAGTGGAACGTCGACCGGGTCAACGCCCCCAAGGTCTGGTCCGAACTCGGTGTACGCGGCGAGGGCGTGGTCGTCGCCAGCATCGACTCCGGTGTGCAGTTCGACCACCCGGCGCTCAAGGCGAAGTACCGCGGGCTCAAGTCCGACGGCAGTTACGACCACGCCTACAACTGGTTCGACCCGGCCAAGGTCTGCACCACCGCCGCCCCCTGCGACAACAACGGCCACGGCACCCACACCATGGGCACGATGGTCGGCGACGACGGCGCCGGCAACCGGACCGGCGTCGCCCCCGACGCCAAGTGGATCGCCGCCAAGGGCTGCGAGACCAGCTCCTGCAGCCGCGACTCGCTGCTCCGCTCCGGCCAGTGGCTCGTCGCCCCGACCGACCCCGCCGGCGCCAATCCGCGCCCCGACCTCGCGCCCGACGTGGTGAACAACTCCTGGGGCAGCGGAATCATCGACACCTGGTACAAGGACGTCGTGCAGTCCTGGCGGGACGCGGGCATCTTCCCGGCGTTCTCCAACGGCAACAGCGGCCCTGGCTGCAACAGTTCGGGCTCCCCCGGCGCGTACACCAACTCGTACTCCTCCGGCGCCTTCGACATCAACAACACCATCGCGTCCTTCTCCTCGCGCGGCACCGGTGAGAGCGGCGGCATCAAGCCCAACCTCGCCGCTCCCGGCGTCAACGTCCGATCCTCCTGGGCGGGCGGCGGCTACAACTCCATCTCCGGTACGTCGATGGCCTCACCCCACACCGCCGCCACCGTGGCGCTGATGTGGTCGGCGTCGCCCGCGATCCGCGGCAACATCGCCGAGACCGAGAAGCTCCTCGACTCCACCGCCGTCGACACCGACAACACCGGCTGCGGCGGCACGGCGGCCGACAACAACGTCTTCGGCGAGGGACGGCTCGACGCGTACGCCGCCGTCACCGCCGCCCCGCGCGGCGCGCTCGGCGCCGTCAGCGGCAAGGTCAGTACGGCCACCGGCCCGCTCGCCGACGCCGCCCTGCGCTTCGAGGGCCCGATGAGGACGACCGTCACCAGCGGCGCCGACGGCGGCTACGCCCTGCCGAAGCTGATGGTCGGCGACTACAAGGTCAGCGTCGCCAAATTCGGTTACGTCACCGCCCAGGGCGACGTCACCGTCGTCGAGAACGGCAGCGCGGTCAAGGACTTCGCGCTCGCCGAGGCCGCCTCCGCCGATGTCACCGGCAAGGTCACCAGCAGTGCCGGAGCCGAGGCGAGCGCCGTCATCACGGCCCAGGGCACCCCGGTCACCACCAAGTCGGGCGCCGACGGCGGCTACACGCTGCGGCTCCCCGTCGGTACGTACGACCTCGCCGTCACCCCCGGCCACCGCTGCGCCGCGGCGACCAGCGTCCGCGTCGAGGTCACCGGCAACACGGCCAAGGACATCGGCCTGCCCGACCGGACCGACACCTTCGGCACCGCCTGCGCCCTGGGCGGCGGTGAGTTCCCGTCGGGCGCCGCCAAGCTGGCGTACACGAGCACGACCTTCGGCACGGCAGCCTTCGACCTGCCCTTCCCGGTCGCCTTCTACGGCCGCACCTACCGGGCGGCGACCGCGTCCATCGACGGGGTGCTCTCCTTCGGGACCGCGTCGACGTCCAGCAGTAACAGCACGCTGCCCACGACCTTCACCCCGAACGGCTCGCTCTATCCGTTCTGGGACAACCTCACCGTGGACGCCGAGTCGGGCGTGTACTGGTCGGCCACCGGCACCGCCCCGTACCGGAAGATCGTCGTCGAATGGCGCAACGCGCTGATCGCGGCGACCACCACCGAGCGCGTCTCCTTCGCGGCGGTGCTCGGCGAGGACGGCTCGGCGTCCTTCCACTACAAGGACATCTCCGGGACCGGCTTCGAGAACGGCTCCGGCGCGACCATCGGCGCCGAGAACGCGACCGGCACGGACGCCCTGCTCTACTCCTTCAACGAGGGCACTGTCCGCGACGGGCTCAGCCTCGGCTTCCGTACGACCAGGAGCGCGGTCGTCGCGGGCCGGGTCACGGATGCCAACGACGGCAAGCCGGTGGCCGGCGCGGCTGTCGCGGTCACCAGCGGCGGTACGGCGACGGGCAGCGACACCACGGGCGCCGACGGCGGCTATCTCCTCCAGGTGCCCGCCGACGCGCCGTACGACATCGCCGTCTCCGCCCCCGCCTACAGCGGCGCGAGCGCCCAGCAGACACCCAGGCCCGGTGAGATCGCGGTCGCCGACGCGGCCCTGAGGACCGGCCGGGTCGCGGCCGACAGCGGGGCACTGACCGTCGTCGTACCGGCGACGCAGCAGCGCACCCGGGCGCTCACCCTCGCCAACACCGGATCGGCCACCGCGTTCACGGTCGCCGAGAAGGACGGCAAGAGCTGGATCAAGGCCGCGCCGGGCACCGGGCAGCTGGCGGCCGGCGCCTCGCAGAAGGTGGCACTGAGCCTGGACACCGCCGGGGCCGCCCCGGGCACGGTCCTGACTGGGACCCTGCAGGTGAGGTCCGACAGTGGCCGCCGGCCGGTGATCGAGATTCCGGTCAGCGTCGTCGTACCGGCCTATCAGGCGGCGATCGACTCCGGGACGTCGAAGTCCTCGGTGGACGCCCTCGGCGACACCTGGGGCCCGGACCGAAAGCACGCAGGCGGCTCCTACGGATATCTGGGCAGCGCCAGTGAACTGTCCACCACCCGGACGATCACGGGCGCGGCCGACCAGACGCTCTACCGGACCGCCCGGCAGGGCATGTACGAGTACCGCTTCGACGGTCTTCCGGCCGGTACCTACCGGATCGAGCTGGGCTTCGCGGAGCTGAGCTCCAAGGACCCGACGGACCGGGTCTTCGACGTGATGGCCGAGGGGACGCAGTACGTGCCCAACCTCGATCTCGCGCTGGAGGCCGGCACCCGTACGGCCCATGACCGGGCCTTCACGGTCCAGGTCACGGACGGCGTGCTCAACCTGCGGTTCGTCGCGAATTCGGGCAGGACTCTGGTGAATTCGATCAGGGTCACCGAGCGCCCGGATCTCGCCGGATAATTTCCCGGGACATTCCTGGTCAGGGCCCGTACGGCAGCTGCCGTACGGGCCCTGTTCTTAGGTGACCCTTAGTGATGAAGCGCACCGGACCACGTCGTGGACGCCAGTTGTCAGGGCCAGAGGAATTACGCAACAATGGCGTTGTGAAAAACGTTGGCGAGGTTCCGCAGGAGGAACTCGCGACCGGTGAGCGCTCCACGCGCAACCGGGTCGCGCGCTCCATCCTGGATCACGGCCCGTCCACCGTGACCGACCTCGCGGGGCGCCTCGGCCTGACCCCGGCCGCGGTCCGCCGCCACCTCGACTCGCTCGTCGCCGAGAATGTCGTCGAACCCCGTGAGCAGCGGATCTACGGCGCACGTACGCGCGGGCGGCCCGCGAAGGCGTTCGCGCTGACCGACTGCGGGCGGGACGCCTTCGACCAGTCCTACGACACGCTGGCCGTCGACGCTCTCCGCTGGATCGAGCAGAACGCCGGGGGAGAGGCGGCCGTCGCCGCCTTCGCCCGCGCTCGGATCGAGGCACAGGCGGTGGCTTACCGCGAGGCGGTCGAGGCCGCAGCCCCCGAAGAGCGCACGGAAGCTCTCGCCAAGGCCCTGAGTGCCGACGGGTACGCTGCTACGGCGCGTAACGCGCCGGTGGGCGAGCAGCTCTGCCAGCACCACTGCCCGGTCGCCCATGTCGCCGAGCAGTACCCGCAGCTGTGCGAGGCGGAGACCGAGGTCTTCTCCCGCCTGCTCGGGACCCATGTACAGCGTCTGGCAACCATCGCCCACGGCGACGAGGTCTGCACGACGTTCATTCCCAAGACCACACCGCCATCAGGTTCTGCAAGCACGGCCGGGAGGAACCCCGCATGACTCTCCCCACGGAGACTGCCCACCCCGAACTCGAGGGTCTGGGTACGTACGAATTCGGCTGGGCCGACTCCGACGCGGCAGGCGCCACGGCCAAGCGTGGCCTTTCTGAGGCCGTCGTCCGCGACATCTCGGCGAAGAAGAACGAGCCGGAGTGGATGCTGAAGCTGCGGCTCAAGGGCCTGCGGCTGTTCGGCAAGAAGCCCATGCCGAGCTGGGGCTCCGACCTGTCGGGCATTGACTTCGACAACATCAAGTACTTCGTCCGTTCCACCGAGAAGCAGGCCGCTTCGTGGGAGGAACTGCCGGAGGACATCAAGAACACGTACGACAGGCTCGGCATCCCCGAGGCGGAGAAGCAGCGCCTGGTCGCCGGTGTCGCCGCTCAGTACGAGTCCGAGGTCGTCTACCACCAGATCCGTGAGGACCTGGAGGAGCAGGGCGTCATCTTCCTCGACACGGACACCGCGCTGAAGCAGCACCCGGAGCTCTTCCAGGAGTACTTCGGCACGGTCATCCCGGTCGGCGACAACAAGTTCGCCTCGCTGAACTCCGCCGTGTGGTCCGGTGGCTCGTTCATCTACGTGCCCAAGGGCGTGAAGGTCGACATCCCGCTGCAGGCCTACTTCCGTATCAACACGGAGAACATGGGCCAGTTCGAGCGGACGCTGATCATCGTCGACGAGGACGCCTACGTCCACTACGTCGAGGGCTGCACCGCCCCGATCTACTCCTCGGACTCGCTGCACAGCGCCGTCGTCGAGATCATCGTCAAGAAGGGCGGCCGCTGCCGCTACACGACGATCCAGAACTGGTCGAACAACGTCTACAACCTGGTCACCAAGCGCGCCGTGGCCTACGAGGGCGCGACCATGGAGTGGGTCGACGGCAACATCGGCTCCAAGGTCACCATGAAGTACCCGGCCGTCTACCTGATGGGCGAGCACGCCAAGGGCGAGACCCTGTCCATCGCCTTCGCGGGCGAGGGCCAGCACCAGGACGCCGGCGCCAAGATGGTCCACATGGCCCCGAACACCTCCTCCAACATCGTCTCCAAGTCGGTGGCGCGAGGCGGCGGCCGTACCTCCTACCGCGGTCTGATCGAGATCGGCGAGGGCGCCGCGGGCTCGAAGTCCAACGTGCTCTGTGACGCGCTCCTGGTCGACACGATCTCCCGCTCGGACACCTACCCGTATGTGGACGTCCGCGAGGACGACGTGTCCATGGGCCACGAGGCCACCGTCTCCAAGGTCTCCGAGGACCAGCTCTTCTACCTGATGAGCCGCGGTATGACGGAGTTCGAGGCGATGGCGATGATCGTGCGCGGCTTCGTCGAGCCGATCGCCAAGGAACTGCCCATGGAGTACGCGCTGGAGCTCAACCGGCTGATCGAGCTGCAGATGGAGGGGTCGGTCGGCTGAGACCCGCCGTCCCCGAGCAGCGACTGTTCTTCTGTCTGACGTAGGCAGCGTCCTTTTAACGAGAGTGAGCAAGACGACAGCCATGGCTGAGGCTCAGAACATTCCGGCGGGATCCACCACCGCCGGCTCGATCGCGGTGGCCGCCGAGTCGACCGTCGCCACTCGCATGAGTGCGCCCCCGTCCTTCGACGTGGCGGACTTTCCGGTGCCGCACGGCCGCGAGGAGGAGTGGCGCTTCACTCCGCTGGAGCGGCTGCGCGGTCTGCACGACGGCACCGCCACCGCGACCGGCACCGGCATCAAGGTCGACATCGACGCGCCCGAGGGCGTCATCGTCGAGACCGTCGGCCGTGACGACGCCCGGCTCGGCAAGGCCGGCACCCCCGTGGACCGGGTCGCCGCCCAGGCGTACTCCTCCTTCGAGAAGGCCTCGGTCGTCACCGTGCCCAAGGAGGCCGTGCTCACCGAGCCGGTCCGGATCTCCGTGCACGGCGAGGGCGGCACCGCCTTCGCGCACCAGGTCATCGAGCTCGGCGCCTTCGCCGAGGCCGTCGTGGTCATCGACCACACCGGTGACGCGGTGCTCGCCGCCAATGTCGACTTCCTGCTCGGCGACGGCGCGAAGCTCACCGTCGTCTCCGTCCAGGACTGGGACGACAAGGCCGTCCATGTCTCCCAGCACAACGCGCTGGTCGGCCGCGACGCCACGTTCAAGTCGTTCGTCGTGACCTTCGGCGGCGATGTCGTACGTCTCCACCCGCGCGTGCAGTACGCGGGCCCCGGCGGCGAGGCCGAGCTCTTCGGCCTGTACTTCACCGACCAGGGCCAGCACCAGGAGCACCGCCTCCTGGTCGATCACAACGCCCCGCACTGCAAGTCCAACGCCGCCTACAAGGGCGCGCTGCAGGGCCAGGACGCGCACGCCGTATGGATCGGCGATGTGCTGATCCGGGTGATGGCCGAGGGCACGGACACCTACGAGATGAACCGCAACCTCGTCCTCACGGACGGCGCTCGGGTCGACTCGGTGCCGAACCTGGAGATCGAGACCGGTGAGATCGCCGGCGCCGGTCACGCCTCCGCCACCGGCCGCTTCGACGACGAGCAGCTCTTCTATCTGCAGGCCCGCGGCATCCCCGCCGGCGAGGCCCGCCGTCTGGTGGTCCGCGGCTTCTTCGCCGAGCTGGTCCAGAAGATCGGCCTGCCCGATGTCGAGGAGCGCCTTCTCGCCAAGATCGACGCGGAGCTGGAGGCGTCCGTCTGATGGCCTTCGTCAAAGCCTGTGCGCTGAGCGAGCTCGAGGAGGACACCCCGAAGCGGGTGGAACTCGACGGCACGCCGGTCTCGGTCGTGCGCACGGAGGGCGAGGTGTTCGCGATCAACGACATCTGCTCGCACGCGAACGTCTCGCTGTCGGAGGGTGAGGTCGAGGACTGCTCCATCGAGTGCTGGCTTCACGGTTCCACCTTCGACCTCCGCACCGGCAAGCCGTCCGGCCTTCCCGCGACGCGCCCCGTCCCCGTATACCCCGTAAAGATCGAAGGGGACGATGTGCTCGTCTCCGTCACCCAGGAGTCCTGAGTCACCCATGGCAACGCTTGAAATCCACGACCTGCACGTCTCCGTCGAGGCCGAGAACGGCGCCCGCGAGATCCTCAAGGGCGTCGACCTGACCGTCAAGCAGGGCGAGACGCACGCCATCATGGGCCCCAACGGCTCCGGCAAGTCGACCCTCGCGTACTCGATCGCGGGCCACCCCAAGTACACGATCACCAGTGGCACCGTGACCCTGGACGGCGAGAACGTCCTGGAGATGACCGTCGACGAGCGCGCCCGCGCCGGCATGTTCCTCGCCATGCAGTACCCGGTCGAGGTCCCCGGCGTCTCGGTCTCCAACTTCCTGCGCACGTCGGCGACGGCGATCCGCGGCGAGGCCCCCAAGCTGCGTACCTGGGTGAAGGAGGTCAAGTCCGCCATGGAGCAGCTCCAGATGGACCCGGCCTTCGCCGAGCGCAACGTCAACGAGGGCTTCTCCGGCGGTGAGAAGAAGCGCCACGAGATCCTCCAGCTGGAGCTCCTCAAGCCGAAGATCGCGATCCTCGACGAGACGGACTCCGGTCTGGACGTCGACGCGCTGCGCCAGGTCTCCGACGGCGTCAACCGCGTCCGTGAGACCGGCGAGGTCGGCACTCTGCTGATCACCCACTACACGCGCATCCTGCGCTACATCAAGCCCGACTTCGTCCACGTCTTCGCGAACGGACGGATCGCCGAGTCCGGCGGCGCCGAGCTCGCCGACAAGCTCGAGGCCGAGGGCTACGAGGCATACACGAAGGGTGGCGTATCCGCGTGACACAGCTGCCGGGCCTCCTCGACACTGAGGCGCTCCGCAAGGACTTTCCGATCCTGGACCGCGTGATCCACGACGGGAAGAAGCTCGTGTACCTGGACAACGCGGCGACGTCACAGACGCCGCGGCAGGTGCTCGATGTGCTGAGCGAGTACTACGAACAGCACAACGCCAACGTCCACCGCGGTGTCCATGTGCTCGCCGAGGAGGCCACGGCGCTGTACGAGGGCGCCCGCGACAAGGTCGCCGCCTTCATCAACGCACCGAGCCGCAACGAGGTGATCTTCACCAAGAACGCCTCGGAGTCGCTCAACCTCGTTGCGAACATGCTCGGTTGGGCCGATGAGCCCTACCGCGTGGACCACGAGACCGAGGTCGTCATCACGGAGATGGAGCACCACTCCAACATCGTTCCGTGGCAGCTGCTCTCGCAGCGCACCGGCGCGAAGCTGAAGTGGTTCGGCCTCACCGACGACGGCCGCCTCGACCTGTCCAACATCGACGAGATCATCACCGAGAAGACGAAGATCGTCTCCTTCACGCTGGTCTCCAACATCATGGGCACGGTCAACCCGGTCGACGCGATCGTCCGCCGCGCGCAGGACGTCGGCGCCCTGGTGCTGATCGACGCCTCGCAGGCCGCGCCGCACATGCCGCTGGACGTACAGGCGCTCGGCGCCGACTTCGTGGCCTTCACCGGCCACAAGATGTGCGGCCCGACCGGCATCGGCGTGCTGTGGGGCCGGCAGGAGCTGCTCGAGGACCTGCCGCCGTTCCTCGGCGGCGGCGAGATGATCGAGACCGTGTCGATGCACTCCTCGACGTACGCGCCCGCGCCGCACAAGTTCGAGGCGGGGACGCCCCCGATCGCCCAGGCCGTCGGCCTCGGCGCGGCCGTGGACTACCTCACCGCGATCGGCATGGACAAGATCGCCCAGCATGAGCACGCCCTCACCGAGTACGCGGTGAAGCGTCTCCTGGAGGTCCCTGACCTGCGGATCATCGGCCCCACCACGGCCGAGGACCGCGGCGCGGCGATCTCCTTCGTGCTCGGCGACATCCACCCGCACGACGTGGGCCAGGTACTCGACGAGCAGGGCATCGCGGTCCGGGTCGGCCACCACTGCGCGCGGCCGGTCTGCCTGCGGTACGGAATTCCTGCGACCACGCGGGCGTCGTTCTATTTGTACTCCACGCCGAGTGAGGTCGATGCCTTGATCGACGGGCTGGAGCACGTCCGCAACTTCTTCGGATGAGGGACTGAGGCGTGAAGCTGGATTCGATGTACCAGGACGTCATCCTGGACCACTACAAGCACCCTCACGGGCGCGGTCTGCGGGACGGCGACGCCGAGGTGCACCATGTCAATCCGACGTGCGGTGACGAGATCACTCTCCGCGTGCGGTACGAGGGAACGCTCATCGCGGACATCAGCTACGAGGGCCAGGGCTGCTCCATCAGCCAGGCCAGCGCCTCCGTACTGAACGAGCTGCTGGTCGGCAAGGAGCTCGCCGAGGCGCAGAAGATCCAGGCGACCTTCCTGGAGCTGATGCAGTCCAAGGGCCAGCTCGAGCCGGACGACGCGATGGAGGAGGTGCTGGAGGACGCGGTCGCGTTCGCCGGTGTCTCGAAGTACCCGGCCCGTGTGAAGTGTGCTCTGCTGAGCTGGATGGCGTGGAAGGACGCGACGGCGCAGGCGCTGTCCGAAGGGAAGACCGCATGAGCGAGAACGAGATGGTGACGACCAAGCCGGCCTCCGAGGAGGAGGTCCGCGAGGCGCTGTACGACGTTGTCGACCCCGAGCTGGGCATCGACGTCGTCAACCTCGGCCTGATCTACGGCATCCACATCGACGACTCCAACATCGCCACCCTGGACATGACACTGACGTCCGCGGCCTGTCCGCTGACCGATGTGATCGAGGACCAGGCGAAGTCGGCGACGGACGGCATCGTCAGTGAGCTGAAGATCAACTGGGTCTGGATGCCGCCGTGGGGCCCGGACAAGATCACGGACGACGGACGCGAGCAGCTGCGCGCGCTCGGCTTCAACGTCTGAGCCGGATTCTCACCGAGATCCACGAAACGGCCATGACCGCCAGGCAGACTGGCGGGCATGGCCGTTTCTCTGTACACCGTCGTCATCGACGCCCACGATCTGCCGGCGCTCGCCCGCTTCTGGAGCCGGGTGCTGGACTGGAAGGTGGTCTTCGAGGCCGAGGACGAAATCGTCATCGGGGCGGACGAGTTCACTCTGCCGGGGATCACCTTCGTACCCGTGGGGGAGCGCAAGTCGGTCAAGAACCGGCTGCACATCGACCTCACGCCCGACGATCAGGGCGCGGAGGTCGACCGGATCATCGGGCTGGGGGCGCGGCGGGCCGACGTCGGCCAGCGGCCGGAGGCGACCTGGGTGGTGCTCGCCGACCCCGAGGGCAATGAGTTCTGTGTGCTGCGACCGAAGAAGACGCTGCTCGACTAGGACTAGTACACGGGCGGTACGGCGGCGGCCTCGGCGAGCGTCGGGGCCAGGTTCTCCTTGCGGATGCGCTGGTCGACGTAGAGCAGGCTGCTCACCAGCTGCGGGAAGACGGCGACGAAGATCTGGCCGATCAGCTGGCCCACCATCGCCACGATCAGCGCGCCGCCCATGGCGACCAGGATCTGGGAGACGCCGGGGTCGGAGCCCAGATCCGAGGTGTCGACCAGGCCGGGAAGGGCCCCCGCGAGATTGAACGGCAGCTGGATGACGTAACTCGCCGCAGCGGCCAGGACGGCCGCCAGCAGTGAGATGCCGAAGATCCGCCACCAGCCGCCCCGCACCAGCTCGGAGGAGCGGCGCAGCGCCGCGATCGGGCGCTGCCGCTCGATGACTGCGGCCGCCGGGGCCAGGCTGAACTTCACCCAGAGCCAGATCCCCAGCGGGGCGGTCACGAGGGCGCCGAGGAAGGCGAGGAAGGGCACGATCAGCGGTCCGGTGCGCAGGGCGAGCAGCGCGACGGACAGGGCGACGAAAGCCGTCAGGAACAGGGCCAACGGGATCAGGAAGATCAGAGCCGTGAGGAAGAGCGTGCCGATGACCGAGGGGACCCGGGCCCAGGCGCGCCGCCAGACGCTGCCGAAGGTGGTCGGCCGGCCCAGGACCGCGTCCTGGAGCAGCGCGGGACAGGCGGCGTAGATCACCGCCGTGGCGAGCAGCATGGCGATCATGCTGACGCACCACACGACGACGAAGGCGATGAGCAGCGGCAGGATGTCGTCCCAGGCGGACGGATGGTCGTCCTCCACGCCGACGACCCGGTCGAGGTTGTCCCCGACGACGGCGTACGCGACCGCCAGCGCTGCCGCGACGACGGCGGTCGCCGCGCCGTACACGGCCGCGGCTATGCCGAACAGCTGCTTCCAGTAGCGGCCGATCGTGGCGAAGGCGCCGGACAGTATGTCGCCGAGGGTGAGCGGGGCCAGCGGGATCACCCCTGGCTTTGGCGGCGGCGGGGGCATCCAGCCGCCCCAGCCCGGAGGGCCTGCGTGCGGCGTGTTTCCGTATGCCACTGGTGAATCTCCCGCGCGTCTCGTGCCTGGTCGGACGGGACACCGTAGCGGGACGGGGCGGGGTGGGACAGGGCAGGGTCCATCACCGCGCCGCCCGGCGGGGATCCGGCGTTGTGTACGGATGTACGCAACGATGTGTACCCTCGTACGCATGGGATACGGACTGCTGGCCGCGGCGATCGCGGCGGAGGTGGCCGGAACGACGGCCATGAAGTACAGCGAGGGCTTCACCCGGCTCTGGCCCTCACTGCTCACGGTCGCGGGCTATGTGCTCGCCTTCTCGCTGCTCGCGCAGACCCTCAAGACGCTGTCTGTGGGCACCGCGTACGCGATCTGGGCGGGCGTCGGCACCGCCGCGATCGCCGCGATCGGCATGATCTTCCTGGGTGAGTCGACCAGCCCGGTCAAGATCGCGGGCATCGCGCTGGTGATCGCCGGGGTCGTGGTGCTCAACTTCGGGGGTGCGCACTGATGGCGCGGCGGTACGACCCCGAGCGGCGCGAGCGCATCATCGACGCGGCGATCCGGGTGGTCGGGCGCAGCGGGATCGCCGGGCTCAGCCACCGCACGGTGGCGGCGGAGGCGGATGTGCCGCTCGGCTCGACGACGTATCACTTCGCCTCGCTGGACGAGCTGTTGGTCGCCGCGCTGCGCCAGGCCAACGAGGGCTTCGCGGCGGCCGTCCGGGACAGCGACGCGCTCGCCGACCCGGACGCGGACCTCGCCGAGGAGCTCGCGCGGCTGATGGGGGACTGGCTCTCGGGGGAGCGCGCGGGGGTGGAGCTGGAGTACGAGCTCTACCTGGCAGCCCTGCGGCGGCCCGCGCTGCGGCCGGTCGCGGCGGAGTGGTGCGAGGGCGTCGCCGAGATCCTGTCCCGCCGGACCGATCCGGTCACCGCGCGGGCGCTGGTGGCGCTGATGGACGGGATCTGCCTGCAGGTGCTGCTGACGGGCGCGGAGTACGAGGCGGGGTACGCGCGCGAGATGCTGGCGCGGATCGCCGGCTGAGCGAGCGCCGACCCGGACCGGGCGGCAGGGCCTGGAGCGTCCCTCCGGCCGTCCCGCTGTTGACCGGCCATGATCCGGCTGACATAGTCCGTTCCCAAAGGGAACTCACTGGGGGGCGGGTCGATGGCGGGGGCGGCACGAGCGATACGGGATGTGCCGCGGGCGGTGCGGATGCTGGCCTTCGGGGCGTTCTTCAACTCGGTGGTCAGCTTCACCTTCGTCTATCTCTTCGTGTATCTGACCGGGCCGCGCGGGCTGACCCTCGCCCAGGCCGGGCTGATCAGCGGCATCGGCGGCGCCGGCCTCGTCGCGGGGAACTTCACCGGCGGCTGGTTCGGCGACCGCTACGGTCACCGCCGGGCCCTGCTCGCCGGCGCCACCGTGAGCGGCGCCGTCCTGGTCACCCTCCCGGCGCTCCCGATCGCCGCGCTGTACGTGGCCCTTCCGCTCGCCGAGTACGCCGCCGGCGTCGTACGCGCCACCAGCTCCGCGCTCGTCGCGGTGTCCGTCCCCGACGGCGCCCGCCGCCAGGGCTTCGCCGTGATGCGCTTCGCGGGCAACGCGGGCTTCACCGTCGGCCCGCCGCTCGGCGCGCTGATCGCCGCCCGCGCCTCGTACGACTGGCTCTTCGTCGCCGACGGCCTCGGCACGCTCGCCTTCGCCGCGTACGCCTCGCGAGTGCTGCCCGCCCGCGCGGCGGTGCACGCCAAGCCCGCGTACGACCCGCAAGCGCCCGGCGTATGGCGCGAACTGCGCGCCCGCCCCACCGTGTTGGTGCTGCTCGCCGCGATCCTCTGCGTCGACCTCGTCTACCGGCAGCAGTACTCCACACTGCCCGTTTTCCTCGCCGACCACGGTATGGACACCCAGGTCTACGGCTGGCTGCTCGCCATCAACGGCGGCGTCATCCTCTGCCTCGAACTCCCCGCCGCCCACGCCCTGCGCAGGCGCGCCCCGCTGAGCATCGTCGGCACCGGACTGCTGCTGGTCGGCCTCGGCTACGCCGTACTGATCCCGGGCGCCGGGCTGCTGTTCGCCATCACCATGATGCTGTCGCTGACGGCGGGCGAGATCCTCTACAAGACCACGGCCACCGCCTACGTCGCCGACGAGGCCCCCGTCCATGCGCAGGGCCGCTTCCAGAGCCTGTACGCGGGCGCCTCCGTCAGCGGCCAGGTGCTCGCGCCGCCACTGGGAGGCGCGCTCTACTCGGCCGCGCCCGCGCTGTTGTGGCCCGCCTGCGCGGTCCTCGCGGGGGCGGCGGGAGTCACGGTTCTGGCGGCGGGGAGGCTGCGTACGCGCCCGTCAACTGAGACCGGTTCGCTCAGTCGCCTCCCGGCCGGTTAGGTTTTCTGTCATGACCGACACCACTGCTCCCCGCACCACCGGCGCCGTCGCCGCCGGACTCGCCACCCTCACCACCGACGGCACCGTCCTCGACACCTGGTTCCCCGCCCCCGCGCTCACCGCCGAGCCCGGGCCCGCCGGCACTGAGCGGCTGAGTGCCGAGCGCGCCGTCGAGCTCCTCGGCGAAGGGGCAGCCAAGGCCATCGGGTCCGACCCGCGCCGCGGAGTCGAGGTCGTCGCCGTCCGTACGGTCATCGCCGCGCTCGACGACAAGCCTCTCGACGCGCACGACGCCTACCTGCGTCTGCACCTGCTCTCGCACCGGCTGGTCAAGCCGCACGGCCAGAACCTCGACGGCGTCTTCGGGCTGCTCGCCAACGTCGCCTGGACCTCGCTCGGACCGGTCGCCGTCGACGACGTCGAGAAGGTGCGGCTGAACGCCCGCGCCGAGGGGCTGCACCTGGCCGTGACGAGCATCGACAAGTTCCCGCGGATGACGGACTACGTCGCGCCCAAGGGCGTACGCATCGCCGACGCCGACCGTGTCCGCCTCGGCGCGCACCTCGCCGAGGGCACCACCGTGATGCACGAGGGCTTCGTCAACTTCAACGCGGGCACGCTCGGCACGTCGATGGTCGAGGGCCGGATCTCCGCGGGTGTCGTCGTCGGTGACGGCTCCGACATCGGCGGCGGCGCCTCCACCATGGGCACGCTCTCCGGCGGCGGCAATGTGCGCATCGTCATCGGCGAGCGCTGCCTGATCGGTGCCGAGGCGGGCGTCGGTATCGCGCTCGGCGACGAGTGCGTCGTCGAGGCCGGTCTGTACGTCACGGCGGGGACCCGGGTCACCCTGCCCGACGGGCAGATCGTCAAGGCCCGTGAGCTGTCCGGCGCGAGCAACATCCTCTTCCGCCGCAACTCGGTCACCGGCACGGTGGAGGCCCGCCCGAACAACGCGGTCTGGGGCGGCCTCAACGACGTCCTGCACAGCCACAACTGATCACCGGCGGCCGTGACCTGCGGCCGCCTAATAGATCATCGCTTTGACCCGCTGCCAGGCTGTCGGCAGTTTTCGGCGTCGGTCATCGTTGAGCGCCCTTCCACGGCCCCAGGACGGCCCGGGAAGGGCGCTCGTGCGTTGGGCGACACCTGCTTTGTAAGCCTGGCGCCGCTCCCTAAAACGTGCTTCCAGCTCAACAGCCCTGCCAGGGCTCCGGGCCTACCTATCGTCACCGACACCGTCACACACCCCGATTGCCCGTGGCTGACCGATGGATCTGGCACGGATCTGGCACGCCGGGACCTCCATGGCGCTTCCCCTTGCTCTCCTCACGCGCTCTTGGGTCCCCCCCCACAGAGACCTAACGGTCGAGACACATGCCGCTCTGCGCTGGCGCACGGAGGGGAAGGGTGGTACGAGGCCGTCGCTACGGCGAACGCTCTGAGCTTGGGAATCACCGGAACACGGGTGCGGATCACCTGGTCATCGTTGTGCGGCCGGGGGCCATGAGAGCGGCCTCTCCGCGCACCATTTGCGGGAGTGCATCGGACCAAATAAGTTTGATATGCACTATCCGACTGTGGATCAGGCTAGTTTCTGCGGCTCGCCGCTACGCCCAACCTTGCCCAGGAGGTGCTTTCGAGGTGTCAACCGATCGGACCATCAATGTACGGTTCTTCAACGAGTGGGGTGCGGACCTTCAGAACGTCGTCCTGAAGTTCAGTACCTCAAAGAGTGGTGTCGAATCCGACTCGTATAAACTCGACTTGCTGAAGGACGGGGACAGTGCCGGGCCGTTCCTTCGGCACTACCAGACCGGGATGGGCTCGGAGAATTTCGACTACTGGTACGTTGAGTTCGTTTCCACGGGCCAGCCGAGCGGAAAGTACTGGACCAAGAACAACTTCTCCTGCGTGCTGGACTCCGACGTCGATAACACTCGGGAAGCCCACTTCTGGGTCGGCGGAACCCAGAAGGAGGCGTACACGGGATTCCCGGAGGCCGGTGGCGGCTGGGAAGACGGGTACGACGGTACTCCGAAAAAAGACCCTAAGAGCGACTACACGTGCTACGTCAGCCTGGACGGGCCCGCCTGATCATCCGTCAGTGGAAGCGTCTTTTGTGTGACGGCCCGCCCCTTCTTCGGGCGGGCCGTTTCGAGGCCCTTTCGTGCATGCTGCTCGGGCCAGCCGCAAAGCGCAGTACCCGTGAGCTGGCGTCCCGCCCCCATGAGGCGGTGGCGTACTCCGTCACAGAACCGTGCTGGTCCCAATAGCGGCACAGGCTGCACGCACACCACGTCACGCCTCCGCACCGCACGCCGCCCGGTCCGGTCCTCGATCAAACCGAACGTCATCTTCGGCAGCTTCTCCGGCACGGCCAACTCGGGGGCGCTCTCGGCCAGCTCACCCGGCAGCCACGACACCAAGACGCCGCAGATGACGGCCCCGACACGGCCCATGAGGCGGATTGATCCTCTGGCCTGCAACAACATCAGAACAGCCACAACTGAGGCACCCCCGGGGCTCAGCTCCGGCCCTCCGCCCCTCAGAGGCCGGAGGGGCTTGACCCTTGCAACGCCTCGTACGCCACGCGCAGGCCGTCGACCGCCTCGCGGCCGGCGGGCTGCAGCGGTTCCCGGACCGGCCCCGCGCCCAGCAGCGCCTTCGCTGTCACCGTGCCCGGCAGGCCCGAGGCCATCATCAACTCGGCCAGCGGGATGGTCAGCCGGTTGAGCCGCGCGGCCTCGGTGACCCGGCCCGCGTCGTACGCGTCGAGCACCGCCCGCAGCTGCCGGGGCGCGACATTCGCCACCGTACTGACGAAACCCGTGCCGCCCACCGCGTACAGCGGCAGATTCAGCTCCTCGCAGCCCGAGTAGTACGCCAGCGAGGTGCGCGCGATCACCTTGGTCGAGCCGAGCAGGTTGTACGCGCAGTCCTTGACGGCCACGATGCGCGGATGCCCGGCCAGGCGCAGCATCGTGTCCGGCTCGATACGGGTACCGGTACGGCCGGGGATGTCGTACAGCATCAGCGGGATGCCGACCGCGTCCGCGACCCGCCGGAAGTGCGCCTCGACGGCGGCCTGCGGGGGACGGCTGTAGTACGGCGTCACCACCAGCACCCCGTCCGCGCCCGCCGCCTCGGCGGACCGCGCCAGCTCGACGGTGTGCCGGGTGTCGGCGCTGCCCACGCCCGCGACGACGGACGCGCGGTCGCCGACCGCCTCCACCACCGCCCGTACGAGCGCGGTCTTCTCGGCGTCCGAGGTGGTCGGTGACTCACCGGTGGTGCCGTTCAGCACGAGACCGTCGCAGCCGTCGGCCACCAGCCGGTCCGCGAGCTTCCGGGCGCCGCCCAGGTCCAGCTCGCCGGAGTCCGTGAAGGGCGTGATCATCGCGCAGAGGGCGCGGCCGAAGGGGGGTGTTGTGGTCATACGGCAGTCTCGGCCGAGCCAAGTGTGAAGGTCTACTTAGATTTTCTTGGGGTGAGGGGCAAGGGGCGCTGAACAGTCGAGTCCTTCCCTCCGTCTGTCATGATCGGTTACGGGTGGGACAGGACCGACATACGGAGGGAACCGAACATGACTGAACAGCGCGTGGCCCTGGTGACCGGTTCGTCGTCCGGCATCGGCGAGGCGGTGGCCCGTCGGCTGACCGCGGCGGGGATCAAGGTGGTCGTCAACTCCGCCCACTCGGTGGAGGCGGGCGAGAAACTCGCCGCCGAACTCCCGGGCGCTGTCTACATCCAGGCGAACGTGGCCGAGGAGCGCGAGGCCGCCAGGCTCGTCGAGGCCGCGGTCGCCGCGTACGGACGCCTCGACATCCTGGTCAACAGCGCGGGCACCACGAGGTTCATCCCGCACGCCGACCTGGCGGCGGCCACGCCCGAGGTCTGGCGGGACATCTTCGACGTCAACGTCCTCGGCGTCTGGCAGACCATCACCGCAGCCGTGCCCCATCTGCGGGCGAACGGCGCGGGCAGCATCGTCAGCATCTCCTCGCAGGCGGGCGTGCGGCCGGGCGGCAGCTCGATCCCGTACGCCGTGAGCAAGGCGGCCGTGAACCACATGACCGCGCTGCTCGCCAAGACGCTGGGCCCCGATGTGCGGGTCAACGCGGTCGCGCCCGGCTTCATCGACACCCACTGGTTCGACGGCGTCGAGGGCGCCGACGAGGCGAGGGCGCGGGTCGCGGAGACGGTTCCGCTGCGCCGGGTGGGCCGGGCCGAGGACATCGCGGAGGCCGTCTTCGACCTCACCAACGCCTCGTACATCACCGGCGAGGTGCTGCTCGTGGACGGTGGGGGTCATCTGCTGTGAGACCGGCACACCCCGGGAACCGCTCACTCCGGTAGCCGGTACACGCCCGCGCTGAGTCTCAGCGCGGGCGTGTAGGCCCTGCGCTTATGGGCGGAAGCGCAGCACCTGCGGGTCGTGGTCGCTGTTCTGGTCCGCGAACTCCGCGTTGATGTGCACGCTGTCGTACGCGAAGTCGTCGATCGACGGGCTCGTCAGGATCTGGTCGAGGACCTGGCTGTTGCCCTGGAAGACGTACGAGTAACGCTCCGAGCGGGGCAGGGACTTGATCGCCGGGTAGAGCGCGCCGCCGTTCGTCAGGGCCTTCGTCGTCGCCGAGAAGTCGAAGTCGTTGATGTCGCCGACGACCAGCACATCGGCGTGACGCTCGGCCTTCAGGATGTCCTTGACGAAGGCGTTCACCGCCTGCGCCTGCAGCAGACGCTTGGCCTCGGAGGAACGGTTCGGCGGCTGGTGGTGCGAGGTCAGCGACTCGTCGCCGCCCTTCGAGCCGAAGTGGTTGGCGATCACGAAGACCGTACGGCCACGGAAGTTGAACTCACCTGCCAGCGGCTTGCGGCTGTCGGCCCAGGCGGCGTTCGCCGGGTCGATCCGGCCGGGGGAGAGCGTCAGGGCCGCGCGCCCCCGCTCCCGTACGACCGTTGTCGCCGTCTTCGCGTCGCCGCCCGCGCGGTCCGTGAAGGAGACCCGCTCCGGGTTGAAGAGGAAGACCTGACGGATGTTGCCGCCGGGCTCGCCGCCGTCCTTCTTGTCCTCGGGGTTGATGGTGCGCCACTGGTACGCCGGGCCGCCGGCCGCCGTGATCGCCGCCGTGAACTTCTTCAGCGTCTCCTCGGCCGAGACCGTGCCGTCGTTCTTGGCGCCGTTGTCGTCCTGGATCTCCTCCAGGGCGAGGATGTCGGGCGAGGCGAGGTTGTTCACGACCGCGGCCCCGAGCGCGTCGAACTTCGCCTGCGGGTCGGTCGGGTCGAGGTTCTCGACGTTGTAGGTGGCGACCGCCAGCTCGCCGCCGCGCTGCTCGCGGGTCTCCTCGGGCTCCAGGCCGCGGTCCTCGACCGTGCCGAGGGTCCGCGCGGTCAGCGTGTAGCCGCCGAACTGGTTGAAGTCCAGCGGTCCTTCGGTCGTCCCGGACAGCACATCCCCGACGTTCGCCTTCGGGAAGGGCTTCTCGGCGAGCGGCGTCAGCGACTGGATCTGGAGCCGTCCGGTGTTCTGCGCGGTGTACGAGCGGTAGAGCGTGCCGCCGCGGCGGACCGGGTTCTCGTGCGGCTTCACCGTCACCCACAGCTCGGCGTACGGGTCGGTCGCGCCGACGATGCGCGAGGTGCCGATGCGTACGTTGCTGCCCTCGAGCGACTCGTAGTAGTCCAGGGCGTATGCGCGCGGCTGCAGCGGCAGGGCGTTGATGCTGCCGGCCGCGGCCGTGTCGCCGGCCGGGGTGTACGCGGAGGGAACCGACCAGGCGGAGATGGTGACCGGCGCGGGCAGCGCGTTGCCGGCCGAGACGACGGTGACGGTCGGCTTGGCGATCTGGGTCACCGACTGGTTGCCGGAGGAGGTGCCGCCGGGGATGTACTCGCCGACGGTGCCGGAGACCAGCACGCTGTCGCCGACGGCGACGGTCGGGTTCGAGCCGGTGTAGACGAAGACGCCCTCGCTGGTGGCCTGATCCGTGTCGGCCTGCGGGTCCTGGAACCAGAAGCCCTTGGAGCCGTAGGCCCGTACGCCGGTGACGATGCCGGGGACCTCGGTCACCAGCTGCCCGACCAGCGGGGATATCCGGGTGGTGCCCTGGATGTCGTGGATCCGGACCCCGGTGGCGGAGTCGGCGGAGGCGGCGGACGAGCCGGCCAGCAGGCCGGTGGCCAGCGCGGCGGCGACAACGGCCGCGAGCGCGGCGGATCTCGGTGCGACGGAGGAAGGCATCAAGGAACTCCGGGAGTGAGGGTTGTGGGGTGGCGCAATTGGTTCTACGCGCGTCAATCTCTTGGTTTTGCACGGGAGTTGTCAAGGGTCGACGGGTGTACGGCGGCCAACGGGCGGGTGAACCGTCGCGCGGGAGCCGGTCGGGAGCACGTCGGGAGCCGGTCGGGAGCAGGCCGGAGCCGGTACCGCCCCCCGGCTGTCCTGTGCTTACTGCTCGGGGGCGGCGAAACCCGGTGAAATACGTCTACGCTGGGGGCCGCCCACCGGGCAGCCCGCACCCCGCCCCACGCCCGTACCCCCCGTACGCCCCGAGGAGAACCACCAGATGTCCGAAGACCGCCCCACCCTGCCGCCGGTGCGGCTGCACTCGGAAGCGGAGCTGGCGCGGGACGCGCTCGCCGCACCGCTGCTGACCAGGGCCGTCCGGCTCGCCCGCTGGGCGGGGCCGAAGACGCGGGTCGGCGCCGGTGGCGAACTTGTCGACGAGCAGCTGCCATCGGCCGCCGAAGAGCTGGGTCTCGGCGGGGCCGACGGCGACGGGCCCGCGTTCGCGAGCGAGGCGTGGCGCATCGCCGTGGACACCGGTCTGGTGGAGGCCCAGGACCCGCAGGAGGACGACGCCGAGTACGGCACGGTCGGCGCGGGGGAGAACCTCGCCCTGATCACCGCGGGCGGACCGCAGGACATCCTCGGGATCTGGCGGGACGCGCTGGAGGCCGTGCACGCGGACGCCACCGCACCGGTGCTGGCGGACCTGGCCGACGCCATCGGCGAGGACGGCGAGATCGACTTCGCGGCGCTGGACTGGGACCCGGAGGCGGAGTCCGCGTTCCTCGACGGGGTGCTGGGGAACCTGTATCTGCTCACCGTCACGGAGGGCGGTGCGGGCGAGGAGCCGGTGCCGCTGCCCGCGCTCGCGGCGTCGATGATCGTGCCCGACGACATGGGTGAGCCCACCGACGACGTACTGGAGCAGGTGTCGGAGGCAATGATGCGGCTGGACGACCAGTTCCGGCTGCTCGAGCCGATCGGTCTTGTCGAATACCGGCCGATGGACGCGGCGTTGATGGCTGAGGAGGGCGGGGCCGGGGACGAGCCCGTGCCGCCCGTCGACGACGAGGACGTCACGCGGTACGGGATGGTCAAGCTCACCCCGCTCGGGCTGTACGGCATCAGGGCGCGGATGCGAGAGGCGGGCATCGACGCGCCGGCGGTCGGAGACCTGGCGGACAAGGGCGCGGACGCGCTGCTGGACGGGCTGGCGAACTACCCCGAGCTTTCGGCCCGGGCCGAGACCGAGCAGTGGCTGGCGCGGCGCGCCGTGGCCGACGCCGCGCGCGAACTCCTCGCGGCGGCGCGGGGCACGGACGCGGGCGCGCCGCTGCGCCGCCTCCACTGTCAGCAGGCGCTGACCCTGGTGGGCCCGCAGGCCGAACCCGCGGTCCGGGCGGTCCTCGACGACGCGGAGCTGGGTGGCCTCGCGCGGGTGTGGCTCGCGGAGCGGGGCGCGACGGATGTGCCGGCGCCGTCGGAGGCGATGATCTTCTGGCTGGCGATCGACACGATTGCCGCGCAGCTGGACGCGGAGGGTGAGGTCGAGGAGCTCCAGGACCTCGTGGAGGGGCTTGTCGGCCGGCACAGCGGCTTCTTCGAGGCGGCGTGGCGGGTGGAACACCCGGCGACGGCGGAGGTGCTGGAGGCGATGGGGCGGCTGCACCCGGACAAGAGGGCGGCGAAGGAAGCACGCAAGGCGGCGTTCAAGGCGCGCTCCCGGGCGGGGGGCTGACCAACTCGGCCTCGCCGGCGTTTGAGGCGCGGGGTCCGGGGCGGAGCCCCGGTTCGGGGAGGTGGCGGGCGGCGCGGCAGCACCGCCGCGTCGCCCGCCTGGTGAGGGAACGTCAGCACTCGTACCGGGTGGTGTGCTTGAACGAGGACGTCGCGCCCTCGAAGCCGTACGTGCCCCGGTACGCCGGCGGGTTCTGGTACTCGCCGACGATCGTGATCGTGTTCGCGCACGAACCCTGGCCCGAGCGCTTCGCGTCCAGCCTCAGCTGGTCGCCGATCGAGCCGCCCGTGATGTCCCACGGCGCGCCGCAGATGCCGGACGTGATCTGACCGCCCGTCACCACATGCGGGTAGGTGTTCGGGTTGTACTTCACCTCGATGGCGAAGGTGACCTGACCGTTGTGCAGTTCCAGCTTCGCGGACGCCTGGAGCGCCTCCGCGGAGACCTCCAGCGGCTGGGCGAACGCCTCGTCGCGCGTCTTGACCTCCGCGCCCTGCGCGTTGAGGTAGCGGTGCTCGGTGCGGGCCTGCGCGGTCTTCTGCTTCCTTGCCTGAGTGGTCATGGTGCCTCCTCCCGTCAGGCCAGCTGCTCGGCGATCTCGACGCGCAGCAGCGCGCGGACGTTCTCGATGTGGTTCGCCACGGTCACGACCGAGGAACCCGCGAACAGCAGACCGACCGCGACGTTGTCGAGCGAGGTCACCAGCGAACCGGAGTCGCCGCCCGCCGAGATGTTCGTCGTCAGGATCTGGTCCTTGAAGCGGGCCGTGCCCGCCGTGCCGTAATTGACGTCGATCGTCGCGTCCACCGCGATGATGCGGCCGAAGCTGATGTTGGTCGTCCGGCCGGTCTTCTTCACCAGGTCGCCGACCGCTACATTCGCCCTGCGCCGCCACGCGCGCGGCGCACCGCTGAAGTACTGCTGCCGTGTCGCGTCCTCGAACTCGACCTTGCCGAGCGCCGCGTCGACGACGTTGTTGTGCTGGGCCGGCGGGATCTGCGGCGCGAACTGGATCGTGATGAACCGGTCCAGCGTCGCGATCCGGTCCGCCGGGTCCTGCCCGCCGTCGAACACACCGGGCTGCACGATCGGGCTGCCCAGCTGTGCGCGGTTGGAGTCCGCGAGCACATGGTTGTTGGAGAGGATGTAGAACTTCCCCGGCACGCCGAGACCCGGCCCCGGCGGGTCCGTGGTGGCCCCGGGCAGGAAGTCGTACACCACACTGCCGAGCGTTCCGGCCGTCACCCGTACGTTGCCCACCGAGATCCCGGCCGGCGCGGGCCGCAGCCTGCGCCGCAGGAGCTGCGGCTCCAGCGTGCCCATCTCGCGCAGCTCTTCGAGCAGCGGCCGGGACAGCTGCGAGAGCTGTTCCGCGACACTGCCGTCGGAGCGGTACTGCGTGTCCTGCTCCGACGCGCGGCGCGGCTGCTGCCGCGGCTGCCGCTGCGCGGAGACGTGCCCGACCGCGATCACATCGGTCGGCGTTCCGTCGTCCATCTGCCGCGGGATCACGTCCCGTTCGGGCAGCATCGACTCCGGGACCTTCTGGGTCACGAAGACGAGCACGGCCTCTTCGCCGGTGGGGCGGCCGTCGCTCCACTTCACGCCGTGGCCGAAGCCGACGACGTTGGCGAGCGGCGCCTGCGGTCGCAGGAAGTCGCTCATCGCCTGCTGCCGGGAGCTGTCACTGACCTGCCCGCCGGTCGGTCCTCGCATCATCTCGGGCTGGCTCGTCACGCCAGACCACCTCTTCCCCTGGTTCGAAGGGGCTCCCTCACAACTCCTGGTCGTGGGCGTCGACTTCACCGATGGCGAGCACGCGCACCGGTACGCCTTCGAGCTGTGCGGGAACCATGTCTTCTTCCCGGAGCCGGTCACGGGGCACTTTGCGGGTGACGAGGACGACGATCACGTCCTCGCCCGAGTGCTCGTCCCTCCCGGTGCCGACACCGGTCACATTGGCCAGCTCCAACAGCCGGCTCTCATGGAGTTCGCGAGCCCCTTTCGCGTCCACTCGGTGGCTCGCCTCCCCCCGCGGGTGATGCCTTGCAGGTAGGGCATGTCTATTGCCGCGCCCTTCAGCGGTCAAGGTGTTCCGCACTAAATCATGGGTTTGGTAATGATCCATCCCTGTTGACCTTGTTTACGAAGATTCTTCGGACGAACCGTCACCTATGCAGATGCGAAGTGCCGTTGAGGCCGAGCACCGCGCGGCGGCCGGTGGCTCGGATACTCATGGACTGCGAGGCCTTTCGATGTCGGACAGCGTTCAAGTGCTGTTTATTCGTGGGAGGAAGTGTGTGGCCGTCATCAGACAGCCGGATGCGCCCCCTCAGGAGACCCCGATGCCGCTCACCCGCAGGGAATTCAGCAGACAGTCCGCGCTCACCGGTGCGGGAATCGCCATCACCGGCGCAGTCGGTGCGCTCGCCAGCGCGCCCGGCGCACTCGCCGCCGAGGACTCCGTCGAGACCGCGGAGCACGGCGACGACGGGCACGACGGCCAGGGCCACGGCAGCCACCGCCCCGGCTACGGACCGCTGATCCCGGACCCCAAGAAGCTCCTCGCGCTGCCCGCCGGATTCTCGTACCGCGTCATCGCCCACGCCGGTGTCACCAAACTGGAGTCGGGCGAGTTCACCCCGGCCAAGCACGACGGCACCGCCACCTTCGAAGGCCCGCGCGGAGTGACCCTCCTCGTCGTCAACCATGAGCTCAGGGGCGACCGCTCCAAGATCAAGCACCCGGTCCCGCTCACCGAGAACCTCGTCTACGACCCCGCTGCGCCCGGCGGCTGCACGGTCGTCGAGACCCACCGCAGCGGCGAGGTCGCCTCGTGGGTCGGCATCGCGGGCACCGCGCAGAACTGCGCCGGCGGGAGCACCCCCTGGGGCACCTGGCTCACCTGCGAGGAGAACGAGGACCGGGCGGGCCAGAACGGCACGACCAAGGACCACGGCTATGTCTTCGAGGTCGACCCCTACGACCGACGCGCCAACCGCGCCCCCAAGCCCATCAAGGCACTCGGCCGGTACGCCCACGAGGCCGTCGTCATCGACCCCAAGCGCGGCCACGCCTATCTGACCGAGGACGCCGACACCCCCAACGGCCTGCTCTACCGCTGGGTCCCGCCGCACGGCTTCAAGCACGGCCGCGGCCACCTGCGCGGTCTCGCCGACGACGCGGGCGTCCTCCAGGCGACCAGGTGCTACGACTCCGGCGGCCGTTTCGTGGACGACCTGTCCCGCGCCACCAAGATCGGCACGGTCTACGGCGTGGACTGGGTCGACGTGCCGGACCGCGACGCCCGTACCGTCTCCGTGCGCAAGCAGTTCACCGACAAGCAGGTCACCCGCGCCCGCAAGCTCGAAGGCATGTGGTGGGGCGACGGCGGCGCGTACATCGTCTCCTCCTACGCCCGTGACGAGAGCCCGGTCCACCACGACGGCCAGGTCTGGTTCTACGACCCCAAGCGCCGCACCCTCACGCTGAAGGTGCTGTTCGGCGTCAACCCCGACCCGTCCAAGGACGGCGCCTACGACGGCCCGGACAACATCACGGTCTCCCCGTACGGCGGCCTGATCCTCGCCGAGGACGGCGCAGGCATCCAGCACCTCATCGGCGCGACCGAGCGCGGGCGCACGTACCCGATCGCCCGCAACGAGCTGAACCTCGGCACCGAAGAGGACCCGGACTTCAGCGAATTCGCCGGAGTCGTCTTCTCTCCCGACGGCCGGACGCTCTACGCCAGCATCCAGACCCCGGGCATCATGCTCGCGATCACGGGGCCCTGGAAGCGCCAGTCGCACCGCGACTGACCTCGGCCGGACAGGGCCGAAGCGGCCCTGTTGTACGCCCGTACCGTCCTCCCGCCGGTACGGGCGTACCAGCCGGCCACCTCGGTGCTCAGCCCGAGGATGCCCGCCGGCTGCCCCGTGTGAGAGCTGCCGTACGCATCCGGCCGGTCACTGCGACGCCAGGAGGTCCGGCCTTGGTCGCGCCCCCCGAAAACCCTTGGCGCACCCGAGGACTGTCCTCCTAAAGTGATCCTTGTCCAGGTGCGAAGGCAGGACCTACTTCCACTCTTAATGGGGAGGCCACGGGTTCGACTCCCGTCACCGGCTTTCGAGCCGGTGTAGCTCAGTGGCAGAGCACCTTGTCGGTTCCGCCGGCCTCGATCTCTGGACACACCACATTTCATGCACCTCCCGGTGCGAAGGCCGCGGCTACTTCTTCGAACGAAATCACGCCGCAGCCACTCTTGATCTCGGGAGGCCCGGCATTTCGGGGTGCCAGGTGCGCAGGCACCCCTTTCTGCTGCGCTTCCCCCAGGAATTCGGGGGAATTCACATGGCACGCTTCAACGCCCGGGTCACCAAGGTCTGGGCCACCTCGCCCGTGCGGTCGACCGGCCGCGCCCTGCGCACCCACCAGGGCGGCACCGGCGCCGAGCGCGACCCGCGTTCCGAGCTCTTTCTGCTCGCAGTCGCCAACTTCGTTTCCCAGCAGACCTTTTCCGAGACCGGCGACAACCGCGACAACCGATTCACCACACTCGTACGCCGACTCGCCGTCGAGGACCCCCAGTGGACCGCAGATCATCTGCTCGGATGGCTGCGCGGCGCGGGCAATATGCGGACCGCTTCCATCGTCGGCGCCGCCGAATACGTCAAGGCGCGCCTGGACGCTTCCGCGACCGCGGGTCCGACGAACCGGCAGGTCATCGACTCCGTACTGCGGCGCGCCGACGAGCCCGGCGAACTGCTCGGATACTGGACCTCGCAGTACGGCCGCAATGTCCCCAAGCCCGTCAAGCGCGGAATCGCCGATGCCGTGGCCCGCCTCTACAACGGAAAGTCGCTGCTGAAGTACGACACGGCGTCCAAGGGGTACCGCTTCGGCGACATCCTCAACCTGGTGCACGCCTCGCCCGACCCCGGGAAGCCGTGGCAGGGCAGCCTTTTCCAGTACGCCCTCGATCGTCGGCACAACCCGGACACGGCCGAGCCGCCCGCCTCGAACCGCACCCTCACCGCCCACCGGGCGCTGATGGCCGTCCCGGTCTCCGAGCGGCGTGCGGTGATCACCGCGCCCGACGGCTCGGCGCGCCTGGCGGAGGCGGGCATGACCTGGGAGGCGCTGGCGGGCTGGCTGCAGGGACCGATGGACGCGGCGGCCTGGGAGGCCGTCATCCCGTCCATGGGCGCGATGGCGCTCATCCGGAACCTCCGGAACTTCGACGGGGCCGGAGTCTCGGACGAGGTCGCCGCGCAGGTCGCGGCGGAGATCTCGGACCCGGAGGTGGTCGCGAAGTCGCGGCAGTTCCCTTTCCGCTACCTCGCCGCCTACCAGCACGCCCCGTCGCTGCGCTGGTCGTACGCGCTGGAGCGGGCGCTCGGCCACTCGCTGGCCAATGTGCCCGCGCTGTCCGGCCGGACGCTGATCCTGGTCGACCGCTCGGGCTCCATGTGGGCACGGCTGTCGGACCGCTCCGAGCTCAACCGCGCGGACGCGGCCGCGATCTTCGGCACGGCCGTGGCGATGCGGGCGGCCGGGGCCGACCTGGTGCAGTTCGGCACGACCAACTCCCCGGTGAAGTTCCGCACGGGCGAGTCCGTGCTGAAGGTCCTGGAGCGCTTCGGCGACCTCGGCGGCACCAACACCACCGAGGCGGTCCGTAAGCACTACAACAAGCACGACCGGGTACTGATCGTCACCGACGAGCAGGCGGCGTACAGCCACCACGGCGATCCGGCCGAGCAGGTGCCGGCGCACATCCCCGTCTACACCTGGAACCTCGCGGGATACCGGGCCGGCCACGCGCCGTCGGGCACGGCGAACCGGCACACCTTCGGGGGCCTGTCGGACGCGGCCTTCCGCATGGTGCCCCTGCTCGAGCGGGGCCGGGACGCCGACTGGCCCTGGAACTGAGCCCGGGGTGTCCCCGGCGCGCCTGAGGGCGCCGGGGACACCTTCGGTGGACGGGGGAAAGTCGACGGCAGAGCCGACAGCCCTGGTCACGCGGGGTGAGACCGGGTCCGGAGCGGCCCAATTCCCTGCCTGTCCCGGCGGTCGGCCGGGCCTCGGCGCCCACAGCGCACGGTTCCGACGTGGCGTGCCGGGGGCCCGAGGGCGCATACTCGAGGTGATGACAAAGTCAGCCGGATCCCGGCGCCACCTGCCCTCCAGTCCCTTCAACAAACCGGCCGCGGCTGCCCCACCCATTGAGCAGTACCAAGTGGGGGACCGGGTCTCGCACGACCAGTTCGGACTCGGAAGAGTCCTCGCAGTCGAGGGCGACAACGCCGCTGTGCTCGTCGACTTCTCCGGGCGACAGGGAAGAATCCTGAGCCCTTATTCCAAGCTGGCCAAACTCTGAGGACCTGGCCCCCGGGCCCGCCATCACCGTTCTGATGGCGGTCCCGGCGGCGTGGGTCACGGTGTCGGCGCGAGTTACAGCGCCTGGGCGGCCGGCTTCACCATGCCTCGTACCGTCCGGGACTTCACGAAATCGCCCATGGCGGTCATGTCCCATTCGCCCGAGAACTGCTTGATCAGCTTCGCCATCATCACGCCGGTCTGCGGCTCCGCGCCGGTCAGATCGAAGCGGACCAGCTCCTCGCCCGTCGCCGCGTCGATGAGCCGGCAGTAGGCCTTGGCGACCTCGGTGAACTTCTGTCCCGTGAACGAGTTGACGGTGAAGACCAGGCCCGTCGCTTCGGCGGGAATGCGGCCCAGATCCACGACGATCACCTCGTCGTCGCCCGCGCCCTCGCCCGTCAGGTTGTCGCCGGAGTGCTTGATCGCGCCGTTGAGGATCGAGAGCTTGCCGAAGTAGCAGCTGTCCAGGTGGTTGCGGTTGGGGCCGTAGGCGATGACGGAGGCGTCGAGGTCGATGTCCTTGCCGCGGAACGCGGGCTCCCAGCCGAGGCCCATCTTGACCTGGGAGAGCAGCGGGCGGCCGCCCTTGACCAGGGAGACGGTCTGGTTCTTCTGGAGGCTGACCCGGCCCTTGTCGAGATTGATCTTCCCCGTGCCGGGGGCGGCGGCGGGAGCGGCCGGGGGTGCGGACGGTGCGGGCGGGGCGGCGGCGAGACGCGGATCGACGGGAGCGGCCACGGGGGCGGGCGGAGCGGCCGCTACGGGCGCGGCTGCGGGCTCCTCGTCGACGGAGACGCCGAAGTCCGTGGCGATGCCCGCCAGGCCGTTCGCATAGCCCTGGCCGACCGCACGGGCCTTCCAGGCGCCGTTGCGGAGGTAGATTTCGACGACGACCAGCGCGGTCTCGGCGCCGAGCTGCGGCGGGGTGAAGGTGGCCAGCGCGCTGCCGTCGTCGGCGCTGCGGATGGTTGCGGTCGGCTCGATGCCCTGGAAGGTCTGCCCCGCGGCGTCCGGGCTCGCGGTGACGACGATCTTCTCGATGCCGGGCGGGACGGCGGAGGTGTCCACCACGATCGCGTCGGGGGCGCCTCCCCCGCCGGAGCGATAGCTGACGCCGGCGCCCGCCGGCTGGTTGTAGAAGATGAAGTCGTCGTCGGAGCGCACCTTGCCGTCGGCGGTGAGCAGCAGGCCCGATACGTCGAGCCGCACCGGAGCGGCGACGTCCACCGCCACGCGGGTGACGGAAAGAGGGATGTTCGAGCCGGGGGTCATAGCTGTCATGCCAGGGGTAACGAGCGAGACCGCTTTACCGTTCCCTTACTCTTTTCAGCGATTGCGGCCCGGATGGCCCCCCCGCATTGCCTGGCCGGGCCCGGAGCTCGCGACGGGCGGCTGATCAGTACGGCCACCGCGGCGGGTTGGTGGTGAAGTGGCCGCCCAGGTGTGCGTGGTCCGGGTTGTCCGGGTCGAGTTCGCCCTGTTCCGCGACGAGCTTCTCCGCGTACTGCTCCGAGTCGTCCTGCGGCTCGTAGCCGAGCGAGCGCGCGGTCGTGAGGTCCCACCACAGCCGGGTGTTGGCGGAGGAGCCGTAGACGACGGTGTGGCCGACGTGCTCGGCGGTGAGCGCCGCGTGGAAGAGGCGGGCGCCGTCGCCGGGGCTCATCCAGACCGACAGCATCCGCACCGACGTCGGTTCCATGAAGCAGGAGCCGATGCGGACGGAGACGGTCTCCAGGCCGTGCAGATCCCAGTAGAGCTGGGCCAGGTCCTCGCCGAAGCACTTGGACAGGCCGTAGAAGGTGTCCGGGCGGCGCGGGGTGTCGATGGGGATCAGCTCGGAGGGGGCGTGAGGGGCCTGGCCGCGCGGGCGCGGGGTGAAGCCGACCGCGTGGTTGCTGGAGGCGAAGACGATGCGCTCCACGCCCTCCTCGCGGGCCGCCTCGTAGAGGTTGTAGGTGCCTTCGATGTTCGCGCGAAGGATCTTGCCGAAGGAGGCTTCCAGGGAGATGCCCGCGAGATGGATGATCGCGTCGACGCCCCGTACCGCCTCGCGCAGCGCGTCCTTGTCGGCGAGGTCGGCGGTGACCGCGTCCGGCACCCCCTCTATCGGGGTGGCGTCGAAGAGGCGGAGTTCGTAGCCGTACGCGGGCAACAGCCCCCGCATCAGCGTGCCGAGGCCGCCTGCGGCGCCGGTGAGCAGGAGGGTACGGGGAGCGGGCATGGGTGGATCTCCTCGAAATGCTCAGGTCCGTAGACGGCATTCACATTCGTGGAAACGCTAGGGAGTGGTCCGGATGCCGTCAAGTGTCGCGCGGAGGGTCCGACTCCGCCTCTGAGTTGCGGTTTTCCGTCTTGACCGGCGCCACGCGGCTGCCTTAGCGTGACGGCGTTCAGAAATATGGACGTCGATCAGAATGGTGCACGGGTCGACAGGCTCGGTGCACGGCCCAGGGAGCGCCCGTGACCTCAGCCCCGCTCGCCGCCCGGCTCACCCGGGTCGAAGGACCGCTGTTCTTCCCCGTCACCGCGTACGGACCGGACGGCAGCCTCGACCTCGATGCCTTCCGCGCCCATGTGAGAACCGGCATCGACTCCGGCGCGGCCGCGGTCTTCGCGTGCTGCGGCACGGGCGAGTTCCACGCTCTCACCCCCGAGGAGTTCCGCGACTGCATCGCCGCGGCCGTCGAAGAGACGGCCGGCGAGGTGCCCGTCGTCGCCGGCGCGGGCTACGGCACCGCGCTCGCCGTCCAGTACGCCCGGCTCGCCGAGGACGCGGGCGCGGACGGACTCCTCGCCATGCCGCCCTACCTGGTCGTCGCCGACCAGACCGGACTGCTGCGCCACTACACCGCGCTCGCCGCGGCGACCTCCCTCGACGTCATCGTCTACCAGCGCGACAACGCCGTCTTCACCCCCGAGACCGTCGTCGAACTCGCCCAGGTCGAGGGCATCATCGGCCTCAAGGACGGCTACGGCGACCTCGGTCTGATGCAGCGCATCGTCAGCGCCGTCCGCCGCGAGCTGCCCGAGCGGGACTTCCTCTACTTCAACGGGCTGCCCACCGCCGAGCTCACCGGCCTCGCCTACCGGGGCATCGGCATCACCCTGTACTCCTCCGCCGTATTCGCCTTCGCCCCCGACATCGCCCTCGCCTTCTACCGCGCGCTGACCACCGGCGACGACAAGACCGTCAACCGGCTGCTGGACGGCTTCTTCGTACCGCTCGTCGAACTGCGCGACACGGGCCGCGGATACGCCGTCTCGCTCGTCAAGGCGGGCGTACGGCTGGAAGGCCTGGACGTCGGCGAAGTGCGGCCGCCGCTGAGCGAACCCCTGGCCGTCCACATCAAGGCGCTGGCGGGACTCATCGAACGCGGCCGCGCGCTGCTGGAGGACGGCGCGTGAAGACCTCCGCCTTCCTCTACCCCTGGGACGTCGTCGGCGACCCGGACGCCGCCGCCCGCATCGCCGGCCTCGGCGTCCAGCAGGTCACCCTCGCGGCCGCCTACCACTCCACCCGCGCTCTGACCCCGCGCCACCCGCGGCACCGGATCGTCACCGCCGAACACGCCGCGGTGCTCTACGAGCCGGACGAGGCGCGCTGGGCCGGCCGGGAGCTGCGCCCGTACGCCGCCGGGGGCTGGGCCCCCGGTGACGCGTACGGCGAAGCGGCCGCCGCACTCGCCGATGCCGGGCTCGAGGTCCACACCTGGGTGGTCCTCGCCCACAACTCCCGCCTCGGCGCGGAGCATCCGGAGACCTCCGTGGTCAACGCCTACGGAGACCGCTACCCCTGGGCGCCCTGTATCGCGCAGCCGGCCGTCCGCTCCCTGCTGGTGGATCTCGCGGCCGAGGCGGCGACCCGGCCCGGTGCGCGCGGCACCGAGCTGGAGTCCTGCGGCTGGTACGGCCTCGCGCATCTGCACGCCCACGACAAGATCGCGGGCGTGGCGCTCGGCGACGCGGCGCAGTTTCTGATGTCGCTGTGCTTCTGCGCCGCGTGCGCTGAGGGCTACGTGGCACAGGGCGTGGAGCCGCAACTGCTGTCCGCCGCTGTACGGAACGCGCTGGAGCCGGTCTGGGCGGGCGTGGCGCCGTCGGACGCCGGGATCGAGAGACTGCTCGGCGCCGAACTCACGGCGGCGACGCTGGACTTCCGGACACGGACGGCGCGCACGCTCCAGGAGTCCGCGGTCGCGGCGGTGCGGGCGGCCGCGCCGGCCGGCTTCCAAGTGCTGCTGCACGCGGACCCCGTGGCCTGCCACGGCGGGGCGAACGCGGGGGTGGACCCCGCGCATGTCCTGTCCGTGGCGGACGGAGTGGTGGTGCCGTGCACGGGTGGCGCGCGGCTGCTGGAGCCCTTCGCGAGCCGTGGCGTGGCCGGCTCCGTGCTCGCCGCGAACTTCACGGTGGTGAGGGGGATGGGGGGCAGTCCGGGGACGCTGGCGGAGGACGCGGCGCGGGCGGTGGGGCTCGGGGCGAATGAGCTGCGGCTCTACCATGCGGGGTTGGCGTCCGACGGGGACCTGGCGGTGGTGTCGGCGGCGCTGTCCGGGCCGGCCTGACGGGGCCCTTGCCGGGGCTCCGCCCCAGACCCCGCGCCTCAATCGCCGGCGAGGCTCATGTTGGGGCTCCGCCCAATCCCCGCGCCTCAATCGCCGCCGCCCCCGGATCCGTACGCGGGGTGAAAGTCCGGTGCGAAGTAACACGCGCATAACCTGGAACGGCCTTCTCGCAGGAACAATCCAGCTACCCCCCAGCCGGATCGCCGCCAACGAGGAGTGCCATGTCCGCACAGGTCGACCGCTACTTCCATATCAGCGCACGAGGCTCGACCTATGCGCGCGAGATACGCGGCGGCTTCGCCACGTTCTTCACGATGGCCTACATTCTCGTGCTCAACCCGATCATCCTGGGCAGCGCCGAGGACAAGTTCGGCGCCCACCTCTCCGGTCCCCAACTGGTCACCGTCACCGCCCTGGTGGCCGCTGTGATGACCGTGATCATGGGCATCGGCGGCAATCTGCCGCTCGCCATCGCCGCCGGACTCGGGCTCAACGCCGTCGTCGCCTTCCAGATAGCGCCGCTGATGAGCTGGCCCGACGCGATGGGGCTTGTCGTACTCGAAGGCATCCTCATCTGCGTCCTGGTCGTCACCGGACTGCGCGAGGCCGTCATGCACGCCATCCCGTCCTCGCTCAAGCAGGCCATCAGCGTCGGCATCGGCCTCTTCATCGCCTTCATCGGCTTCGTCGACGCGGGCTTCGCCACCCGCATCCCCGGCGACACCGGCTCCGTGCCCGTGCAGCTCGGCGCGAGCGGACACCTCTCCGGCTGGCCCGTCCTCGTCTTCTGTCTCGGCGTCCTGCTCACCGTCGCGCTGATGGCCCGCAAGGTGAAGGGCGCGATCCTCATCTCCATCGTCGCCATGACCGTCCTGGCGATCGTCATCAACGAGAACGCCGACATCGACCCGCTCGCCTGGGGACTGACCGTTCCGTCCGTGCCCGACGATGTCGTGGCCGCGCCCGACTTCGGGCTCGTCGGCGACTTCAGCCTCTTCGGCGCCTTCGAGCAGATCGGGGTCGTCACCCTTGTCCTGCTCGTCTTCACGCTGATCCTCAGCGACTTCTTCGACACCATGGGCACGGTCGTCGGCATCTCCAACGAGGCCGGTCTGCTGGACGAGAACGGCAAGGTCCCGAACCTCGGCCGGGTGCTGCTGATCGACGGCGCCGCCGCGGTGGCGGGCGGCGCGGCCTCCGCGTCCTCCAACACCTCGTACATCGAATCGGCGGCCGGCGTCGGCGAGGGCGCGCGCACCGGATTCGCCTCCGTGGTCACCGGCGCGCTGTTCGCGCTCGCGCTCTTCTTCACCCCGCTCGCGACCGTCGTCCCGGCCCAGGCCGCCGCCCCCGCGCTCGTCGCCGTCGGCTTCCTGCTGATGGCGCAGGTGCGGCACATCGACTGGGAGCGGTACGAGATCGCCATCCCGGCCTTCCTGACGATCGCGGTCATGCCGTTCACGTACTCCATCACCAACGGCATCGGCGCCGGCTTCCTCGCCTACGTCGTCATCAAGACGGTGCTGGGCAAGGCGCGCGACGTGCACTGGCTGCTGTGGGGCACGGCGGCGCTGTTCGCGGTCTACTTCGCGATCGACCCGCTCGAGCAGCTCCTCGGCGTCAAGTAGGGGTCAGGACGTCAGGGCCGCGGCCATCATCTTCTTCGCGATGGGCGCGGCCAGACCGTTGCCGCTGACCTCCGAGCGGGCGGCGCCCGAGTCCTCGATCAGCACGGCGACCGCGACCTCCTTGCCGGTGGAGGAGTCCTTGGCGTAGGAGGTGAACCAGGCGTACGGCGTCTTGCTGTTGTTCTCGCCGTGCTGGGCGGTGCCCGTCTTGCCGCCCACCTCCGCGCCGTCGATCCGGGCGTTGGTCCCGGTGCCCTTGTCCACCACGGTGACCATCGCGCTCCGCAGCTGCTCGGCGGTCGATGAGGAGACGATGCGCTGCGACGCGCCGTCCTCGTAGGAGTTGAGCGTGCTGCCGTCGGCGTCCACGACCTTGGAAACCATGTGCGGCGACCGCATGACGCCGTCGTTGGCGATGGCCGCCGAGACCATGGCCATCTGCAGGGGAGTCGCGGTCACATCGAACTGGCCGATGCCGCTGTAGGCGGTCGAGGGCTTGTCCATGCCGGTCGGATACACGCTCGGCAGGGCCCGCACGGGGGAGTCCTGCTTCGTGTCGTTGAAGCCGAACTTCTCCGCCATCGCCCGGACCTTGTCCTGGCCGAGATCGACGGCGAGCTTCCCGAAGACGTTGTTGCAGGAGTACTGGAGTGCGGTGCGCAGGCTCGCGTTCTCGCAGGGCGCGGACTTGTTCTCGTTCTCCAGGGCCCGGCTCGTGCCGGGCGGGGTGTACGGATCGGGGCTGTCCGTCCTCGCGTCCACCGACGCGTAGCGCCCGTCCTCCAGGGCCGCCGCCGCGACCACCAGCTTGAAGGTCGAGCCGGGTGGCAGCGGCTGCCGCAGTGCCCGGTTCACCAGCGGCTTGTCCGGGTCGGCCAGGAGCTTCTGCCAGGTCTCGCCGTCCGTCGTCCCGCTGATCTTCGAGGGGTCGTACGAGGGGGTGCTGACCATCCCCAGGATCTTCCCGGTCTTCGGGTCGATGGCGACTGCGGCGCCCTTGGTGTCGCCGAGTGCCTGGTAGCCCGCCTTCTGGACCGCCGGGTCGATGGTGGTCAGCACATCGCCCGGCTCCTGCTGCTTGCCGGTGAGCGCGTCGATGGGGTTCTTCAGCCGGCTGTCGGTGCCGTCGAGGACATGGCTGTAGATGCCCTCCAGCTGGGTCGCGCCGTACGCCTGCGAGCTGTAGCCGGTGACCGCGGCGTAGAGCGCGCCGTCGGTGTACGTGCGTTTGTACGCGAGATCGCCGCCGGTCGTCCGCTTCGAGCCGGTGACCGCCGATCCGGCCACGACGATGTCGCCGAGCGGCTGCGCGTACTGCGCGATGATCTTGCGCCGGTTCTTGTCGTTGTCCGCGAGTGCCGTGGCTTCGTACGCCTGGACCCAGGTCGCCCGCACCAGCAGGGCGAGGACCAGCAGCAGACTGAAGACCGCGGCGTTCCTGATCGTCTTGTTCATCCCTCGTAGGGACGAGCGGGACTCGGGAAGCCGTTCCCCGTTCGTCCCCTTTCTCAGGTTTCTCAGGAATTCCTCATGTCCATCTCCGCGTCACCGGGGCGAGACGAACCCCGACTCGTACGCCGCGATCACCGCCTGTGTACGGTCCCTGGCGCCCGTCTTCGCGAGGACCGCCGCCACATGCGTCTTCGCCGTCGCGGGACCCACACCCATCCTGCCGGCGATCTCCGCGTTGGTCAGGCCCGTCGCCATCAGCCGCAGCACCTCGGCCTCGCGCTCGGTCAGCCTGGCCGCCCACGGCGGGGGAGCGGCCGGCTGCCGGCTGCCGTACTCGGCGGCCAGGGAGCGCAGTGCCGACGGGAAGAGCAGCGAGTCGCTGCGGGCGACGAGACGGACGGCCTGGACGAGCTCCTCGGCGGCTGCTCGCTTGAGCAGAAAACCGGCCGCTCCCGCGCGCAGCGCGTCGTACACATAGGAGTCGTTCTCGAAGGTCGTCACCACCACGATCCGGGGCGGCTCCGCCAGGGTGCCCAGGATCTGCTCGGTGGCCCGGATGCCGTCGATCTCGGGCATCCGCACATCCATCAGCACCACATCGGGGCGCAGCTCGCGCACCACCGACACCGCCTCCGCGCCCGTCGACGCCTCGCCGATCACCTCCAGGTCGGGCTCGGCGTCTAGGATGACGCGCAGCGCCGTACGGACCATCCGCTCGTCGTCGGCGATGACGACCCGGATCGCGCTCATCGGCGGCCCGCCAGGGGGAGCCGGGCCGACAGCCGCCACAGCGCACCCTCGGGGCCCGCCTGCGCGTGCCCGCCGAGCAGCGTGGCCCGCTCGGCGATGCCGCGCACTCCGCGGCCGCCTCCCGGGCGGACCGCCGGGGCCCTGCCGGGCAGCGGATTCTCCATCGTGATCTCCAACTCCTCGCCGCGCAGGGCGATCCACAGGGACACGGGGGGCGCCCCGGCGTGGCGCAGGGCGTTGCTCAGGCCCTCCTGGACGATGCGGTACGCCTCGCGGGAGACGGGCGCGGGGACGGCCGCCAGGTCGCCGTCGGCGATGAGCGACACCGGGACCCCACTGCGCGCGAGCATTCCGTCCAGGGTGTCCAGGGCCGGTCCGCCGAGCTGGGTGGTGTGGTCGTCGTCCTGGCGCAACAGGCCCAGTACGGAGTCGAGTTCGCCCACCGTGCGCCGGGTGGTCTCCTCGATCGCGGCCAGTGCCTCCCGTACGAAATCCGGATCGCTGTCCAGGACCCTGCGGGCCGCGCCCGCCTGCAGGGTGACGGCGCTCAGGGCGTGGCCCACCGAGTCGTGCAGCTCGCGGGCGAGCCGGTTGCGCTCGGCCAGTTCGGTGGCCCGGCGCTCCGCGGCGGCCAGCCGGTCCGCGGGGGTGTGGCCGAGAAGGACCTGCGCCTGGCGGGCCAGCAGTGCCCCGGCCGCCGCCGCACAGGCGGCGAGCGCGATCAGCATGGCGATCCCGGCGAACGGGAACAGGGCCAGCTGCCAGGCCGGGTAGTGCGGCATCTCCAGCCAGTCCCGCAGCGAGGGGAAGAACGGCACCACGATCAAGCTCACGGCGAACGGCGGCAGCGCGAGCGTGGCCCCGCTGATCAGCGCGCCGATCCCCACATGCAGCGTGAACCAGCCCGAGGTCCGCAGCCGCGCGGCCCGCGAGCGCGCCGGCCCCTCCGCGAACAGCTCGGCGGGCACCCCGCACAGCGCCTTGGCCACCGCCACCGACACCGGTCGGGCGAGCGGGAACAGCGCGGTCGCCGCGGCGATCGGCAGGGCGACGCCATACGCGCCGAACTGCACGGCGAGGGAGTTGGAGAACATGTTGCCCGAACCGAGGAGCGGGCCGACGACCACCGTGCCCACCAGCCAGTACGGCATCAACAGGGCGCCGCCCAGGATCAGATGGACCCAGCGAAGCCTGGCCCGCATCCCGAACAGCGCCCGGACGGACGCCTTGAGCACTCTTTTCACGCGCCGCGCCGCCGCAGGAACGAGGCGGTCCCGGTGGCGACGAGCAGACCGACGATCATGCCCACAGCGTAGGTCAGGGCCATCAACCCCGAGGCCCGCCCGCCTTCTTCACCAGCGGGCAGTACCGCGGCGATCAGCAGCCAGATGCCCCAGCAGCCCACCGCGCCCGAGCCCAGCCAGGCCATGGCCAGCGGCGCCTTCAACGGCAGCGCGGGGACCCGGCGGAAAGCGAGCATCAGCGCTCCGGCCACGGCGATGACCACAAAGAGGACGCTGATCCCCTCGAGTACGTAGAAGTCGGCCGTACGCTCTTCGATCCGTGCCTCGGAGAGACCGGTCGTCGCGCCGCACGCCCACAGCAGGCGCATCGTGGCGGGGAAGAGCGCGAGCACGGCGGCGGCCACGGCGGTCACCTTCAGCGTCCCGCCGATGGCGGCCGTGGGCAGGTCCCAGACCCGGCCCCGCCACACATGGTTCCAGCGCTCCCGCGCGTACAGCACGAAGAGTGTGCCGAGGGTCAGGCCCTGGACGATGAAACCGGAGTAGACGACGCCGAAGACCCACTCGTCGAGGAAGGGTTCACTCGTGGAGCGCTCGGCCTCGGCCCCGGTGAAGGCCCCGGCCAGCAGCTGGACCGGGAAGCCGACCATGATCGGGAGCAGCAGGCCGCCCGCGGTCCACATGGGGGCCGCCAGCAGCCAGGCGGGGACGCGGCGGCCCCAGGCCTGGACGAGCAGCAGCGCCAGGACGATGACGGCGCCGTCCATCAGGACGGTGATGCTGTTGGCGACGGCCATCAGGGCCCGGTTGTCGAGCAGCGCACTGCCGTCCGGTATGCCGGTCCGGCTGCCGGCGATCCAGGCGGTCTTGAGCCCGAGATAGGGGACGCAGGAGGCGATCGCGACGGCGCACAGCACCGTCCGGGCGCGTCCGGCGGGTACGGGGAAGGCGGCGGGAGCGAGCGGTGTCCGTGTCATGACACCCACGCTCCCGGGCCGGGCGGTCCCGCACCTCCTGCCCTGCGACGAACCCCCTCCGCCGCGCGGGGGAGGGGATCAGCCGGTCAGGGTGAGGAGCACCTCGTCGGTCTCCGCACCGCGGGCGTTCGCGAAGCTCCGCTCCGTGCCGGTGACAGTGAACCCGCACTTCTCCAGAACCCGGATCGAGCCGGCGTTGTCGGCGGCGGTACGGGCGGCCAGCGGCCGCTTCGGTGCGACGTCGAGCAGCGCGCGCAGGGCGGCGGTGGCGACGCCCCGGCCCCAGTACGCGCGGTCGATGACGTACGTGACCTCGCGCTCCTCGGGCGGTCCGTACACGGCGGTGTGGCCGACGACCACGCCGTCGGCGAGGACGGTCCGTATGACGGCGTCCGAGGCGCGGATCCGCGCCCAGTGCGCGTCGAAGGCGGCACGGTCGGTGGGGTCCTTGGAGGTGAAGGCGGCCATCCGGTTCGACGCGGGGTCGCTCATGTGCCGGAAGAAGTCCGGCAGATCACTGTCGATCACCTCGCGGAGGGTGACATGCGCGGCCATTCAGAGCCTCCGGGTGGCGAGCGTCAGCCGGTCGCGCGCGTCGAAGAGCGCGTCCTTGATCATCTGCTCATGCGCGGGGGTCAGCCGGGCCACCGGCACGGAGCAGCTGATCGCGTCGCGCGCCGGGGTGCGGTACGGGATCGCGATGCCGAAGCAGCGCAGTCCGAGGGTGTTCTCCTCGCGGTCCACGGCGTAGCCCTGCTCGCGGATGAGGTGCAGCTCCTCGATGAGCTTCTCGCGGTCGGTGATGGTGTGCTCGGTGAGCGGCGCCATGGTCTCCGGCAGCATCTTGCGCACCTGCTCGTCGCTGTGGGTGGCGAGCAGCGCCTTGCCCAGCGAGGTGGAGTGGGCGGGCAGCCGGCGGCCGACGCGGGTGAAGGGACGCAGATAGTGCTGCGACTGGCGGGTGGCGAGATAGACGACATTGGTGCCGTCGAGCCGGGCGAGGTGGATGGTCTCGGTGGTGTCGTCGGAGAGCCGGTCCAGGGTGGGGCGGGCGGCCGCGACGACCTCGTCCCCGTCGATGTAGGAGGTGCCGACCAGCAGGGCGCGTACGCCGATGCCGTACCGCGTGCCCGTCGCGTCCGTCTCCACCCAGCCGAGCTCCACCAGGGTGCGCAGCAGCATGTAGAGGCTGGACTTGGGGTAGCCGACGGCCTCCTGGACCGCGGCGAGTGAGTGCATGCCGGGGCGCCCGGCGAAGTATTCGAGCAATTCCACCGTCCGCACCGCGGACTTGACCTGTGCCCCACCGGAATCCGCCGTTGACATTGCTCTTCGCCCCTTCTTGACCGCGCAGAACGCCCGGAAATAGAGTCCCCACACATTCACCATCAGGAACGATGTTCAGAATACCGAACAAAACCCCTGATGGGTGGCAGTAGACCGGGAAGGAAGCCGCGGTGGCAGCAGCACCAGTCTGGAGTGTCGACCCCCGAACCGGGAACCCGCGTGAGCAGGTTGCCGTGGAGTCCACAGCCGATGAGATCGACCGCGCGGTCCGCGCGGCCGACGCCGCACGCTCCGCGCTCGCCGACCGGAGTGTACGCGCGCTCCTGCTGCGCACCGCCGCCGACCTCCTCGACGAGGCCGGCGAGCACGTCATCGAGGCCGCCGACGCCGAGACCGCGCTCGGTCCCACCCGCCTCACCGGTGAACTCGCGCGCACCACCGCCCAGTTGCGGGCCTTCGCCGAGATCGTCGACGAGGGAGCCTTCCTCGACATCCACATCGACCACGCCGACGGCACCCGCACGCCGCCGTGGCCCGACCTGCGCCGCTACAAGATCCCGCTCGGCGTCGTCGCCGTCTACGCCGCCAGCAACTTCCCGCTCGCCTTCTCCGTCCCCGGCGGCGACACCGCGAGCGCGCTGGCCGCCGGCTGCCCGGTCGTCGTCAAGGCGCACCCCGACCACCCCGGCACCTCGGAACTCTGCGCGTCAGTCCTGCGCAGGGCCGCCCACCGCGTCGGCCTGCCCGAGGACGTCGTGATCCTCGTGCACGGCTTCGAGGCGGGCATCGAGCTGGTCAGGCACCCGCTGGTCGCGGCCGCCGGCTTCACCGGCTCCGTACGCGGCGGGCGCGCGCTCTTCGACGCCGCGGCCGCCCGGCCCGCACCCATCCCCTTCCACGGGGAGCTCGGCTCACTCAACCCGGTCGTGATCACCGAGGCCGCAGCAGGCGAGCACGCGGAGCAGCTCGGCGCCGGGCTCGCGGGCTCGATGACCTTGGGCGAGGGGCAGTTCTGCACCAAGCCCGGCTTCGTCCTGGCCCCCGCGGGCGACGCGGGCGACCGGCTGCTCAAGTCCCTGACGGCCGCGGTCAGCGAGACCGAGCCCGGCGTGATGCTCGACCACCGGATGCGCGGTGCCTTCGTCGACGGCGTACGGGAGAGGGCCGAACTGCCGGACGTGGAGGCTCCCATCACCCCCGGCGCGGGCGGCGAGCACACCGTGAGCGCCGGCTTCCTCTCCGTACCCGCCCGGCTGCTGGCCGCCGAAGGGCCGCACGACCTGCTGCTCGAGGAGTGCTTCGGCCCGGTCACCGTCGTCGCCCGCTACGAGTCCGACGCCGAGATCACCGCGGTCCTCACCCGCCTGCCCGGCAACCTCACCGCCACCCTCCACCTCTCCGACGGCGAGGCCGCGGGCGAGGGCCGGGGCGCGGAGCTGCTCGCCGAACTCACCCCGCTCGCGGGCCGCGTCCTGGTCGGCGGCTGGCCGACCGGCGTCGCCGTCGCCCCCGCCCAGCACCACGGCGGCCCCTACCCAGCGACCACCTCCACCTCCACCTCCGTGGGGGCCACCGCGATCGAGCGCTGGCTGCGCCCGGTCACGTACCAGACGACCCCCGAGGCGCTGCTCCCGCCCGAGTTGCGCGACGAAAACCCGCTGGGGCTGCCGCGTCGGGTGGACGGCCGACAGGAGACTCCGGGAAGCTGAGCGCTGTGACCGACCAGATCGACCTGCCCGAGTTCCCCTTCCCGCTGCGGCCGTACGGCCCCGACGCCAACTGGTCGTACGAGAACGGGGTGCTGACCGGCTGGGCGGGAGCCAGGCAGGACCGCTTCGTACCGCCCGCGGGCGAGTCCCTGGAGCCCGCATCCGACGCGCCGCGCCTGCTCGGCGCGCCGGAGGGCGACTTCCAGCTCATCGCGCGCGTCACCGTCGGCTTCGCCGCGGCCTTCGACGCCGGCGTGCTCTATCTGCACGTCGGCGAGCGGGAGTGGGCCAAGCTCTGCCTGGAACTCTCCCCGGACAAGCCCACCATCTGCACGGTCGTCACCCGCGGCCACTCCGACGACGCCAACTCCTTCGTGGTGGACGGCGACAGCGCCTGGCTGCGGATCAGCAGGACCGGCAAGGCCTTCGCCTTCCACGCGTCGACGGACGGCGAGCGGTGGACCTTCGTACGGATCTTCGCCCTGGGCACCGAGGAGCAGGCGGGGGCCGCGCTCGTCGGCTTCCTGGCGCAGTCGCCGGTGGGCGAGGGCTGTGTGGCGACCTTCGACCGGATCGAGTACCGGCCCGGCTGGCCGGAGGGCCTGCGCGACGGCAGCTGACGGGCGGCCTTCTGACGGGCGTCGCCGCCGTGTCCGATACGGCGCCGACGGCCCGAACCGACTACAGCTCGTCGTATGTCGCACTGGCGCACAGTAGCCAGTACCACACTGCGGGACACACCGGAAACCATCGCAGACCCCATCGTCGAACTCACAGCACAAGGCATGGGCCAACTCCCGGCCGCACAACACTGGAGGAACCTGGTGGCCGTGGACCTCTCCTTCTACACCTCACCCCTGTCGGAAGAGATTCGAGACGAAGGCCGCGCCCAGGGCATCGCGCAGAGCATCGTTCTCCTGCTCGAGCAGCGCGACATCGTCGTTCCCGTCGCCGCCCGCGAACGCATCACCAGCTGCGGCGATCCCGAGATCCTGCGGCACTGGCTCGCCCGGACCATCACCGCATCCTGCGCAGAGGAGATCTTCGCAGAGGAATAGTCCCGCCCCGCCGAGGCGCAATCGGCCAGGGCGGACGGCCAATGCGAACGCCTCTGGTGTCAAGGTCGGCCGGGAACACCGATGCCTCTGCGACCAGGTATGTGGTCTGGGGATTCGGGGCGTTGAGCGAGATCAGACGACAGCATGTCCGTCGCGAGCCCGATCTCGGTCAGTGACAAATCTGCGTGTCTCCGCGCCCCGACTCCACGCCCGCCGGGTCCCGGAGAACCGGCGCCCGCCGGGTCCCGGAGAACCGGGACCCGGTCAACACCGTCAGCCGGAAGCTGGACCCAACGCATGGACCGGGTTCGTGCCGCACCTCACACCGGCGGCCCGTGCGGACGCGCTGCGCCTGCCGTCCTGGCCCGACCCGGCTGCGCGCCCTTCAGTTCTCGACGAGCCGGGCCACGAGGACGAAGCAGGCGCCCAGGAGCAGGGCGCTGATGTAGCCCGAAACCAGCCGCCGGCGCCCCCGGATCAGGTTCCGCACCGAGGCGACGATCGCGAACACGGCGGCGAGCATCCCGAGACCCCCGAGCACCGCGGCCGTCCAGTACGCCCAGCCGTGCTCCCCGAGGTACCGCAGCAGCATCATCGCGGGCACCAGCAGCACCAGCGCCGGCAGGCTGTCCGCGACCACGGTCTCCTTCGGCGCCCGCTCCACTTCCCCGACAGCCTGTGCCTCTTCGACGGCCCGCTCTGTCATTCCCGCTGCCTCCCTTGTCAGGAACTGCCCTCCGGAAAGGACGCGCGGCCCACCCGCCGGGTTGCCTCCACCGGACGGCCCGCGCTTACCGCCCATACGGCCGACGGCTCCTGCGAGGTCCCGCAGCGCTGATCACTGCCGATCGGACAGGTCGGCGGCCATGTGGAAGCCCTGCTGAGAGGCACCCCTCAACAATTCGCGATTGACCAGGCGTTGAGGGGGCCGCAGGGTGATCACATGGAGACCCTGGGCGGCGCCGAGTTCGCGCCGGACACGACGTATCTGAACACCTCCACCTGCGGGCTGCTGCCCCGCCGGACCGTCGCGGCGGTGACCGCGCTGGCCGAGGAGCTCGCCGCGGGGCGGCCGGGCGGGGCCGGTGACTTCTCGGAGGTGACCGCCGCCCGGCAGTCCTTCGCACGGCTCGCCGGCGTGGACGAGGAACGGGTGGCGGTCGGCGGCTCGGTCTCGGTGCACGTCGGACTGATCGCCGCCTCGCTGCCGACCGGCGCGGAAGTCCTCTTCCCCGAGGGCGAGTACGCCTCGGTCATCACGCCCTTCACGGTGCGCGCGGATCTCAAGCTGCGCTACGCACCGCTCGACGGCCTCGCCGACGCGGTACGTCCCGGCACCGCGCTGGTGGCCTTCTCGTCGGTGCAGTCCGCCGACGGCCGGATCGCCGATCTGCCGGCGGTACGCGCCGCCGCGGCCGCGCACGGCGCCCGTACGCTCGTCGACGCCAGCCAGTCGGCGGGCTGGCTGCCGCTGGACGCGGGCGCGTGGGACTACACCGTCACCGGCGGCTTCAAATTCCTGCTCTGCCCGCGCGGCGCGTCCTTCCTCACCGTGACCGAGGAGGCGCAGCAGTCCCTGCTGCCGATCCACGCCGGGACCTTCGCCGGTGAGGAGCTGTGGGGGACCACCTACGGGCCGGTCGAGGAGCTGGCGCTGTCGGCCCGCCGGTTCGACGAGCCGCCGGCCTTTCTCTCGTACCACGGGGCGAAGCAGTCACTGGCGCTGCTGGAGGAGATCGGCATCGACGCCGTGCACGCCCACAACACGGCGCTCGCCCGGCTCTTCCGGGCCGGTCTGACGGAGCTGGGGCACCAGGCGGTGCCCGGCGAGTCCGGCATCGTCGCCGTCCCCGGGCTCGGGCACCGCGTCGCGGAGCTGGCTCGCGCGGGCATCCTCGTCGCGGACCGGGCGGGCCATCTGAGGGTGGCCTTCCACCTGTACAACTGCTCCGCCGATGTGGAGCGGGTGCTGGACGTCCTGTCGGTCTGACCGGAGCGGATCAAACGCCCGGCTGCGCGTCCCGCCCGCCCCGGAGCTCGGCCCTGCGGTCGGGGCACTCCTCGGCCGCCGTGCAGAGGTTCTCCTCGACCTTGGCGAGCAGCCGGGTCAGCTCACGGCGCTCGTCCGCGTCGAGCCCGGCGAGCGTGTACGCCTCCAGATCGCCCCAGGCGTCCGTCACATCGGCGAGCAGGGCGCAGCTGTTGTCCGTGGCCTCGACGAGCACCGCGCGCCGGTCGTCCGGGTCCTGGCAGCGGCGTACATGCCCGGTCTGTTCGAGCCGCTGGAGCATCTTGGTGACGGTCGACGGGTCGAGGTCGACGGCCTTGATGAGCTCCGACTGCCGTACGGGGCCCGCGTCCCACAGCCGCATCATCACGAACTCCTGGCCGGGGTAGAGGCCGAGCCGCTTGAGCAGCTTGCCGGCGGCGATGCGATGGAGCCGGGCGACGCGGGAGATGGCGTGGCTGACCGGACCGCCGCGGGCGGCGATGGGCAGCTCGTCGGGGCACGCGGCGTTCGGCCGCGCGTCGGTACGGACGGGGTCGGCCTGCACCGGGGACGTGGCGGACATCGTGGCCTCCTCGGACCTCCTGGCTCAGGTACTGAGAGTACTCGCACAGGATTACCTTGGTCGACCAAGTAATACGCTACAGTGGCGCTCGCCGCAGATTTGATTGGCCGACCACATACTTCTTGGGAGCTTCCATGACCACCGCCTTCGACCCGATCGACCTGTCCGGCACCCGGCTGGGCAACCGGATCGCCATGGCGCCCATGACCCGTAGCCGGGCGCACGGCGAAGGGCTCACCGTCACCGACTCCACCGTCGAGTACTACAGCCAGCGCGCCTCGGCCGGCCTGATCATCACCGAGGGCATCCAGCCCTCGGTCGTCGGCCAGGGCTACCCGAACACCCCGGGCCTGCACAGCGCCGAGCAGGTGGCCGCGTGGCGCAAGGTCACCGACGCCGTGCACGCCGAGGGCGGGAAGATCTTCGCCCAGATCATGCACGCCGGACGCATCGGTCACCCGGTGCTCTGGCCGGAGCGGGAGCTGGTGAGCGTGGCCCCGTCCGCCGTCGCAGCCGAGGGCCAGCTCTACACGCACGAGGGGCCCAAGGACTTCATCGCCCCGCGCGAGCTGTCGGGCGACGAGGTGCGCCCCATCATCGGCGAGTTCGTCGAGGCGTCCCGTAACGCCATCGCGGCCGGCTTCGACGGCGTCGAGCTGCACGGCGCCAACGGCTACCTCATCCACCAGTTCCTGGCGCCCAACACCAACCTGCGCACCGACGAGTGGGGCGGCAGCGTCGAGAACCGCATCCGCTTCGCCGTCGAGGTCACCAAGGCCGTGGCCGAGGCGATCGGCGCGGAGCGGACCGGACTGCGGGTCTCGCCCGGCAACGTGTACAACGACATCAAGGAGACCGACCCGGAGGCGGTCTACCCCGCGCTGATCAACGAGCTGGAGCCGCTCGGCCTCGGCTATCTGCACGTCGTCGAGATGATGCCGGGGTTCCGGGAGATCACGCTCGGGCTGCGCAAGCAGTTCAGCGGCACCTTCATCCTCAACCCGGCGACCGAGGGCCCGACCGACCACGGGGCGCTGGGGCTGATCGAGGAGGGCAGCGCGGACATCCTCGCCTTCGGCGCGCTGTTCCTGGCCAACCCGGACCTGCCGGTCAGGCTCAGGACCGAAGGCCCGTACAACACCCCCGACACCGCCTCCTACTTCGGCGGTGACGACAAGGGCTACACCGACTACCCGGCCCTGTGACGCAGTTGACCGGTGGGGGCCCCTTCGCGAAGGGGCCCCCACCGGTCACGCCGGTCTCACCGTACGGGTGTGAAGTCCCGCGCGCCGATGAAGGCCGGGCGCGGCACCGGCGCCGCGAACGGCTTCACCGCCGCGTTCTCCACGCTGTTGAACACGATGAAGACATTGCTGCGCGGGTACGGGGTGATGTTGTCCCCGGAGCCGTGCATGCAGTTGCAGTCGAACCAGGTCGCCGACCCCGCCGGACCGGTGAAGAGCCGGATGCCGTGCCGGTCCGCGTACCGGGTCAGCGCCTCGTGCGACGGCGTTCCGGCGTCCTGCATCTGCAGCGACCTCTTGTAGTTGTCCTTCGGCGTCTCGCCCGCGCAGCCCAGGAACGTCCGGTGCGAGCCGGGCATGATCATCAGGCCGCCGTTGGTGTCCCGGTTCTCGGTCAGCGCGATCGAGACGGAGACGGTGCGCATGTTCGGCAGCCCGTCCTCGGCGTGCCAGGTCTCGAAGTCCGAGTGCCAGTAGAAGCCCGAGGCGCCGAACCCCGGCTTCACATTGATACGGGACTGGTGGACGTACACATCGGAGCCGAGGATCTGCCGGGCCCTGCCCACCACCCGCTCGTCGCGCACCAGCTGGGCGAAGACCTCGCTGAGCCTGTGCACCTCGAACACCGAGCGCACGTCCCCCGACTTCGGCTCGATGATCGAGCGCTCATCGGCCCGTACCGCCGGATCGGCGATCAGCCGGTCCAACTCCGAGCGGCAGAGCGCGACGTCGTCCTGCGAGATCAGCTCGTCGACGGTCAGGAAGCCGTCCCGCTCGAAGCCCATCAGCTCGGACGGGACGATCGGCCCCGGAGCGCCGGGCGAGGACCAGACGACCGGGTCCTGGCGCGTGGTCGTCACCTCGCCCACGCCACGGGTCGGGTACAGGTCGGCGCGTACAGGGGCGGTGGTCATCTTTCAGCCCTCCTCGGACTCGGTCAGCAGCGGGTAGACGCCGTTCTCGTCGTGGTCCTCCCGTCCGGTGACGGGCGGGTTGAAGACGCAGACACAGCGGAAGTCGGTCTTGGGGCGCATGGTGTGACGCTCATGGCCGTCCAGCAGATACATCGTGCCGGGCTCGATCCAGTGGGTCTCGCCGGTCTCGTCGTCGGTGAGCTCGGCCTCGCCCTCCACGCAGAGCACGGCCTCGATGTGGTTCGCGTACCACATCGACGTCTCCGTGCCCGCGTAGAGCACGGTCTCGTGGAGCGAGAAGCCGACCCGCTCCTTGGCGAGCACGATGCGCTTGCTCTCCCAGGTGCCGGACGCGGCCCTCACATGGCGGTCGGTGTTCTCGATGTCCTTGAACGATCGGACGATCACGGTGCGTCGGTGCCTTTCTCGTACGGGTGTCAGGCGGTCTCGCGGACGGAGCGGGCCAGAATGCGCAGGCCCTCGTCCAGCTCTTCGGGAGAGACGGTGAGCGCGGGCAGCAGTTTCACCACTTCGCCCTCCGGGCCCGAGGTCTCGAGCAGCAGCCCCAGTTCGAAGGCGCGGGCGCAGATGGCCGAGGCGCGCGGCTTGTCCTCGAACTCCAGGCCCCACACCAGACCGCGGCCACGGAAGCTCACACCGGCGCCGTCGTTCTCGTCGACGATGGCCAGCAGCGCACGCTCGATCTGCTCGCCGCGCGCCAGGGTCTGCTTCTCCATCTGGCCGTCGGCCCAGTAGGTGTTGAGGGCGGCGGCCGCGGTGACGAACGCCGGGTTGTTGCCGCGGAAGGTGCCGTTGTGCTCGCCCGGCTCCCAGATGTCCAGCTCCGGCTTGAACAGGCAGAGGGACATGGGCAGTCCGTAGCCGCTGATGGACTTCGACAGCGTGACGATGTCCGGCGTGATGCCGGCCTCCTCGAAGGAGAAGAAGCCGCCGGTACGGCCGCAGCCCATCTGGATGTCGTCGACGATCAGCAGCATGTCCTGGCGGTGGCACAGGTCCTGCAGCGCGCGCAGCCACTCGGCGCGGGCGACGTTGATACCGCCCTCGCCCTGCACCGTCTCGACGATGACGGCCGCGGGCTTGTTGAGCCCGGAGCCCTGGTCCTGGAGCAGTCGCTCGAACCAGATGAAGTCAGGGACCTGGCCGTCGAAGTAGTTGTCGAACGGCATCGGCGTGCCGTGCACCAGCGGGATTCCGGCGCCGGCCCGCTTGAAGGCGTTGCCGGTGACGGCGAGCGAGCCCAGCGACATGCCGTGGAAGGCGTTGGTGAACGAGACGACGGACTCGCGCCCCTTCACCTTGCGGGCCAGCTTCAGCGCCGACTCGACGGCGTTGGTGCCGGTCGGGCCGGGGAACATGACCTTGTACGGAAGGTCGCGCGGCCGCAGGATCACATTCTCGAACGACTCGAGGAAGGCGCGCTTGGCCGTGGTGGCCATGTCGAGGCCGTGCGTGATGCCGTCGCGCTCGATGTAGTCGATCAGCGCGCGTTTCAGCACCGGGTTGTTGTGCCCGTAGTTGAGCGATCCTGCGCCGGCGAAGAAGTCGAGGTAGGTGTGGCCGTCCTCGTCGTGGAGGTAGCTGCCCTGCGCGCGGTCGAACACGGCGGGCCAACTGCGGCAGTAGCTGCGCACCTCCGACTCCAGGGTCTCGAAGACACTCAGGGCGGGCGGGGTGATGGTCACAGCAGTCTCCAGAGGTGGGGGGGTTCAGGCGGAGAGGGGGCTGATGCGGTAGAGCACTTCCGGCTGGTGCGTTCCCTCGGGGAACAGCCCGCCGTCGAAGAGGACTTCACGCTCCACGCGTGCGCCGTGGCGCTGGGCGTACGAGGTGAACAGCCGGTCGGATGCGGTGTTGTCCGGGGTGATGGTGGTCTCGATCTCCCGGATCCCGCGGCCGTCGGTGACCCTGGCGGTCAGCGCGTCCAGCAGTACGCCGGCGAGTCCCCGGCCGCGGTGGGCGTGGTCGACGGCGACCTGCCAGACGACGAGTGCCTCGGGGCGGTCGGGACGTACGTAGCCGGTGACGAAGGCGATGGGCTCACCGTCACAGCCGCGCGCCACCACGGAGGTGGCGGCGAAGTCGCGACACCACAGCAGATAGCTGTACGAGGAGTTGAGGTCCAGGACCTCGGAGTCACGGGCGATGCGCCAGATCGCGGCTCCGTCCTCCACTCGTGGGGTGTCGATCTCCAGAAATTCGCTCGGGGTGCTGGCTCGTACAAGGTGTTCTTGTGCGGCTGTCATGCCGAGGAAATTTACCGAGCAAATTCAGAAAATGCATCGAGGGAAGGGGTTGGGTGGAGTGTCCCCTTGTGTTATCGCGCGGGCGCGTGCCTCAACTCAACGCGAGGGCATTTTGATGGCTTTTGTGCCGGATTTAAAGCACGAATCGGACGCGATGTGGAGTCGGTCACACGGCTGTAACTCCCGTGAGACCCGTCCGAATTACGTCGTTCGATCCTATCGAAACCTTGGCGTTTAGGATCGCGGAACGGGGGCAGACGAATACGGGAAGCTGCCTGGAATAAAGCAGCTTCCCGTCTATTTCAATTAACGCAGAATTTAGTGTCCGGAGAAATGCTGTTCGTCGTGACTGCGCTCACTCTGCCGATACGACCAGCGGGGAAGCGCCGACTCCGGCCGTACCCGGGCCCTCGTACAGTGCTGTTCATGAGCGATCACACGGTGCTGCACGTGAAGGGGCGGGTGCTCGTCGGGCCCGAGGAGGCGAGGGACGAGCTGTGGGTGGTGGACGGCCGGATCTCCTACGATCGGCCCCGCGCCGAGGCCGTCACCGTCCGGGGCTGGGCGCTCCCGGGGCTCGTCGACGCGCACTGCCATGTCGGGCTCGACCACCACGGCGCCGTCGACGAGGCGACCAGCGAGAAGCAGGCGCTCACCGACCGGGACGCGGGCACGCTGCTCATCCGCGACGCGGGATCGCCGTCGGACACCCGCTGGATCGACGAGCGCGAGGATCTGCCGAAGATCATCAGAGCGGGCCGGCACATCGCCCGCACCCGCCGCTACATCCGCAACTTCGCCCATGAGATCGAGCCGGACGACCTCGTCGCGTATGTCGCCCGGGAGGCCCGGCGCGGCGACGGCTGGGTCAAGCTCGTCGGGGACTGGATCGACCGGGACGCGGGGGATCTGACCGCCTGCTGGCCACGCGGCGAGGTCGCGGCGGCGATCGCCGAGGCACACCGGCTCGGCGCGCGGGTCACCGCGCACTGCTTCGCCGAGGTCGCGCTCCGGGACCTGGTCGAGGCGGGCATCGACTGCATCGAGCACGCCACGGGGCTCACCGAGGACACCATCCCGCTGTTCGCCGAGCGCGGCGTCGCGATCGTCCCGACGCTGGTCAACATCGCGACCTTCCCGGACCTCGCGGCGGGCGGCGAAGCCAAGTTCCCCCAGTGGTCCGCCCATATGCGCCGGCTGTACGAGCGCCGCTACGACACGGTGCGCGCGGCGTACGACGCGGGTGTGCCGGTCTTCGTCGGCACGGACGCGGGCGGCTCGCTGGCGCACGGCCTGGTGGCCGCGGAGGTGGTGGAGCTGGTGAAGGCGGGCATCCCGCCCGTCCAGGCGCTGTCGGCGACGGCCTGGGGGGCGAGGGAGTGGCTGGGCCGCCCGGTGCTGGAGGAGGGCGCTCCGGCGGACCTGGTGGTGTACGACGAGGATCCGCGGGCGGACGTCAGGGCGCTGGCCGCGCCGCGGCGGGTGATCCTCAACGGGCGGGTGATCGGCTGACGCGGCACCGACGTCTAGGGTCTTTCGTTTGGATCAGGCCGGATGAGTGAGCGGGGTCTGGTGCGTGCGATCGCAAGGCGGAGGAGGGAGGCATGGCGGAGCCATGCCGACCGACGACAACGCGGCGAGCGTGCGTGCCAGGGCACGCGAGCCCGGCAAGATCCAAACGAGAGGCCCTAGGTGCGGGCGCCGTGTTGACCGAGCGTGACCTGCTCGTTGTCCGGCTCGTTGAAGCACTTCACGCGCGAGCCGCCGCAGTCGACCGGCGCACTGCCCGTTCGTCGCGACACGCGCGGCTGAGGGGAACGCCCGCACCTCATGAATCGAATGCGAGCACGGAAACCCCACTTTAGGGTGAACTCACGCCAGGTGTCTGCCGGTTCACTCTCCGTGCGTAAAGATTCCGGTGTCTCAGTCGCCGCCGACCACGTGTCCCCGTGGGGCGGCGGGCGACGCCATGTCTCTTGTGGGGGTTCCACCACCTTGAACAGCAACACGTTCCGCGCTGCCGCCGCGCTCCTCGCCACGGCGCCCGTCGCCGTCCTCGCCGCGGCTCCGGCGCATGCCACAGGGGGCGGCGGCGAGGGTGGCCGGGCGAGCGCGGTCGTGCTCCGTACCGGCCTCGATGTGTCCCTGCTCAACAAGACCGTCAACGTCCCGCTGGCGGCCACGCTCAACGAGGTGCAGGCGCCCGCCAGTGCCGAGAAGACCGCGCTGACCGTGCAGTTGGACGGGGTCGACGGGGGCAGGCCCTTCCAGGTGCTGCGCGCGGACGTCGCCACAGCGAAGGCCACCGTCGACCGGCACAAGGCCGAGGGCCACACCAACCTCGCCCGCGCCGGGCTGCATGTGCCCGGACTGCCGCTGCTCTCGCTCGTCGAGGTCGAGAAGGTCACGTCGAAGGCCGTCTGCGAGGCGGGCAAGCAGCCGGTCGCCGAGTCCAGTCTGCTCGGCCATGTGACCGTGCTCGGCAAGAAGGTCACGCTCACCACCGGCGGCACCAGCCGGGTCGAGGTGCCGGGGATCGGCGAGGTGACGCTCGATCTGTCGAAGACGCACACCACGTCGCGCACGGCGGCGGCCACCGCGCTGTCGCTGAAGGTTTCGGTGAACCCGCTCAAGCTGAACGTCGCGGAGGTCACCGGCACGGTCACTCTGGCCGAGGCGAAGTGCGAGTCGCCGGAGGCGCCCGCGAAGCAGGAGGAGCCCGCGGAGCAGAAGCCGTCGGCGAAGCCGAGCGCCGGAATGCAGGCGCAGTCCGGCGAGGACCCGGCTACGGAGAACCTCGCGGAGACGGGTGGCAGTGGGGCGACGCCGTACATCGCGTGCGGCGCGATCCTGTTGCTCGCGGTCGGTGGCCGGGGGCTCCTCCTGGCTCGCAGCCGCGCGCGGGACTGACCCCGGGCCCTTGGCGGGGCTCCGCCCCGAACCCCGCGCCTCAATCTCCCCCTACGCCCTGCGGGCGTGGGGGGACCCCCAGCGGGGCTGGAAGGTCCAGCCCGTCCGGCGATTGAGGACTGGGGGTCTGGGGGCGAAGCCCCCAGCAGTACGCCCCTAGGGCGTGTTTTAGAAGTCCCGCCTGCCCCGCGGCGCCTGGCACGCGCACTCGCGATGTTGTCGGAGTCGCCCAAGTACATCCAGTACGAGGGCGATCCTCCGCCTTGCGATTGCACGCACCAGACGCCGCAGGGCCCGCCCTCCGGGCGGACGGCGCTACTTCTAAAACACGCCCTAGTCGCCCACCATCGTCAGCGCCTGGTCGAGCGCCTGCAGAAAGCGGTTGGTCGTCGCACGGTCCCGTACCGCCAGCCGCAGCCAGTCGGGGCCGAGTCCCGGGAAGGTGTCCCCGCGTCTGGCCGCGAAGCCGAGCCCGCGCAGCCGCTCGCGCACCTCGGCGCCGCGCCGGACATGCAGGAGGACGAAGGGGGCCTCCGCCGCCTCCACCACCCGTACCTCGTCGAACTCCGCGAGCCCCGCCAGCAGATGCGCCCGCTCCCTCGCGATTCCGCAGGCGGCCAGCGAGGCCTCCTTGAGCGCGGCCGGCTCCATGCACGCCTCGGCCGCCGCCAGCGCGGGCGTCGCGACCGGCCACAGCGGCTGGGCCCGCTCCAGCGCCACGATCGTCTCCGGCTCGGCGAGCACATAGCCGATACGCAGGCCAGCGAGGCCCCAGGTCTTGGTGAGGCTGCGCAGCACCACCAGACCCGGGACATCGGTCCGGCCCGCCAGCGCCTCGGACTCGCCGGGCACCGCGTCCATAAAGGCCTCGTCCACCACCAGCACCCGGCCGGGCCGGGCGAGTGAGGCGATGTCGGCGGCCGGATGCAGCACGGATGTCGGGTTCGTCGGGTTGCCGATCATCACCAGGTCCGCCGCGTCGGGGACGGCCGCCGGATCGAGGCGGAAACCGTCCGCCTCCCGCAGCAGCACCCGCGCCACCTCGTGTCCGGCGTCCCGCAACGCCGCCTCCGGCTCCGTGAACTGCGGGTGCACGACCAGGGGATGACGTACCGTCAGGGCGCGGGCGAGCAGGACGAAAGCCTCGGCCGCGCCCGCCGTCAGCAGCACCCGCTCCACCGGCACCCCGTGCCGCCGCGCGACCGCCGCACGCGCCGCCCGCCCGTCCGGATACGCGGCCAGGGCCTTGAGTGAGTCCGCGATTCGCTCGCGCAGCCAGTCCGGGGGAGTCCCGGTCCGGACATTGACCGCGAGGTCCGTGAGATGCGCGTCCCGCACCTCGGCGTCACCGTGGTGGCGCAGATCGTGTGCGTCAGTGTGCGTGCGCATGACTGCCATGGTGATGCCCGTGGCCGTGGTGGTGCCCGTCGTCATCGGGGTGGAAGTGGGGCTGCTGCGGCAGACCCACCTTGTCCTCGAAGCCGGGCAGCGCGATCCGGTACACGCAGGAGTCGCAGTTCATCCGGATGTCGCCGGCGACGGCCTCCCGGTAGCGCTCCATGACCAGGTCCAGCAACTCCTCGGTGGGGCCGATCACATCGGCCGAGACCACGTCCACCTCGGGGTGGGCCGCCGCCCAGCCCTGCGTCTGCAGGCGGACGCGCTCCGGCAGGATGCCGGTGAAGAGGAAGTACGGGAGCACGACGATCCGGCGCGCGCCCAGTTGCACGCACCGGTCGAGACCGCTCGGCACATCGGGAGCGGCGAGCGAGACGAACGCGGTCTCCACGCCCGCGTAACCGCGTCCCTCCCACAGCAGCCTGGCCGCCTTGAGCACCTCGGCGTTGGCGTCCGGGTCGGTCGAACCGCGGCCCACCAGCAGCACGGTCACATCGGCGCGGTCGGCGGGCGTACGGGCAGCCGTGCCCAGCGCCTCGTCCAGCCGCCGCTCCAGCACCTTCAGCAGCGAAGGGTGCGGGCCGAGGGGACGCCCGTAGGCGTACGAGATCCCCGGATGCCGCTCCCGCTCACGGGCGAGGGCCGCGGGGATGTCGCCCTTGGCGTGCCCGGCCGAGACCAGCATCAGCGGCACCGCGGCGAAGCGGTTCACGCCCTGCTCGACGAGCTCGGTGACGGCGTCGCCGAGCGGCGGCGGGGACAGCTCGATGAAGCCGCCGGCGACGGGGAGTTCGGGATGGCGCCGCCCCAGCTCCCCTACGAAGTCCCGGAAGGCCTCGGCCCCGGCTTCGTCACGGGTGCCGTGGCCGGCGATCAGCAGTGCGGGCGGGGTGGTCACGCGTTCTCCTTGATATGGGGGTGGTAGAGCAGAGCGTTGAGGGCGGCGGCGGCGACGGCACTGCCCCCCTTCTCGGACACGTTGCTGACGGCGGGCAGCCCGCTCGCGCGCAGCGCGGCCTTGGACTCGGCGGCGCCGACGAAGCCGACGGGCAGGCCGATGACGAGGGCGGGCGCGGCATCGAGGACGAGGAGCTCCTCGAGTGCGGTGGGAGCGCACCCGATGACCCAGATGGCACCGGGCCCGACCTGCTCGTGGGCGAGCCGCACCGCGTGCGCGGAACGGGTGAGCCCCGGGCCGGACCTGGCGTCCCTGAGGCGGCAGACGGTCTCGCGCCGGGTGATACCGGCGGCGACCATCTCGACATCGGCGACGACGGGCGCACCGGCGTGCAGCGCGGCGTGCGCGGCGCGGAGCGAGGGCTCGTCGCAGACGAGATCGGTGGCGTACTCGAGGTCGGCGGCGGAGTGAATGACCCGCTCGACGACCGCTCGCGTCAGTGGCTGAAAACCGCTGGTGTCGAGCCGCGAGCGAAGCCGCCGGAACGACTCCTGCTCGATGGGGTGAACGACGCGGGTCACGGGGCGACTCCGGGGTGACGGCGGGCGGTACCGGCTTTCGCCGGCGGTTGAGCGGGGCCGGGGGCCGCGGACCACGGGGGAGCGGAGACGCGGTCGCCCGCGTGCGCCACGGGGCCGCGGCGCCGCCGCGCCTCGGTGGTGCCGGGGTGCGGCACAGGCGCGCGGTCCCGCGCACCCCCCACCGCGGGCGCGGCACACGCTGCCCTCACGACTGCCACCGGTAGCCGCGTGGCGTCACCATGCGGCCCGCGATTTCCCGCGTGGCCGTGTTGCCGACCGTCACGACCGTCATCATGTCCACCGTCGTCGGATCCAGTCCCGCCAGTGTCGTCAGGCGGCTGGATTCGTCCGCCCGCGAAGCGTTGCGTACGACCCCGACGGGCGTCGAAGCCTCCCGGTGCCCGGCGAGGATCACCAGCGCCTTCGGGAGCTGCCAGTCGCGGCCCCGGCTGCGCGGGTTGTAGAAGGTCACGATGATGTCCGCCTCCGCCGCTGCCCGCACCCGGCGCTCGATGACCTCCCACGGCGTGTGCAGATCCGAGAGGCTGATCGAGACGTGGTCGTGCCCGAGCGGCGCGCCCAGGATCGCCGCCGCGGCGAGCGCGGCGGTCACCCCCGGCACCCCCACCACGTCGATGTCGTCGGACGCCTCGGCGAGCGCGGGCGACGCCATCGCGTACACGCCCGCGTCGCCGCTGCCGATCAGCGCGACCGCGTGACCGGCGCGGGCCTCGGCGACGGCGGTACGGGCCCGTTCCTCCTCCGCCCCCAGGCCGGATTCGAGCACCCGCGTGCCGGGCCGGAGCAGGTCGCGGATCTGGTCGACGTACTGGTCGAGCCCGACCAGTACGGAGGCCCGGCGCAGCTCTTCGGTGGCGCGCGGAGTGACCAGGTCGCGGGCGCCGGGCCCGAGCCCGACCACGGCCAGCCGTCCGCGCGGAGCCCTGCGTACGACCGCGCAGGTCGCCATCGCGGCCCGGCCCCCGGGGCTCGACTTCCGCTTCGGGACGAGGAGTTCACCCCCGCCCGCGAGCGCCGCGGCCTCCGCGACGGAGGGCGTACCCACGGCGGCGAGCGGCGCGCCGGACGGGTTCGGCACCGCGATCGCGGACAGTTCACCGGCCGCGTACGTGACCACCGGCACCCCGAGCCGCTCCGCCGCCGCCACGATCCCCGGCTCCGCCGCCTTCGCGTCGACGGTCGCCAGCTCGGCGATGCTCAGCGGCGAGAGCCCGGCCTCGCGCAGCGCCTCCTCGATCAGCCCGAGCACCTCGTCGACGGGAGCGCCCTTGGAGGCCCCGACCCCGACGACGAGCGACGCGGGCCGCAACACCGCCTCCCGCGCGCCGGGTTCGACGACGCGGTCGGTCACCCGGAGGACGGCCTCGCCCTCGGCGCCCACATTCGGTGGCAGCGGCGGCAGCGGCCACACCGCGTCCGACCGCAGCGCCACCGGCTCGCCGTCCAGGATCGCCCGCGACACCGCGGCGACCGCGCCCTCCACCGGCAGGCCCAGGGTGTCCAGGCCCGGCACGTCCGTCGCGTCCGTCGCCGTCGTCACCACGGGGGCGCAGCCCAGGACGTCCGCGACCTCCGCGGCCAGCTCGTTCGCGCCGCCGCCGTGCCCGCCGAGCAGGGACACCGCGTACCGCAGCCCCTCGTCCACGCACACCACACCCGGGTCCGCCGACTTGTCCGCGAGCAGCGGGGCGATCAGCCGTACCACCGCACCCGTCGCCAGGAAGCACACCAGCTGCTCGCACTCCGCGAACGCGCGCTCCACCGACTCGCGCACCGGGCCCTCGTACACCCGGGTGCGGCCGGGCCGGGCCGCGGCCAGGCGGTCGCGGGCGGCGGCGCCCGCCGCCGTCGCGGAGATCAGGCCGATCACTGAATCGCTCCTTCGTTCACCGAATCCGCGGGACGGTCGCCCCACAGCAGGAAGACGGGGTTGGCGGCCGCGAGCCGGGTCACGTCCCCGGGCAGTGGGGCCAGCCGCGACGAGTGCAGCAGTACGCCGTCGGACGCGAACCCGGCGGCGCCCAGCGCGGACCGCACCGAGGGCACCCGGTCCAGCGCCGCCAGCGCGACGACCACCGTGCGCCGGGCCCGCCGCGCGCACGCGGCGACGATCGCGGGCAGCTCCGCGCCCCCGCCGCCGATGAACACCGCGTCCGGGTCCGCCAGATGGGACAGCACCGTCGGCGCCGCACCGTGCACGGCCTGTACGTCGACCCCGTGCGCCGCCGCGTTCGCGCGGATCCGCTCCACACCGTCGGGCGTCTTCTCCACGGCGACCACCGCCGCACCGAACCGCGCACACTCCACCGCCACCGAACCGGACCCCGCGCCGATGTCCCACACGAGGTCGCCGGTACGCGGTCCGAGCCTTGCCAGCGCCAGCGCCCGCACCTCGAACTTGGTGATCATCGAGTCGCGGTGCTCGAACTCGCCCTCGTCCAGGGCCCATCGGGACGGCGACAGCCGCGGCCCTGCCACCGTCCGCTGGGCCGGCGACAGCGCCCGACGCTCGTCCAGGCAGAGCACCACACTCACCGCGTCCCACTCCCGCGCCGCCGCCTCCGCGGGCGTCATCCGCTCGATCCGCTCGTGCTCCGGGTCGCCGAGCGCCGTCGCCACCACCAGCGTCCGCTCGGTGGCCCGGTAGGCCAGCTCGGCGCCCAGCTCCGCAGGACCCGAGCCGGGGCCGGTGAGCACGGCCGTCTTGGGGTGCGCCCGGCACACATTGACCGCGGTCCGCAGATCACGGCCGTGCGCGCTGACGACGACCGCGTCGTCCCAGGGCAGCCCGATCCGCGCGAAGGCGACCGCCACGGACGGCGCCCCGGGCCGTACGTCCAGCGCGTCCGCGCCGAAGCGCTCGGCCAACGCCCGTACGATCCCGAAGAATCCGGGGTCGCCCGAGGCCAGCACGACCACCCGCGCCCCGCCCCGGGTCCGCTCCTTCTCGATCACGTCGAGCGCCGGCGCGAGCGGCCCCAGCGTCAACTCCTGTGCGGCGGCGGGCACGTCGGCCGACGCCAGATGCCGCCGGGCGCCCACCACGAGCGTGGCCGCCGCCAGCGCCGCGCCGTCGCGTACGGACAGGGGCGCCCCCGTCCCCGTACCGATGACCGTGATCACGGCGTCCCACCTTGCGCGCGAAGCGCGCGCCGGGCCTCGGGGTCCGCCTTGCGGAAGCCGTGGAAGTGCCCCGGGTGGTACAGATGCGACCGTGTTCCCGACGCCGCCAGCGCCGGACCGACCAGGAACAGCGTGTGCTTCCAGAGCTTGTGCTCCTTGACGGTCTCCTCGAGCGTGCCGATCGTGCAGTGCAGGATCAGCTCCTCGGGCCAGGTCGCCTGGTACGCGATGACCACCGGCGTACTCGTCGGATAGCCGCCCTCCAGCAGCTCCTGCGTCAACTGGCCCGAGCGGGCCGCCGACAGGAAGAGCGCCATGGTCGTGCCGTGCCGCGCGAACTCCCGTACCTCCTCGCCCGGCGGCATCGGCGTCTTGCCGCCGCCCAGCCGGGTCAGGATCACGGACTGCGCGACCTCCGGGATCGTCAGCTCGCGCTGCGCGATCGCGGCGACCGCGGAGAACGACGAGACGCCCGGCACGATCTCGACGTCGAGGCCCAGCTCCACGCACCGGTCGAGCTGTTCCTGCGTGCCGCCCCACAGGGCCGGGTCGCCGGAGTGGATCCTGGCGACCTTCAGGCCCTCCTCGCGGGCCCGTTCGTAGACGGCGACCACGTCCTCGAGCGACATCGCCGCCGAGTCGAGGATCTCGGCGCCCTCGCGGGCGTGGTCGAGGACGTCGGCCTGCACCAGGCTCGCCGCCCAGATGACGATGTCGGCGTCGGCGATGGCACGCGCGGCGCGGAACGTCAGCAGATCGGCGGCGCCGGGGCCGGCGCCGACGAAGGTCACCTTGCCGTGGGTGGCGGCATCGGCCATGAGCGGGGGTCCTCTCGGGTCATTCGGGGTGGATCAGGATCCGGGATTGGTCAGACACGGCCCAGCAGGGGCGCATGGCTGTGTTCGTCGCGCTCGGCGCGTTCCTAACCCGAGGTGCACCACGACCACCCCGCCCGCTCCACCCTGCTGTGCACGGTGGGAGGCGTGGCCTTCATCCGGCCGGTGGTCGGCCTCGTGGAGTGAGGACTTCGGCGGGGCGCTCACAGTTTGCCTCCTCTGCCGCCGCCGCGCGGCGCCGGCGCGATGAGCGTCGAGAGGTACGGCAGCGGTCCTTCTGCCAGCTCCGCGGCCGGCCGGATCGACTCCTCGGGCAGCCCGAGCGCCGATCCCCATACCGCGCCCTCGGTACGGCCCGTCTCGCGCAGCGCGGTGGCGACCTCCGCCGCGAGCCGCCCGAACTTGTACGCCACGACCGTCCCCGGCCCTTCCAGGGCCTCCTTGAGCGCGGCGGCGCCGGCGGTCACGGGCACCAGGGTCAACGGCTCGGTGCCCTCGGTGAGTACGGCGCCGCTGCGGGCCGCCAGGTCCTGCATCGCCGTGATGCCCGGCACGGTCTCCACGACGGTCCCCGGGACCAGCTCGGCGACGGTCTGCGCGAGATAGGTGAACGTCGAGTACACATTGGGGTCGCCGATCGTCGCGAAGGCGACGGAGCCGTGTGCGCGCAGGAGGGCGGCGACGCGCTCGCCGGCGGCGTCCCAGGCGGCTTCACGGCGGGCCCGGTCGGTGCGCTCGTTGAGCGCGAAGACGACCCGTACGACCTTCTCCGCGCCGACGTAGTGCAGCACGGTCGCCTCGGCGCGTCCCGGCTCGCCGCCGTCCTTTCCATCGGATGCGGACATCACCGGTACGACGACGGCGTCGGCCTCCTGAAGGGCGCGTACACCCTTCACGGTCACCAACTCCGGGTCGCCGGGCCCGACTCCCACTCCGACCAATGTGCTCATCGCGTACACCTCTCAACAAACCGAAGGGCCATGCCGGGCTGCGAAGCCCAATGCGTGTGCAGATAGCTCGCGTGCACGCCCTGCTGTACGAATCCCTCGACGCGGCGCTCGGACCGGTGCATCCCCCACGCGGGGGCGGGTCCCGCCGCCGGTTCGACGACGGTGCGGTGGAACTCGTGCCCGTTCAACCGCGTCCCGGCCGCGGCGAGCGCGCTGTCGCTCACGGCGACGGCCTCCCGGTACCCGAGCGTGAGCCGCTCCGACATCCGTGCCTCGGCATCCAGCACACCGCACATGGGCGCGCCGTCCAGGGACCGCGCGAGATACAGCAGCCCGGCGCACTCGGCGGCGATGGGCGCGCCGGAGGACGCGAGCCCGGCGACGGCCTTGCGCAGCGCCTCATTGGCGGACAGCTCGGGCGCGTACACCTCCGGGAACCCGCCGCCTATGACGAGCCCGCTCGTCCCGTCGGGGAGTTGCTCGTCCCGGAGCGGATCGAAGGTGACGACGTCGGCGCCGGCGGCGGTGAGGAGTTCGGGGTGCTCGGCGTAGGAGAACGTGAACGCGGGGCCGCCCGCGACGGCGACGACGGGCGGGGCTGACGTTGTCAGCCCGACCGGACCGCAGGCGGCCCCCGCCTCCCACGGCTCGGCCCCCAGCGACGGCGCACTCCGCGCCAAGCCCAGGAGCGCCTCCAGGTCACACCCCTCCCGCACCAGCTCCGCCATCGCCTCGACCGAGGCCACGGCATCGGCGCGGCGTTCGGCGACCGGCACCAGCCCCAGGTGCCGTGAAGGCGTAGCGGCTCGCTGGATCCGCCGGAGCACCCCCAGCACCGGCACCCCCGACTCCTCCAGCGCCACCCGCAGCAGCTCCTCGTGCCGGTCCGACGCCACCTTGTTCAGGATCACGCCCCCGATCCGCACCTGCGGATCCCAGGATGCGAAACCGTGCACCAGCGCCGCCACCGACCGTGACTGCGACGACGCGTCCACCACCAGCACCACCGGTGCCCGCAGCAGCTTCGCGATCTGCGCCGTGGACGCCAGCTCACCCGCCCCCGCCGCACCGTCGTACAGCCCCATCACGCCCTCGACCACCGCCAGATCGCACCCCGCCGCGCCATGCGCGAACAGCGGCGCGATCAGCTCCGTGCCGCACAGATACGCGTCCAGATTCCGGCCCGGACGCCCCGTCGCGAGCGCGTGATAGCCGGGGTCGATGTAGTCGGGACCGGCCTTGTGCGGGGACACGGTCAGGCCCGCCGAGGTGAACGCCGCCATCAACCCCGTGGCGACAGTGGTCTTCCCACTCCCCGAGGCCGGCGCCGCGATGACGAGACGTGCTACCACTCGATGCCCCGCTGCCCCTTCTGACCGGCGTCCATCGGGTGCTTGACCTTCGACATGTCGGTGACGAGATCCGCGAAGCCGACCAGCCCGGCAGGCGCGTTGCGCCCGGTGATCACCACATGCTGCGTCCCCGGCCGGTCCCGCAGCACCGAGATCACCTCGTCGGTGTCCACCCACCCCCAGTGCATGGGGTACGCGAACTCGTCCAGCACGTACAGCTGATACGTCTCGGCCGCCAGGTCCCGCTTGACCTGCTCCCAGCCCTCGCGCGCCGCGTCCTCGCTCGACTCGATGTCGCGCTGCACCCAGGACCAGCCCTCGCCCATCTTGTGCCACGCGACGGAACCGCCCTCGCCGGAGTCGCCCAGCACCCGCAGCGCCCGCTCCTCGCCGACCTTCCACTTCGCGGACTTCACGAACTGGAACACCCCGATCGGCCAGCCCTGGTTCCAGGCGCGCAGCGCGAGCCCGAAGGCGGCCGTCGACTTCCCTTTGCCGACCCCTGTGTGCACGACGACGAGCGGCCGGTTGCGCCGCTGGCGGGTCGTGAGTCCGTCGTCCGGGACGACGGACGGCTGTCCTTGCGGCATTACGCGACCCTCCTGGCAGTGTGAACGTCCTTGACGAGCCCGGCGATGGAGTCGGCGCGCAGCTCGTCGAGGGTGACGGCGGTGCCGCCGAGATCGCCGGCGAGTGTGCCCGCAAGACCGAGCCGTACGGGACCGGTTTCGCAGTCCACGACGATCGCGGCCGTCCCCTCGGCGCAGTGCAGCCGCGCGGCCCGCGCGGCCAGCGCCACCGGATCGACCCCGCCCGTCGCCCGGCCGTCCGTCACCACGACCAGCAGCGGCCGCCTGGACGGATCGCGCATACGCTCCACCCGCAGTACGTCGTGCGCCTTGAGCAGCCCGGCCGCCAGCGGTGTGCGGCCGCCCGTCGGCAGCTTCTCCAGACGGACGGCGGCCGCCTCAACCGACGAGGTCGGCGGCAGCGCCACCTCCGCGTCCTTCCCTCGGAAGGTGACCAGCCCGACCTTGTCGCGCCGCTGGTAGGCGTCGAGCAGCAGCGAAAGCACCGCGCCCTTGACCGCGCTCATCCGCTGCCGGGCCGCCATCGACCCCGACGCGTCCACCACGAACAGCACCAGGTTTCCCTCGCGCCCCTCGCGGTTCGCCTGCCGCAGATCGTCCCTGCGCACCACCAGGCCACGGCCGCTGCGCCCGCGCGCCCGCTGATGCGGTGCGGCGGCCTGCACGGTCGCCGCCAGGTGCAGCTTGGTGAGCGCCCCTTGGGGCCGCCGCGCGCCCGTCGTCCGCCCGTGCTCGGTCCGCGCACGGGACCTGCGCCCCGCCGCGCCCTCGCCGAGACCGGGCACGCTGAGCATCTTCGTACGGTACGGCTCGGCCGCCCGTACGGGCTGCTGCTCACCACCGCCCGCCGACTGCGGCTCCCCGCCCTCCGACTCCTGCGGCCGCGCGGGTGTGTCGCCCTGCCCCGCATCGCCCTGCGGCGGAGTGCCGGGCCCGCCCTGCGGCGGCTGCCCACCGCCGCCGCCCGGACCGTCCGGGTCCGGATCGTCGTCGCTCTCGTCCTCGCCGCCGAACTCCTGCAGCGTGTCGTCGAGTCTGTCCTCGTCGAGCCCGGGAGCGTCGAAGGGATTGCGCCGCCGCCGGTGGGGGAGCGCCAGCAGCGCGGCCTGCCGTACGTCCTCGGCGAGTACGTCCGTACGCCCCGCCCACGCTGCGAGCGCGGTCGCCGTCCGGGCCATCACGATGTCGGCGCGCATGCCGTCCACCTCGAACGCCGCGCAGGTCGCGGCGATCTGCCGCAGCGCACCGTCCCCGAGCCGGACCTCGGGCAGCAGGGCGCGCGCGGCGACGATGCGCGAGCGCAGCGCGGACTCCTCGTCCGCCCACCGGGTGGCGAATCCCGCCGGATCGTCGTCGTACGCGAGCCGCCGCCGCACGACCTCCACCCGCTGATCGGGCTCGCGCGAGGCAGCGACCTCGACGGTCAGCCCGAAGCGGTCCAGCAACTGCGGCCGCAGCTCGCCCTCTTCGGGGTTCATGGTCCCGACGAGCAGAAAGCGCGCGGCATGCCGCACCGAGACACCCTCGCGCTCGACGTACGAGGCGCCCATGGCGGCCGCGTCGAGCAGCAGGTCGACGAGGTGGTCATGGAGGAGGTTGACCTCGTCCACATAGAGAATCCCGCGGTGCGCGTCGGCGAGCAGCCCGGGCTCGAAGGCCTTCACGCCCTCGGCCAGCGCCCGCTCGATGTCGAGCGCCCCGACGAGCCGGTCCTCGGACGCCCCGACGGGCAACTCGACCATCCGCGCGGCCCGCGCGGTGCCGCCACCGGGCTCGTGCGGACCGTCGGGGCAGGCGGGATCGGGCGAAGCGGGGTCACACGAGAACCGGCATCCGGGGACGACCGGAACCGCCGGTATCAACGCCGCAAGGGCGCGGACGGCGGTGGACTTGGCGGTCCCCTTCTCCCCCCGCACGAGGACACCACCGACGGCGGGGGACACGGCGTTGAGTAGAAGGCCCAGCCGCAGGTCGTCCATGCCGACGATCGCGGTGAAGGGGTACGGGGTGCTCATGCGGACTCCTCGATCGTGTTCGGGCGGTGTGGCTGCATCCGATATGCGGCTCCGCCGCGTGGGCCCACCGCAGGCGCACCCCTCACGCGTCCCCCTCCAAGTCGCCCTCGAGCTCGAGATACGTCTGCCGAAGCCGCTCCAGGGTCTCCGCGTCCGGCTCCGCCCACAGCCCCCGCTCCGCCGCCTCCAGCAAACGCTCCGTAACCCCCCGCAGCGCCCAGGGATTGGACTTCTGCATGAACTCCCGGTTCTCCGGATCGAAGACGTACTCCGCCGAGAGCTTCTCGTACATCCAGTCGTCGACGACCCCCGTCGTCGCGTCGTACCCGAACAGGTAGTCCACGGTCGCCGCCATCTCGAACGCGCCCTTGTACCCGTGCCGCCGCATCGCCGCCATCCAGCGCGGATTGACCACCCGCGCCCGGAACACCCGGTGCGTCTCCTCCCCGAGCGTCCGCGTCCTCACCTGGTCCGGCGTGGCCGAGTCACCCACGTACGCCTCGGGCGACTCACCCGTCAGATGCCGCACCATGGCGACCATCCCGCCGTGGTACTGGAAGTAGTCGTCCGCGTCGACGAGGTCGTGCTCCCTCGTGTCGACGTTCTTCGCGGCGACCGCGATCCGCCGGAACGCCGTCTCCATGTCCCCGCGCGCCGCCCGCCCCTCCAGCCCGCGACCGTACGCATAGCCGCCCCACACCGCGTACACCTCGGCCAGATCCGCGTCGCTGCGCCAGTTCCGAGCGTCGATCAGCGGCAGCAGCCCCGCCCCGTACGCCCCCGGCTTCGAGCCGAAGATCCGGGCCGTCGCCCGCCGCCGGTCGCCGTGCTCCGCCGTGTCCTCGTCCGCGTGCGCCCGTACGTAGTTGGACTCGGCCGGCTCGTCCAGCTCCGCCACCGCCCGTACCGCGTCGTCGATCAGCCCGACCACATGCGGGAAGGCGTCACGGAAGAAGCCGGAGATACGCACCGTCACATCGATGCGCGGCCGTCCCAGCTCCGCCACCGGCACGACCTCGAAGCCACTCACGCGGCGCGAGGCGTCGTCCCACACCGGCCGGCACCCCAGCAGCGCCAGGATTTCGGCGATGTCGTCGCCCTGGGTGCGCATCGCGGACGTGCCCCACACCGTGAGGCCGACCGACTTCGGGTACTCGCCCGTGTCCGTGAGGTAGCGGGCCACCAGGGAGTCGGCCAGCGCCTGGCCGACCTCCCACGACAGCCGGGAGGGAATCGCCTTGGGGTCGACGGAGTAGAAGTTGCGGCCGGTCGGCAGCACATTCACCAGGCCGCGCGTCGGCGACCCGGAAGGCCCGGCCGGTACGTAGCCGCCGTCCAGCGCCCGCAGGATGTTGCCGATCTCGTCCGTCGTACGGGCCAGCCGGGGCACGACCTCCTCGCAGGCGAAGCCCAACACGGCCACCGCGTCCGGGAGTTGAGTGCCCAGCACATCGCGCACCAGGCCGGCCACGGCCGCGAGGTCCCAGCCGCGCTCCTCCATGCCCTCCGCGAGCCGCCGGCACAGCTGCTCCAGCAGATCGATCGCGTCGGCGCCCGTCCGCGCGGGTCCCTCGACCAGCTCCGTGAGCTCCACCGGCACCTTCACCGGTGCGCCCGGCTCGCCCAGCAGGTCCTTCTCCACCAGAGCGAAGTGCTCGGCGAGACAGGCCCTGAGCCCCGGCAGCGCATTGGCCGTGCCGCCCCACACCTGCGATGCGCGCAGCACGGCCAGGACGAGATTGACCCGGGCCTCCGCCTCGGGACCGCCGCCCAGGATGTGCAGACCGTCCCTGATCTGGACGTCCTTGATCTCGCAGAGATAGCCGTCGATGTGCATGACGAACGAGTCGAACTCGCCGTCGTCCGGCTGTTCGTCGACATGCAGATCGTGGTGCAGCTCGGCCGCCTTCACCAGCGTCCAGATCTGCGCGCGCACAGCGGGCGCCTTCGTCGGGTCGAGATCGCTGACGAGCGCGTACTCGTCGAGCAGCTGCTCCAGCTTGGCCAGATCGCCGTAGGTGTCGGCACGGGCCATCGGCGGCACCAGATGGTCCACGACCGTGGCGTGACCGCGCCGCTTCGCCTGGGTGCCCTCGCCCGGGTCGTTGACGATGAACGGGTACACCAGCGGCAGTTCGCCGAGCACGGCGTCCGGACCGCAGCCGGCCGACAGGCCGAGGCCCTTGCCCGGCAGCCACTCCATCGTGCCGTGCTTGCCCATGTGCACGATCGCGTCCGCGCCGAAGGTGTTGTCCAGCCACCGGTACGCGGCCACGTAATGGTGCGAGGGCGGCATGTCGGGGTCGTGGTAGATCGCGATCGGGTTCTCACCGAAGCCGCGCGGCGGCTGGATCATCACGACGACGTTCCCGAACTGCAAGGACGCCAGCACGATGTCGTCGCCGTCGACATACAGCCGACCCGGCGGCTCGCCCCAGTGCTCCAGCATCCCGTCGCGCAGTTCCGGCTCCAGCTTCTCGAACCAGGCGCGGTAGTCGGCGAGCGGGACCCGCGCGGGAGCGGCGGCCAGCTGCTCCTCGGTCAGCCACTCCACATCGTGGCCACCGGCGTTGATGAGCCGGTGGATCAGCTCGTCGCCGTCGTCCGGGTAGCCGTCCACGGCGTAACCGGCGCCGCGCAGCGCGTCCAGTACGCGAACCGCGGAGGCGGGAGTGTCGAGACCGACCGCGTTGCCGACCCGCGAGTGCTTGGTCGGATAGGCGGTGAAGACGATCGCGAGCTTCTTCTCGGCGTTCGGCTTGTGCTTCAACCGGGCGTGACGGACGGCGATCCCGGCGACCCGACCGGCCCGCTCGGGGTCGGCGACATACACCGGTACCCCGTCGGGGCCCTGCTCCTTGAAGGAGAACGGCACCGTGATGATCCGCCCGTCGAACTCGGGGATCGCCACCTGCATCGCCGCGTCCATGGGAGACAGGGCCGCGTCCGACGCCTCCCAGGTCGCCCGCGACGAGGTCAGGCACAGCCCCTGGAGGACCGGCACATCGAGGTCGGCGAGCGCGCCGATGTCCCAGGCCTCGTCGTCCCCGCCGGCGGAGGCGTCACTGGCGCGGGTGCCGCCGGCCGCGAGCACCGTGGCGACCAGCACGTCGGTCCGCCCCAGCGTCTCGTACAGCTCCGCGTCGGCGCCGCGGAGCGAACCGCAGTACACGGGAAGGGCGTTGGCCCCCCGCGCCTCGATCGCGTCGCACAGGGTGTCCACGAAGCCGGTGTTCCCGGAGAGCTGGTGCGCCCGGTAGAAGAGCACGCCGACGCTCGGCCGCCCCTCCACGTACGCACGCTCGCCGTGGACGCCCCACTCGGGCATCTTCTGCGGCTCGGCACTGTGCCTGTTCCGCGCGCCTCCGGCACGACCGTGGCCGCTCAGCAGCACGTCCTCCGTCAGGAACCGGGCCAGCTCGACGAGGTTCCCCGGACCACCCTCGACGAGATACTGCAGAGCCTCCGCGACAGCACCCGCATGCACGGACGACTCGGCCATCAACTCCGCGTCGGGCACCGCCTCGCCGCCCAGCAGGACCGTCGGAATCCCGGCGGCCTTCAGTGCGGCGAGCCCGTCCTCCCAGGCCCGCTTGCCGCCGAGCAGCCGTACGACCGCGACGGACGCGCCCGCGACGAGCGCGGGCAGCTCCTCGGCCACATCGATACGGGTCGGGTTGCCGATCCGGTAGGGCGCGCCGGATGCCCGGGCCGCCAGCAGGTCCGTATCGGCGGTGGACAGCAACAGCACGGTGTTCTCGGTGCTCATGGCGCTCCAGGTGCGATGAAGGGAAGTCCTGACGGTGCGCCCGACTCGATGAGCCGCAGCAGCGCATCCGTATCCGCGTGTTCTTCGACGAGGTCGCCGAGGCGGTCCAGCTGCTCCTCGCGCAGTGCTCCGAAACTGGTGTCGGGCGCGGGCACGAAGCGCCGTCCCGCGGCGCGCGCGACCTCGCGCAGGAAGGCGCGCCGGAAGCCGTCGCTCTCCAGCGATCCGTGCCAGTGCGTGCCCCAGACGGCCCCGGCCCGGCAGCCGTCCAGGCTGTGTCCATCGCCATCAGAGATGAACGGGTCGCCGCCGAGTACTTCGGCGACGCCGTGATGGATCTCGTAGCCCTCGACGCGCTCGCCGAGGGCTTCGCCGACGGGCCTGGCGAGGGTCTTGCCGACGGCGAACCTGATGCGTACGGGCAGCAGCCCCAGGCCCTCGACGCTCCCCGCCCGCGACTCGACCTCATCCTCGATGTGCTCACCGAGCACCTGGAAGCCGCCGCAGATACCCAGGACGGGCCTGCCCTCGGCGGCCCGCCGCTTCAGCGCCTCCGCGAGCCCCCGCTCCCGCAGCCACTCCAGGGCTCCGACCGTGCCCCGGGTCCCCGGCACGATCACCAGGTCGGCGTCGACGAGTTCCTCGGCCCGGTCCACGAAGCGCACGACGACGCCCGGTTCGGCGGCCAGGGCGTCCACGTCCGTGAAGTTGGACATCAGCGGGACGGCGCAGACGGCGACCCGCAGAATGTCCTCGCCGACGGGCGGGGCGACCACCGACTCCCGTACCGCGCCGCGCAGGGACACCCGCAGCCCGTCCTCCTCGTCGATGCCGAGACCGTGGGCGTACGGCAGAATCCCGTACGTGTGCCGCCCGGTCAGCCCCCGCAGCATCTCGATGCCGGGCTCGAGCAGCGACACATCGCCCCGGAACTTGTTGACGATGTACCCGGCGACCAGCGCCTGATCCTCGGCACTGAGCAGCGCGGTGGTCCCGAAGAACGAGGCGAAGACGCCCCCGCGGTCGATGTCCCCGACCACGAGCACCGGGAGCCGGGCCGCCCGCGCGATGCCCATGTTCACGATGTCCGTACGCCGCAGATTGATCTCGGCCGGACTGCCCGCCCCCTCACAGATCACGGCTTCATACGTGCCCCGCAGCTCCTCCAGGCACTCCACGACGGTGCCCAGGAGAGCCTCCTGCCGCCCCCCGTGGTAGCCGCGGGCGCTCAGTTCGCCCACCGGCTTGCCCATCAGGACCACCTGGCTCGAACGGTCGCTCCCCGGCTTGAGCAGTACGGGATTCATCAGCGCTGTGGGCTCCACGCGCGCCGCCTGCGCCTGCATCGCCTGGGCCCGCCCGATCTCCGCGCCCTCGCGCGTCACGAACGAATTGAGCGACATGTTCTGTCCCTTGAAGGGCGCGACCTTCACTCCCTGCCGTACGAGCCATCGGCAGATCCCGGCCGTGACGACGCTCTTGCCCGCGTCGGACGTCGTCCCCGCGACCAGCAGCCCGCCGCCTCTGCGCCTGCTCATCCCCGCCCCTTTCCCGCGCGCCGCGCGCGCAGCGCGTGACCCGCCAGGCGGCCCGCCGCGCAGGCCGCCAGAGTCAGCCAGCCGACGCGGCGGGAGAGCCGCACGGCGCGTTCGATGTCACCGAACTCCACGGTGCGGCCCGAGCCGTTGAGCACGGGCCGGTGCTCGACCCGGCCGCCGTACGAGAGGGTCCCGCCGAGCCGTACGCCGAGCGCCCCCGCGAACGCGGCCTCCACCGGCCCCGCGTTCGGGCTCGGGTGCTTCCTCGCATCGGCCCGCCACGCCCGTACGGCCCCGGGCGCGTCCCCGCCCGCGAGCACCGCAAGACCGGCGGTGAGCCGGGCCCCCGGCCAGCCGGCCACATCGTCGAGGCGTGCCGACGCCCAGCCGAACCGCCGGTACCGGGGCGACTTGTGCCCGACCATCGCGTCCAGCGTGTTGACCGCCCGGAAGCCCACCAGACCCGGCACACCCGCGAGCGCACCCCACACGAGCGCGCCCACGACCGCGTCGGAGGTGTTCTCGGCGACGGACTCCACGACGGCGCGCGCGATCTGCCGCTCGTCCAGGTACTGCGGATCGCGCCCGCACAGATGCGGCAGCCGCTCCCGCGCCACCTCCAGATCCCCGGCCGCGAGCGCGCCACCGATGGCCCGCGCCTCGCGGCCCAGCGACGTACCCCCGACAACGGCCCAGGTGGCGGCGGCGGTCAGCGCGACGGATGCGGCGCCGCGGCCCCGCGCACCGCGCGAAACAAGCGCGGCACCGGCGGCGGCACCTCCGGCGCACAGGGCGGTGTGCAGGGCGCCCCAGCCGCGGTGATCACGCCACAGCACCTGCTCGACAGCGCCTGCGGCCCGCCCGAACGCGGCGACCGGATGCCCCCGGCGAGGATCGCCGAGCAGCAGGTCACCGGCCAGACCGGCGATGGCGCCGTACACGAACTCACGGTCGACACGCATGGGTTCAGGCCGCCGTTACGCCTCGAGTGACCCTGGGATCGACCTTCGTACTGACAGCGGGAACGGAACGGCAGCCGGGCATGGCGATATGTCCTCACTCAGGGTGTCCGCGCCCTGGTTCGACGTGATCGGCGGTGAGAGTTCCTGGCTTCCGGGGATGTGCTCCCCGGTGACAGTGGCGGGACCGCGCCGGATTCGCACCGGCTTCCTCTTCTGCCGCCGTAATGGCCTCGGCAGTCCACCACGCTCGCGAACGCCCGTCAACTCGCCCTTGACCTGCGGTGGGACAGTGTGCCGAGCCCCACACCGGGCAGTCGGCCGGGCGCCGCGCCCAGGGCAGCGGAAAGCCGGGCCGGACGCACCCGAGGGTGTGTCCGGCCCGGCCGGTGAAGCTGTGCCGTTGCGGCTGTGCCGTCAGGTGACGATCAGATAGATCCCGTACGACACGGCCGCCGCGCAGAGCGCGAAGCAGGCGTACGCACCGGTGCGCGCCATTGCCGCGGTGCCGCCGCCCTGTCCGGACGCCGACTCCTGCTTGGTCAGGCCCACCACGCCGAGGGTGAACAGGCCCACCAGGGCGACGGTGGCGACGAGGCTCACGCCGAAGACGGAGCCGAGAGCTACCCAGTCGATGTTCATGCAGATCTGTCCTTACACCGTGGCCGGCTGCGTCGGCTCGGAGCCGGCGGGGGCCGGAGCCGGGATGGTCGTCTTGAGGTCGTCGTTCGCGGGCGTGCCGGCCGGCGGCGGGGTGACGGCCGCGATGGCCGCGGTCACGACGCCCGCGGGCTCGGCGTCGGCGCTCACGTCGTTGACGTTGGTGTGGTCGACGACCTGGCGGCGGGAGACGAACCAGATCGCGGTGCAGGCGCCGATCAGGAAGACCGCGACGGCCGCGACGCCCCAGTCGCCCTGCTTGGTCACGAACTCCGAGCCCGCGGCGACCAGGCCGGCGGCGGGCAGGGTCAGGCCCCAGGCGACGAACATCCGGGTGGCGGTGGACCAGCGGACCACGCCGCCCTTGCGGCCGAGGCCGGCGCCCATCACCGCGCCGGAGCAGGAGTGCGTGGTCGACAGCGAGAAGCCGAGGTTGGAGGAGGCGAGGATGACGCTGGCCGCGCTGGTCTGGGCGGCGAAGCCCTGCTGCGGCTGGAGGTCGGTGAGGCCCTTGCCCATGGTGCGGATGATGCGCCAGCCGCCGAGGTAGGTGCCCATCGCGATCGCGAGACCGGCGGAGAGGATGACCCACATCGGGGGGTTGGAGCCGGGGGAGAGCACACCGCCGGCGACGAGCGCCAGCGTGATGATGCCCATCGTCTTCTGCGCGTCGTTGGTGCCGTGGGCCAGGGAGACCAGGCCGGCCGAGGCGATCTGGCCGGTGCGGTAACCCTTCGCGGTGGCCTTCTCGTCGGCGTTCTTGCCGATCTTGTACGTCAGCCGGGAGGCGAGGAAGGCCGCGATGCCGGCGACCAGCGGGGCGGCGATCGCGGGGATCAGCACCTTGGTGACGACGGTGCCGCCGTTGACACCGCTGACGCCGACCGAGGCGATGGTGGCGCCGATCAGACCGCCCATCAGGGCGTGCGAGGAACTGGACGGCAGGCCGATCAGCCAGGTCATCAGGTTCCAGAGGATGGCGCCGACGAGCGCCGCGAAGATGACTTCGGGTGTGATGCCCGCCTCGGTCACGAGGCCGCTGGAGATCGTCTTGGCGACCTCCACGGACAGGAACGCGCCGACGAGGTTGAGCGCGGCGGACATGGCCACCGCTGTCTTGGGCTTGAGCGCGCCGGTCGAGATGGTCGTCGCCATCGCGTTGGCGGTGTCATGGAATCCGTTCGTGAAATCGAACACGAGCGCTGTCACGATCACAATCGCAAGGAGCAAGGTGATGTGTTCCATTTACCCAGGCAATCGTTTGACGTCAGTGGCGCGGCGAACGTAGTTAACCTGGATGAACGGAAGATGAACTACGACGGGCGTTGCGGTGTCGTTAAGTGAGGATCCATCACCCCGCTCCTCAGGGGGAGTGGCCACAGCGGTGCGTCAGACCGTGTCGGGCTTGCGTCAGGGTTGCCCGAGGGGGTTCCGCGAGGCGCCGGAAGCGGCATTTGTGCGGGTTGAAGAGATCTCCGTCACTCGACGCCCTGCGGCACGCCGCAGCCGCCTGACAGGATCACCGCATGACCGATGAGGTACGGCAGGACGCGATCGGGCGGGCGTGGGAAGACCTCGTGGCCACGGCCCGCAGAACGGCGGCCGAAGGCCTGGTGGTGGGCACATCGGGCAATGTCTCGGTACGGGCCGGCGGACTCGTCCTGGTCACCCCGAGCGGAGTGCCCTACGACCGTCTCACTCCCGAGGACGCCGTCGCCGTCGATCTCGACGGCAACCAGGTCCTGGGCGATCTCGCCCCCACCAGCGAGCTGCCGCTGCACCTCCAGGTCTACCGGAACACCCACGCGGGCGCCGTGGTGCACACCCACGCCGTGCACGCCACCGCCGTCTCCACCCTGGTCCCCGAGGTCCCGCTGATCCACTACATGGCGGCTGCCCTCGGCGGACCTGTCCGCGTCGCCGCGTATGCCCTGTACGGAACGGACGAGCTGGCCGCGAACATGCTGCGCGCCCTGCGGGACCGCACCGGGTGTCTGCTCCAGAACCACGGAACGGTCACCTACGGCGACTCCCTCGACCAGGCCTACGACCGCACCGCCCAGCTGGAGTGGATGTGCAGGCTCTGGCTGACCGCGGCGGCGCTGCCCGGATACTCGCCCAGCCTGCTCTCCAGGTCCCAGCTGCGCGAGGTGGAGGAGAAACTCCAGGGCTACGGCCGGCCCCGGCCCAGCACCTGAGGCTCCCCGACACCTGCGGCCCCCGCCCACTGGCAGCGCGGCCGGTGGGTGCCGACACTGGAACAGTGCGCCCGGCTATAGCGGCGGCAGCAGCCGTCACCACTCTGATCGGCGTCGGCGCGGCCGCGATCGCGGCCGGCCGCTACGCGAGCGACGCGGCGCTCAAGGCGCCGCTCGGCCGGCCCCTGCCCGGCGACCCCCGGCTCACCGTGCACGCCACGGCCCCGGGCAGGCTGACCCTCACCCGCAGCCTCGCCTCGCTGCGCCCCGGTACGTACGGCCTGGAGGGCCCCGACGTCCACGCGGTCGTCGGCGCCGTACTCGACGAGGTCCCGCACGCCCCCGACACCGTCGTACGCCGCCTGGAACGGGTCAGCCACGGCACCCTGGACCCGCGCACCCGGGTGCGGCTCACCCCGCAGGTGCACAGCGGCGACCCGGCCAGCGCGCTCGGCCTCAAGCACAGCGATATCGACATCCCCGGCGAACTCGGCGCGCTGCCCGCCTGGTTCGTGCCCGGCGCCCGCGACACCTGGGTCATCACCGTGCACGGCCTGGGCACCACACGGGAGCACCCCATGAACATCATGGAGTTCCTCAGCGCCCACCACTTCCCGGTGCTCGATCTCGCCTACCGCGGGGACCTCGGTGCCCCCAGGCCCCCGGACGGACTCGCTCACCTCGGCGACTCCGAATGGCGCGACCTGGACGCGGCCATCCGCTATGCCGTCCGCCACGGAGCCGCGCGTGTCGTCCTGCACGGCTGGTCCACCGGAGCCTCGATGGCCCTGCACGCGGCGGCAAACTCCTCGCTGCGCGACCGGATCAGCGGACTCGTGCTGGACTCCCCGGTCCTGGACTGGGGAACGACCCTGCGCAATCTGGCCGCCGCCCGCGGCACCCCGGGGCCCCTGCTGCCCCTTGTCGTCAGGGCGGCCCAGGGCAGGACCGGGCTGCACGGCGACCGGCTGCTCGAAGCGGCCGACCCGAACGGCCTGCGCGTACCGACCCTGATCTTCCACGGCCCGGACGACACCCTCGCGCCCTGGGGGCTCTCCCGTGAACTCGCCGCCCGCCGCCCCGAACTGATCACCCTGCACACCGTCCGGCACGCCCCGCACGCCGCGATGTGGAACGCGGCCCCCGTGAGTTACGAAGAGGCCCTCCGGCGCTTCCTCACCCCCCTGATGTAGCCGGGACCTGTCCGAGATGTCGCCGGACAGTCCCTGACGGGACGGCCGCTCTGTCCGGCCGACCAGGTTCCGTTTGGGCTTTCGGGCCGTCAGCGGGAAGACTGCCCCCGTGACGTCCCGAAAGCCTGATGAGCAATTGGCGCGCAACTCCAGACTCCGTCTTGTCCGCCCGCGATCGTTGGCCACCGCACGGCGGGCCGTGACGACCCGGCGCACCCGGCCGGCCCCGCGGCCTCCCGAGGGAACTCCGCCCCCCGCCGAGCTGGCCCGCCAGGCGAGGGCGGTCCTCGCCGACGCCGTACGCATCGCCCGCTGGGCGGCCGTCGAGAGGGACCCCAGCACCGCCCCACTCGCCGAGCGCGCCCAGGAACGGGCCGCGGCCGCCCTGGAGTTGACCCCGCTCCAGGTACGCGTCGGCTGGGACCGGGCCCGTCTCGCCGGCCTGGTCGAGCTGCACGGTGACACCGCACGCCCCGGCTGGCGGCTGCGCGCCTGGGACCGCGACGACATGGCCGTGCTGCGCGGCTGGGTCGCCCTCTTCGACGCCTGGTCGCTGATCCACCCCGCACCCGGCGATGTCGCCCCCACGGCGGTCGCCGAGGTCGTCGAAGCCGTCCCCCAGGTGCTCTCCCTCCTCCAGCTCTCGGCAGGACCCGTGCTCGTACCGGTCCTGCTCGACCTCCTGCAGCAGCGCGTCGCCGAACTCCGCGAGGAGCGCTGCGAGGTCCCGTACGGTTCGCACGCCGGTCCGCGCCCCGCCGACGCGGAGCACGGGCACGGGTCCGGGCCCGATCCCCACCCCTTGACCGAATCCGATCCCCGTCCCGAGTCCGGGACCGAGGACCGTCCGGGCGTTCCCGTCTCCCTCCTTCTCGACTGGGCCCTGGAGGGCCTGTCCGCCGTCGGCGCCCTCACCCTGGACAAGGGCCGGTCCGCCACCCTCACCCCGCTCGGCAACTGGGCGGTCTGGGTCAAGCTCGAGCAGATCTGCGTCGCCGCCCAGAGCCCCGCGGGCAATATCGAGCAGTCCGCCGAGGACATGGTGCGCGGCTGTGCCCGGCTCACCCCCGGCCCGGCCCGCGCCGAGTACCGCGCCTGGCTCGCCGCCCGCACCGTCTCCAGCGCCGTCACCGAACTTCTCGCCGTGGCCCGCGGCGAGGACGCCCTGCTGCGCGGACTCGCCTTCGAGGCCCTGCGCGTCGTCGGCGCCCCCGCCGAGCCCGAGGTCCGAGCCGCCGCCGACGAGCCCTCACTGCGGCCCTACGTCCTGCTCTGGCTCGCCGAGTACGAGGGAGCGGACCCCGAGGACGCGGCCGACGTCCTCACCCGCGAGGAAGCGACCTGGCTCTGGGTCGACACCGCGGCGGCCGTCGCCGACCACGGCGAGCCCCAGCTGCTCCTGCGTCATCTCGACTCCGCGGTGCAGGGCACGGTCCCCGCGCTGCTCGAGGCGGTCCGGGTCGGCGGCCACCCGCGAACGGTCCAGGTCCTGGTCGCCCTGGCGGCCGCGCACCCGGACCCGGCCCTGGCCAAGGCCGTGCGCCGGGCGGCGTTCCAGGTGCACACCGGAGGGTCCTGAACGGGCAGGACGCGGCACGGGGGGCGGGGGAGGCCGGGTCAGACACGGCCTACGACTCCTCCGCCCCCGGTGCGTAGGTCCCGAAGCTCCAGATGTTGCCCTCGACGTCGCGCGCCATGTAGTCGCGAGCCCCGTAGTCCTGATCGGTGGGCGGCATCACGATCTCCGCGCCGTGCTCCACAGCCGTGCTGTGGTGCGCGTCGGCATCATCGACATGGACGAACACGCCTGTGGGTCCGCCGCCCGCCATCAGCTTGTCGAACTCGCTGCCGGTGCCCTTACTGCCGAGCATCACCATGCCGTTCCCGTACGTCAGCTCCGCGTGCATGACCACGCCGCCCTCGTCCTCGTACACCGCGCGCTCGGCGAAGCCGAAGGCCTCGGTGAGTTGCTTGATCGCAGCCTTGGCGTCCGCGTACACCAGCGTCGGACAGATGCTCGGTGAGTCCGTCATCCCGATCACTCCTTCATGCTCGACGGTAGGGGTGTGATCTGGGTCTCAGTCTTGCACCGGCCACTGACAGCGGGGCCGAGGTGCGGTCCCAGCGCGATGAGGCCGACGATGCCGCCGCCGACGGTGGCCCTGCCGCCGGGGATACGGTCCGTGACTGTGCTCTGCGCGTCCCGGCCGGATCGCCTCCCATCCGCACGCCCCTTGCCAACGACCGACGAATAGCACTTGCCCGGGCCCGTTAGACTGGCCCGTATGGCAATTCTCCTTGTGCATTAGACGGCGTCGAAGCTCCTGCGTCCGTCCCTTCCGCCGTCCATACCGCCCTGGAGTCTTTCCGTGATCACCGCCTCTGGTGTCGAGCTGCGCGCAGGCGCGCGCGTCCTCATCGAGTCCGCTTCCTTCCGCATCGCCAAAGGCGACCGCATCGGCCTGGTAGGCCGCAACGGTGCGGGCAAGACCACCCTCACCAAGTGCCTCGCCGGTGAAGGCGTCCCCGCCGGCGGCGCCATCACCCGCTCGGGCGAGGTGGGCTACCTCCCGCAGGACCCGCGCACCGGCGACCTCGACACCCTCGCCAGCGACCGCATCCTCTCCGCCCGCGACCTCGACTCCGTCCTGAGGAAGATGCGCGAGAACGAGGAGCGCATGGCGAACGGCCAGGGCGCCACCCGCGAGAAGGCGATGAAGAGGTACGAGCGCCTGGAGACGGAGTTCCTCACCAAGGGCGGTTACGCCGCCGAGGCCGAGGCCGCCACCATCGCCGCCGCGCTCGGCCTGCCCGACCGGGTGCTCGGCCAGCCGCTGCATACGCTCTCAGGTGGTCAGCGCCGCCGCGTCGAGCTCGCGCGCATCCTCTTCTCGGACGCCGACACCCTGCTCCTCGACGAGCCCACCAACCACCTCGACGCCGACTCGATCGTCTGGCTGCGCGACTACCTCAAGACCTACCGCGGCGGCTTCGTCGTCATCTCCCACGATGTCGACCTGGTCGAGACCGTCGTCAACAAGGTCTTCTACCTGGACGCCAACCGCGCGCACATCGACATCTACAACATGGGCTGGAAGCTCTACCAGCAGCAGCGCGAGGCCGACGAGAAGCGCCGCAAGCGCGAGCGCCAGAACGCCGAGAAGAAGGCCGCCTCGCTCAACTCGCAGGCCGACAAGATGCGCGCCAAGGCCACCAAGACCGTCGCCGCGCAGAACATGGCCAAGCGGGCCGAGCGGCTGCTCTCCGGTCTCGACGCCGTACGGGTCTCCGACAAGGTCGCCAAGCTGCGCTTCCCGGATCCCGCGCCCTGCGGCAAGACCCCGCTGATGGCGGAGGGTCTGTCCAAGTCCTACGGCTCGCTGGAAATCTTCACCGATGTGGATCTCGCGATCGACAAGGGTTCACGGGTTGTGATCCTCGGCCTCAACGGCGCGGGCAAGACCACACTGCTGCGCCTGCTGGCCGGGGCCGAGAAGCCCGACACCGGCGAGGTCATAGAGGGCCACGGTCTCAAGATGGGCTACTACGCCCAGGAGCACGAAACCCTCGACCCGGAACGCACGGTCCTGGAGAACATGCGCTCCTCCGCGCCCGACCTCGATCTCGTCCACGTCCGCAAGACGCTCGGCTCCTTCCTCTTCTCGGGCGACGACGTCGACAAGCCGGCCGGGGTCCTCTCCGGCGGTGAGAAGACCCGTCTCGCGCTGGCGACCCTGGTCGTCTCGTCCGCGAACGTGCTGCTTCTCGACGAGCCCACCAACAACCTCGACCCGGCCAGCCGCGAGGAGATCCTCGGCGCGCTGCGCACCTACAAGGGCGCCGTCATCCTCGTCACCCACGACGAGGGCGCGGTCGAGGCGCTCGAGCCGGAGCGCATCATCCTGCTGCCGGACGGCGTCGAGGATCTGTGGGGCGCGGACTACGCGGACCTCGTCGCGCTCGCCTGATGCCGGCCGGATCGGAAGCCGGATCAGGAGCCTGATCCGGTGCGATCCGGTGCGATCCGGTGCTGATCCACTCCGTATGGATCATTCGGCTTACGGGTGATCCATCATCTGAGTGAGAACGTCTCGTACTGCGGCGTGGCGGCGGGCGGATTCAGGCCTTCCGGTCCCACGCGGCGCTTGTCCCCGGTGCGCTGCGCTGACCAGGCACTTCTCCGGGAAACCCGTTCGGACGTGCGAACGCGGGCGTGCGGAATCAAGGATTCCGGTAGTGGCGATTGCCCAGCGCCGGGCAAAGCTTGTCGCACGGACCTTGCCGAATGGGTGGCCAGGAAGCCCCCGAGGGGTGATCATGAGAGTCCAGAGCGCACTTCCCATGAGGAGGCACGGGTGGCCGAGACTCTGAAGAAGGGCAGCCGGGTAACCGGCGCCGCGCGCGACAAGCTCGCGGCAGACCTGAAGAAGAAGTACGACTCCGGTGCGAGCATCCGGGCGTTGGCCGAAGAGACCGGCCGCTCCTACGGATTCGTCCACCGGATGCTCAGCGAGTCCGGAGTCACGCTGCGGGGACGCGGCGGAGCGACGCGAGGCAAGAAGGCCGCCTCGGCCTGACGGTCGAGGCTCCTCCGGCCTACCGGTTTTCACGGTGGCCACCCGGTCGGTCGCACGGTCGACCGGGTGGTTACTGTGCAGTCACTTATCTTCGTTTGCAGTGACTGTTCCCGAACCGGAGGCGCCCCATGACTTCGCTCGACTCTGTGCTCGACAAGGACGGCGTACGGCTCACCGTCGAGGACGCGGTTGCCACGGTGACCTTGACCAACCCGGACAAGCGCAACGCCCAATCTCCCGCTCTGTGGCGGGCGTTGGCGCAGGCGGGTCGGTCATTGCCGGGCACTGTGCGGGTCGTGGTGCTGCGCGGCGAGGGCAAGTCCTTCTCCGCGGGTCTCGACCGGCAGGCGTTCACGCCCGAGGGCTTCGACGGCGAGCCGTCCTTCCTCGATCTCGCACGCGGTTCCGACGAGGAGCTCGACGGGGTCATCGCCGAGTACCAGGAGGGATTCACCTGGTGGCGCCGCAGTGACATTGTCACGATCGCGGCCGTCCAGGGTCATGCGATCGGGGCCGGTTTCCAGCTCGCCCTCGCCTGCGACCTCCGGGTCGTCGCTCAGGACGTGCAGTTCGCCATGCGTGAGACCAGCCTCGGGCTCGTACCGGACCTCACGGGTACGCACCCCCTGGTGTCGCTCGTGGGCTACGCCCGCGCGCTGGAGATCTGCGCGACGGGCCGCTTTGTGCATGCCGAGGAGGCGGAGCGCACCGGCCTCGCCAACCTTGTTGTGCCCGGCGACGAACTCGACGGCGCGGTGCGGGACTTGGCGGCCGCGCTGCTGGCGGCGCCGCGGGACGCGGTGATCGAGACGAAGGCGCTGCTTCAGGGTGTGACGAGCCGCTCGTACGAGGACCAGCGCACCGCGGAGCGCGCCGCGCAGGCGCGCCGTCTGCGCGATCTCGCGGGCCTCTCCGACTGAGTCATGCCGATGCGGGTCACCCGCACGCTGGGCACCCCGTGCCGGTCGCCACAGCGCGAGCGACCCCAGCACGAGTCACTCCTGGGCCGAGGTGACCAGCACCGCCACCGGTCGGCCGTCCGCGAGAGCCGTCGTCACCGCCTCGCGGACCGCCCGGACCACGTCCAGGGGCTGATGGCCGCTCGCGGTCGCCACCTCGACGCGGACATGGTCCGGGGCCAGGTGCACCGCCGTGCCCAGGGTGGCCGTCAGATGCGCGACGCCCGGCGCCCCGGCCGCCGCCGTGCCCGCCGGGTCCTTCGGGGCGACCGGCCGTACCCCGGGTGGGGGAGCGGCGGCCGACGATTCCGGGGCGGTGTCCAGCAGCTCCGTCACCCGCAGATCCACCTCGGTGACCTCAAGGCCCAGCAGGTCCGCCGAGGCCGTGAACAGCGCGGTGCGCAGGGCTGCCGCGGCGGCCGGCAGCGGCTCCTGCGCCACCGCCCCGAAATCCGCCTCGATACGCAGCGGCCCCGGCGGCAGCGCGCTCGGCGGGGCCGGTAGGGCCGGAGCAGCCGCCGATTCCGGGTCCACGAGAGCCAGCCTGAGCCGGCCCAGCGCCACCCCGGGCACTTCGGCCGCCGCACGCCGCAGCACCGTGTCGGCCGCCTGTTCGGTCAGCCAGGCCCCGTCCGCCGCCCCGCCCAGCGCGAGCAGCCTGCCGAGGCCGAGCCGTCTGCGAACCGCGTCAGCAGTGGTCATTGCTCCAGCCTGCCGCATCCCCGGCGCGAGACCTGGCAAGCGCACTTAGTGTGGGCAGAGGAGTCCACCAGCGCCCGGAAAGGACGAACGGCGATGACCGACACCGCTCAGCGGAACAGGCCCGAGCCCTCCGGCAACGAGCCGTCGGGCTCGGGCGAAGGATTCAGGAAGACCTCAGGCACCAGGCGCGGCGGCGGAGATCCCGCATCCCGCGGCCGTACCACCATCGCCGACGGCGTGGTGGAGAAGATCGCCGGGCTCGCGGCCCGTGAGGTGATCGGCGTCCACGCCATGGGCAGCGGCTTCTCCCGCACCCTCGGCGCGGTGCGCGACCGGGTGCCGGGCGGCAGCAGGTCCAATGTCACCCGAGGGGTCAAGGCAGAGGTCGGCGAGCTGCAGACCGCCCTCGACCTCGAAATCGTCGTCGACTACGGCGTCTCCATCGCCGATGTCGCCCGCGCGGTCCGCGAGAACGTCATCTCGGGGGTCGAGCGGATGACGGGTCTTGAGGTCGTCGAGGTCAATATCGCGGTCAGCGATGTGAAACTGCCCGATGAAGAAGAGGAAGAGCCGGAGCAGCGGCTCCAGTAGAGGAGCTCACGATGAGCATGGCGGTGGTCGGCCTGATGGCCGGCATGGCGCTCGGCTTCGCCGGATACTTCGGCGGCTTCGGTGCCTTTCTGCTGGTGGCCGCCTTGGGGGCGGTCGGCTTTGTGGCGGGCCGGTTCCTCGAGGGCGACCTCGAACCCGGCGACTTCTTCCGGGGTCGCGAGCGCGGCGACCGGCGGCGGTGACCCGCAGTGGCCGCTGGGGATCCCCCCACCGGAGGCAGGGAGAGCATCGTCGCCGGCGAGCGCGGGCAGACCACGATCGCCGACCGGGTCGTGGCGAAGATCGCCGCGCAGGCGGCACGGGAAGCGCTCGACGCCGTACCGGCAGGCGGCAAGGCGCCGCGTGCCACGGTCACGGTCCACCATGACGCCGCCCGGGTGCGGATCAGCCTCGAACTCGACTATCCCTCCGACATCGGCCGCCAGTGCGGTGCCGTGCGTCATCGAGTCACCGAGCGGGTAAGGGCGTTGGCGGGGATGGACGTGCCCGAGGTGGCGGTGCTCGTCGAGCGGCTGCACTCCGACCACCTCCGCAGCGCGGCACAGGGGAGGACCAGATGAGCGAACCCGCAAAGCCCGCAGGCCCCGTACTCGATCTGGACCAGTCCGCATCGGCGGCGGCGTACGAGCCGGTGCCGGACGACGGCGACGGCGGCAAGGCCGGACGCTTCTGGTCCGTACGCCGGGTGCCGGCCGGGCTGCTGGCGGTGGTGGTGCTCGGCGGCACGGGGCTGCTGCTGTACGACATCGCGGCGGTACGGGCCGACCGGCCGGCCATGCACTGGCGCCGCACCACCGCGGCGCACCTCGAGGAGTGGCGGCTGGACGAGACGGGGGTGCTGGCAGCCGCGGCGGCCGCGATGGCCCTCGGCGTCTGCCTGATCGTCATCGCCGTGACGCCGGGGCTGCGGGCGCTGCTGCCGATGCGCCGCGACGTCGCTTCGGTACGTGCCGGTCTGGACCGGGAGGCCGCTGCGCTGGTGCTGCGGGACCGGGCTATGGAGGTCTCCGGAGTCCAGTCCGTACGCGTACGGATGGGGCGGGCGAAGGTCTCGGTGCGGGCACAGTCCCACTTCCGTGAACTCGACGACGTACGTGCCGATCTGGACGCGGCACTGGGCACCGGCATCAGGGAACTGGGACTGGCCAGGCAGCCGGCCCTGACCGTGTATGTGAGCCGGCCTCCGGCGAAGAAGGCGTGACGAAGGCGTGACGAAGGCGTGAGGTGAGGGCGGAATGCTTCGGGTGGTCAATCGCGTACTGCTGGGCCTCGCCGGACTGGTGCTGCTGTGCGCGGGCGGTGCGGTGCTGGCGGCGGGTACGGGTCTGTCCGTGCCGTCCTGGTGGCCCTACGACGGGCGGGACGACGTGCTGCTGAGCCGGGCGGACCGGTACCGATGGCGCGACGAGGGCTGGTGGTGGCCGGTGGTCATCGCGGCGCTCGCGGTGCTGGTGCTGCTCGCCGTCTGGTGGCTGCTCGCCCAGCTGAGGCGCGCCCGGCTGGCGGAGATCCTGGTCGACAGCGGCGACGGCGAGGGCGCGCTGCTGCGGGGCCGCGCGCTGGAGGGCGTGCTGGCGGGCGAGGCGGAGTCCCTGGAGGGCGTGGCCCGCGCGCGGGTGAGCCTGACGGGCCGCCGGAGCACGCCGGAGGCGCGGGTGGGCCTGCTGCTGGAACCGTTCGCGGCGCCGGGCGAGGCGCTGACGCGCCTGACGGACGAAGCGCTGGCGCACGCGAGGGACTCGGCGGGGCTGGCGTCGCTACCGGCGGAGGTCAGGCTCCGGGCGGCGAAGCACGGGGCGCGCAGAGTGAGTTGAGGGGCCCCGTCCCCCAGGAGCGCTATTTGTCAGACCCGGCCTAGAACGGCCTAGAACCCGTGCCGCGCGCCCCCGTCCACCGGGAGCATCACACCCGTCAGGTACGACGCGGCCGGCGACAGCAGGAACGCCGCCGCCTTCCCGAACTCCTCCGGCCTCCCGTACCTCCGCAGCGGAATGCGGGACTCGTTCGCCGTGCGCGCCGCCTCCGCGTCGCCCGACAGCGCGTCCAGTTCGCGGACCCGGTCGGTGTCGATGCGGGCCGGGAGCAGCCCGGCCACCCGGATGCCCTGGGGGCCCAGCTCGTCCGAGAGGGACTTGGCGAAACCGGCCAGACCCGGGCGGAGCGCGTTGGAGATCGTCAGGCCCGGGATCGGCTCATGGACCGAGCCCGACAGAACGAAGCCGATCACGCCGCCTTCGCCCAGCTCCGCCGCCACCGTGCGGGCCAGTCGTACCGCGCCCAGGAAGACGGACTCGAACGACGACTGCCACTGCTCGTCCGTGTTGTCCGCCGCGAAGCCCGGCGCCGGGCCGCCCACGCTGATCAGAACGCCGTCGAGGCGCCCGAACTGTGCCCGCGCGGCCGCGACCAGACGATCCGCTGTCGCAGGGTCGGCGTTGTCGGTGGCGAGGCCGACGGCGTTCGGGCCGAGTCCGGCGGCGGCGTCCGCCACGGCCTTCTCGCCCCGCCCGCTGATGACGACCTTCGCGCCGTCGGCGACGAGCGCACGCGCGGAGGCGTTCCCCAGCCCTCGGGACGCACCGGTGACGATGTAGACGCGGTCCTTCAGTCCAAGATCCATGGACCTATCCTGCCGTGTCCTCCCGGCACAGCGCGAGGGCCGTGGACACCAGCCCGATATGACTGAAGGCCTGGGGGAAGTTCCCGACCTGCCGCCCGCTCACCGGGTCGTACTCCTCGGCGAGCAGCCCGACATCGTTGCGCAACGCGAGCAGCTGCTCGAAGATCTCCCTGGCCTCCTTCACCCGTCCCGTCATCCGCAGCGCGTCCACCAGCCAGAACGAGCAGGCCAGAAACGCTCCTTCGCTCCCCGGCAGCCCGTCGACCGCCTCTCCGGCCGTGCTGTAGCGGCGTACGAGCCCGTCGCCGGTGCCCAGTTCCGCCAGAATCGCGTCCACTGTCCCGATCACCCGCGGATCCTCGGGCGGCAGGAAGCCGACCCGTGGGATGAGCAGAGCCGCCGCGTCCAGTTCGACGGAGCCGTACGACTGCGTGAAGGTGTTCCGTACCGGGTCGTACCCCTTCTCGCACACCTCCTGGTGCACCTCGTCGCGCATGGTGCGCCACCGCCCCACGTCGCCGCGCATCTCGGGATGCTCCTCCAGGGTGCGTACGGCACGGTCCGCGGCGACCCACGCCATCACCTTGGAGTGCACGAAGTGGCGCCGCGCGCCCCGCACTTCCCACAGCCCCTCGTCCGGCTCGCGCCACCTGGACTCCAGGAAGCCGAGCAGGCTGAGCTGCAGATTCCAGGCGTGCCGCTCCGCGGGCAGGCCGGCAGCCCGCGCCAGATAGAGGGAGTCGATGACCTCTCCGTACACGTCGAGCTGCAGCTGGCGTACGGCTTCGTTGCCGGTACGGACCGGCGATGAGCCCTCGTACCCGCTCAGCCACGGCAGCTCCATCTCCGGCAGCCGGCGCTCGCCGGAGAGCCCGTACATGATCTGCAGGTCCGCCGGGTCGCCGGCCACCGCCCGCAGCAGCCAGTTGCGCCAGGCCTTGGCCTCGTCCAGATAGCCGGCCGACAGCAGCGCGCCCAGCGTGAGGGTGGCGTCGCGCAGCCAGCAGAAGCGGTAGTCCCAGTTGCGTACGCCGCCGAGCTCCTCCGGCAGGGACGTGGTGGGCGCGGCGACGATCCCGCCGGTCGGGGCGTAGGTGAGCCCCTTCAGCGTGATGAGCGAGCGGACGACGGCCTCGCGGTACGGGCCCTCGGCCTGGCAGCGCGAGGACCATGCGGCCCAGTCCGTCAGGCTCTCCTCCAACGCGGCGAAGGGGTCGCAGAGCGCCGGCCGGTCATGGTGCGAGGGATGCCAGGTGAGGACGAACGCCACCTTCTCGCCCGCGCCGACCGTGAACGACGAGCGGGTGCTGAACTGATGCCCCCACGTCTTGACCTGCGGCTCACTGCGCAGCCATACGGAGTCGGGCCCCGCGATGGCGATCCGCTCACCGTCCGAGCGCCGCACCCACGGCACGACGGAGCCGTAGTCGAAGCGCAGCCGCAGGGTTCCGGCCATCTCGACCGTGCCGCTGACGCCCTCCACGATCCGGATGACATCGGGCGCCGCGTCGCGCTGCGGCATGAAGTCGACGATCTTGACGGTGCCGGTCCTGGTCTCCCACACCGACTCCAGGACCAGCGATTCACCCACATACCGGCGGCGGGTGCAGCGGCCCGCGCCCTTGGGAGCGACCCGCCAGTGACCGTTCTCCTCGTCGCCGAGCAGCGCGGCGAAGCAGGCCCCCGAGTCGAAGCGGGGCAGGCACAGCCAGTCAATGGAGCCGTCCATGCCGACCAGCGCGGCGGTCTGCAGATCGCCGATGAGGGCGTAGTCCTCGATACGTTGCGTCACGCTCTGGCGTGTTCCCGCCAGGCGCGTCCGCTAAGCAGCCGCGGTGGCCGGTTCCGGTGAGTTCGGGGTACTGGCTGCCTGGCCGTCGCGCTTCTCCCGGCGTACGAGAATCACCCAGCCGACGGGTACGGCCGCGACGAACAGCCACCACTGGACGGCGTACGCCATGTGCGGGCCGATGGACTGGTGGTCGGGCTCGGGGATCAGTTCCGGGTTGCCGCCGGCGGGCTCGGGCGCGCTCTGTTCCAGATATCCGCCGAGGACGGACCGGCCGAGCGCCTTCGCCTGCTGCGCGCTGCTGATCAGCATGACCTGGCGGGGCGGCAGACCGGCCAGGTCCTTGATGCCGCTGGCGCTGGTCGTCTCGTCGGCCTTGAGCCGGCCGGTGATGGTCACGCTGCCCTTGGGGGCGGCCGGCACGGCGGGGAAGGCCTTCTGGTCGGCGGCGGCCGGGACCCAGCCGCGGTTGATCAGGACCGCTCGGCCGTCGGCCAGGACCAGCGGGGTCAGCACATGGAAGCCGACCCGCTCGTCGGCGGAGGTGCGGCGGCGTACGACGACCTCGTGTGCGCTGTCGTAGGTGCCGGTGGCGGTGACCTGGCGCCAGTAGTCGGCGCGGGGGACGGTGTGCCCGGGGGAGGTGAGCTCGCTCACCGGTACGGGCTTCGCCCTGAGGTTCCGTGAGATCAGGCCGTTCTGCTCGACCCGGTGTTCGTGCCGGTGGAGCTGCCAGAAGCCCAGCTCGATCATCGCGGGGATGAGGACGAGGGCGATGAGGGTGAGGATCACCCACTGCCGGGACAACAGGAAGCGGTACACCCCATGACCGTACAACTGGGGTCATGGGGTGCGAGGAGTGGGGGTCGGGGAGCCGGCGCCGAGGAGCCTGGCTCCGGGGGCCCGGGATCAGACTCTGTCGACGATGCCCGCCTTTCCGTCGGCGCGGGCGCAGTGCCCGCCGCAGTACCAGTGGCCGTCGGCCTCGACACCCTGGCCGATGACCTGGACCCGGCAGTGCTCACAGATGGGCGCCATGCGGTGAATGGCGCAGGAGAAGCAGTCGAAGACGTGCACCGCGCCCTGCGCGTGCACCTCGAAGGACATGCCGTAGTCGTTTCCGCATACCTCGCAACGTGCCATGCGCCACAGGGTGGGACGCGCGGTGGCCGCGGGCGGGCGCGCGGCGCGGCGAGTCGCGCCGGGTTCACTCCGATGCGCGTGCCGGGGCCACGTCCCGCAACAGCTGGGTGAAGGCAGCCTCGTCGATGACCGGGGTGCCGTACGACTTCGCCTTGACGGTCTTCGATGTCGACGCCTCGGGATCGTTGGTCACCAGCAGGCTGGTCAGCCGGGAGACGCCGGTCGCGATGTGCAGGCCCGCTTCGATCGCCCGGTCCTCCAGCAGCTCGCGGTCGACGGAGGTGTCGCCGGAGAACGCCACCCGCATCCCCTGCGTCAGCTGCTCGCCCACCTCGTACCGCCCGGGGTTGGGGTAGGGGCAGGGCGGGCGCTTGCGCGAGGGCCGCCAGCCGTTCTGCCCGTACGAGCCCTGGCCGTACGACGCCTGGTAGCCGATGCGCGGGGTGGCGGGGGAGTCCGACCACTCGGTCAGCGGGCGGCACTCGAGCAGCGGCAGCCGCACCCCATCGCGGGCCGCGGTGTGCAGACTCGGCCGGAACGCCTCGGCCAGCACCCGGGCGTCGTCCAGCGCGTGGTGCGCCCGCTGCTGTACGACCCCGAAGTGCGCGGCGAGCGACTCCAGCTTGTGGTTGGGCAGCGGCAGCCGCAGCTCCTTGGAGAGCGCGATGGTGCACAGCCGCTGGCGGGTGGGCGCGGCCCGCTCCGCGCGCGCGTACTCCCGGGCGATCATCGACCAGTCGAAGATGGCGTTGTGCGCGACGAGGACCCGGCCGTCGAGCCGCTCGGAGAACTCGGCGGCGATATCGCCGAAGAGCGGGGCGCCCTCCAGCACGTCGCTCGTCAGACCGTGGATCCACACCGGGCCCGGATCGCGCTCCGGGTTGACCAGGGTGTACCAGTGGTCCTCGACATCACCCCGGGCGTCGAGGCGGTACACGGCAGCGGACACTATCCGGTCGTCGCGGGCGAGTCCGGTGGTCTCCACGTCGACGACCGCGTACCCCTGGGGGTACGCGCCCGGCCACGTCGTCGCTGCGGTCGTACGGTCGTCGAGCATGGTCACAGAGAATACGGGCCGGGACTGACAGCGACGGACGGGCCCGGTCCCCCTCACACTCACGTGTCCACAAGTGCGCTCACCAACGCCCGTACGGAGGCGGTGAACAGCCTCTCCGGATCGGCGGGCCGCGCCAGCGCGCGGGCCAGCGCCGGGTCGTGCTCCGCCGTCGTGGCGTCGTCCCACAGCTCGCCCTCGCCGGGCGACTGGACGGGCGAGCGCTCGCGGTTGCGCTCGACGAGCACGAAGCCGACGACCTGGAACTGCACGGCGCGCACGGCCTCGGCGGCGCGCGTCCCGCGCAGTCCGGCGGCGTGCATCTCATGGACGAGCGCCTGCTGGGCGGGCAGGAACATCCGTTCCGTCAGGCCCCGTTCATGGACCATCGCGATCAGATGCGGGCGCTCGCGCAGCTCGCGGCGGAGCCCGCGCGCGACCGAGACGACCCGCTGCGCGGGCGTACGGCCGACGGGCCGGATGGCGCCCATCTCCTGGACCGTGCGCTCGACCAGCGCGTCCAGCAGGGACTCACGGTTGCCCACATGCCAGTAGATCGAGGTGACGGCGGTTCCGAGCTCGGCGGCGAGCCTGCGCATCGTCAGGGCCCCCGGGCCGTGCTGCCTGACGAGGGCGCCGGCCGCTTCGAGTACCTCTTCGCGGGTCAGCGCGGTTCTCGGCATGGGACCCCCAATTCCGGTACGTGCACGGCTCTTTACCCTTCATCGCCGTCGGTGTAACTGTGTTACAGGCTTCCCGACGAAGGGCGGTACGGCATGGCACGCGTACGGTACGGCGCGCGCACCGAGGCGGAGATCACCGCGGCCCGCGCATCCAGTTCCAAGCTCCCCGACATCTGGTCCACGGGCGTGGTGGCGGTGTGGGAGAGCGACCCGGACGCGGTCGCGGCCGTACTCCCGCCGCCACTGGGGCCCACCGAGCGCCCGCTCGTACGGGCCAACATCAGCAAGGTCGACCTGACCGGCTATCCGCTCGGCGCCGGCTCGGTGGCGGTCGCCGCGCTGCACGACGGACGCGAGGGCTGGTACCCCCTCGTCATGCCGATGACCCACGAGCGCGCGCTGATCGGCGGACGCGAGGTCTTCGGCGAGCCCAAGAAGCTGGGCGAGGTCACCGTCGAGCGGGACGGCCTGCTCGTGCGGGCGGCGCTCGCCCGGCACGGCATCGCCTTCGTCGAGGTGCGGGGCGCGGTGGACGGCCCCCTTCCGCTGCCCGAGCCGGCCGAGAAGCTCGACTTCTACTTCAAGTTCCTGCCCGCGGTGGACGGTCAGGGCTTCGACGCCGACCCGGTGCTCGTCCACTGCACCCGTAACGAGAAGTTCCGCAGACTGGAGAAGATCACCGGCGATGTGGTGCTGCGCGAGTCGGTGTACGACCCCGTCGCCGACCTCCCCGTACGCCGCGTTGTCGAGCTCACCATCGGCGAGAAGACCACCGATCAGAAGGGCCGGGTCGCGGAACGGGTGAGCGCGCAGGCGCTCCTGCCGTACATCCACCAGCGCTACGACGACCCGCGGCAGATCCTCGACGAGCCGCCCGAGGGGAGCGTCTGATGGAGCTGAGCGCAGGACAGGTCGCCGTCGTCACGGGCGCGGCGAGCGGCATCGGCCGCGCGATGGCGCGCCGGTTCGCCGCGGACGGGCTGAAGGTCGTCCTCGCGGACGTCGAGGAGGAGGCGCTGCGCAAGGCCGCCGGTGAACTCACCGCGGAAGGCGCCCAGGTGCTCGCCCGCACGGTCGACGTCAGCGACCGGGCCTCGGTGCTCGCGCTGGCGGACGCCGCGTACGAGACCTTCGGCGCCGTCCATGTGCTGTGCAACAACGCCGGGGTCGGCTCCGGCGCCGAGGGCCGGATGTGGGAGCACGAGCCCAACGACTGGAAGTGGGCCTTCGCCGTCAACGTCTGGGGTGTCTTCCACGGCATCCAGGCCTTTGTGCCGAGGATGATCGCGAGTGGCGAGCCCGGTCATGTCGTCAACACCTCGTCGGGCGACGGCGGGATCGCCCCGCTGCCCACCGCATCCGTGTACGCCGTCACCAAGTCGGCCGTCGTGACGATGACCGAGTCGCTGTACGCGCATCTGAGGGCGGCGCACGCGCGCGTGGGCGCGTCCGTGCTCTTCCCGGGACCGCACATGCTGCGCACCGGACTGTGGGAGTCGCACCGCAACCGGCCCGAGCGGTACGCCAAGGAGCGGCCGCGCAGGACCCCGTACCGCAGCCTCGAGAAGTGGGAGACGGCGATGAAGGACGCCGGGCACGAGGTGGCGTTCACGCCGGTCGAGGAGGTCGCCGGGCTCGTCGTGGACGGGATCCGCGCGGACCGGTTCTGGATGCTGCCGGCGAGCGAGCACAGTGACCGGCAGATCCGTGCCCGGTCGCAGTCGATGCTCGACCGCGCCAACCCGTCGTACCTGGAAAACTTCATTCTGGACTGAGGGACTGGGGACTAGCGATGACAGAGCGGGACCCGTACCTGATCATCTCCTCCGACTGCCATGCCGGGCTGCCGACCGAGCAGTACCGGCCCTATCTGGACAGCAGGTTCCACCGGGCCTTCGACGGCTTCCTCGCCGGGCGCGACGCGCGCCGCGAGGAGATGAACCGGCTCGGCGTACGCAACGAGGCCTTCGCGGCGAAGTGGTTCAGCGACAACGAGGAAGGCCTGAAGGGCGGTTGGGACACCGCCCAGCGGCTCAAGGAGCTGGACGGCGACGGAGTGGCGGCCGAGGTCGTCTTCCCCGACGCGGACGCGGTCGACAGCCGGACCGCCGCGCCCTTCGGTGTCGGCCTCGGGCTCTCCGGCGACCAGGACCCCGACCTCGGCATGGCGGGCGCGCAGGCGCACAACCGCTGGCTCGCCGAGTTCGTCGGCGAGAATCCCGAACGGCACTGCGGGGTGGCCCTGTTGCCCATCACCGGCGAGGTCGACCGGGTCGTCGCCGAGATCCACCGGGCCAAGGAGTCCGGGCTCGGCGCGCTGATGATCCCCTCGATGTGGGTGGACAAGGAGCCGTACCACGACCGGCGCTACGACCCCGTCTGGGCGGCCGCGGCCGAGACCGGCATGCCGATGGTCACCCACTCCGGCGCGGCTCCGCGCCATGAGTACGGAGACCACCTGGGCATCTATGTCTCCGAGGTCACCTGGTGGCCGGCCCGCCCGCTGTGGTTCCTGCTCTGGTCGGGCGTCTTCGAACGACACCCCGGCCTGAGGTTCGGCGTCGCCGAGTCCGGCTGCTGGTGGCTGCCGAACCTCCTCTGGTTCATGGACCGGCTCTACCTCGGCGCGCACGGCGGCAAGAAGCTGTCGCCCTTCGCCGAACTGGGGCGGCCCCCCAGCGAGTACCTGGACCGCCAGATCTTCATCTGCGCCACCAACACCAAACGGCGCGAGCTCGCCCAGCGGTACGAGATCGGCGTCGACAACATCCTCTGGGGCAGCGACTTCCCGCATCCGGAGGGCACCTGGCCGCGCACGCGCGCGTGGCTGAAGGACACCTTCCACGACATCCCGGTCGCCGAGACCCGCCGGATGCTGGGCCTGGCCGCCGCGGACGTCTTCGGCTTCGACACCGCGAAACTCGCCCCGATCGCCCGCCGCATCGGTCCGACCCCGGCCGAACTGGGCCAGCCCGACGACCAGTCGGCCGTCGAGGCCTCCTGGGCGAGGTCCCGCGAGGTGGGCCGGCACTGGCTGACCGACCATGACTTCCCGGTCCTGGGGGCCTCGTCATGACGGAGCGCTACACGGTCGTCTCCGCCGACTGTCACGCCGGGGCCGATCTCCTCGACTACAAGCCGTACTTGGAGAAGAAGTACCACGACGACTTCGACGCCTGGGCGGCCACGTACATCAATCCGTACGAGGATCTGCTCGCCGACACCGCCGACCGGAACTGGAACTCCGAGCGCCGCGTCAGCGAGCTGGAGGCGGACGGCATCGTCGCCGAGGTCCTCTTCCCCAACACCATCCCGCCCTTCTTCCCCAGCGCCTCGCTGGTGGCCCCGGCGCCGCCACGGGAGGAGTACGAACAGCGCTGGGCCGGGCTGCGCGCCCACAACCGCTGGCTCGCCGACTTCTGCGCGGCGGCCCCCGGGCGCCGGGCGGGCGTCGCGCAGATCCTGCTGGGCGACGTCGAGGAGGCAGTACGCGAGATCCGCCGGACCAAGGAGGCCGGGCTCACCGGCGGGATCCTGCTGCCCGGCACGCCGCCGGGCTCGGGGCTGCCCGAGCTGTACTCGCAGACGTACGACCCGATCTGGGCGGTCTGCGACGAGCTCGGCGTACCGGTCAATCACCACGGCGGCTCGGCGTCGCCGCCGCTGGGCGAAGAACCGGCGGCCCGCGCGGTGTTCATGGTGGAGACCACCTGGTTCTCGCACCGGGCCCTGTGGCACCTGATCTTCGGCGGGGCCTTCCGCCGCCACCCGGAGCTGAAACTGGTCCTCACCGAGCAGGGCTCGGGCTGGATCCCCGGCGTGCTCGACATGCTGGACTACTACCACGCGCGCCTGGTGGCCGCGGCGACGAAGGCCGTCACCGCCGAGTCCAAGTTCGGTGCCGGGCTCGCCGCTTCGATGGGCCGGGGCCCGAGCGAGGTCTGGCGCGACAACTGCTTCGTCGGCGCGAGCTTCATGCGCCCGCACGAGGTACCGCTGCGTGAGCGGATCGGGCTCGACAAGATCATGTGGGGCAGCGACTATCCGCACGACGAGGGCACGACCCCGTACTCCCGCGAAGGCCTCCGCATCGCCTATGCGGGCCTGCCCCAGAGCGAGGTCGCGGCGATGGCCGGCGGCAACGCCGCCCGCGTCTACGGCTTCGATCTCGGCCTCCTCGACCCGATCGCGGCCGAGGTCGGCCCGACGGTCGAGGAGATCGCCGAGCCCCTGGCGGAGATCCCGGCCGACGCGACCAGCCCGGCGTTCGCCCGGGGCGGGTCGGTGCGGGTGTGGTGAGGGGGAGGGTGAGACCCTCCCCGGGTGACTGACGCACCTCACGAGGAAGCCCACGGCGAGGCCCTCGGCGCGCGCCTCAACTGGCTCCGCGCCGCGGTACTCGGCGCCAACGACGGCGTCGTCTCCACCGCGGGCCTCGTCGTCGGCGTCGCCGGAGCCACCGACTCGCGCGCCACCCTGCTCACGGCGGGCCTCGCGGGACTGCTGGCGGGCTCCATGTCGATGGCGGCGGGCGAGTACGTCTCCGTCTCCACCCAGCGCGACTCGGAGAAGGCGGCGCTGGCCATGGAACGACGCGAGCTGCGCGAACAGCCCGAGGAGGAACTCGAGGAGCTGACCGGCCTGTTGGCCGCCCGCGGCCTGTCGCCGGAGGTGGCCCGCGAGGCGGCACAGCAGCTCACCGAACGGGACGCGCTGCGTGCCCACGCGCGCGTGGAGCTCGGCATCGACCCGGACCAACTGGCCAACCCCTGGCACGCGGCGGGCGCGAGCTTCCTGGCCTTCACGGTGGGCGCGCTGCTGCCGCTGCTGGCGATCGTCCTGCCGCCCGTGTCCCTGCGCCTGCTGATCACGGTCCTCTCGGTGCTCGCAGCCCTCGCCCTGACGGGCTGGTGGAGCGCCCGCCTGGGCTCGGCGGCGGCCGGGCCCGCGATGCTGCGGAACGTGGGCGGAGGAGCGCTGGCGATGGCCGTGACGTACGCGGCGGGGTCGCTGCTGGGCGCTGCGGGCGTCTGAAGGCCGTCGCATGCGCGCCACCGTCATCCAAGCCCGCACGACATCCGCGTGGAGCCCGTCTTCGACCTGTCGGTCGGCCTCGACGGCGTGCCGGCCGGTTACAGGGCAATGGACGAGCGCACCGCGCTCAAGGTCATCATCAAGCCGTAGCCACGACCTCGGCCCGGGTCAGCGCCACTCGGGTGCGTCCGTGCCCCACCGGCCGGACGGGCGTGCCCAGTTGACCGGGCCACCGGCGAAGGAGACGGGCGGCAGGGCGTGCCGCAGCCGGCCCATGGGGCTGTCCGTCAGGGTGAGCCACGGCTCGGGGTCGTACGGAACGGTTTCCCCCGCCGGGCCCTTCCCGAGGCCGTTCACCAGCCAGGCCGCGGTCTGGGTGAGGGCGAGCCGTACCAGCCTGGCCCTGCCGTCGTCGGCCTGCTCGGTGAGCGCGCGCAGTACGCCCGCCGCCAGCAGATACCCGGTGCCGTGGTCGAGAGCCTGCGCGGGCAGCGCGCCGAGCTGCTCCGCATCGCCCTCGATCGCGGCGATACCGGTCGCCACCTGCACCAGACTGTCGAAGCCGCGACGCCCGCCCCACGGCCCGTACCCGCCCCACGCGGAGAGCTGTGCGATCACCAGCCGCGGATTGCGTACGGCCAGCTCGGCCGGTCCCATCCCGGAGAACTGGTCCAGCGCGCCCGGCCGGTAGCCCAGCACCACCACATCCGCGCTCTCCAGCAGCTCCTCGAAGGTCCGCCGGTCGCCGCCCCGGTCGGACAGATCCAGCCGGGTCGAACGCTTCCCCATGCCCGTGTCGTTGTGCGCCTCCTGGCTCTCCGGCAGCTGGGGCGCGTCGATCCGCAGCACATCCGCGCCGAGCAGCGCGAGGGTGCGGGTGGCGACCGGGCCCGCGAGCACCCGGGTGAGGTCCAGGACCCGCAGCCCGGCGGCCGGGAGCAGGGTGCCGCCCGTCAAGTCCGGGAAGCCGCGCGGCGGTTGCCCGGCCGCCTCGCGCACCGAAGACGCATCGACTGGAGCGATCGTCAGCAGCGGGTGCGTGGCGGCCAGAGCGCCCTGCTCGTGCGCCGCCCACTCCTGGGGCGTACGGGCGGCGACGGCAAGACCGCCCGCCGCGTACACCGTCTCCTCGACCTCCGCGACCCTGCGCCCGCCGATCTCGGCCGCGACGGCCTCCACGCCGGCGTCGCCGGGCAGCCCGAGCCCGGCCAGCAACCAGGCGCGGTGGTGCGGGTAGTTGGCGTGTGTACGGACCCAGCCGTCGGCAGCCCGCCAGAAACGGGACAGGGGAGCGAAGGTCGTCGGCGCCTCGCCGTCGACCCGCACCAGCCGGTCGCTGAGGAACGCAGCCGTGACCGCACCGTCGTCGACCCGGACGGACGGGACCTGCCCACCGGTACGGCGGGCGGCGAGCTCGGCCGCGGCCAGCGCGCAGACCGCCACGGAGGAGCGGGCCAGTTCCATGACGGGCAGTTCGGCGGGCAGCCCGCCGGTGCCTTCGTACCGGACGCGGCCGAGGAGCGTGGGATCGCCGCCGAGCGCCGCCCACGCCTGGGCAGTGCCGCTCGAAGGCGTACCGCTCGAAGACGTAGCGCCCAAGGATGTCTGAGCCATACAGGCACTATGGCACTGAGTGCCAACCGAGTGCCATGCGGCGAGTGCCATGCGGTCGAGTGTCATGCGGTCGAGTGTCATGCGAAGGGGCCGGACGCGGAATGCCACGTCCGGCCCCCCAGAGCGCTGTTACCGGCGAACCGCGTCCAGGGCGTCGGCGACACCCGTTCCGTAGAAGCTGTTGTCGCGCGTGCCGCCCTCGCACACAGCGTCGACAGTGCCGTCGCCGTTGATGTCGTACGGGTTGGTGCAGGCCGTGTCGTCGGCCTGCCCGTAGAGCAGCGCCTTCACCTGCGCCGCCGAAGCGTACGGGTGCTGCGACTTGATCAGCGCGACGACGCCCGCGACATGCGGCGAAGCCATCGACGTACCGGCCTTGTAGCCGTATCCGCCGCCCGGCAGCGTCGACAGGATCCGGCCGTCGACGGCAGGCGCGTCCGGCTTCTGGAAGACGGTCGAGTCACCGCCCGGCGCGGAGATGTCGATGACGCCGAGACCGTAGTTGGAGTACGAGGACTTCAGGTTCTTCGCACCCAGCGCGGAGACGGTGACGACCCCGGGAATCTGGGTCGGAATGTCCAGGCAGTCACGGGGGTTGATGACCCGCTCGACCGGAGTGGTGTCGTTCGGGCTCGTCGTGTCCGTGAGCGCGTCGGAGGCCAGGTCCATCCTGGAGTTGCCGGCCGCGGCGACGTTCACCACGCCCTTGCGCTCCGCGTACCCGATGGCCCGGCGGTGTGCCTCGACAAGAGCCCCCTGGTCGAGGTCGTCCTTGCAGTTGAACAGCCACGGGTCGGTGTAGTAGCTGTTGTTGGTCACATCGACGCCGTGCTCCGCGGCCCAGACGAAGCCGCAGACGACCGCTTCGGTGTAGAAGAAGCCGGGCTGGGTCGACACCTTGATGCCGGAGACCTTGACGCCCGGCGCGACACCGGTGATGCCGACGCCGTTCTTGGCCGCGGCGATCGTGCCCGCGACATGCGTGCCGTGGTCGCTCTCGTCGGCGGCCGGCCGCCAGGAGCCCGGCGTGGTGTCCGGCTTGCCGGTGACGCAGTTGGCCGACGCCTGGGCGTCGAAGTTGGGCGCCAGGTCGGGGTGGGTGTCGTCGACACCCGTGTCGATGACCGCGACGGTGACCTTCTTGCTGCCCAGCGTCCTCTCGTGAGCCTTGTCCGCCTTGATGGCGGGCAGGTCCCACTGAAGCGGCTCGAGCGGGTCCTGGTCCGCGTCCGCCTGCGCCGCCGCCGTCTTCGCCTCCTCGGCGGTCAGCGGACGCTCGGAGTCGATCGCCGTGTCGGCCGCGGGGGCGATCGGCGCCGTGCGCGTCGCGCCGGCCGAGGCGACGCCCCGGACCGTACGGATCGCCGTGGCGAAGTCCGGGTTCTGCGAGTGGACGACGATGACACCTATCTGGTCATAGGCGATCACCACCGAACCGCCCGCCTTGGCTATCGCCTTCTTCACCGCTGTGGCGGTGCCGTACCCGCCCTTGACGTTCACGACATACGACAGCTTCGGGCCGTCGGTCACGACCGCGGCGGGTACCTCGTCCGCCGGGGCTGCCGAGGCGGCTCCCGCGGGAAGGAAGCCGAGCGAGGCCGTGAGTGCCAGACCTGCGGGCAGAGCGAGCGCGCGCCGCCGTCTGGATCCCAGATGAGCCATGGGTTCTCCACATCATCCGTGACAAACCCGCCCAGACACCCCTGTTGCGAATGGGCGGGTACATGACCAGCGAAGCTATCGCTGATCATGCGGCGCCTTCAATGAGTTCGAGAAGAAATTCGAGAAGAAAGCGGCAAGAAAGAGGCTGATGTTGAACCGGTTCGGCGTGCTCACCGTGCCGTTGTCAGGGGGTGGAGCAACATCAATCCATCCCCGACCAGTGAGGTTCTGTTGTGACTACCCCTACGTCCTTCCCCACCGCACCCGCGTCGCGAGGAGATTCCGTGGCTACCGATGCACCGCCGCCCCCGGGCGGCACGGACACCAGCCCCGCTCAGCCCACGACAGAGGCGTTCGTCGAGGTGCAGGAGAGTGCGGAATTCGGCGAACTGCGCCGCACATACCGCTCCTTCGCCTTCCCGCTGACCGTCGCCTTCATCGCCTGGTACCTGCTCTACGTGCTGCTTTCCAACTACGCCGGCGGCTTCATGGGCACCAAGGTCTTCGGCAACATCAATGTCGCCCTGGTCTTCGGACTCGCCCAGTTCGCCACCACGTTCCTCATCGCCTGGCTGTACTCGCGGCACGCCGCCACGAAGCTCGACCCGAAGGCTCAGGAGATCAAGTCCCGCATGGAGGCCGACGCATGAGCGCCGCGTACGCCGCGTATCCCCCGCTTCAGCTCGCCGCAGGAGAAGGGGCGAGCGAGCACCGGCCGCTGATCATCACGCTCTTCGCCTGCTTCGTCGTCGCGACGCTGGTCATCACCGTGTGGGCCGGCCGCCAGACCAAGAGCGCCTCCGACTTCTACGCCGGCGGCCGCCAGTTCACCGGCTTCCAGAACGGCCTCGCGGTCTCCGGCGACTACATGTCCGCCGCGTCCTTCCTCGGCATCGCGGGCGCCATCGCCCTCTTCGGCTACGACGGCTTCCTGTACTCCATCGGCTTCCTCGTCGCCTGGCTGGTCGCGCTGCTCCTGGTCGCCGAACCGCTGCGCAACTCCGGCCGCTACACCATGGGCGACGTCCTCGCGTACCGCATGCGCCAGCGCCCGGTCCGTACCGCCGCGGGCACGTCCACCATCGTCGTCTCGATCTTCTATCTGCTGGCGCAGATGGCCGGCGCGGGCGTCCTGGTCTCGCTGCTCCTCGGCATCACCAGCGACGCGGGCAAGATCGCGATCGTCGCCCTGGTCGGCGTACTGATGATCGTGTACGTGACCATCGGCGGGATGAAGGGCACCACCTGGGTGCAGATGGTCAAGGCGGTCCTGCTCATCGCGGGCACCCTGCTCATCACCTTCCTGATCCTGCTGAAGTTCAACTTCAACCTCTCCGACCTGCTCGGCACGGCCGCGTCGAACAGTGGCAAGGGATCGGCGTTCCTGGAGCCCGGTCTCAAGTACGGCGCCACGAGCATCTCGAAGCTGGACTTCATCTCGCTCGGCATCGCGCTGGTGCTGGGCACCGCCGGACTGCCGCACATCCTGATCCGCTTCTACACCGTGCCCACCGCGAAGGCCGCCCGTAAGTCGGTGATCTGGGCGATCGGCATCATCGGCGCCTTCTATCTGATGACCATCGTGCTCGGCTTCGGTGCCGCCGCTCTGCTCAAGCCCGGCGACATCATCGCCTCCAACAAGGCGGGCAATACGGCGGCCCCGCTGGCAGCCCTGGAGATCGGCGGCGGATCGGGCTCCACCGGAGGCTCGATTCTGCTGGCGGTGATCTCCGCGGTCGCCTTCGCCACCATCCTCGCGGTGGTCGCGGGCCTCACCCTGGCGTCCTCGTCCTCGTTCGCGCACGACATCTACGCGAACGTCATCCGCAGGGGCAAGGCCACCGAGAAGGAGGAGGTCCGTGCGGCCCGCTGGGCGACGGTCGCCATCGGCGTCGTCTCCATCGCGCTCGGGGCACTGGCCCGCGATCTGAACGTCGCAGGCCTGGTCGCACTCGCCTTCGCGGTCGCCGCTTCGGCGAATCTGCCGACGATCCTCTACAGCCTGTTCTGGAAGCGGTTCACCACACAGGGCGCCCTGTGGTCCATCTACGGCGGTCTGGCCTCGTCCGTGCTGCTGGTGCTCTTCTCGCCGGTCGTCTCGGGCAAGCCCACCTCGATGTTCAAGGACGCGGACTTCTACTGGTTCCCGCTGGAGAACCCGGGAATCGTCTCGATCCCGCTGGGCTTCCTGCTCGGCTGGCTCGGCTCCCTCGTGTCGAAGGAGGAGCCCGACAAGGGCAAGTACGCGGAGCTCGAGGTCAAGTCCCTCACCGGGACGGGAGCGCACTGACCAGGAGCGTTCCACGCGTACGAAGCGCGGCCGCGTCGTAGAGTCCTACGACGCGGCCGCGCCGGTCCTCGTGACAATCGGGCCACCCCGTTGTCGGACCTCTGGCGTAGGCTCGAAGACAATAAGATCCGCGAATCGGGGAGGGGGCCCATAGTGCTCATCGACACCTATGGCCGTGTGGCCACTGACCTGCGTGTTTCACTCACTGACAAGTGCAATCTGCGGTGCTCGTACTGCATGCCGGAAGAGGGCCTGCAGTGGCTCGCCAAGCCGGATCTGCTCAGTGATGACGAGATCGTCCGGCTGATTCGTATCGCCGTCACCGACCTCGGTATCACCGAGGTCCGCTTCACCGGTGGGGAGCCGCTGCTGCGGCCCGGCCTGGTCGGGATCGTCGAGCGGTGTGCCGCGCTCGAGCCCCGCCCGAAGATGTCGCTGACCACTAATGGCATTGGGCTGAAGCGCACCGCGGCCGCCCTGAAGGCCGCCGGCCTGGACCGGGTCAATGTCTCGCTCGACACCCTGCGGCCCGAGGTCTTCAAGACCCTCACGCGCCGCGACCGCCACGACGACGTACTGAACGGGCTCGACGCCGCCCGCGCCGCCGGCCTCACCCCGGTCAAGATCAATACGGTGCTGATGCCGGGTCTCAATGACGACGAGGCCCCCGACCTGCTCGCCTGGGCTGTGGCCAACGACTACGAGCTGCGCTTCATCGAGCAGATGCCGCTCGACGCGCAGCACGGCTGGAAGCGCGACGGCATGATCACCGCAGGCGACATCCTGCAGTCCCTGCGTACGCGCTTCACGCTCACCGAGGAGGGTGAAGAGGAGCGCGGCTCCGCGCCCGCCGAGCGCTGGATCGTGGACGGCGGGCCGCACCGGGTCGGCGTCATCGCCTCCGTCACCCGCCCGTTCTGCGCGGCCTGCGACCGCACCAGGCTCACCGCCGACGGCCAGGTGCGCAACTGTCTGTTCGCCCGTGAGGAGACGGACCTGCGTGCCGCACTGCGCTCGGAGGCGCCGGACGAGGAGATAGCCCGCCTCTGGAAGCTGGCGATGTGGGGCAAGAAGGCCGGATCCGGCCTTGACGACCCGACGTTCCTGCAGCCCGATCGGCCGATGTCAGCGATCGGCGGCTGAGCCGTGGCCCGAGTCGGAGCCCAGGCCGTGGCCCGAGTCGGAGCCCGCGCCGGAGTTCCGCTCCCACTCCGCGAGCGTCACGACATCCTTCAAGAAGCCACGCACACCCAGGAATTGGGAGAGATGCTCGCGGTGATCGTCACAGGCGAGCCAGGTCTTGCGGCGCTCGGGAGTGTGCAGCTTCGGGTTGTTCCACGCGAGCACCCAGACCGCGTCGGCGCGGCAGCCCTTGGCGGAGCAGATCGGCGTTTCGTCACTCACTGATGTTCATCCCAAACAAGGCGACGCCGAGCAGCCACGGGGGGAGCTGCCCGGCGTCGGTCCGTCGCTCCGACGGGGGATGCGGAGCGCGTACGAAGTATGTCACGGGGACCGGGGTGCAGTGCACAGGAACTTCATGATTGATCTGAGCTTTTCCTGAGCTTCACGGGCCCGCGAGATCAGGTCCGTTCGTGCCCCTGACGGCCCCGTTCAGAGGCTCCGGCCTCCGGTTCGCCCTCTGTTGCGCCGGGCGCCGGCGAGGGCGCGGAGACGGGCGCGATCACCGGCCGGGAGGGGGCGGGGACGAACGTCGAGGGCAGCGAAGGGGCGCTCTCCCGGCCCGCGTTGGCGATCACCACAGCGATATAGGGGAGGACCCCACCCAGCACCAGCGCCACAATCGCCACGGGGCGTTCCACGTTCCACAGGGTGACGGCGAGGATCACCGCGAGGGTCCGCACCGACATGGAGATCACATAGCGGCGCTCCCGGCCGCGCACATCCTCGGCGAGCCCCTGCCTGGCTCCCGTGATCCGGAATACCTCCGCGCTGCCATGCTTCCGCATCACGTCCACCACCCGGTTTCCACGTCGGACGCTCCCGGTCCTGACCACTCCACCGTACGCCGCGCCTGCGACGCCTACGAGAGCGGGGGCGGACCCGCCTGCGTGTCCCGACTGCGCCGTCGCGCGTATGGCGGTGCCCGACATGCGCCGTATGGCGGACAGGCCGAGACTGGCGGCGTAACTGCTCACACAGGGCCGTACGAGGAGGCAGCCATGGGCTGGTTGTGGGCGATCATTGTGGGATTCGTGCTGGGCCTGATCGCAAAGGCGATCATCCCCGGCAAGCAGCACAGTCCCCTGTGGCTGATCACCATTTTCGGCATCTGCGGCGCCGCACTCGGCAACTGGCTGGCGATGGGGTTCGGGATCGACGAGACCAGGGGCATCGACTGGGGCCGGCATGCGCTTCAGCTCGCGGCGGCCGTGCTCATCGTCTTCCTCGGCGACAGGGCGTACAGCACGGTACGCGGCGACAAAAAGCAGCGAGCTTGACCGTTGTCGCCGGCGGGGCTGAACCCAGCCCCGCCGGCGTTTGGGTCGCGGGGTTCGGGCCGGAGCCCCGACCGAGTCAGCCGGCGGCCGTGACCTCGACCGCGGCCAGGTTCTTCTTGCCGCGACGCAGCACGAGCCAGCGGCCGTGCAGCAGTTCGTCCCGCGCCGGCACCGCGTCCTCGGCGGCGACCTTCACGTTGTTCACGTAGGCCCCGCCCTCCTTCACCGTGCGGCGGCCGGCCGACTTGCTGGCCACCAGCCCCACCTCCGCGAGCAGGTCCACGACCGGGACCAGCTCGGCGACCTGGGCCTGCGGCAGCTCGGAGAGCGCCGCCCGCAGCGTCGGCTCGTCGAGCTCGGCCAGCTCGCCCTGCCCGAAGAGCGCCTTCGACGCGTTGACGACGGCCGCGCACTGGTCGGAGCCGTGCACCAGCGTCGTCAGCTCCTCGGCCAGCGCCCGCTGCGCGGCACGCGCCTGCGGCCGCTCCTCGGTCAGCCTCTCCAGCTCCTCGATCTCCTCGCGGGACGTGAAGCTGAAGATCCGCAGGAACTTGGAGACATCCCGGTCGTCCGCGTTCAGCCAGAACTGGTAGAAGGCGTACGGCGTCGTCCGCTCGGGATCGAGCCAGACCGTGCCGGACTCCGTCTTGCCGAACTTCGTACCGTCGGCCTTGGTGATCAGCGGGGTGGCCAGCGCGTGCACATCCGCCTCGGGCTCGACCCGGTGGATCAGGTCGGTGCCCGCGGTGAGGTTGCCCCACTGGTCGCTGCCGCCGGTCTGCAGGGTGCAGCCGTACCGCCGGTTCAGCTCCAGGAAGTCCATGCCCTGCAGGATCTGGTAGCTGAACTCGGTGTAGCTGATGCCCGCGTCGGAGTTCAGCCGCCGCGCGACCGCCTCCTTCGCGATCATCTTGTTGACCCGGAAGTACTTGCCGACGTCGCGCAGGAAGTCGATCGCCGAAAGACCCGACGTCCAGTCCAGGTTGTTGACCATGGTCGCGGCGTACGGACCCTCGAAGTCGAGGAACCGCTCGATCTGCCCGCGCAGCCGCTCCACCCAGCTCGCGACGACCTCGGGCGCGTTCAGCGTGCGCTCCGCATTGGGCTTCGGGTCACCGATCAGGCCGGTGGCACCGCCGACCAGACCCAGCGGGCGGTTCCCCGCCTGCTGGATCCGGCGCATGGTGAGGATCTGGACCAGATTGCCCAGGTGCAGGCTCGGCGCGGTCGGGTCGAAGCCGCAATAGAACGTGACGGGACCGTCCGCGAACGCCTTGCGCAATGCGTCCTCGTCAGTGGAGAGGGCGATCAGCCCGCGCCACTGCAGTTCGTCGACGATGTCCGTCACTTCTCTCGCGTCTCCTTCGATCTGCCAATAGACGTTTACGAGGTTATACGCCCTGGCTGACCGAGCTCATATTGAAATCCGGGACCCGGACAGCGGGCATCGCGGCCCGGGTGAACCAGTCGCCCCACTCGCGCGGCAGCGTCTTCTCGGTGCGGCCGGCCTCGGAGGCCCGGGACAGCAGGTCGACGGGCGACTCGTTGAAGCGGAAGTTGTTGACCTCGCCGACGACCTCGCCGTTCTCCACGAGATAGACGCCGTCCCGGGTCAGCCCGGTCAGCAGCAGCGTCGCCGGGTCGACCTCGCGGATGTACCAGAGACAGGTCAGCAGCAGCCCGCGCGCGGTCGCGGACACCATCTCCTCCAGCGAACGCTCGCCGCCGCCGTCCAGGATCAGGTTGCCCGCCCCGGGCGCGACCGGCAGCCCGGTCAGCGCGGCGCTGTGCCGTGTGGTGACCAGATGCTCCAGCTTTCCGCCGCGCACCCAGTCCGTCGGCGGCAGCGGCAGGCCGTTGTCGAAGACCGAGGCGTCGTCACCGGAGGCGTGCGCGATCACGAAGGGCGCGGACTCCAGGCCCGGCTCGTTCGGGTCGCTGCGCAGGGTCAGCGGCAGCGGGGAGAGCCTCTCGCCGACGCGGGTGCCGCCGCCCGGCTTGGAGAAGACCGTACGGCCCTCTGCCGCGTCCCGGGCCGCAGACGACCACAGCTGGTAGATCAGCAGATCGGCCACGGCGGTGGGCGGCAGCAGCGTCTCGTACCGGCCGGCGGGCAGTTCGATACGGCGCTCCGCCCAGCCGAGCCGCTGCGCGAGCTCCGCGTCGAGGAGTGCGGGGTCCACGTCCTTGAAGTCCCGCGTGGAGCGGCCGGCCCAGGCGGAACGCGAACGGTCCGGGGACTTGGCGTTGAGCTCCAGCGTGCCGCCCGGCTGGTCGTGGCGCAGCCGCAGCCCGGTCGACGTACCGAGGTAGGTGGAGGTCAGCTCGTGGTTGGCGAAGCCGTACAGCTGACGCTCCCCGGCGCGGGCACGGGCGAAGGCCTCGCCGAGCGCGGGCGCGAAGTCGGCGAAGACGGCCGAGGAGGTCTCGGCCGGAGCGTCGGTGAAGTCCGGGGACGCCTGGACCCCTTCGACGAGAGGCTGGGCGTCCTCGGCGGGTTCGGCTCCACGGGCGGCGGCCTCCGCGGCCCGCACCAGCGGCTCGAGGTCGTCGGCGGTGACGGCGGACCGCGACACGACGCCGGATGCGGTGCCTTCGGCGCCGTCGACGGTCGCGATGACGGTGAGGGTGCGGCCGCGGGTGACGCCGTTGGTGGTGAGGGCGTTGCCGGCCCAGCGGAGATTGGCGGAGGAGTGCTCGTCGGCGATGACGACACAGCCGTCGGCGGTGGACAGCTCCAGGGCCCGCTCGACGATCTCGTGCGGCTTGCTGCTGCGGCTCATCGACCGGCCTCCTGCGTGGTGTTGAGACTGTGCTTGCCCGGGGGGCGCCCCCCGGACCCCCGGCAAATTCCGTGCCGCCCGCTCATCGACCGGCCTCCTGCGTGGTGTTGAGGATGTTGACACCGCGGAACAGCGCGGACGGGCAGCCGTGGGAGACCGCCGCGACCTGGCCCGGCTGGGCCTTGCCGCAGTTGAAGGCCCCGCCCAGCACGTACGTCTGCGGGCCGCCGACCTTCTCCATCGAGCCCCAGAAGTCCGTCGTCGTCGCCTGGTAAGCGACATCGCGCAGCTGACCCGCCAGCCGGCCGTTCTCGATACGGAAGAAGCGCTGCCCGGTGAACTGGAAGTTGTAGCGCTGCATGTCGATCGACCACGACCGGTCGCCGACCACATAGATGCCGCGCTCGACCCCGCCGATCAGATCGTCCGTCGACAGCCCGCCCGGGTCCGGCTGCAGCGACACATTCGCCATCCGCTGCACCGGCACATGCCCGGGGGAGTCCGCGAACGCGCAGCCGTTGGACCGGCCCAGGCCCGTCAGCTTCGCGATCCGCCGGTCCAGCTGGTAGCCGACCAGCGTGCCGTCCTTGACCAGGTCCCAGGACTGCGCCTCGACACCCTCGTCGTCGTAGCCGATCGTGGCGAGACCGTGCTCGGCGGTACGGTCGCCCGTCACATTCATCACCGAGGAGCCGTACTCCAGCTTCCCCAGCTTGTCGAAGGTGGCGAAGGAGGTCCCGGCGTACGCGGCCTCGTACCCCAGCGCCCGGTCCAGCTCGGTGGCGTGGCCGATCGACTCATGGATGGTCAGCCACAGATTCGACGGGTCGACCACCAGGTCGTACCGCCCGGCCTCGACGCTCGGCGCGCGCATCCTCTCCGCGAGCAGCGTCGGGATCCGCTCCAGCTCGGACTCCCAGTCCCAGCCCGTGCCGGTCAGATACTCCCAGCCCCGCCCCACCGGGGGCGCGATCGTGCGCATCGAGTCGAACTCGCCGGTCGTCTCGTCGACGGCGACAGCGGTCAGCTGCGGGTGCAGCCGCACCCGCTGCTGGGTGGTGACGGTGCCCGCCGTGTCCGCGTAGAACTTGTTCTCCTGGACCGTGAGCAGCGAGGCGTCCACATGCGCGACGCCGTCGGCCCGCAGCAGCCGCGTACTCCACTGCGCCAGCAGCGCAGTCTTCTCCTCGTCGGGTACCTCGAACGGGTTGATCTCGTACGAGGAGACCCAGGTCCGGTCCGCGTGTACCGGCTCGTCCGCCAGCTCCACCCGCTCGTCGGAGCCCGCCGCCGCGATCACCTGACCGGAGAGCTTCGCCATCGAAATCGCCTGGCCCGCGACCCTGGCGGCCGCGTCCATCGTCATATCGACGCCGGATGCGAAACCCCAGGCGCCGCCGTGCACCACCCGCACCGCGTAGCCGAGGTCCGTGGTGTCCGACGAGCCCGCGGGCTTGGCGTCACGCAGCCGCCAGGCCGCGCTGCGTACGCGCTCGAAACGGAAGTCGGCATGCTCGGCACCGAGCGCGCGGGCCCGGGCGAGTGCCGCGTCGGCGAGCGCCCGCAGCGGCAGCGCCGTGAAGGCTTCGTCGATGGAATGAGGCACGAATGTCTCCTGTCGTCGAGACGGGTCGCCCTGATCATCGCGCGCCGGAGGGTCCGTTGCCCAGCCGCCCGGCGGAGCCGGGGGGCTGGGCCTTCTGTAGAGACCCGACAGTGACTCAACCAAGGCGCTGTCAGGGCCCGATTCTCCATAAGGCGGACAGGACCGATAGGTTTTCGAGGTACCAGACCGCGTACGAGCCCGCTATCGAAAGGGTGATCCGTTGAGCCGCTCGGTTCTCGTCACCGGAGGAAACCGGGGCATCGGCCTCGCCATCGCCCGCGCATTCGCCGACAACGGTGACAAGGTTGCGATCACCTACCGCTCCGGCGAACCGCCGGCCGGCTTCCTGGCCGTCAAGTGCGACATCACCGACGCCGAGCAGGTGGAGCAGGCCTACAAGGAGATCGAGGAGAAGCACGGTCCCGTGGAGGTGCTCGTCGCCAACGCCGGTGTCACCAAGGACCAGCTGCTGATGCGGATGTCCGAGGAGGACTTCACGTCCGTCATCGACACCAACCTCACCGGCACCTTCCGGGTCGTGAAGCGTGCCAACCGCGCCATGCTGCGGGCCAAGAAGGGCCGTGTCGTACTGATCTCCTCCGTGGTGGGGCTGCAGGGCTCCCCGGGGCAGGCGAACTACGCCGCGTCCAAGGCCGGTCTCGTCGGCTTCGCCCGTTCCCTCGCCCGTGAGCTCGGCTCGCGGAACATCACGTTCAATGTCGTCGCTCCCGGTTTTGTCGACACCGACATGACCCGGGTGCTGACCGAGGAGCAGCGCGCGGGCATCGTCGCCCAGGTGCCGCTCGGCCGCTACGCGCAGCCCGATGAAGTCGCCGCCGCGGTGCGCTTCCTCGCCTCCGACGACGCCTCGTACATCACTGGAGCCGTCATTCCCGTTGACGGCGGATTGGGCATGGGTCACTGATCACATGAGTGGAATCCTCGCCGGCAAGCGCATCCTGATCACCGGTGTGCTGATGGAGTCGTCCATCGCCTTCCACACCGCCAGGCTGGCCCAGGAGCAGGGCGCCGAGATCATCCTGACCGCCTTCCCCCGGCCCACGCTCACCGAGCGCATCGCCAGGAAGCTGCCCAAGCCCGTCAAGGTCATCGAGCTGGACGTGACCAATACCGAGCACCTGGACCGGCTCGCCGACCTGGTACGCGACGAGCTCGGCGGGCTGGACGGCGTCGTCCACTCCATCGGCTTCGCCCCGCAGGACGCGCTCGGCGGCAACTTCCTCAACACGCCGTTCGAGTCCGTCGCCACGGCGATGCACGTCTCGGCGTTCTCGCTGAAGTCGCTCACGATGGCGTGCCTGCCGCTGATGAACGAAGGCGGCTCGGTCGTCGGCCTGACCTTCGACGCCAAGTTCGCCTGGCCGCAGTACGACTGGATGGGCCCGGCCAAGGCCGCGCTGGAGGCCACGTCGCGCTACCTCGCCCGCGATCTGGGCAAGCAGAACGTCCGCTGCAACCTGGTCTCGGCCGGTCCGATCGGCTCCATGGCCGCCAAGTCCATCCCGGGCTTCTCGGAGCTCGCGGACGTGTGGAACCACCGTTCCCCGCTGGAGTGGGACATGTCCGACCCGGAGCCTGCCGGCCGTGGTGTCGTGGCGCTGCTCTCGGACTGGTTCCCGAAGACGACCGGCGAGATCGTCCACGTGGACGGCGGTCTGCACGCCATCGGCGCGTAGCGAGTCACCGCGCAGCGAGTTCTACGACGACGCCCCGGCTCCTCACAGGAACCGGGGCGTCGCCCGTTCGGGCCCCCGGAGCGCGCGGTGCACCCCGCAGAGGGCGAGGCTGGAGAGGCAATCCCCCTTGTGGTGCAGCCGCGGCCACCAGCCGCAGTACGGCCGAGGAGGTCCTGCTTGTGCGTACGACCTGGTGCTCCGCCTCCGTACTGGTCAGCCTGACGGTCCTGCTGTGGGCCACGCCGACCGCCGTTTCCCAGCCGCGCATCGAAGAGCCGAAGTCCCGGTCCCAGTCGCAGCCCGTAACCTTCGAGGCCGACTGCCGCATCGTCGTCGAAGGCTCCCGGGCCACCGCCTACTGCCACAATCCGTACCCCGAGACCGACCGCGTCCAACTGCATGTCGAGTGCGAACGCTGGTGGGACGTCGACGCGGACAGCGCGCCCGTCAGCATCGGCCCGGCCGGCTACGCGGAGCTCACCGAGCGCTGCTGGAAGGAGATCCGCGAGGTCTGGGTCAGCCACCGGCCCCAGTAGGTTTCCGCAGGCACATGAACGGGTGGCGGGCCCCCCTCCGCGGCCGCCGCGTCGCCGTCGCCCGTGCGGATCGCATCGACCATCCGCGCGTGGTCCATGGGCTATCTGATCTCCATCCCGGGACCGCTGCTGGTGGCCGGCCGGGACCGGACGATCGAGGACGAATGCCGAGGTGCGAGACTGAGTCCATGCCTGTGCTCGACCCGAACCCCCCGAACGGTCAGAAGAAGCTCCTCCTCGTGTTCGGCGCGATGATCGCCATCACGGTGGTGATCGCCGTGATCGCGTCCATCGCCTCGCCCTGACACGGAGTTGGTCGCCCGCGGCCCGCAAGGTGGTGCTAGCACCACCAACCCCTAGGGGGTCAGGGTCAGGGTGAAGTGGGTGGGTCACCGGATGGGCCCGCGGGCCCATGATCCCTAGGTTTGAGGTACTGAAACCGCAGACCTACGGAGGCGGCCATGTCGGCCCACACGTACACCCGGTCCCACGCCAAGGCCTCGGGCAGCGTCGACATCCGGCTGCCGTGGTGGGCCCTCGCCCTGCCGATGCTCGCCTTCGTCGTACTGCTCCTGCTGATCGCGGACCCCGGCCAGGCGCACGCCGCGGGCGGCGACCCGGCGGTCGGCCAGATCATCGACCGCATCCAGCACACACTGTCCCGGTAGACACGGTCCCGGTGACGGATTCACCCTTCGTGGGGGAGCCCGCCAACACCCTGCGCCCGCTGGCGCATTTCATGCGAAGCTGGGGTGCATGAGCGCCGCTGTGTCTTCCGGTGGGACACCCCCCGGACCTCCCGAATCCCGCAGGATCGCCCTCCTCCGGCATGCGAAGGCCGACTGGCCGCAGGTGTCCGACCATGAGCGCCCGCTCGCCGAGCGCGGCCGCCAGGACGCCTCGACGGCAGGCCGCAGACTGGCCGAGACCGGTATCGCCTTCGACCTGGCTCTGTGCTCGACAGCGAGCAGGACCCGCGAGACCTGGAAGCTGGCGGTGCACGAGCTGCCGCACCGCCCCAGGACGGTGTACGAGGAGCGGCTGTACGACGCCTCACTCGGCGATCTGATCGCGCTGCTCAACGAGACCCCGGACGAGGTGAACGATCTTCTCGTGATCGGCCACAACCCCGGGGTGCACGCGCTCGCGGACGCGCTCGCCGGCAAGGCCGAGGGTGACACGCTGGCCCGGATGACGAAGAGCGGCTTCCCGACCGCGGCGCTCGCGGTCGTGGGCTTCAGCGGCTCCTGGAAGTCCGTGGAGCACGGCGTGGGCACTCTGCTCGAATACTGGGCGTCGCACGACTGACCCCCATCCGGCCGATGCAGCCGGCCCAGGCGCGAGTCTTCGCGCCGGGGCCCCTTGCCCGTGCGCGCCAGGGGGTGATTTCAGCCCCTCCGGCGATTGAGGAGCGGGGTGCGGGGCGGAGTCCCGGTTCGGGCGACGGCACCCGCTATTTGTCAGACACCCCCTAGTGCTCCGCGCCCTCGCCGTCGGCCGCCTCGACCTCTTCGCGCGTAATCCCCAGCAGATAGAGCACCGCGTCCAGGAACGGCACATTGACCGCGGTGTGGGCCGCCCGGCGGACGACGGGCTTGGCGTTGAAGGCGACACCGAGCCCTGCCGCATTGAGCATGTCCAGATCATTGGCACCGTCACCGATCGCGACGGTCTGCGACAGCGGCACCCCCGCCTCGGTGGCGAACCGGCGCAGCAGCCGGGCCTTGCCCGCGCGGTCCACGATCTCGCCGACCACCCGGCCGGTGAGTTTCCCGTCCACGATCTCCAGCGTGTTCGCCGAGGCGAAGTCGAGCCCGAGCCGCGTTTTGAGATCGTCGGTGACCTGGGTGAAGCCACCCGACACGACGCCCACCTGGTAGCCGAGCCGCTTGAGCGTACGGATCAGGGTGCGGGCACCGGGGGTCAGCCTGACCTCCGTCCGTACCTTGTCCACGACGGACGCGTCGAGCCCGGCCAGCAGCGCCACGCGCGCGTGCAGCGACTGCTCGAAGTCCAGCTCACCGCGCATCGCGGCGGCGGTGACCTCGGCGACCTTGTCCTCGCACCCCGCATGCGCGGCGAACAGCTCGATGACCTCGTCCTGGATGAGGGTCGAGTCCACATCCATGACGACCAGGCGCTGGGCCCGCCGGTGCAGCCCGGCCGACACGACCGCCACATCTACGCCGATCTCGGCGGCCTCGGTCGCCAGCGCGGTGCGCAGCGGCTCGGTCTCCGTGCCGGACACCGCGAACTCGACGGCGGTGACGGGATACTTGGCGAGCCGGAAGATCCGGTCGATATTGCCGCCGATCGCCGCGATCCTGGCCGCTATGGCGGCGGTCGACTCGGCGGTGAGCGGGTGCCCCAGCACGGTGACATGCGAACGGCCACTGCCGCGCGGCCGGTTGTCGCCGGTGCCCGAGATGATCTCGGCCTGCAGCTTCAGGGACTCGGCCCAGCTGTGCACGGTCGCCCGCAGCTCGCCCTCGGTGGTCCCACCGGCGGTCGGCGCGGTGACGAGGGCGCACAGGACGAGGCGGCCCCGGGAGACGACCTGCTCGATGTCGACGACGTCGACGGAGTAGGCGGCGAGGGTGTCGAAGAGGCCTGCGGTGATCCCGGGACGGTCCTTCCCGAAGATCTTGACGAGGAGGGTGGGTACGTCAGGGGTCTCAGAGGTCTCAGGGGTCTGAGGGGTCTGCGATGCGGGGGGCTGCGATGCGCTCATGGTGCTTCCACCGTATCGGGCGGAGGTGACGGTGAGACGACGCGTCCCGAGTGCCGGACAGCCGGCGCCCTCAGCGGCCGCTTCTCGGGGCGCCGGGCGGGGGCGGCCCCTCCTCCGGGTCCGGTGCGGAGGGCGGCGCGGCGGGTGGTGGAGTGAGCGGGCCCACCATCGTCGGGGCGCCGTGGATCCCCGGCGGCGGGCGCAGATACGGGTTCGTGTCGTCGTTCGACGGGCGGTACGGCGCCGCCGGGCGGTACGGCCCGGGCACGTCGGCCGCAGCCACCTCGGCCTGCGCCGGCCCGGCGCCCGCGTCCGTACACCAGCAGCGCCCCACCCCGCCCGTCCCGCTCCCGCCGCCCCAGCAGCAGCGCCATGCCCATCTGGCCGTGCAGCTCGATGCCCGCGCCGAAGGCGTCTATGCCCAGCACCGACAGCGACGCGTCCGCCGAGACATCCGTCAGCCACACCAGCAGCGGCAGGGTCAGCGCCGTGACCAGCCCCAGACGCACCGCGCACCGACCGGCGAACGCGAAGGCCCCGTGCCCGTCCACCGGTGTACGCGCCGCCGCCAGCACCCCCGCGTACAGCATCATCACCGCTGCCGCGACCGCCAACAGCCATACCCGCCCGTCCAGTTCCGCCAGCCTGCTCACGGTCGCGGGCTCGTCCGCCGAGACCCGCAGCAGCTCGTCCAGCGGATCAGGCAGCACCTTCGCCAGCTCACCCGTCGCTCTGCCGTCCCAGGGCACGAACAGCCCCAGGGGTATCCCCAGCCACGCCCCGTTCGGCGCCCCGATCAGCGCCGCTCCCGCGATCCGCTTCGGGTGGTCGTCGCCGATCGCCGCGTACGCGGCAGCCGCGTACCCCGCGAGGACCGCGACCAGCAGCACGCTCACCATCGCGGACGCCGCCGGCCGTACGGTGCGCCGCACCGCCTCCCACGCTGCCCCGCGGGGCAGCGGCGTACGCCGGGACGCGAGCAGTGCGATCACCAGCACCCCGAGCACCCAGAACAACGCGCCCGCCAGCGAATCCGTGGTGTTCACGCTGAACCCCACCGCCGCCTCGGCGTCCACGAGATGCCCGACCCGGTCGGGCAACAGCCCCCCGATGTCCCCGATGTCGCCCAGCCCCGGTACCTCGATACCGCCGCCACCGGCCCCCGGCGCCTTGTCGAGGTCCAGCCCCAGCTCCGCCCCGTCGATCGTGATGACGTCGTGACCTGCCCATGCCAGCCCGCCGACGGTCGCGACGAACAGAATCACCACCCCGCCCGCCCGCGCGGCGAGTTCGGTCCCCGAGATGTACGGCCCGGCGCCACGCAGCGAGCGTAGGAAGAAGTACGCAAGGAGTAACGCCCCGACGAGGCCCACGCCCAGTGGCGTGATGTCGACGGCCGTCGTGGCCTCTGCGCCTTCCAGCCCGAACGCGGACACATCACCTGCCGGAGTGACCGATCCGCCCACCGCGAGCACCACCGTGGCCGCCGTCATCGGCCCGAGCGCCGCCGTCGAATCCGCGCCCAGCAGGTGCAGTCCGAGCGCCGCCGCACCGGCCATACCGACCAGTGCCCAGCTCACCGCCGCTATCGACGCCAGCAGCACATCGCCCCAGCGCACCCGGTCGGCACTGCCGCTCGCGTTCATGCGGACCCCCCGATCCCTCTGGGTTTGCCCCAGTTACCCCCATTCGCGCGTGATCCGTACGCACTCATGGGCGGTTACCACTCTCCGGGCGTGTTTCTCCCCCGTCAACGGCCGGTCCGAACGCGGTCTTCACAAGGCCCGGCTTTCGGATACGGGAGCGGGCCTGAAATAGTTCCTCAGGATGTTCGCCATCCCTAGACTCCCTGTGATGGGGGTAACTCGGGGGACAATAAGTGGGGCATGGAGTGCCGGAACTCGTACTGGAATTGAACGGAAGGACCTGGACCCTCGATCCGTCCAGGTCATACACCCTCGGACGTGATCCGCAGGGCGACCTGGTGATCGACGACGCCAGGGTCTCGTGGCGGCACGCCAGCATCAGCTGGGGCGGCCGGAGTTGGGTGATCGAGGACCACGGCAGCACCAACGGCACATACGTACAGGGCCAGCGGATCCATCAGATGGAGATCGGCCCCGGCTCGGCCGTGCACCTGGGCAACGCGACCGACGGCCCGCGGCTGAGCCTCTCGGGTGCCGCCAGCGCCGGCGCGTACAGCGCCCAGAGTGCCGCGCCCCAGCAGCAGGCGGTCAAGCAGCAGGCCGCGCAGGCTCCGGTCCAGCCGCAGCAGCAGGGCTGGCAGCAGCCGCCGCAGGCTCCGGCGCAGCCCCAACAGGGCTGGCAGCAGCCGCCGCAGGCGCAGGTCCCGCACCAGCAGGGACCCGGCGGCGCGGGCGGTTTCGCGGGGGCTCCGCCGGTGTACGGGGACCGCAGCCCGACCACCTTCCATCAGCTGGCCCTCGGCCGGGTGATGCGCATCGGTCGAGCGCTCGAGAACGAACTGGTCGTCTCCGACCTCCAGGTCTCGCGCAACCACGCCGAGTTCGTGGCGACTCCCGACGGCCGCTTCGAGATCCGCGACCTCGGATCCCACAACGGCACGTACGTCAACGGTCAGCCGATCGCCAAGAACGGCACCGTACTCCTCGGCCCGAACGACATCGTCGGCGTCGGTCACTCGACCTTCCGCCTCGTCGGGGACCGGCTCGAGGAGTTCGTCGACACCGGTGAGGTCTCCTTCTCCGCCCGCCACCTCACGGTGACGGTCGAAGGCGGCAAGCAGATCCTCAAGGACGTCTCCTTCGGCGTCCCGGAGAAGTCGCTGATCGCGGTCATCGGCCCGTCGGGCTCCGGCAAGTCCACCCTGCTCAAGGCGCTCACCGGCTACCGGCCCGCCAACGAGGGTGACGTCCTCTACGACAACCGGAACCTGTACAAGCAGTTCGCCGAGCTGCGCCAGCGCATCGGTCTGGTCCCGCAGGACGACATCCTGCACAAGGAGCTGACCGTCCGGAAGGCCCTCAAGTACGCGGCCAAGCTCCGCTTCCCCGGCGACACCGCCGAGGCCGAGCGCGAGGCCCGTATCGACGAGGTGCTGCGCGAGCTCAAGCTCGACATCCACAAGGACAAGAAGGTCACCTCGCTCTCCGGCGGCCAGCGCAAGCGCGTCTCCGTCGCCCTCGAGCTGCTGACCAAGCCGTCGCTGATCTTCCTGGACGAGCCGACCTCCGGCCTCGACCCGGGCATGGACCGCGATGTCATGCAGCTGCTGCGCGGCCTCGCCGACGACGGCCGTACGGTCCTCGTCGTCACCCACTCCGTGGCCGAGCTGGCGATCTGCGACAAGCTGCTCGTCATGGCCCCCGGTGGCGCGGTGGCGTACTTCGGCCCGCCGGAGGAAGCGCTCAACTTCTTCGGCTACAGCACCTGGGCCGACGTCTTCTCGGCGTTCGAGAACTACCGCGACTACGACTGGGCGGGACGCTGGCGCGGCTCGCAGCACTACCAGATGTACGCCGCCGACATCGACGCCGTCGCCGCGCAGTCCGTCACCATGCCGCCTGCGCAGCAGATGCGACCGCCGAAGGCGCAGAGCTGGGGCTCCCAGCTGTGGACGCTGATCCGCCGCTACTCCTCGGTGATCGCGTCCGACCGGGGCTTCCTGGGCCTGATGGTGATCCTGCCCGCCGTCCTCGGTGTGGTCAGCGTCGTCATCCCGGCCGACTTCGGCCTCGCCCCGCCGACGCCGCCGTCCAGGTTCAACGGCGACGCCGGCACGATCATGCTGATCCTCGCGGTCGGCATGTGCTTCTCGGGCGCGGCCAACTCCGTACGAGAACTGATCAAGGAACGGGTCATCTACGAACGGGAACGGGCCACCGGCCTGTCCCGCTCGGCGTATCTGATGTCCAAGGTGATCGTCCTCGGCGTGATAACGGCCATCCAGGGCGTCATCATCTGCGGTATCGGCTTCGCCACGCGCGAGCTGCCCGAAGAGGGCCTGATCATGCCGCCGGCCGTCGAGCTGTGCGTCACCATCACGGCCCTGGGCTTCACCTCGATGATGTTCGGCCTGGTCATCTCCTCGCTGGTGAAGACCGCCGAGAAGACGATGCCGCTGCTGGTCATGTTCGCGATCGTCCAGGTCGTCTTCACCGGCATTCTCTTCCAGGTCTACGGTTCGCCCGGCCTGGAGCAGTTCGCCTGGCTGATGCCGTCCCGCTGGGCCATCGCCGCCGCCGGTGCGACGCTCGACCTGTCGCACCTGATGCCGCCGTGGGACCCGAAGAACCCCACCAACCTGGACCCGCTGTGGGAGCACACGGCCGGCCAGTGGGGCATGAACATCGCGATCCTGCTCGCGATCGGCATCGCCTGCGGCTTCGCGGTCGCGCGGCTGCTGCGCCGCCACGAGCCGGAGGTCATGCGCAAGTAGCGTGGACACGCACACGCCGAAGGGCGGCACCCCGCCGGGTGCCGCCCTTCGGCGTATGTCAGGAGCGTGCCTGTGTTGCTCAGTAGGCGCTGTCGACGTTGTCGATCGAGCCGTAGCGGTCGGCGGCGTAGTTGGCCGCGGCGACGATGTTGGCGACCGGGTCGTACTGGTTGTGGGCCGTGCCCGCGACGTGGTAGGCGTCGAACGTCGGCTTGATGACCTGCAGCAGGCCGATCGACGGGACGCCGTTGATCGCGTTGATGTCCCAGTTGTTGATGGCGTTCGGGTTGCCGCTGGACTCACGGATGATGTTGCGGTGCAGCCCGTCGTACGTGCCGGGGATGCCGTGCTTCTTCATGATCGAGAGACCCTCGCGGATCCAGCCGTCCAGGTTGTTGGCGTAGACCGGCTTGCGGGCGGCGGCGCGGCTGGCGGCCTGCTTCTTCGCCCGCTCCTTCACGGCGGCCTTGGCAGCGGCCTTCTTCTTGGCCGCGGCCGCGGCGGCAGCCTTCTTCTTGGCGGCAGCGTCGGCGGCGGCCTTCTTGGCCGCAGCAGCCTTCTTGGCCGCGGCGTCGGCCTTGGCCTTGGCCGCGGCGTCTGCTGCAGCCTTCTTGGCCGCGGCGGCCGTCTTGGCCTTGGCCGCGGACTGCTGCTCGGCGATCGCCTTCACGGCGGTCGTCTTCGCGGTGTCGGCGGCGCGGATCTCGGTGCCGGCGGAGGCGTTCCCCGGGACGAGGGAGAACGCGAGGGCCGCAGCGCCGGCCGTGGCGATGCCGGCGATGGAGAACTTGTGGGTCTTGTTCAGACGACTGTTAATGCGGAACGCGGACATACAGACGTACCTCATTCGAATAGCGGAAGTCGCATCAGGCCGGGGCGGCGCTGCGCTCCTCGGCGGCGACGGCTGCAATTCTTAGCGGCAGCAAAATGCTGTGGCAAAGGTGTGACGTACTATCCGCAGTAGTGGATCACGGTCGGGGTAAATGCCTCAAAACCTACCCAGTCCCCGCTCACGTGCCCCATATGTGTCCACTAGGGGTGTTCGTAAGTGATGTGCGTCCTATGCGCGGGCTCACATCGAGCGCGTAGCATTCTCACCACGCGTTGCGTCAGCAATGCAAAGAGTGAGGGTTGTCGTCCGGGAGTATGAGGTGGACGTCGCCGAACTCGTGCCAGAGGTAGAGACGGCGCAATGCCTCGGCATAACCGCGGTACAGAGCCTCTCGCCCCGCGATCGCCTCCAGCATCAGCAGATGCGAGGCCTCCGGCTCGTGCAGCCCGGTCAGCAGCCCGTCCACGGCACGCGCCCCGCGCCCCGGCGTGATGACCAGATCGGTCCACCCCGAGGCCGCGTGCACCACGCCGTCGGGACCCGCGGCCGACTCCAGGGCGCGTACGGCCGTCGTGCCGACCGCCACGATGCGCCCTCCCGCCCGTCGCCCGCCACCACCCTTCCAAGGAAGCGCTCCGCGCCCTGCTCTCTTCGCGCGCGCGGCATTCACCAGCCACGCCGTCGTCGGCGGCACCTCGAAGCGCTCCGGATACGGCGGCTCGTACGCCTCCGCCGACGCCACCCCCGTGTGCAGAGTGACCGGAGCGAACTGCACGCCACGGCTCACCAGCTCTGCCACCAGCCGCGCGGTGAAGGGGCGCGCGGCGCTCGGCATCTCCGCCGAGCCGGCGCCGTCGGGGGAGGGCAGCGCGAAGACCGTCTGATACGCGGACAGGGGCTGGTCCCGCACCGTGTACCGGTACCGGATCGGCCTGCCGCAGCGGCGCATCAGCCCTGCCACGTCCGTCGACACCGAGGCCCACCACAGCCGGTCCGCGCCCGGCGTCAGCGGCTCCTCCAGCACGAGCTTCTCGCCCCCGGGAAGTCGTACGAGCGCCCCCACGGGCCCTCCGGCGCGCGGCAGCGTGCTGCCCGAGCCGTCCGGCCGGCGCAGCTCCACCGCCCAGCGGTGGTCGTCACCCCGCGTCGAGAAGTGCACGACGACCGCATCGCCGCCGACCCGCCCGTTGACCGCCGCGGGCAGCGTGACCGATGTATTGACCACCAGGACGTCCCCGGCCAGCAGTTGCCCGGGAAGGTCACGGAAGGCGTGGTGGGAGACCTCCGTCCCGCGCGAGACCATCAGGCGTACGTCGTCCCGCCCCGAACCGCGCTCCTCGGCCGGCACCCGCGCCGAGAGCTCCTCGGGCACCCACAGCGTCTCCAGCACGCTCATCGCACATCCACCAGCGCGGGCGCCGCGTACCGCCCGCTCACGGGCCGCTGCTCCAGCAGGCGGAGGAAGCCCGGAACCACCGCCTCCGGCGCCGGGCGCGGATCGTCGTCGTCCGGTACGGCGGCCGCGTACAGATCCGTCTGCATGTCGCCGGGGTCGACCGTCCACACCCGCAGCTCCGGCTCCTCGACCGCGAGGACCGCCGCCAGCTGGTCCAGAGCGGCCTTTGAGGCCCCGTAGCCGCCCCAGGTCTCGTACGCCTCGGCCCCCGCGTCCGAACTGACCGCGATCACCGTGCCCGCCTCCGACGCCCGCAGCAGCGGCAGCGCCTCCTGTACGAGCCCCAGCGCGGCGACCACATTGGTCTCCAGCGCCGCCCGCAGCCCCTCCAGCGGCAGCGCGTCCAGCCGCACCAGCGGCTCGGCGCCCAGGGCGCTCGCATTGCTCACCAGCAGATCAAGGCCGCCGAGCCCGCCGGCCGCGGCCAGCAGCTCCTTACGGTGCCCGGCATCGGTGACATCTCCCGCCACCGGCACCACGCGCGTTCCGTACGAAGCGCCGATACTCCGCGCGCTCTCGTTGAGGGCGCTCGCGGTCCTGGCCCCCAGCACCAGATCCCAGCCCTGCTCGGCGAGGGCGGCCGCGAGCGCACGCCCCAGGCCCTTCGAAGCCCCTGTGATCACCGCTACCGGCATGATGTCCATCCCCTTGCCCGCTGTCCGCGTCGATGCCCCCAACGTAGGAACGCGGCCGTGCCGGACGCCTCGTGCGCGGGGACCCACCGGTAAGGGATTTCGACCTACGCCCTGAGCCCTGGGCGGGTGCCGTCCCTGGCCCGATACGGACTGTCACAACCCGCCGGTACGGTGAGTTCATGAGTCATCGACCCAGCTCCGGCCTCGCCGCCGTGAGCACCGCGCTCCTCGCGATGAGCAGGCATCTCGAGGTGCGCGACGTGCTGAAGACGATCGTCGCCTCGGCGCGCGAGCTCCTCGACGCCGAGTACGCGGCGCTGGGCGTGCCCGACGACCACGGCGGCTTCGCCCAGTTCGTCGTCGACGGCGTCAGCGACGCGCAGTGGAAGGCGATCGGTCCCCTCCCGCGGCAGCACGGCATCCTCGCCTCGATGCTCCGCGACGCGAAGGTGGAGCGACTCGCGGATGTCCGCGAGGACTCTCGCTTCGAGGGCTGGCCGTCCGCCCACCCCGACATGTCCGACTTCCTCGGCCTGCCGGTCAAGGACGGCGACGAGGTCATCGGCGCGCTCTTCCTCGCCAACAAGAGGTGCCCCAAGCCGGACGGCGGCTGCGGCTTCACCGCGGAGGACGAGGAACTGCTCTCCATCCTCGCCCAGCACGCCGCGATAGCCCTGACCAACGCCCGGCTGTACGAGCGCAGCCGCGAGCTCACCATCGCCGAGGAGCGCTCCCGCCTCGCCCATGAACTGCACGACGCGGTGAGCCAGAAGCTCTTCTCGCTCCGGCTGACCGCGCAGGCCGCGGCCGCCCTGGTGGACCGCGACCCGGCCCGCGCCAAGGGCGAGCTCCAGCAGGTCGCGGGGCTCGCCGCCGAGGCAGCGGACGAACTGCGCGCCGCCGTCGTCGAGTTGCGCCCCGCGGCCCTCGACGAGGACGGCCTGGTCAACACACTCCGTACGCACATCCAGGTCCTCGACCGCGCGCACAGTGCCAAGGTCACCTTCGACGCCTCCGGCATCCGCGCCCTGCCGGCAGCGCAGGAGGAGGCCCTGCTCCGCGTCGCCCAGGAGGCCCTGCACAACGCGCTGCGGCACTCCGGCGCCGACCAGGTCGATGTGGTCCTGGCCCGCCGTGGCCAGGGCGCGGTCCTCGGCGTCACCGACAACGGCAAGGGATTCGAGCCGAGGACGGTCCGCCGGGCCGGCCGGCATCTGGGACTCGTCTCGATGCGGGACCGGGCGAGCGGGGTCGGTGGAAGGCTCACCGTGGATTCCGCGCCGGGCAAAGGCACCACGATCGAGATGGAGGTCCCCGGTGGCTGACAATATTCGGGTCCTGCTGGTCGACGACCACCAGGTGGTCCGCCGAGGCCTGCGTACGTTCCTGGAGATCCAGGACGACATCGAGGTCGTCGGCGAGGCCGCGGACGGCGCCGAGGGGGTGGCCCGCGCCGAGGAGCTGAAGCCGGACGTCGTCCTCATGGATATCAAGATGCCCGGCATGGACGGCATCGAGGCGCTCCGCAAGCTCCGCGAACTCGCCAACCCCGCCAAGGTGTTGATCGTCACCAGCTTCACCGAGCAGCGCACGGTCGTCCCCGCCCTGCGCGCGGGCGCCTCGGGCTACGTCTACAAGGACGTCGACCCGGAGGCACTGGCCGGCGCCATCCGCTCGGTACACGCGGGCCATGTCCTGCTCCAGCCGGAGGTCGCGGGCGCGCTCCTCTCCCAGGACGACCCGGGCAGCGGCACGGGCCGCGGCAGCACCCTGACCGAGCGCGAAAGGGAGGTGCTCGGCCTGATCTCCGACGGTCGCTCCAACCGCGAGATCGCCCGGGCGCTCGTCCTGTCCGAGAAGACCGTCAAGACACACGTCTCGAACATCCTGATGAAGCTGGACCTGGCGGATCGCACCCAGGCGGCGCTGTGGGCCGTCAGACACGGCATGGCGGGCTAGGGCCTCTCGTTTGGATCTTGCCGGGCTCGCGTGCCCTGGCACGCACGCTCGCCGCGTTGTCGTCGGTCGGCATGGCTCCGCCATGCCTCCCTCCTCCGCCTTGCGATCGCACGCACCGCAGTGACATCAGCCGCTCCGCGGCGGGCCGCTCACTCATCCGGCCTGATCCAAACGAAAGACCCTAAGCGGCCCCGGGGAAGTCCGGGCGGCGTCGCGGGCCGATGGCTGACACCCCCTAACCGGACCGTCGCCTTCCGAACCGAGATTCATACTGTCGGGTGTATGTCACCCGTCCAGCGCATCCTGATCGACTCCGCGCCGTTCTCCATGGAGTGCTGCGGCGGTTGGCCGCAGCGAATGCTCAGGAGGATTTCGAAGTGAAGAACCTGAAGAAGGCCGCAGCCCTCACCATGGTCGCCGGTAGCCTCGTCGCCGCCGGTGCGGGTGTGGCGTCCGCCACCACGGGTGCGCACGCCGATGGCACGGCCGTCAACTCCCCGGGCGTTGCCTCCGGCAACCTGGTCCAGGTCCCGGTCCACGTCCCGGTGAACGCCGTCGGCAACACCGTCAACGTGATCGGCGCGCTGAACCCGGCGTTCGGGAACGACGGCTTCAACGGCTGACCGGTTCCCACGACCGAACGGTGACCCCCCGGCCCCCAGGCACCACCTGGGGGCCGGTCCCTTGCGGGGACCGGTCATGTGGTCGGCGTGGGCCGGGTGGCACCGGGCCCCCGAACCCGAGCGCCGTCAGCGCGCTCCCCGCTCCCTCTCCTCCACGTACGCGTTGTACGCCGCCACCTGCGCCCGTCTCGCCACCCGTTCCACCGGCCGCAGCGCCTCCCCCCGCGCCGCCATCTCCGACGCGCTCACCGCCCCGCCGTGCCCGTTCTCGTACGCCACCGAGATCAGCAGCCCGACCCGCTGCGCCAGCTCCAACACCCGTACCGCGCGCGGCGGATACCCCGGAGCCAGTACCTCGCCGGCGCCCCGTGACGCCCGCGCCCGGTACGCGTCGATCGCCGCCTCCGCCACCGGACCCGACGCCGCCACATCCAGCCGCGACATCACCTCCGTCGCCTCCCGCAACGCCTCCGCCAGCTCCCGCTCCGCCTCTCCGAGCGAGGGCACGTCCGCGGGCGGCGCATCCCGCACCGGCAGGCAGTGCCAGACGACCTCCGTGTGCACATCTCCCGCGGGCCCGGCCTCGTACACCTCGGGCACCAGGCCGTATGCCGCTCCCGAAGCGACCACGGCCTCCTCCGCGTCGAGCGCCCGCGCGTTGAAGTCCGGCGGCCCGCTGAGTCCCAGCGGATGACCCGGCGCCGGCAGCGCGACCCGGTACCCGGTCACCCCGAGCACCCGCAGGCGACCCAGCGCCAGCGTCAGCCCGACCGGGCCCGCCTCGCCCGGCAACCCCTCCACTCGGTGCACCGCGTCGTCGCCGACGATCGCGAGCACCGCGTCATCCGGCGATACAAATCCGGCCAACAGGGCATTTCCCCATGCGGCCAGTCGTCCTGAGCGTGGTTCGGAAAGCATGGACCCAGCCTAGGGACCGGGCCGGGGGGCCGGGCCACCCGACTGGTGGCGTAGGTTTTCCCTGGGAGCTGTGCCCACAGGTGCACAAAGGCCCCCAATACCTCAAGACGATTGCATGGGGAGACAACGCGCTCATGAGCGATGTACTGGAGCTGGTGGACGTATCCGTGGTCCGCGACGGACGCGCTCTGGTGGACGACGTCTCCTGGTCGGTCAAGGAGGGTGAGCGCTGGGTGATCCTCGGCCCCAACGGCGCCGGCAAGACCACCCTCCTCAACATCGCCTCCAGCTACCTCTTCCCGACCTCCGGTACCGCGAAGATCCTGGGCGAGCGCCTCGGCACCGCCGGTGTCGATGTATTCGAACTCCGCCCCCGCATCGGCATGGCCGGCGTCGCCATGGCCGAGAAGCTCCCCAAGCGCCAGACCGTGCTGCAGACGGTGCTCACCGCCGCATACGGCATGACCGCCACGTGGCACGAGGACTACGACGCCGTCGACGATGAGCGCGCCCGCGCCTTCCTCGACCGCCTCGGCATGACCGACTACCTGGACCGCAAGTTCGGCACCCTCTCCGAGGGCGAGCGCAAGCGCACCCTGATCGCCCGCGCGATGATGACCGACCCCGAGCTGCTGCTCCTCGACGAGCCGGCGGCCGGCCTCGACCTCGGCGGCCGTGAGGACCTCGTCCGCCGCCTCGGCCGCCTCGCCCGCGACCCGTACGCCCCCTCCATGATCATGGTGACGCACCACGTCGAGGAGATCGCCCCCGGCTTCACCCATGTGCTGATGATCCGTCAGGGCAAGGTGCTGGCCGCCGGTCCGATGGAGACCGAGCTGACCTCACGCAACCTCTCGCTCTGCTTCGGCCTCCCGCTCGTCGTCGAGCAGAGCAGCGAGCGCTGGACCGCGCAGGGCCTCCCGCTCGGCTGACACGCGCACGAAACCCGCACACCGGGACTGTTCCACCTGATCGCGACCCCTGTCCCCACTGCGACCGGCGGACCTACCATGAGCATGTGGAAATCGACGCATGGGTGTGGTGGCTGATCGGCGCGGTCGGACTGGGCATTCCGCTTGTCCTGACCGCGATGCCCGAGTTCGGAATGTTCTCCGCAGGAGCGGTGGCCGGGGCCGTCGTCGCGGCGCTCGGCGGCGGCACGGTGGCACAGGTGCTCGTCTTCGTCGCGGTCTCCGTCGCACTCATCGCGGTCGTACGCCCCATCGCGAGCCGACACAGAGCCCAGAGCCCCCAATTCGCCAGCGGGATCGACGCGCTGAAGGGCCGTCAGGCCGTCGTCCTGGAGCGGGTCGACGGCAGCGGCGGCCGGATCAAACTCGCCGGCGAGATCTGGTCCGCGCGCGCACTCGACGCGGACATGTCCTTCGAGGCCGGCCAGCAGGTCGACGTCGTGGAGATCGACGGCGCAACCGCCGTTGTCATGTGACCCAACCAGGCCGAACACCCCACACACCAGCCCGTGTTCTGGGAAACTCGATCATCAGATTCATCCGGCAGCGAAGGGCCAAGGGAACGCGATGCAACCGATCATCATCGTCCTGATCATTCTGGTGGTGCTGGTCTTCATCGCCCTGATCAAGACGATCCAGGTCATCCCACAGGCCAGTGCCGCCATCGTCGAACGTTTCGGGCGCTACACCCGCACCCTCAACGCCGGCCTGAACATCGTCGTCCCGTTCATCGACTCGATCCGCAACCGCATCGACCTCCGTGAACAGGTCGTCCCCTTCCCGCCCCAGCCGGTGATCACCCAGGACAACCTGGTGGTCAACATCGACACCGTCATCTACTACCAGGTGACCGACGCCCGCGCCGCGACGTACGAAGTCGCGAGCTACATCCAGGCGATCGAGCAGCTCACCGTCACCACCCTGCGAAACATCATCGGTGGCATGGACCTCGAGCGGACCCTGACCTCCCGCGAGGAGATCAACGCCGCGCTGCGCGGTGTCCTCGACGAGGCCACCGGCAAGTGGGGCATCCGCGTCAACCGCGTCGAGCTCAAGGCGATCGAACCGCCCACCTCCATCCAGGACTCGATGGAGAAGCAGATGCGCGCCGACCGTGACAAGCGCGCCGCGATCCTCACCGCCGAAGGCATCCGGCAGTCCGCGATTCTCACCGCGGAGGGCGAGAAGCAGTCCTCGATCCTGCGCGCCGAGGGTGAGGCCAAGGCGGCCGCCCTGCGCGCCGAGGGCGAGGCCCAGGCGATCCGTACGGTCTTCGAGTCCATCCACGCCGGAGACGCCGACGAGAAGCTCCTCGCCTACCAGTACCTCCAGATGCTCCCGAAGATCGCCGAGGGCGACGCCAACAAGCTCTGGATCGTGCCCAGCGAGATCGGCGACGCGCTCAAGGGACTGAGCGGTGCCATGGGCAACATGGGCCCGATGGGCGGTATGCGCGGCGGCTCCGGATCCGGCTCCGGTTCCGGCAAGTCCGGCGGTGGCAACGGCACGGAGCGCCGCGAACAGCCCCCCATCGACTGACCCAGCCGCCTCTGAGGCATGATCGGTGCATCCGGCACCGATCATCGAGAGGCACAGCGTGACCATCTGGGAGATGCTCGCCGTCTTCGCCGCGGGCATCAGCGCCGGCACGATCAACACCATCGTCGGATCGGGGACGTTGATCACCTTCCCGGTGCTCCTCGCCACGGGCCTGCCCCCGGTCACCGCCACCGTCTCCAACGCCCTCGGCCTGATCCCCGGTTCGGTCAGCGGAGCCATCGGCTACCGCGCCGAACTCACCGGGCAGCGCAGCCGCGTCCTGCGCCTGAGCATCGCCGCCGCGATCGGCGGCATCAGCGGAGCCGTACTGCTCCTGATGCTTCCCCCGAGGGCCTTCGAGACGATCGTGCCCGTACTGGTCGCGCTCGCCCTCGTCCTGGTGATCCTCCAGCCGCGCATCTCCAAAGCTGTCCAGCGCCGCCGCGAACAGAACGGCACCCACGCCCACCCCGACGGCGGCCCGCTGCTGTTCATCGGACTGCTCCTCGCCAGCGTCTACGGCGGCTACTTCACCGCCGCCCAGGGGATCATCTACGTCGCCCTCATGGGCATGCTGATCGACGACACCCTGCAGCGCCTCAACGCCGCCAAGAACGTCCTCGCCGCCGTCGTCAACAGCGTCGCCGCGCTCTTCTTCCTCTTCGTCGCGGACTTCGACTGGACGGCGGTCGTGCTGCTCGCGGTCGGCTCCGCCATCGGCGGCCAGTTCGGCGCCAAGGTCGGCCGCCGCCTCCCCCCGACGGCACTGCGCGGCCTGATCGTGGTGGTCGGCACCGTCGCCATCGTCCAGCTGCTGCTGCGCTGACCGCCCGCGACGCACGAGAGCCCGCCCTCGTACGAAGGCGGGCTCTCCCACAGAAGACCTACGCGGCAGGCTGCGCCGCCAGCCACCGCGGCAGCTCCGACCGCTCACCGGCCCGCATCCCCAGCAGCATCGCATCGGCAGGCGACGGCACGAACGGCGCGTGCAGCAGCGGCATCCCCGCCTGCTCCGGCGTACGGTCAGCCTTGCGGTGGTTGTCCTCGGCGCACGACGCCACCGTATTCAGCCAGCTGTCCGCACCACCGCGCGACCGCGGCACCACATGGTCCACGGTCGTGGCACGCCTACCGCAGTACGCGCACCGGTGCTGGTCCCTGACCAGCACACCCCGCCTCGACCACGGCGCCTGTCTTCGGAAAGGCACCCGGACATAGCGGCAGAGCCTGATCACCCGGGGCACCGGAAGATCGACTGCGGCCGCGCGCATACGGAGTCCGGGGTGGGCGTGCTCCACGACGGCCTTGTCCTGCAGGACCAGCACCACCGCACGATTGAGGGTCACTGTCGACAGCGGCTCGAAGCTCGCATTCAGTACCAGCGTGTCACGCATCTCGCCCACCTCCCGTTCGCCGGCCCAGCCCTGTTGCGGGCCTGGGGCTTGGATCAACTTTGGCCGGGCGCGCCGAGATGGACAACGCAATAAAAGATGCCCTGCCCTGATCTCTCCAAGACCAGGGCAGGGCAAACAACAAACGAACGGTCAGCTCTACGAGGGACCCTCGTACTCAGCGATGAGCTGCGCACGGGCCAGCGTGTGGAAGCGCAGATTGAAGCCCACGACCGCGGGCGAGACATCCGCGTCCGGCCCGAGCCTCTCGCTGTCCACCGCGTACACGGTGAAGACATAGCGGTGGTTCTCACCGGCCGGCGGAGCGGCGCCGCCGAAGTCCTTCGACCCGTAGTCGTTACGGACCTGAACGGCGCCCTCGGGCAGCCCCTCGAACTTCCCGCTGCCCGCACCCGCCGGCAGCTCCGCGACCGACGCCGGGATGTCGAAGAGCACCCAGTGCCAGAACCCGCTGCCGGTCGGCGCGTCCGGATCGAAGCACGTCACGGCGAAGCTCTTGGTCTCCGCCGGGAAACCTTCCCACCGCAGCTGCGGCGAGGTGTTGCCCGCCGCGTGGACCTGGGCGTCCTTCAGCACCGACCCCGGCTCGATGTCATCGCTCACCACCGTGAACGACGGCACCGCCGGATGAAAGTCGTGCGGAAGCGGCGCCCTCTTGAGCTCGGTCACGTCTGAACCTCCGGTTTCGGCTGTTCTCCTGCCAACCTGCTGCCGCATCCGAGCCTAGAGCCAGTTACGACGCCCACCGACATCGGCGAGCCACTGGTTGAGGTATGCCGCCCAGTCGGTCGACTGGAAGTCGTGGTGACCGACCCGGAAGGCCTTGTACGAGTCACTGCTCTCGCTGAACAGCCCCGGCTTCTTGTCCATCTCCAGGATGACGTCCATCTCGCGGTCGTCCGCGACGAACGTGAGCTCGATCTGGTTCAGCCCGCGGTACTGCTGCGGCGGGAAGAACTCGATCTCCTGGTAGAACGGCAGCCGCTGACGGGTGCCGCGGATTTGCCCGCGCTCCATGTCCGCGCTCTTGAAGCGGAAGCCAAGCTGGATGAAGGCATCCAGGATCGCCTGCTGCGCCGGCAGCGGATGCACGTTGATCGGGTCCAGGTCGCCCGAGTCCAGGGCCCGCGCGATCTCCAGCTCGGTGGTCACACCGATGTTCATCCCGCGCAGCTGCTGCCCGGCGATGCTGGTGACCGGGGTCTCCCACGGAATCTCGAGCCCGAACGGCACCACATGCGTGGCCCCGGCCTTCACCTGGAAGGCGCCACCGAGCCGCTGCTTGGTGAACTCGATGTCCTGCTTGACCTCCTGGTCACCGCCCTCGACCTCGACCCGCGCCTGCAGACCGACGGAGAGCCCCTCGATCAACTGGTCAACCGAGCCGCCCTGAATACGTACCTCGCCCTGGACGACACCGCCAGGTACGACGTTCGCCTCGGTCAGCTCCGTCTCCACGGAAGCACCGCCGGCGCCCATGCTGGCAAGCAGCCTCTTGAAGCCCATGTCCACTCCTCCTTGGTCCTGACCTCTACATACGCGCGACGACCGTAGTCGGTTCCCGGGTACGCTCGTACGCCATGATCGAGAGGCCCGACCGTACGCCGCTGCCCCGGGGCTTTTTCGACCGCCCTGTACTGGACGTGGCCCCCGAGCTCCTTGGCTGCACACTGGCACGTCTCACCGGCGACGGCCCCATCGAGTTGCGGCTCACTGAAGTAGAGGCGTACGCGGGCGAACTCGACCCCGGCTCCCATGCCTACCGCGGCCGAACCCCGCGTAACGACGTCATGTTCGGCCCGCCCGGTCACGCGTACGTCTACTTCACCTACGGCATGTGGCACTGCCTGAACGTGGTGTGCGGCCCGGAAGGCAGGGCGAGCGGCATCCTGCTGCGCGCCGGGGAGATCCAGATCGGCGCCGATCTCGCACGTAAACGTCGATTCTCGGCCCGTCATGACAGAGAACTGGCCAAAGGCCCCGCCCGCCTGGCCACGGCCCTCGATGTCGACCGTGCCCTGAACGGCACCGACCTCTGCGCCGACGCCACCGCCCCACTGTCTCTGCTGCCCGGTACCCCGCCCCGCCCTGACCAGGTGCGCAACGGCCCGCGTACGGGAGTGGGCGGCGGGGGAGCCCACCAGCCCTGGCGCTTCTGGATCGACAGCGACCCCACGGTCAGCCCCTACCGGGCCCATGTACCGCGCCGCAGGGCAACTTGACTCGGCTTCCCGGGACGCCTAACGTGGCCCGAGCCGCTTGAAACGGGCCCTGCTGTTCAGCAACCCGAAGTGGCCATCCACTACTCACGACGAACCCAATCGGGTGCGATTTCGGCATGCCGAAATTCAAGCCCACTGACTCGATTATGAGTCACCCTGGGAATCGGCTAAAGTAGTGAACACGCCGAAAGGCGAAAGGCTCCCAACGGCCACTGGATTTGAATTCCTCACCGGAAACGGAACGGAAAAAGAATCTGGTAAGGTTGGAAACACGAAGGGAAGCGCCCGGAGGAAAGCCCGAGAGGGTGAGTACGAAGGAAGCGTCCGTTCCTTGAGAACTCAACAGCGTGCCAAAAGTCAACGCCAGATTGACAACCCCGGCCCACTTCGGTGGGTTGAGGTTCCTTTGAAAGTCCTACTGGCCCTTGTGGTGGGTAGGCAATGACACAGCGAGGACGCTGTGAACGGTCGCTCTTATTCCGAGTCGACTGTTCCGCTCTAAGTGGTGTTCATCCCGATTACGGGAAAACATTCATGGAGAGTTTGATCCTGGCTCAGGACGAACGCTGGCGGCGTGCTTAACACATGCAAGTCGAACGATGAAGCCCTTCGGGGTGGATTAGTGGCGAACGGGTGAGTAACACGTGGGCAATCTGCCTTCACTCTGGGACAAGCCCTGGAAACGGGTCTACCGGATAATACTTCTTCCCGCATGGGAAGAGGTTGAAAGCTCCGGCGGTGAAGGATGAGCCC